>CBDHDM010000087.1:0-57846 GCA_965261315.1 Endozoicomonas sp. | reverse complement strand
ACGCAGTCTTCGTCTTACCGGCATGGCTGATGCCCTGGAAGTGCAAAGAGAACACCCGGGCACCTATGAAAATCTCAGCTTTGAAGAACGACTGGCACTCCTGGTTGACCAGGAAGATGCAGAGCGAAACGATAAACGCCTGGCCCGTTTACTCAAGGCAGCACGATTCAAACTGGCGGCTACGATTGAAGGCATTGACTATGGACAGGCACGAGGCATCAGCCAGTCACAAATGACGACACTGGTCACCTGTGACTGGATAAACCGGAAACAAAACCTGTTAATTACCGGCCCCTCGGCAATTGCTCCTGCATTGCTCTACCTCCTGCATCCATGCAGTCGTGTGGTACCGGTAAAAGCTGGCTTAGCTGTGCCTTCGGGCACGCTGCCTGCCTGCGGGGTTACAGTGTTCGTTACTGGCGAATCTCACGTCTGTTGCACTCGTTAACCATTGGTCACGGTGATGGCAGCTACAGCAAGCAATTACGTCAGTTAGCCAAGGTTGACCTGTTGATTCTGGATGACTGGGGACTGGAAGCGATCACCCAGCGACAGCGCAACGATCTTCTGGAAATTATGGATGACCGGCACAACCAGAGTTCCACCATTGTAGCGAGCCAATTACCGGTTTCCAGCTGGCACGACAGCATCGGTGATGCAACGCTGGCCGATGCCATTCTGGACCGTCTGACACACAACGCCCACCGGATTAATTTGAAGGGCGAGTCCATGAGGAAAACCAAAGGTAAATTGGACGAGCGTGAACACCTGGACTAGAAATAGGCTTGGGCAATGCTTGAGGGTCTGGAGGTGTTCACGCTAACCAGAATAGGTGTTCACGCTCGCCAGAATACGCAAGACTTTAACCACCGACGTATTGTCGTAGCAAACACCGGCGTTCGATCCAGTATCGCTTCATGCTTAATGTTATCGAAACAACCGGAGATGTCCGCATCAAGCACCCACTTGCTGCTATTTTTCCCCCGCAGCGTATGAGCAATGGCAGTGATGGCATCCATGCAGCATCGTCCCGGTCGAAAGCCATAGGAATTAACCTCGAAACGGCTTTCCCATTCTGGTTCCATGGACAACTTCACCAGTGCCTGCATGACTCGATCTTTAACAGTGGGAATTCCAAGAGGGCGTTGCTTGCCATTGGCTTTGGGAATGTATACCCGTCGCACCGGCTTGGGTTTATACCCTCCCAGTGTCAATCCTTCTTTGAGCAACGCCAGACGTTTTGCCGGTGTATCGCATACTACCCCGTCAATGCCCGGCGTTTTCTTGCCGCGATTTTCCATAGTTACCTGCCGTATAGACAGGAACTTCGCAGCCAGTGAACGAACCAGCAGCTTCTGAAGGCTTTTCACCTTCTTCCACTGGCGGTTCTCTGCCGCACGATAGATACGGCCTTGCAGCCGACGAACACTGGCTTCGACTTTTGACCAGTTAATTCCCGGCCAGCCAGAGTGCTGGTGTCCTGTGGTCGGTTCAATGACTAGCATTGTCTAACCCTCTCCACAGACAAACGTCATAGCAGAGTTTGTCTATCGTTAAGACCAGTCGGAAGTGGGCACCCTTTCGGATTGGGTCAAAGTTCGAAACCCTATCCGCCTCATTACAAGACAGCGTTCGCTTTTTCCGACCTCCTCTACCCTCTCCACCATCCCCTTTCCTTGCGGTCAGGATACCTTCTACGAAGGAATGAATAGGGTTTACCCAGTTGATAAGCTTGAGTCAAATGAACCGGGGAGGGTGGAATCTTTACTCCGGCAGGCGTTACGACATCGTCAGATTTAGCGCGTCCAAACTCTGATCCTGCCTGCATCCCTTTTTGGGCTCTGCCTGTCAGTCTCTTTGGCAGATTGGCGGTGACGAAGCTTTAAACTCTTCACTTACGTTCACCCGTCCGGTTCGCTCCTGGCCTGCCACCGGTTGAGACTACCAGCTTAAAGGCTTTGTCCCCGGAGCTTCACACCTTGGATTACTCCGCAGCATGTCCGGGTAGGAGCATCTGGATGTACAAAAGTCCGAATCACAAATTGTGTCGGAACCTCAAACTTACCCTTGTGAATCGGGATTATATGCGACCCCCGATTCTCTGGTCGCACGGACGCTACCGCCCGTGGCTTGTACCAACGTCTTTTATTGAGGTTGGGGAGCATGGGGCCAGATAGCTCTAGTGGGACATTTTTAATAGTTCTGGAATAGTACGATAGTGAGGTTTTAGCCGGTAGTGGTGTATTTACGAAGTAAGAAGTAAAAGATGAGGAAGCTGGCGTTTATTTGAACTATCGCAACAGTTGGGCGGGGTGTTTTGACTTAGGACAGAAGCAACAAAGGATTAATCTCGGGAAAAGCCAAGTGTAACAGGAAGATACAAAAGAAACGGTACCATTTTCCCGGTACAACATTCACAGCAAATTGCAGCGAAGGTACGGTTTGGTACCGTTTTATAGGCTTAGGTTACAATCAAATTGCAACCTAAATTTTTCTCTCTACTTCTATCTCGTTGATTTCATTGTCAAAATGATCGCTGTGAAATTCGTACCACATAACATTAATGATGCCGAAGGCACAGGCCAGTAAAACACCCAGTAACCAAGCGAAATACCACATTATTCAGCTCCCTTTCTCTTGATTCAGTAAAGTGAATGACTTTCTTGTTCAATCTTTTCAGCGGTCATACGACCCCAGAGCTTGTAGAAGCACCAGGTGATATAGCCGAGAATGATGGGAACAAATACCACAGCAACACCGGTCATAATCGCCAGGGTCATAAAGCTGGAGGTAGCATCCCAGAGGGTCAGGCTGAACTCAGGATGAGTATTGGATGTCAGTACAAATGGGAACAGACTGAAACCTGCAGTCATAATGATTCCAGCCTGAGCCAGTGATGAGAACGTAAAGTTCAGGCCATCCTGTCGGGTGCCAGAGAAAATAATGACGCCAATCGTACCCAGGAAGCCAAGTACCGGCGCGATCATCATGATTGGGTACAGACTGTAGTTATTCAGCCAGGCGCCTTCCGCCAGAATGACGGTCTTGTTCAAGGGGTTGGAAGGAGCGTTCGTATCCACAATGCTGGTAATCTGGTAGCCATTGATATGAGCAAGCCAGAAACCACCAATAGCGAAGGTGACCAGCGTTAAGATGGCAGAGTAACGGGCAACGATAGCTGCACGATGGCGGATCGGGTCACCAGAACGCATTTTCTGCCAGACAGCACCCTGCATGGTCAGCATGGAGGCACTGACCACACCGCAAAGCAGTGAGAACGGGTTCAACAGGTCAAAAAACGAGCCGGTAAAACTGGAGCGCATGAAGCCATCCAGCTCGAACCCAAAGCCAACAAAAAGGTTGCCAAAGGCCACGCCAAATACAATGGAAGGTACGATACCACTGGCAAACAGTCCCCAGTCCCAGGCATTACGCCAGCGGGGATCAGGCAGTTTGGAACGATAATCAAACGCCATTGGGCGAATCAGCAGAGCAAACAGAACCAGTACCATTGCCCAGTAGAAACCGGAGAATGCAGTGGCATAAACCGTAGGCCAGGCTGCAAACAGTGCGCCTCCAGCAGTAATCAGCCATACCTGATTACCGTCCCAGTGAGGGGCTACGGCATTAATCATGATTCGACGTTCGGTGTCGTTTTTGCTCATGAATGGCAGAAGATTTGCGGTGCCCAGATCGTAGCCATCCATGATGGCGAAACCGATGAACAGAACACCAATCAGAACCCACCAGATAAATCGGAGAACTTCATAATCCATCGTTATCGCTCCTTATGCTTTTCCCTGGAGGTTGCTGGAAAGATCGCCATCAGCAATCGTCTGTTTTTGTTCGAAGTGATAACGCCCAGTATGCAGGCTGCTTGGGCCGATTTTGCAGTACTTAACCATGAGCCAGACTTCAACAATGGCAAAGATGCCATAAAACAGCGTGAAACCGGCAATACTCAGATAAAGGTCTGTAACGGTTCGTGTGGATGCTGACAGATAGGTTGGCAGGATGCCTGAGATAGACCATGGCTGACGACCAAACTCGGCCACAAACCAGCCCATTTCACTGGCAATCCAGGGCAATGGCAAAGACCACAGGCAGAGCTTCAGGAAGAAGCGACTCTTGTATTCGGTACGGCGGGCGGTTTTAACAAACGCAGTGACCAGCAGCAGGAGCATCAGGAATCCACAGCCAACCATAATACGGAAGGCGAAGAAAAGTGGCCATACTGTTGGAATAGCATCTTCCGCTGCCTGACGGATCATTGCATCCGAAGCAGACGGAATATCATTTGTATAACGGGTTAATAGCAAGCCATAACCCAGGTCATCGACGACCTCAAGAAATGCTGCACGATTCTCGGGTGTATCTTCACCAGCCTTCAGCTTCTGGAGTAATTCATAGGCAACCATGCCGTTCTTGATGCGGGGGACCTTACCTTCGATCAAGTCTTTGATGCCAGCCACCTGTTCATCCAGTGAGCGGGTCGCAATAATACCCATGACATAAGGAATCTTGATGGCGTAATCGGTTTCCATGTTTTCCTGATCCGGTATACCGATAACGGTGAAGCTGGCCGGGGCCGGATGGGTATCCCACTCTGCTTCAATCGCAGCCAGTTTTACTTCCTGAACGTCACCGAGTTCATAACCGGATTCGTCACCGAGCATGATAACGGACAGAATGGCAGCCAGACCAAAGCCTGAAGCAACGGCAAAAGAACGACGGGCAAAGCCGATGTCCCTGTTCTGGAGCAGATAGTAGGCAGAGATAGACAGGACAAAGATGGCACCGGTGGTATAACCGGCAGCCACGGTATGGATGAACTTAACCTGGGCAACCGGGTTAAAGACCAGTTCGGCAAAACTGGTCATTTCCATGCGCATGGTTTCAAAATTGAACTCTGCACCGATAGGGTTCTGCATCCAGGCATTGGCAACCAGAATCCAGAGTGCGGACAGGTTGGTACCAATGGCCATCAGCCAGGTGCAGGCAAGGTGCTGAACCTTGCTCAGACGATCCCAGCCAAAGAAGAACATGCCAACCATCGTGGACTCAAGGAAGAAGGCCATCAACGCTTCAATGGCCAGAGGCGCTCCAAAGATATCGCCCACATAATGGGAATAATAGGACCAGTTGGTACCAAACTGGAACTCCATAGTGAGACCGGTGGCCACACCGATGGCAAAGTTGATACCAAAGAGTTTACCCCAGAATCGGGTCATGTCTTTATAGATCTGTTTGCCCGTCATGACATAGACGGACTCCATGATCGCCAGGATAAAGGTCATGCCAATCGTCAGTGGGACGAACAGAAAATGATAGAGCGCAGTAATCGCAAATTGAAAGCGCGAGAGATCTATGACTTCTTCCAGAATCATAAAACTCCTCCACAGATAAATTATTAGCTTCGCCTGACCACTGCATCATAGAACGTAATCCCGGCTTCAGCCAGAGCCCGGACTCCGGACCAGTGTTCACCCCACAATAAGGTCAGGGGAGAACATACTAAATGGAGAGGGGTGGGCACTGTTTCAGGATGTTTTATTGCAGCCGCCATGCCTGATGAGAATTAACGAGCAATGGTACGCTTGTTGTTTATATAGGTATATTTCGGTATGCCGCATCCTGTTTAATCCCCACGCCTTCGGTGGTTAACCATCGTGAGTCATTACGTATTCCTTGTTGTAATGGATCACCGTTTATACCATGCCCTTCAGGCTCATGCGGGTTATGGTTTTCTTGGCGTTATAAAGGTCAATCTGCCAGTTTTCTTTTGATTGTGGCACTTCCATGGACGAAACATTGTCCAGCGAGTAAGACGCGCTGAGAGGCGTCTCGTACCTGGCGATAAATTGCAGTCTTTCAAGGCTGGCATTATACGTTTTGACCAGGAAATTAATGGTCTGATCGCTGAGTGGAACCCGGTAATAGCGGATTAAGTTCTGAGCCAGTTTTTCTGCGCTGGTGGCCAGGTTCTTTTCAACGGCACTGGCCATGGCTTCCCCCCAGACCGCTTTGGTTCTGGCGCTCATGCCCGGTTCTATGTTGGCCAGGCTGATGGCATTGGCGCTTTCGATCGCGCGCTGAATCTGAGGGTCATGCAGGTGGATGTAGGGGTCCAGAATGGTAGCAATCTCAATAGCAATATCCCGTGCGCAGGCTTCCGTCAGGCTTTGCCCGGCATCCAGAAGAGAGGAATCATCCTGACTGTTTTCGAGCCGGTTCTTTTGCAGGTCGGGAGACTCCCTGAGATATTGTCGGATACGCTGGGTAACCTCAGCCTTATCCTCATCATCCAGAAAAATAGTCTGCTCGGAAATAGTCAGGCTTCGTTTAAGGTTCTCATTATTCTGATGCTGATATTTACTGGACAGTTTCTGCCAGTTTTTCAGGGCACGTTTTAATAGCAGGCTATCTCGCCCTTGTTTCAGGTAAGCCCGATGACTTTCGTTGTATATCTGTAATGCTTTTTCCAACTGCTGGCTTTTTGTGGAAAGCGTCAGAAGATGCTTTCTGGCGCCTTTTTTCTGGGGGCCTGCTTTTGATTGTAAAGAGAGGGTTAATTGACGAACTTCCCGAACCTGCAGACTCAGGGTGTCCAGAGATTTAGTCGCAATAGTCAGCAGCTTGTGTGTACTTAACCCGTTACCACTGCCAATCTCTGAAGGAATACCGATGTTATTCAGGTAAGTGGTTAATGCCTTGAGGCGAGAGTAAACCCGTGCGCGGCTGATGCGAAGGTCATTACGTTCTTCTTCCAGCTTGTCCAGGGCTCTTGCCAGGTCCCAGTGACCCGTGTACTCAATCTTCAGGTAAGCAATTTCCCGGCCGCAGATCAGCTCAAAGCAAAGGGTTAGCATTTCCTCCACATCGTGGAGGGTCATCAGGTTCTCATTGCCTTCTTCAATAGCGGAAAGAATCCGCTCGATGAACAGGGGTTCACGCTTTTGCCCATGGTGTGGGCGGGCAACGATACCACTCAGGCGCTTCTTCAGTGCTTCAGCTGTTCTGGGGTGGTTCTCATTCAGGGATTGAAAGGCTTTATCAGACGCTTCCCCGGCCTCTTCAATGATATCCTTCATTCTGTTATAGAGACCGGCTCGGCGAAAAATTTCAATCCGCTCAGCCTGCTTTGCCAGTTGCTGATTGCCTGTCAGGTCTTCAATGGCAGTGGATACCCATTCAGGCCCAAGATCCAGTTTACGCAGAAGTATGCCGGCTGAGTGAATACGTCGCTGTTCTTCTGTCATGTTGATCTGACCAAGGTCTCGAACCTGATAGATTAATTCAGGAACCTGATCGATCAGACTGAGCAGGTTTATCCGGTCTTTTGCCTGCTGTCGTCCATGAGTCATGTTATGGAACAGGCGGTAACCGACACCCAGGGCAACGGCGATGACAGAATAGCCCAGAAAGTAAAAAGCCCTTTCCAGGGGCATCATGACGCCGTAGGCAAAGTAGTAGCCAAAGTAGGCGGCCATCAAGGTGACCGGACCTGCGGTCCATGCGTATTGAAGAATGGTGACGCTCCAGGGTTCCTGGTGCGGGGCTCTGGCAACTTTCTCAAGCCAGCGCTGATCACGTTCTTCCAGCTTGAGATCAACGTTTTCCAGCTTCTTTTTTTGTTGCTCCTTTTGACTGGGAGCATTGTTATGAAGGCCGGATCCTTTCGACATTTTCGAGTAAACCTGAAGCGGAAAGACAGTGAAAAATTACTTAATTATAAGCGCTTATGTTAAGAGAGTGGTATATGTAAATATACCCTCGTTGTTGATAATTAGAGTGATTTCAGTTACCAGTCCGTCAGCATGATTTTGGACTATGTACGGCGACTATTTTGAATAATTAGCTATGTACGAAGAATTTATTTTGAGCTTTAGTTATTATAAATAGAAGTAGTCAACAGCATTAATATTTCGAAGATATCAATAAAATCTATGATGTCTTCTATCTGGTAAAAAGGTTTCGATTTTTATTTTTTAAATAAATATCATTATTGATTAGATTTTTAAATCCAAGTTTGGTTTTTATTCTGAGGATGTCTTGTTTAAAAATGCAGTAAATGAAGTTGTTTGCTAATTTAAGCCAGTAATTTAATGTTTCTTTTTATCATATTGTAATAATAAATTACCTGAAAAGCAGTCCTGTATATAAACAACAAAGGTTTTTTACTTATGGAAACAACCAGAATGACGGGCGGCCAGCCTTTGGCTATGCATAAAAATCAATCCGATAATGTTAGGAAAGATCAGCAAACGGATAAAGCTAGTTACCTTGCACACGGTGAAGACATGAAAATGATTCGTCAGGCCTTTGAAGGTAAAGATCTAAGTGAAACTGATAGATCCCGTGTATGGCTGGTTGTTTGTAAAAAATCAGTTGAACGGTTAACCAGAAGCCTGTGGGAGTATTCACGTGATAAAAAAGAAGAGGGGCTTGGCAGTAATACAAAGTTGACCCCATCGGGTGGGGCGCCAGTTGATAAAAGTGTAGATCGATTCTCATATCCAACACTTGGTGTGGCAATGCTGGATAAGCAAAACATTCATCCAGTAATCCTTAAGGCAATGGAAAATTATTGTAAGGACACCCCCCGGTTGATTGCATAAGGCCACAAAGGAGAAAGGATGTCACATCCGGTTGGACTGAAGGAGAATACAAAAAAAACCTCCGATGACCTGCAGGTTGCAAGGCAGCAGTTGAAAGAGCCTCGTTACAATGCCAAATCCAATGTATTCGTAACCGACCGGCCGGACTGTACAGAGTTTGAGCCAGCGGAGTTTTCAGTCGATATTTGAGGAGAGGAAACCACAGGCTTGAAGATAAGGATTATGTTGAATTGATTCCACGCTTTTTACAGGCGAAAAAATTCTACCCCACAGATAGTGAGGGTATGGGTAGAAAACTTCTTGAAATTTACACAGCTAGTAAAATGAATGGGATGGGTTTGGCTCTGGAAATATGGAAAGGTCTCTCCGATGGGCTGGCTGAAAAGATGAAGAAGGAAATTGTAAATGACAAATGGTTTTGTAAACAGGCTCAGGCACTTTACCAATACCTTGGCAGAGTTTAAGCCAAAAGAGCAGGAGTCAACCAGTACGTTTGGGAAGCTCTTCAGTAAGTCAAAGCATTGATTTACTGCATGGTAAAGGTACTACGATAAGGGTATTCGGATATCGGTCAGACTGGCGCTGATTGATGTACGATTTTTACCTCTCTGTTTTGCCCGGTACATCGCTGTATCTGCTTCTTCAAGTATTCTGTCCAGTGAGTTTGCTTCACTGGACAGGGCCGAAATACCAATACTTACGGTTATGGGCTTACAGTTGGTCCATTTATTGTTTTCGGCATGTTCGCTGGCAATAGCATTTCTGACCCGTTCGGCAACACGAAATGCTTGCCAGGGTTCTGTATTAGGCAATAGTGCCACAAACTCTTCACCACCATATCGACCCAATAAGTCCTTTTGCCTGAGTGCCTTGCGGCAAATCAGTGCTGTATTTTTAAGTATCTGATCCCCTGCATTATGGCCTTGTTGATCATTCAGTTGCTTGAAGTTGTCAATGTCCATAAACAGTGCGCAGCAAGGCTGAGTGGAGTTATTCATGAGTGAAGATTGAATAATGGTTTCTGCCTCCTGGCAAAAAGCTCTTCGATTCAGAAGTCCTGTCAGTGGATCAAGGCTGGCCTGTTGTTGCCAGAAGAGGGACTGACGGTTTGCCTGCATTAATGTGCAGGCATGGCTGCTTATATCGCAGGCGGTTTGCCATGTTGTCGCATTGCGATGATGTCTCAGTGGTGCCAACACTGTAAGCGTTTTATCATCGGCTTCAATATTCAGGGGGAAAACCCAGTAAATAGTCCCAAAACGGTCTTTGAAATTAATCTTTGTTTCAGTGCCTGAAGAGGTAACATTTAGCAGGTCATCTTCAATAGCAGGCAGCTGCTTTCTGAGGTTGTCAGCGGTTTTTGAGTAGTCTTCAGTGTCTCTGAGAATAATATTCCACTCATTTCTTTGATGGTGGAGAACCATGGCGGGTATGCCCGGTAACACTTCCTCAAAGGTCGATAGAATCCTCTGTGTGACATCAATGTCGGCCAGGGGGGAGTCCGGGTTTTGCAGGTGTTGTCTCAGTGCTGTCTCAAATATACGCCGTTTCCTGCTGGCAGGAGCAATGGCACTAATAGACATGGCGTGCTGTAAATTCTGCTGGTGGCCGTGCCAGTAAAATAATGGCAGCAGTGCGGCGTGCAAAGACAGTAGAAGAAGCTCTGAATAAGTAGGCAGGCTCCTTGGCCATGCTTCTGTATACCATGACCAGGAAAGGAGAAGAAGCATGATCAGGGCTGAAGGAAAGGCCATCTTGGCTGGCCGGATACCATTATAAAGGCAGTAAGCTGTTGCAAAGACGACCAGGGTAAAACTGCCCAGAAGAGAGAAAGCGGCCAGCTCCATTGTCGCTTTGGGGGCAGTACTTTCAGTACCGATGGCATAAGTCGCCAGGGCAATACCAAGGGTGTTCAGCGAAAGGATCAACCTGTCTGTTTTTGGGCTGTAGATTGGTAGAAGTGCAAGGGTCCGGTAACTGGTAATGCCTGTCACTAATACTAAGGTTGTCATTAAAATTAGCCAGTGACCCGGGTCGCCCAGCCATGAAATAACACGGAAAACTTCGCCCTCCCACATCAGAATCATGACATTGGCTGCGAGCATATGACTGATTAATAAATAAAGAGCTGGTGTTCGGTTTCTCAGTGTCAGGGTGAAAATAAAAATCAACGTAACAATCAGTAGGGTCTGAATCGAACTAATGGTCGTTCGTTGTTCACTGAGCTTTTCAAAATAGGTCAGTGATGGCCATAGTTCCGGGTTAAGTTGGTTTAGAGGGGCTGAGTTATGGCGTAGGTAATATGTCTTTGTTTCTCCAGGCTTGATTTCAAGCTTCATGGCGTTGGGGGCTATACCAGATTGAGAACCATCGATTCCCATTTTTTTGAGAAGGTATCCACCATTTGTGGGGACAAAAACGTCCAGCTTTTTATGGGGGACCTGACGGAATACCATCAGCCAGTCGTGGGTGGAATACTGTGATAGTTCGATATCGAGTCGATACCACTGCAGTGAATTGCCCGTAGAGGGTTGTGAGCTTTTAAAAATATCAGTGGGTGGTTTAACAGGAACGAGCCCCAAGTCAGCTATTGCATCATCACCGCTAAGATAAACCGGGGATGCAATCAGTGATCCGGATAGGGTGAGGAACAGCGTTAAAAATACAAGGCGAAGCCAACTGACAGGTTGATTGGGGACCCGCTGGCTATCATTTTTTTTGAGTAAATGTTGTGTTGAAAACAACAGATTAGTCTTCCCTAACGAGGAAACAGGTTCCAAAGTAGTTGCTCGGCGTCCATTTATTGTGGGTAGCAATTCAGATTCCTCCTTCCTGGAGAAACAGAGCATGCCTGCAATTCTGACACAGTAGAAGGCGGTATGTGAAGTCCGTGCGGCAGTTAAGTTACCGGAGATGTGAGGATATTCATGCCATCCTTGGCACGGAGCTATATACAGGCAAGGTTAGTTATTGGCTGAAACGCCAAAGTGCTTTTGCGAAAAAGCAACCCGCTCTTCAATCGGTAAATCATGTTTTCGAAGTGACTCAATGGTTTTGAGTCTTGGTTCAATCCCCTGGCCATTGGCGATCTGAATGGCAAGACCGGGTCGAGCATTGAGTTCGAGAATCAGTGGGCCAAGGTTTTTATCAAGAACCAGGTCTACTCCGAGGTAACCCAGCTGGGTCATTTCATGGCAGGCTGCGGAAAGGCTCAGTATTTTATGCCAGCGGGGGACGTTGAGTGCAGAGAAGTTATGGCCGGTATCAGGATGATGATGAACCGGTAGGTCATGCTGTACGCTACGGAGGCTGTTTCCGGTAGCAATGTCCAGACCGACGCCAACAGCTCCCTGATGCAAGTTCGCTTTGCCATCCGAAGCTCGGGTAGCCAGTCGCATCATGGCCATCACAGGGAATCCCCGAAAAACAATGACCCGAATATCCGGTACTCCTTCAAAACTGTAGTCTCTGAAAATGGGGTCAGCCACGATCAGGCTTTCGATGACGGCGACATCAGTTTTGCCACCAAGACTGTAGAGGCCGCCAAGAATGTTGGAAACATCACGACTGATGGCGTTGAAGGATAGACTTTCGCCACTGGCTTTTACATAGCGGTCTCCATCCCGGCCAGTGATAACCAAAATGCCTTTACCACCACTGCCTTTGGCTGGCTTGATAACGAACTGTTCTAACGGCTCTAGAATGCTTTTCAGCTTTCGAATATCTGACTGGTACTCGATGACGCCAATCAGTTCTGGTACATCAACACCGGCTTTTTCAGCCATGCGTTTTGTTGTCAGCTTGTCATCCACCAAAGGGAGCAGCCGCCTGGGGTTATATTTTGAAATATAATTCAGGTTACGGCTGTTCATGCTTAGAATCCCGGCTTCTCGCAGCCGGGCTGGTGTCGTGATCGAATTCTTCTTGAGTGTGTTATGAACAAAAGTACTTAACCATCCCATGGGAAACCCACCTCTATTATCCTCTGATGCTTTTTTGAGCTCATGACTGCTTATTGTCAGAGTGGACCAGTGGGTAGAACCGCTTTAATTCCAGCAGGCGGTAGCCAGTGTATTGACCCAATAGCAGGACAATACCGAGTAACGTCAGCATCAATTCAGGGAAGTTGAAGGTCAGTTGTTCAACGATGTGGTTCGACATCAGCAGATAGCTCATTGTTGCTACCAGGAGACTGCCGCCGCCTTCTTTAACGACATCTTTTGGCCCCTCCTCCTCCCAGAGAATAGACATTCTTTCAATGGTCCAGGCCAGGATAATCATAGGGAAGAAGGTGACCGTGAGTGCCTGCGTGATGCCCATTTTCCAGCTCAGGATACTCATGGCAGCCATGATCAATATGACAACGATAATGACTGCGCCCAGTCGTGCAACCAACAGCATATTCTGCTGGCTGAGAAAAGATCGAATCCATAAGCCAATGGATACCAGGGATATAAAAATCACCAAGCCGGGGAGTAACTGTGTCTGCAGGAATGCCATGGAAATAAGCACGGGCATAAAGGTACCGGATGTACGCAGCCCAACCATAATGCGCATAATCAGTACTACAAGTACGCCAATGGGAATCAGCAGGATAATTTTAAAAGCGTTCTGAATTTCAAGTGGCAGAGAGTAGATGGAGAAATCAATTAATGCGGCTCCATCCTGCGTGGCCTGTGTAAGTGCCAGCTCGCGGGTAGGTATATTCTGGGAAATAATAGAGAACTTAACGTCTGAATTAACGCCACCCATGACATCCAGGAGTGATTTGGCACCGCGCTGCCAGAGAAAGAATGCATCAGGGTTGCCAGCTTTGCCGGTTTTTGGGTCAAAGAGCTGCCACTCCGTGCCATCGTACACTTCAATCATGTCAACGATGGGTTGTCGACGGCGGCCGTCTTCAAGGTGCAGCCCCCGAACAATACGGGCGGGAATATTGCCCATGTGAAGCAGGTTGACCAGCAACTCAGGGATTTTGACGCCTTCTTCCACCATGCCAAGCAGCATATTGGTATTCTGGCTGGGTTCTTTGGCATTAAACTGATTGATCATTGTGCCGGCAAAGCTGACAGGGTCTGCTGAGCGGTCCGTTACTCGTTTCAACAGGCTTTTTGCTGCAGTTTGATAAGGTTCAGGAAGAACGGGAGCAATAAATGCTTCAGGCTGGTCATTTACGCTTGGGCTGATGCCCTGTTCCAGGTGAAGTTTAACCTTATAAAACAGATCCTGGCGGCCATCCGCTTTGCGAATACTCCATACTGCACGACGCTGGCCTCCGTCATTGGTTTGATTGATACCATAGCCGGGTGAAGCAAATGACTCATCCAGTATTCGTACATCGGACTGTTGGTCGGGAAGGGTCAGGCTGGCCTGTGCTGCCTGATCCTGGGCTTTAAAACTGACCCAGGCCTCAATACTCCAAACCGTTGTGACATCTTTACCCAGCAAAGGAAAGCCCAGTGCAAAATGTTTGTACAGGGTTAATCCAAGGCCGGCCACAATCAGAACAGCGACCATAAGGCCAAGCTGAAAACGACCTTTCATTCTTTCCCTCGCTTTTTACTGTCTATATTACCGCTCAAAAGGCTGCATGCCGCTCAAGGCTGTTACCGCTCAGGGCTGTCTGGTATCGGAAGTATATTCTCTGGATACATCAACCAGAGCCCGCTTCTCAAGAAAGCGGGCGCCGATAAGTGCAGGGTATTCATAGTTTTCCCGGCTGCGCAGGGTAAACTGTGTTGGTCGGGAAATACTGCCAATCTGGGCGTTTAGTGTAATGACCGGGCGGCGTTCAGAATCTTCTCCATGCCGCTTGATGCGGACAAAGCGGGTAACCGGCTCTTCCATGGTAACAAGGTCACCAACAGAGTTTGCCAGTTGAAAACGGACCCAGTCGTGATCATTCTTCTGGAATAGTTCGATATCCCGTGCATCAATAGAAGACGTCAGTGCACCAGTATCAATGCGAGCCTTCAGAACAGTGCCTGTGTCTGGTAGTGCCATATGCTCAACAGCTCCCAGGGTCGCCATCCCCTTGACGCTGACAGGCTTGATGGTTGCCCG
Source organism: Endozoicomonas sp. (assembly GCA_965261315.1). Lineage (GTDB taxonomy): Bacteria > Pseudomonadota > Gammaproteobacteria > Pseudomonadales > Endozoicomonadaceae > Endozoicomonas. Next base: position 43,165 of record CBDHDM010000087.1, on the reverse strand, counting down.
GGTGTATGACTTCTGAGTAATAGGAACTTCAGCTTTGCGGTTATTAGAGCTGATCACCGACTTGGTGGCGATAAACTTCTGGTTGACATCAATAACAGCAAGGTCCTGCATAAAGCTTCTTCCTATTAACAGTGGCGATTCGTATTTGCTTCGATCGGTGAGAGACACCGGGATCGCCTGGGTAATCTCTCCAATAGTCACTGTCAGGTGGATGACAGGGCGTTCAATGGAGGCCAGCCCTGGACGCTTGATTTTTATGATGCCTTTAACGGGTTGTTCCAGAGGTATCGTACCTTTGGAGGTTCGGTGAAGATCAAACTTGACCCACTTTTTTCCGTCTCGTTCAAAGAACTGGATGTTTCTGGCATCAACGGAGCTGCTCTCTGCACCGGTATCCAGTTTTGCCTGCATGGATAGGTTCAGGTTGGGTAAAGAGGCTGTTTCATTGATGCCCAGCACCAGGCGCCCATCCAGGTGGGCTGGTGTCTGTATGGTCTGTTCCCGGATGGTAATCGCATGGGTCTTAGCAGGAGGCAGGGTTGTTTCCTCCGGTCTTGATGGCACTCCTAGTGGAACAGAGGGACGTTCCGACTTCTCAGGGACTGGAACGGGTTGAATAATACTTGAATCGTCTTTTCTGGGACGCTCTTTATAAAAAACTGTCTGGCAGCCGGTTAAAATCATGATTAAAAAAAGTAAAGCGGGCAGGGCCAAGTTGCGGGACATGTGACTAGCACTACGATTTTTTGGGGATTATTAGGGTTCACGCGTCATATGCGTGCAGCCATGGCTGTTGCCTGTGATCAACGGAATCAGAGAGGTCTTAAAACCTGCTTCTGGTCATAGTGGCTGAAGTATCGGCAACTAAAAATCAGGAAGCTTACTTGATCTGCCTCCGCTTGCCAATTCCCAATGATGATTAAATTCTGACTTATGGCATCTGACAATTCGATGCCGACTTGATGACAAAACCAAGGAAGACCGTGAGTAATAATATAGCAATTGAAGGCAGTAGCCAGATCATGTGATCTTCATAGCCGGGAATAAGGTGGAAGGGTTGCAGGATTGGCTGCAGCCCTGCGTAATCTTTAATTCTCAGTAGATCAATGATGCTGAGAAAAAAGGTGGTCGCAAGTGTTGCCCGGTAGGTTAACACCGGGTTTGGTAACCAGTCTCTGATCAGTCCCAGGAAAATTAATCCAATGGATATTGGGTATAGAATCAGCAGTACCGGAATGAAAAGGTCAATGATCTCATTCAGTCCCATATTGGCAAAGAAAACACAGACAATACTGATGATGGTGACGATTGATCGATAACTTATTTTTTCAAACATCTCGTCAAAGTATTCACTGGCAGCAGTAATACAGCCAATGGCCGTTGTAAGGCAAGCCAGGGTCACGACGGCTGCCAGCAGGGCAATGCCGGTCGTACCAAACAGTGTCTCGGCATAGATGGTCAGAATTTGTCCGCCGTTGTCGGGGTCTGGGGCCACATCCCGGCTGGTTGCGCCCAGGTAGAACAGAGACAGGTAAACCAGGGCCAGACCAGTGGCTGCAATAATCCCGGTGGTGATGCTGTAATGAAACAGGCTGGCTTTTTCTCTAATGCCATGGGACTTGAGGTTTGTGATGATAACAATGCCAAACATTAGCGCAGCCAGAGCATCCATGGTCATATAGCCTTCGAGAAAACCCTTGATAAAAGGTGCTTCTGTATAAGTTCCCATAGCGTTTGCGGGAAGTCCCAGAGGAGAAATAATCGGGGACAGGCCGAGAATGACCAGTAAGGCAATCAGTGCAGGGGTTATCAGCTTACCCACGGATTCAAGAAGCTTGCCAGGGCGAATGGAAAGGTACCAGGATATGCTGAAGAAAATCAGGCTGAAAATAAACTGGCTAAGCTCGCTGTTCTCTGGCAGGAAAGGTGAGAGACCTACTTCATAGGATACCAGGGCTGTTCTGGGTACCGCATAGAGTGGACCAATAATAAGGTATATGCAGGAACCCAGGGCGATGATAAGCCCTTTGGGCATTTCCCGACTGATCTCATTAAATCCTCCACCAACTCTGGAGATCGAAACGATACCAAGGAGCGGGAGTCCTACTCCGGTTATCAAAAAGCCCGCCGCAGCATACCACATATCCTCTCCGGCCAGCTGTCCTACCATAGGGGGGAAAATCAGGTTCCCTGCACCGAGAAACATGGCGAATACCATAAACCCCATACCAACAATATTCTGTAAACTCAGTCTCTGATTCATATTTTCAGCTTCAGGATCCCCGATTATTGGATGTTTTACCGGGATCTGCTCCTTTTTAAGTGGAATAGCCCTTCTGGTGTCAGGTCGTTCGAGAGCGAACTATCTGATATCAGTATGGACGCTATCTGTGAAAGTGGTAGTAAGAAGCCTTACGGACTGCAGGGGTTTATTCAGCCGAATGGCATCCCGACATTAATATAGTCGTCGGGTTATAAACCAGGCAGGAGGTCAGCGGTGGTTATTACATGTTTTTTGGTGGGGCTGATAACAGAGGCTAATATTTCATGAGCTACAGCCAGCCTTTTCGTTTGAAGAAAAGAAACGTTGCCAGGGCGCTTAGCAGCATCAGCCCCAGGGCGAGAGGGTAGCCGTACTCAACGGAAAGCTCTGGCATGGTTTTAAAGTTCATCCCGTAAATACTGGCTATCAATGTTGGAGGCAGGAACATCACTGCGGCAACCGAGAAAATCTTGATGATATTGTTCTGCTCAAGATTGATATACCCCATGGTCGATTCCATCAGGAAGTTGATTTTCTCAAATATAAAGCCGGTATGCGGTGTCAGGGATTCAATATCCCGGAGCATATCCCGGATATTGTCCCGCTGTTCATCGTTCAGCATATGGTTGCATGAACGCATCAGGTAACGGAGAGAGCGCTGCGTATCCAGCAGGTTCAGCCTTACTTTGCCATTCAGGTCTTCCTGAAGTGTGATGGTTCGTAGCTGTTCATTAACATCCTTATACTGTTCTGAAAGCGCATTCTGGCTGACCTCTTCCAGGTCTTCGTATACTTCTTCCAGGGTATCCGCCAGATATTCAACCTTGGCATCAAACAGTGCGATGAGCACATCCAGTGGTGTGGCGGCTTTAACATGCTGTGTTTTCAAATATTTACGCATCAGCCTGAACAGGCCTGTGGGCTCATCCTGCAGGGTGATGAGTTTGTCGGGTCTCAGGTTGAAGGCAACGTTTATGTTTCTCAGATCGTGACCGACACGATGTGGAAACAGTGAGCGGATATGAATACCACTTTCTGTCTCAAAGTAGCGTGATGATATCTCAATTTCACCCAGGTCTTCTTCTTCAGGCAGGCATCCGGGAAAGTGCGTGGTCAACCAGTGGTGTTCATCGCTATCCGGCTCAGTGGCTTCTAACCATATAGTGCCCTTGGCCGGGGGGAAATCTGGGGTAACCCGGTCAATGGAAAATTGGTTTTCCTGAGCACTATAGGCATAGATCATGGTTACTGCCTTTTATCGGTAAATAAATTGCTGCTGAATTGTACGATAATTGACTTCTAATTGGATAGAAGGAATGTGTATCTGGCCGTTCACCAGAGACGGTGTGGATTATGAGTGCCAGAAATTATCTGACACTTTCATCTCAGCTCTGTCGTTTCAAAAGTCAGGGCGTTATGGCGTCAAGGCTGGATGCTTCCCGTAAAACCCCGCTTAATGTGTCACAGATTTTCTTACAGCTTTGTGCGTCACGAATGGTGTCCCCATTACTGTCAGCAATAATAAAACTGTCTTCAACCTTTTCACCAAACGTGGCAATTTTAGCGCCGTGGACCTGTAATTGAAGCTTGGCAAAGCTTTTTCCTATCAGGGCCAGCAAGCCGGGACGGTCTGTAGCCGTTATATCCAGAATGGTTTGTCTGGGTTCGACCTGATTGCTGATCAGGACAACCGGTTCGCGGTTGAAGTAGCGAAGCTGCCGAGGTGTTCTTCGGCGAATGAGTTCTGGAAATTTATCAGGCGCAGCCAGTGTATTCTGTAAGTGGACCTGTATATCAAGAATCCGCTCCGGGTTGGGGCCAATAGCCGATCCGTCTTCTTCAAGCACGGTGTAGGTATCCAGACTGAAGTTATTATTAGACGTAATAATTCGGGCATCCTGAATAGCCAGCCCCAGTTGATGGAAGGCCGCAACCGTCGCTGCAAACAGGTTGGACTGGTCATGGGTATAGACAAATACTTTGGAACCTTGATGCTCATAGCCATCTTTGACTTCCGGGATCAGTATCAAAGGCTTGCCGGGCCGATGGTTCAGGATTCCTTCCGTCTGCCAGCTGATTTCATCACTCTGGTGTCGAAGAAAGTACTCATCATTGAACTGTTCCCATAGCTTCAGGATCCAGGCTTCTTCAAAGCCCTTCTCCTTAAGTAATAGTAAAGCCTTTTGTTGGGTATTGGCAATTTGCTCATTGAGTTCAGGAAGGTTATCAATACCCCGCTTCAAGAGCTGGTGAGTCTGTGAAAATAACTGTTGGAGCAGGGAGGCTCTCCAGCCATTCCATAGCCCGGGGTTTGTCGCATTGATGTCCGCCACCGTCAGCAAATAGAGGTATTTCAGTCTTTCCCTTGTGCCAACACGGCGGGCAAAGTCCTGGATGACGATAGGATCGGACAGGTCTTTTTTCTGAGCAGTGACTGACATCGTCAGGTGCTCCTGAACCAGCCAGACAATCAATGAAGTATCTTCTTTGTTTAATCCATGCACTCGACAGAATTGTTTTGCATCCACTGCGCCTAATTGAGAATGATCTCCGCCGCGACCTTTACCAATGTCGTGGTACAGACCTGCCAGATAAAGGAGTTCGGGTTTTGGGATTCTATGAATAATTTTTGAAGCAATGGGGAACTGCTGGCGACTCTTTTCGTAGGAGAAACCGCGCAGGTATTTGATCAGTAGCAGAGTGTGGGCGTCGACAGTTAATGTATGAAACAGGTCATACTGCATCTGACCAATGATTTGCCCAAACTCTGGTAAATACCGCCCCAGAATGCCATAACGGGCCATTCTTCTCAGAGTAGCGGTGAGTGTAAACGGTGCTCTCATTAACTCCAGAAAAAGTCGTGTGCACCGTGGGTCTTTGCGAAAGGTGCTATCCACCAGGTGGCGATAGTCTCTGAGTAATCTTATGGTTTCCGCTGTCGGTCCCTGGATCGCCTGGTCTCTGGTTATAAGGACAAACATTTCCAATATTGCGGGCGGGTATTCGGCAAACACTTTATCGTGAACGGTTTCTATATAGTTATTACAAACTTGAAAACGTTCGTTGATAGGGCGAACTTCCTGAGATTCACCGGCACTGAGAATATCATCATCAAAATGTTGAAGCAGCAGGTCCTTTAACTGGCTGACAATCATGACCGTTCGAAAATAGCTCTGCATAAACTGCTCAACGGCCAGTGCGCCAGTATGGTCATGATAGCCAAACTGACTGGCCAGTGTCCGTTGGTGGTCAAATAACAGTCGGTCTTCACTGCGTCCGGTCTGTGAGTGCAAGGCCCAGCGAATTTTCCACAGAAATGCCCTGCATCGCAGTAGCTGTTGGTGTTCAACATTGCTCAGAAAGCCAAGTTCCAGAAGTTCTGCGGGATCATGGGTTCCGTAGTGTCGTCGAGCGACCCAGCCCAGCATATGAAGATCCCGGAGTCCACCCGGAGAACCTTTTATATTGGGTTCCAGATCATACTCGGTATCGTTGTATTTCCGGTGTCGCTTACGTTGCTCTTCAAATTTTGCCTGAAGGTATCGCTGGCTTGGCCACATATGGTCAGTGTCCGTGATATCCAGCAAACGCTCATGAAGTACGGCTGGGCCTGATATAACTCTGGATTCCATCAGGTTTGTAATGATAGTCAGATCATTGGCTGCCTGATGTGTGCACTCGGCAAGAGATCGTACACTGGATCCGACTTTCAGGCCTATATCCCAGAGTAACGTCAAAAAATGCTCAATGGCATCCTGGTGCTCGTCATAATGGTCTTCTTCAAGAAGAATCAGGATATCAATATCGGAACCGGGGTGAAGCTCCCCCCTTCCATAGCCGCCAACGGCCAGCAAGGCAACAGGGCAGCCTTTGGTCCAGTCCAGATGTTCCCATGACAGACATAACACCTGATCAATAAGCCAGGCTCTGGCAAATACCAGCTGTTCAATATCCATTCCATCCATGAACCATTGATCCATTTTAACGGTGGCTTCTTTGAGGCACTTCTTATAGGCAGGGATTGGCGTTTTAGAAATGGTCAGGTCTGCACGGAACTGGCTTTTGTTAAAAAGACTGTCCTTAACGGGGGCTGGAATCTTCTGGAAAGGATTACTCATTATAGGCTTCTGTCTTTTATTGTTATGAGTATTTTAAGGGGATTGGTGGAAAAAATCAGTACTATAATGGCTTGTAACGCTTAAATATGAACCGAATGTGTCTGCCTCCTGTTTTATTTTCATTGCGTTTTCTGCGTGAGTAATACGTCACTATGAGTATATTTTCTTCTGGTCAAATATGGGCTGCAGTTGACTGGGGAGCCGATAGTTACAAGGCTTTTCTGATTAAAAAAGGAAACCTGGCAGATACTAAGGCTGGTGAGCAGGGGGTGCTTAAGGTTGAGGATCAGGCATTTGAGGCCACATTAAAGCAGCTGATTGACTCATGGTTGTCTGCTCATGGTGAGTTTCCAATCATTCTTTCTGGCCTGGTGGGAGCTAGAGAAGGTTGGGTAGAAGCGCCCTATATTCACACCCCTTGTTCCAGTGTTGAGATTCAGGGGGGGGTAGTCACGGTTCCCACCAACCAGTTGAAAAATGTATTTATAGTGCCGGGTATTTTGCACACGGGGGAAGATTATCCCGAGGTTTTAAGAGGGGAGGAGGTATCCATTATTGGTGCCGTCAAGGAGCAGGCGCTGTCAGATGGGTGGATTCTGAGACCAGGAGAGCACTCGAAGCTGGTTAGGGTGACAGAGGGGGCTGTCAGTCTTTTGTCCACTTATATTACTGGTGAACTCTTCAGGCTGCTGGATCAATATTCATCTTTATCCAGGCACTCAGGCATTGAGCAGAAGACCTCTTCCATTGATTTTATGACCGGCGTCAGAACCGCCTTGAAGTCGGGCTGTTTGTCAAAAGTCTTATTCAGTTCGAGTACCCGGCGGCTGGTCAGTCAAATTGAGGCAGAACATGTCAGCAGTTATTTGTCGGGACTGTTGATTGGCCATGAGTTCCGGGATCTGAAGTCTATGGGGTTGGATGATATTGTCGTTGTTGGAAGCGGGCAGTTGATGGAGCTTTACCAGTTGGCATTTGATGAACTTTCCATTAAAACCACGTTGATAGACTCTGACCGAGCGTACCTGTCTGGAGCACGGTTAATTCTGGAATCTTTGGGAGTGGAAAGCTGAAGGTAGAGGTTACTGAAACACCTTGAAGGCAATCAATACCTTCAAGGTGTTTAGTTTTGGAGCTGGTGGCCTTTTTTAGAAGTTTTCTTCAGATCGTTTGGTTAATACTTCATAACCCGTAGCAGTCACCGCAATGGTATGTTCCCATTGCGCTGAAGGTCGGCGGTCTCTGGTTACCGCTGTCCATGCGTCACCCAGTAACTTTGTTCCTTTTTTGCCAGCGTTGATCATCGGCTCAATGGTGAAGGTCATACCTTCTTTCAGAACGCAGTCATTTCTACTGTTGTAACCTTCGTAGTGGATGACCTGAGGGTCTTCATGGAAAACCCGGCCAATACCATGACCGCAATACTCTTCAACCACGGTGAAGTGGTTGGCATGGGCATGTCTGGCAATGACACGGCCAATATCGCTTAAACGATTACCGGGTTTAACTTGTTCAATGCCCATATAAAGGCATTCCTGGGTAACCTGAACCAGCCTTTGATTAAACGCCTGAACCTCACCCACCAGAAACATTTTGCTGGTGTCACCGTGATAGCCGTCTTTGATAACCGTGATATCGATGTTGACAACATCACCGCTTTTCAGGAATTTCTTATCACTTGGAATGCCATGACAAACCACCTGGTTAATGGAAATACAGGTGGATTTTGGAAAGCCAGGGCGTCCTGGTGCAGCACCATAGTTCAGAGGGGCTGGGATCGCTTCCTGAACATTAACAATATAGTCATGGCAGATGCGATCCAACTCCCCTGTTGAAACGCCAGGTTTCACATAAGGTTCGATCATTTCCAGCACTTCAGCGGCCAGACGGCCAGCGATGCGCATCTTTTCAATGTCTTCAGGGGTTTTAATGGTTACATTCATTGTTTGGTAAAGCCGCTTAAAAGATGCGAAAGTCAAATGATAATGCTTATTATCTTATCAGAATCCCTGAGCGAAGTATTAACAATATTATATAAGCTTAAGTGCCCCTTCTGGCGGAGGGGCACACAGCGTTAGCCAGCTGTGTAGTATGTAGCCGCACCGGGACCTACTGGCATATTTAGCACAAATACCCAGATAAAGAACAGTACTGTCCAGCCAACCAGAAAGAAAATAGAGTAAGGCCGCATAGTAGAAATCAATGTGCCAATCCCCAAGTCTTTTTTGTAGCGAGTCGCGAACGAAACAATCAGGCCAAAATAGCTCATCATGGGGGTTTCCGGAAGTTGTCTTAGAAACTCTGCCGCTTTGTCTCTATCTATGTTCTTTAAATCTTGCCTGCTTCTTCATCATAAGGCATCTGCTGGCGAATGTGTTCGTGGTGTGCTTCAGAGCACTTCAAACTCTCACCCATAAAGTTTCGGGTTTTATGGGCGGGGATTACTAGCCCTGGGCATGATTCGCTATATCTTTCGCTGGGAGTGGCTCGTTCAACACAATAATAGAGGGCGGTGACTGGAGTGGAAGGAATCAATAGTATCAATACTGATAGTTTGGCATTTGCTAGGGTAGTCATGGCATTTTTGGCAGGGGGAATATATAAAAGGCTCCTTGTAGAGCCTTGCAGTTAAAGAGTTTAAATGAAGAAATATAAAGAATAAGCGACAGCTCCTACGGGTATTGCAAGCTGAGCATAGCTGACAAAGTGCCAGAAGGTTGATAACCAGGTTCTTTGGTCGACATTGGGGTTAGATCTGAACCTGACATCCAGGCTTTTTTTCGAAAAGTAGTTGTCTTCATGACGACTTGAGCTGAAAAGCCCCCACAGGGTATACCATTTACAATCCCAGGCATCGGGGTCGGATTCACAGGACTGGTGATAGAAGGGAAGGTTTTTCTGATAGACCGTTAATTTAAGTGTGTACTCCGTGTCAGGAGCCAGGTGATCTTCATAGCTGAGCGCTTCATCCGACAGGAGGACTTTTCCGGGGTAGTAGAACAATGAGGGCAGGTAGCTTCTGTAAATGTTCTTATTGGGATTATTGCCATTTTTCAGTTTGAACTCCCAGAGTGTGGATCGTCGTATCTTCTGGTCACTTGAGATGGCATTCAGTGTTTGCTGAATAGCTTTCGCCTCATCAATATAAATGGTCGCTTTTAAGCGTTCTCCAAATATTGAGGGTTCATAGAGCTGAACTCTGACAATGATGTTCTTCAGTTTTTCTGTGACGTCTTCTGAGACTTCACTAAGGGCTGCAGCTGAGAAGTCCTGGGCTCTCATTATCAGCGGGTAGCCTTTTTCTTCTCTTGAGCCATCCATACCAGATGCGGACTGCCATACCAGTGGATCAATGTCTTCATTATCGAAAGCTTTGGGAAGTGAGAAAGCGTTAGGTGATTGGGAGGCAACTCTTTTTTGGGTGTCTACCGTAAAGCTGACCTTGTCATGCCCCTGGAAGCGACACGAAAGGCTGTCAGATTGTTGGCTATGAATAAATTGGGTGAGGTTATACTCATTTTTGGGATCTTCGATAAAAAGCGTTGGTGTTAATTCTGTGGAGTGAGACTCCCACCAGCTGCTTTTCAGGTTGCTGACCGTGATTGCTTCCTCTTCTCCGGGCAGCAGGTCATACCCGTTGGCAAGTCGATCAACATAGTTGGGGTTCCCGGGGTTCCAGTGATTGGCATTTTTTTTCAAAAATTCAACATCAAAGTCCAGCTGTCCATCACCACCAATACAGTACTGATTTTCATGAACGGTGATATCGGCATAACAGCTCTTCGGTTCCAGATGACACTGGTTAATGCGTTGTGTGCCACCGTGCTCGGTTGGTACTGCTCTTTCTTCACAAACTTCATAGGTTCCACAGATAAATGCATCGGTGACCAAGCGGCAGTCTTCCCACTCCCAGTGGATATTGGTTTGATAATGTATTTCCCCTGACCAGGCGGGTGATGGTTGTTGTCGTAAAATATCGGCAGCTTCATGACGGCTGATGTTTTTTAAATCAAGCCAGGCCTCTTCATCAAAGGACTCTGGTAAACGGATATGAGTATTACTGTTGCCGGAGCATTTCAGCTCTTCAAATCGGAAATTTCGGGTTTTGTAGGAAGGAATAATTTGTCCCGGACATGACCAGCTCGGCCTGTCGTAGGAGGCTGATCTTTGAAAACAGTAGTTTGCAATGAAATAGGGTTCAGAGCTTCCGAGAAAAGCGTGCGGCTGGGAAGGCAAAAATATGGCTAGCAGAGCCGCATGCACAAGGTGCTTTTTAATAGCCATTAAAATGACCTGCGAAAATTTTTAATAAGATAGTTATTTTGCAAATGAGTACCCATTTCCAGGTACTCACCTCACGGCAGTATTTTTAGAGTCGACTGGGTTAGAATCCCTGGCGCCTTTTTCTACGATCAGAATAGACATTGCCCCTGGTCAGTTCATCAACCACGCTTTGCAGCTTTCGTGCTTCATCAAGGCGGTTTTCCTGATTTTCCAGGGCGTTAATGCACATGGCAACGGCGCCTTTGAGCGTGCCTGCCTCAACGACCATGACATCACTTTCGATATCATCTTCATCCATTTCTGTTGGGGAGCTGAACACCTGACTGGCTTTTACTTGATATAGAGCACGTCCCATATCAGAACTGAGATAATGATGGCGATATCCGTCACGAACTTTTCTCAGCCCACCTGAACGGCTGATTGCAAGCTCTTCATCAATGTCTTTTTTGATCAGGGCGATGATGAAGTATTTAGTATCCATCTCATTGGATTTACCGGCAACCCAGGTTATCCATGAGCTGACAGAGGACCACTTTTTACTGGCGGAATTCTCTATGGTCACCATGGCTTCCTGAGCAAGGTTTGCATAACGCATGAGCTTGTTCTGGTCGTATATGGGAGCGGCTCCAACAGTCATATCGCTGAGGTAATAATCCAGGTTGAAAATACGCTTATCGTACTCAACAGGAATGCAGCCTATCTGAATGCCGTAGGTTGCCCGGATGTAGGACCTCGCCCAGAATGCATCGATCAGCATCTCTTTGGCTCTTTTGCTACCTTCCGGGTCGGACATGGTTCTGTATCTTTCAGAAGTACCAAAAGTATCAATGAATGTTTCAATGGCATCTTTGGTAAAGCGGTTGATTCCCTCATCAATCACTCGTTTATCCTGGGTGCGCATGGCTCGGAGTTGTAGGATATTACGTTTCATGTCTGAGATTTGATCAGAGGTATACAGGGACATTCCTTTTAGCTGATCACTGTTAATTCCGAGTTGTTGATGAAAAATGCCATTTGGAAGAACAATGGTAAAATGCAGCTCATTAACTTGAGAATCCAGTCTTCGCAGCGCTGACTGATAATGGTGAACCAGTGGTAGCATATCAACCTGATGATCTTGATCAACCGTTATGTCAGGCCTCAGCGTTGGAAAATATTCCAGGTTGTTAACATCTTCCAGAAATAAGTTGGACTCTTGTTTGAAAGTTCTAACGCTATCAAGAAATTCTTTCACAGGTACGGGTTGAAGAATGCTTTCGTCAGAAACTCTCTGGAGGTCTGAGGCAACCACGCTTAAATCTCTTAGACTGCCACGGAGTCTGTCAATCGTTGAGAGCAGGATGTCTCCATCACGCTCACCTCTCATATAGAAAGCCTGTATATATTGTTTTTCGATTTCTGTTTTGTTGGATAGATTGATATTCAATTCATCAGCACTTTCAGGCGTGACATTGACAACCGGAGGAAATGTTGTGTCCACATCAGGCCTGGGCGCTTTTTCATGATAATACCCAGAAGGCGAGTAGTGTCCATGGTGATGTTCAAACTGGGTAGGCTCTTTCCGTGAGGGGTTTCCTGCTTCTACTGTTTCTATATACGGAATTGAAATAAATAAGGCGCACAATAACAGGCTGCCAGTGATTTTATTCATCGTTTAAACTCTGATTTTGAGGTAAGTTATTTGCTGTTTTGATTGACCATGGTGAAAGAATATAGTTCCATTTTATGGAGTGTGCATGGAGTCAATTTAAGTAATAAATACCTTTTAGATAGCTGGATTGGATGGTTTTATTGTTGTGTTTGATTTGTTTTTTGATTCTAAAAAAACATATTCTGATTTCGAGGTTGATTATTGTTTTCCGGGAATTCTCTGATGTTTTGATTGTGGAGATGTGATTATGAATAATGAAATTTTGGCTTGCGTATTGTTTCTAAACGATTTTCTGGTTTTATGAGGTGATTTATTATGCCTCATGTTCATTTGCATATAAGGCTCTGTCGATATACAAAAAGTTTTCTGGCTATATTGACAATTGGGGCTGAGTGGGATGGAGTTATCCTGTTTGTGTAGATACCAGCCACAGGGTTTCGTACGGTTTTAAGTAATCTGAAGTAAAGTGATTTTTTTCGGGTAGATCAAACCAGTTTCTGTACTTTTTCAGACAGGGTTTCATATGGGTATGAGTCAGATTGTGAATAGCAATCAGGTGTTTTCCGGTTTTTTGATCGGTTCTTGAGAAAACGAAAATACCTGGGGCTATATCAACAATGGCCTGTGGGTTGTCAGGGTGGAAACAACTTTCCTTTTTACGGGTCTCAATGATTTCTTTCAGGGTTTTGAAAATCATGCTCTGTGTTGATAGAGGGTTATCCAGTTCTGTCATCAGGTCTTTGAGGTCCCATTTACGGCGATTGATGGAGCGGGTGCGGCCAGAGCTTTCAACACCCGAGAGATCATTTGGGGTGGCCAGCAGGCTATGAATATACATTGCCGGAATGCCTTTCATGCCGAGCATGATAATCTGTGAACAGAGAAAGCGCTGTGCTTGCCAGTGATCCTCGCCGCGGCGTGTACCTTTCATCGCATCAAACAGGGCAATGTTGATTTCATAGGGTTTCTCACTCTGGTCCTCTAGCGTGCGAACACTGACAAAACCACCGAATCTGTGCATGCTGTCCACCAGTTCTGAGACTTCATTATCAGGAACGAGTCCTTCCAGGGGGCGGAGACCGATGCCATCGTGAGATGCTGTGAAATTCAATACAGTACAACCCCTGGGATATTCTGGTAATGCCCTTGCTCAGTGCGCCTGATGTTTTTCTGTGCCTCTGTTTAGTGCATGAAGGATCAGCGGAGGGAGAGCAAACTGGTAAACCATATGGGCTTCATTGCCATGGGAAAAGTAACTGAAGTTTTCCTGATCAGGTACGTTTGTTTCTGTTAGTAGAAGAGCGCCGGGTCTGGCTTTTTCGATGATTACTCGCATTAATTTTACGATGGCATCAAGTCGCACCACGCTGGTACCTTGAGCAAGATAGAAAAGCACAACATCAACCATTTTGATCAGTACATCCGGATTTCTGAAGTTGAGGTCTATCTGGTCTTCACTGAACGTTGCCTAAACATGGCGGGTTCTCCGGCGCGTCTTGGCCGGGATCAGCAGAGGGGAGTTTCTGGGGCGGGTTACCCTGGTCAGGTCTGTTTCTGGTGATTCTTCAATAAAGTAATCCCTGCCAGGCTGGGTGCCGCTGACAAAATCTGCAAACCACAGACTTTCCCTGGATATGTGATTAATGACCAGGTCGGTCATCAGTCGATAATCTTCCGCGATACCCCTGATATCTTCCCAGTTTCCCAGGGTCGGGTTAACTTGCAGATAATCAGTGACCGAGAAACCATCATCTGAGCTAAAAGGGAAATAGGGCAGTATGTGGACCGTTGAAATCAGTATTAACTATGAACTTGAAGCTGAAATTGCCGGGAGTGGTAAGGAGGAGAAGCTTTCTTCCATCCGGGATGTGATGTCTGCATGCACGTTTTCTTATACTCGGCAGAACCAGATGCTTGGTCTCGGGCATGCTATTGCCTGTGGCAGGACACTTGTTGGTCATCAGCCTTTTGGTGTCATTCTTGCGGATGACCTGTGTATGAATGACGGGGGGGGCGCTTTTATCATGTTTCAGGGAAAGGTAATAAAGGGTTGGCATTACAGGCGCTGCTGAAAAGATATCAGCGGGAATATCCCGATAATAATTGGCAAACCTGTGTGCTAGGGGACGGAGTGAACGATTTACCAATGCTTGAAGTTGTGAACTTTCCAGTGCTTATCCGTTCTGAGCATGGCCTGGAGCCGGACGTCAGTCATATATCTTCCATTATTAAAACCAGAAGTGTTGGTCCTGAAGGGTGGAAGCAGGCCATCTTCGAATTGTTCGGTAAGCGATAAAAGAATTTCTAAAAACACAGAAAGGATGCAGTTATGGGTGACTTTTACCAGAATGGAATTATTACCAATTTCCATAATCTGAGAGTTCGGTCAACCGAAGATATGGAGCGCGATTTGATGGCGTTTTCCCGTCAACGTCCTATGTCTCTGGTACTGCCTTCACTGTTTTCCGAGCTCGAAGGGGCGGCACTTGGTCATATCGTTGAAGAGTTAAGTCAGGTTCGCTATCTCTCTGAAATTGTTATTGGCCTTGATCGTGCAAGTCGTGAGCAGTTTGACTTTGCTAAAGACTTTTTCGGGCGGTTGGATCAGCATCATCGTATCCTCTGGCAGGATGGTTCCAGACTGCAGAAGATCGATGCGCTGTTGGCCGGTAAGGGGTTATGTCGATCGTGACAGTGAGGAGCGGGCTGTTGAACTGTTTGCCAGAAATATTATGGAAGCAGGGCAGCATTTTCTCGAAAACCTCATGGAGCGCCCCTTTATTCCGAGCTGGAATCGGGTGATGTCAGCTGTTCCGGATATATTGGAGCGGCTTTATGATGCCGTAGAAGAAGATAATCAGTATGGCAGCTGAAGTCAGAAAAAGTTTCGAAAACTATCCGGATATGGTATAAAGCGCCACTCGATTTCGAGATGGGATACATCAAAGTCAGTCTCAGGATTGAAAGAAGTGAATCTCATTAAAAAACTTACTGTTGAAAATAGATCTCACATACACCGACACATCGTTCTGGGTGCCGGCTCTTTACAGAGAAGTTTTCTTCTGTGAGGGGTTGGTCGAATGCATGGGGTGTGTGGAGGCATAACCCTGAATCAGGAGATTCCCATGACTCAAGTCACTATGCGTGACATGCTCAAGGCTGGCGTACATTTCGGTCACCAGACCCGTTACTGGAACCCAAAGATGAACAAGTTCATCTTTGGTGCACGTAACAAAATTCATATCATCAACCTCGAGCACACCCTGCCTGCCTTTAATGGCGCTCTGCAGTTTATCGGCAAGCTGGCTGAAGGTAAGAACAAGGTTCTGTTTGTTGGTACCAAGCGCGCTGCTGGCAAGATCATCCGTGAAGAAGCTACCCGTTGTGGTATGCCTTACGTTGATCACCGCTGGTTGGGTGGTATGCTGACCAACTACAAGACTATTCGACAGTCCATCAAGCGCCTGCGTGACCTGGAAAGCCAGCGTGATGACGGTACTTTTGAGCGACTGACCAAAAAAGAAGCTTTGATGCGCAGCCGTGATCTGGAAAAGCTGGATCGCAGCCTTGGTGGTATCAAGGATATGGGCAGTCTGCCAGACGCGCTGTTTGTTATCGATGTTGAGCATGAGCGCATTGCTATTCAGGAAGCCAACAAGCTGGGTATTCCTGTTATTGGTATCGTTGATACCAACTCCAGCCCTGAAGGTGTGGACTACATCATTCCAGGTAACGATGATGCTATCCGTGCTATTCAGCTGTACCTGAAGGCTGCCGGTGATGTGATTATGGAAGGCCGTGCCCGTGCGAACACTGGTGCTGAAGAAGAGTTTGTAGAAGTCGAAGAAGCTCCAAAGGCTGCTGAGGAAGCTCCAAAAGCTGAAGAAGCGGAAGGTTCTAAAGAAGCCTGAGGCTTTTAAGGATCCGACTTCAGGCAGTATCTCGGCAGTCAGACCTGGTGGTTTGCTTGCAGGATGATTCGGGAAAGCTGTTGTTGAGGCTCTCCTGTAAAAGCCACAGAGGCTGTTTGTATCTTTAGGTAGGAAGTAAGGGGGCTTTGCCCCCTTTTTTCCGATGTACAGATAACTATTTTCTTTTCCATCTCTCGTGAAGCAGAGTTGGAGCAAGACTGTCAAATTGAGAGGAATCAACCATGGCAGCTGTTAGTGCAGCACTGGTAAAAGAACTGCGTGAGCGCACTGGTCTGGGCATGATGGAGTGCAAAAAAGCACTGGTTGAAGCGCAGGGCGACATCGAAGTTGCGATCGAAGAAATGCGTAAGTCCGGTCAGGCAAAAGCCGCCAAGAAAGCTGGTCGTATCGCTGCTGAAGGTATCGTTGCTGTTAAAGTGGCTGACGATGCCAGCTTTGGTGTTCTGGTTGAAGTGAACAGTGAAACTGACTTCGTTGCTCGTGACGATAACTTCCTGGGTTACGTTCAGCAGGTGGTTGACGCCGCTTTCGCTCGTAAAGAGACTGATGTTGCTGTTCTGATGGAAGGTGAGCTTGAAGAATCTCGTCAGGCGCTGGTTCAGAAGATTGGCGAAAACATCAGTGTTCGTCGTATTGCAATTGTTGAAGGTGGTGTGGTCGGCTCTTACGTCCACAGCAACAATCGTATCGCTGTACTGACCAAGCTGGAAGGCGGTGATTCCGGGCTGGCTCGTGAAATTGCCATGCACGTTGCTGCTGTTAGCCCTCAGGTGGTTAACAAAGAAGACATGCCTGCTGAGCTGGTAGAGAAAGAGAAAGAAATCTTCAAGGCTCAGGCTGAGCAGTCTGGCAAGCCAGCCAATATCATCGAGAAGATGATTGAAGGTCGTATCGGCAAGTTCCTGGCAGAAAGCAGCCTGGTTGAGCAGCCTTTTGTTAAGGATCCTGATACTACTGTTGGCGCTCTGGCCAAGAAAGCCAATGCTGCTGTCATCAGCTTCGTTCGTTTTGAAGTTGGCGAAGGTATCGAGAAGGAAGCAGTGGACTTCGCTGCTGAAGTTCGTGCCCAGGCAGGACTGTGATCTCTGGAGCTTATCTGGGGGTGGGGTGACTGCTCTTGGGTAAGCTCTTGTGCCAGCCTTTGGGCTGGCCTTTTTATGTCCATCTGAAACTGATGGTTGATTTCCGGTTTTTTTTCATGGGAAAGTCATGAGGAAAGGGATTAACTGTCAGGACACTTCAACTCGCTGGCTTGTGGCCAGATGAATCATCGAATGCGGCTATCTGGCTTCTTTTCAGAAGATAGCTGATTTCCAGGTGGCAGCGCATTTGCGGGTTGAGTGTAATTTAGCCAACCAGACTCGGAAACTGAACATGCCGGCAAGTGATAGTCAACCGAAATACAAACGTATACTGCTTAAACTCAGTGGTGAAGCCCTTCAGGGTGAGGGTGAGTTTGGTATTGATCCCAGGGTTCTGGATCGAATGGCTCTGGAGATCGGTCAGTTGGTAGGGATCGGTGTGCAGGTTGGTATCGTCATTGGTGGCGGAAACCTCTTTCGAGGGGCTGAGCTGAGTGCTGCTGGCCTGGACCGGGTGACCGGTGACCATATGGGTATGTTGGCGACTGTCATGAATGCCCTGGCTATGCGTGATGCTCTTGAGCGATCCAATATCAATACCCGGGTTATGTCAGCCATTCCCATGAGTGGTGTTGTCGAGCATTATGATCACCGTCGTGCCATGAGATACCTCAATTCTGGCGATGTCGTGATTTTTTCTGCTGGTACTGGAAACCCGTTTTTTACGACAGATTCAGCCGCCTGTCTGCGTGGTATCGAAGTCGGTGCTGATGCGGTGTTGAAAGCGACTAAGGTAGATGGTGTGTACGATAAGGATCCGGTTAAGTATTCTGATGCAGTAAAATTCGACCAGCTAACCTATGATGATGTCCTGGAGCGTAAGCTGGGCGTTATGGATTTGACAGCAGTGTGCCTTGTGCGAGACCAGCAGATGCCATTAAGGGTGTTTAATATGAACAAGTCCGGTGCATTGCTTAATCTGGTGGTTGGTGGTGATGAAGGAACACTGGTAAGCGGGGGTTAATGATGATCAATGAAATTAAAGATGATGCCAAAGAGCGTATGGGCAAAACCATTGAATCGTTGACGGTTGCCTTCAATAAGATTCGTACAGGTCGTGCTCACCCGAGCCTTCTCGATGGTATCAAGGTTTCGTACTATGGCTCCGAAACACCGCTGAGTCAGATGGCAAACGTTTCTGTTGAGGATGGCCGTACTCTGGCGGTTCGTGTCTGGGAGAGGCAGGTTGTTCCTGATGTAGAGAAGGCGATTATGAAGTCTGATCTGGGACTGAATCCTTCTACTGCAGGCGAAGTGATTCGTATCCCGCTGCCACCGCTGACTGAAGAAACTCGTAAAGGGTATACACGTCAGGCTCGTCAGGATGCAGAGAATGCACGTATTGCCATTCGTAATATTCGCCGTGATGCGCTGGCGGACATTAAAGAGTTGGAAAAGGAAAAAATGATCAGCGAGGATGATGAGCGTCGTGGACAGGATGATGTCCAGAAGCTGACTGATCACTTTATCGCTGAGGTGGATAAAAGTCTTTCTGCCAAAGAAAATGATCTCATGGCGATCTGATGACAGTCTTGGTTGCCTTGAATCGCACTTTATAAAAATGGCGTCGTCGAGTTCTAATCGGTGCAATCCGGTAAGAGTTTTACGACGCTATTTTCATGTTAACAGTCGAAATAACAGGCGTCAGTTGTCAATTGATACCCTGCTGGTGCTTGCTTTTTATTGCAGGCTCCTGCAAGGTTCTACTGTTAAACTTTCTTTATCTAAAAACGTTTTACCTGCCAATTTTCAGATCGTCTTTATTCATGGCCAATACATCGTTACAGGGAACAAGCGGCATTGAGGGAGTTCCATCGGAGAGGCTGCCGCGCCATGTGGCTATTATTCTTGATGGTAATAACCGCTGGGCCAAGCGCAAGCATTTACCAGGGCTTGCAGGTCATCGAGCGGGTGTTAATCGGGTTCGTGAAGTCGTTGATGCCTGTGCTGACTATGGTGTTGAAGTACTGACACTGTTTGCTTTCAGTAGTGAGAACTGGAACCGGCCTGTCGTTGAAGTGAATGGGCTTATGCGTCTGTTCCTGAACGTTCTCAGAAGGGAAGCCCGGCGGCTGAAGAAGAACCGTATCCGTTTGAAGGTGATTGGTGATGTCTCCCGATTCAGTTCTGATATCCAGAAGCACATTCATGAGGTCGAGGCACAAACTGCAGAAGACTATTCGGTAACTTTGGTGATCGCAGCCAACTATGGCGGTATGTGGGATATTGCTTCTGCAACACGTCAGCTGGCAGAAAAGGTCGCTCGAGGTGAGCTGAGCTCTGAGGATATTGATGAATCAGCCATTGAGCAGCATCTCAGTACTTCAGGTCTGCCTGCGCCCGATCTTCTGATTCGAACCAGTGGTGAGCAGCGGATTAGTAATTTTCTGTTGTGGCAGTGTGCTTATAGTGAATTTTATTTTACCGAAACATTATGGCCTGATTTTGGACGTGATGAACTTCAGCAGGCCCTGCTGAGCTACGCCCGTCGCCAGCGACGATTTGGCAAAACAAGCGAGCAGGTGGAGGCTGAAACTACGTGCTGAAACAAAGAATTATAACTGCTCTGGTATTAGCGCCATTGGCGCTGGCTGGAGTGTTTTTATTGCCCTTAACCAGCTTTGGTTATTTTATTGCTGCGATTATTATGCTTGCGGCATGGGAGTGGGCAAATCTCTCCGGTTTTGAACAAATATTCATACGCCTTTCATACGCATTGGCTGTTGGTGTTTTCTGTGGACTTACCCTCTTTCTACCTTCCTTTCTGATACTTGGCCTGGCTGCTGTCTGGTGGTTGGTCGTTTTCGTCCTTGTCAAACAATACCCTGATAGTGGACGCCTTCTGGAAAGTAGGCCGCTCAGGCTTTTGATGGGGCTGTTAACCCTGGTGCCAGCGTGGCTTGGTCTTTATGAACTCAAGCAAATGACGGATTCAGCCTGGCTTATCGTTACCCTCCTGGTGATGGTTTGGGCGGCAGACTGCGGTGCTTATTTTGCTGGCAAGCGTTTTGGTAAGATAAAGCTTATTGAGCGGGTTAGTCCAAAAAAGACATTGGAAGGGCTGGTGGGGGGGGTTCTGGTTTCAATGCTGATTTCGAGCCTGGTTACACTGTTTGGTAGTGTGAGCTTCTTTCAGGGGGTGTCATTGTTAACGCTGACCATTTTGACCGTTCTGGTTTCCGTTTTGGGTGACCTGTGGGAGAGTGTTCTGAAACGGCACAGGGGATTTAAGGATAGTGGTAATCTTTTACCTGGTCATGGTGGTGTTCTTGATCGAATTGACAGTCTGACTGCGGCCGTTCCGGTATTTACTCTCTATGTCATGATAATCAGGGGGGTATAGATCATGGCTGTATCATGCTCTCAATCCATCAGGCAGCAGGTCTGTGTGCTGGGGTCTACAGGGTCAATTGGCAAAAGCACGCTGGATGTTATAGCCCGAAACCCTGATCAATTCAGTGTTCATTCATTGATTGCTGGCAAAAATGCGAATGTTATGCTGGAGCAGGCTCGTCAATTTCGGCCTCAGTATATCGTGATGGCTGATGAGCAGATGGCGGAGGCTCTTCGAGCTGATCTTAAAGCTGAAGGGTTGAGCATATCGGTTGAATCCGGTGTGAACGCGATGGCTCAGGTTGCAGCGGATAGTGATGTTGACGTCGTTATGGCAGCGATTGTTGGTGCTGCTGGGCTGGTGCCAACAATGGCTGCTGTTCGTGCTGGTAAGAAGGTTCTGCTGGCCAATAAGGAAGCACTTGTAATGACGGGTGCTTTATTCATGGATGCAGTCAAAGCTTCTGGCTCTATCCTGTTACCCATTGACAGTGAACATAATGCCATTTTTCAGTGTCTACCTTCTGAGCATCAATCAGGTCTTGAGCGGGTGGGGGTTAGAAGAATATTGCTGACTGCCTCTGGCGGGCCGTTTCGTCAGTCCCCTGTAAAAAGCTTTGCTACTGTTACACCTGAGCAGGCCTGTGCTCACCCTAACTGGAGTATGGGGCGTAAGATCTCTGTAGACTCTGCGACCATGATGAATAAGGGGCTTGAATTTATTGAGGCCTGCTGGTTATTTGGTGCAAGACCTGATCAGGTGGAGGTAGTTATTCATCCGCAGAGTATCATTCATTCGATGGTCGACTATGAAGATGGCTCTGTGCTGGCGCAGATGGGGAATCCGGATATGAGAACGCCAATTGCCCATGCTCTGGCATGGCCAGAGAGGATTCCGTCCGGTGTTTCTCCGCTGTCGCTCACTGATATTGGCAGGTTGGACTTTTATGCACCGGATATGTTGCGCTATCGTTGTCTGCAACTGGCTCAGGAGGCGGCTCGCAGTGGTGGCACAGCTGCGGCCATGCTGAATGCTGCGAATGAAATTGCAGTTGACGCGTTTCTTGATCACAAGCTGCGTTTTGATCGCATCCCTGAAGTGATTGATGCGACATTGCAGACATTGCCTGTTATGAATGCCGGTGATCTTGAACAGGTGCTGGAAGCCGATAAGGACGCTCGTTATCTGGCACAAAAACAGGTTTCTCAAATGCAGGGTGTTGCATGATTTTTGAATCACTTTTCTCGCAAATAGGGGACTCAGCGCAAACCATTTTTGCCTTTGTGGTAACCCTTGGAATACTGGTCAGTATTCACGAGTTTGGTCACTTCTGGGTAGCCAGACGTTGTGGGGTTAAAGTGCTCCGGTTCTCTGTGGGCTTTGGCAAGTCGCTCTGGAGCAGAACGGATCGTCATGGTACTGAGTACACAGTTGCAGTCATTCCCCTTGGTGGCTATGTCAAAATGCTGGATGAGCGGGAGGGGCCTGTTCCCAGTGGTGAGGAGCACCTCTCTTTCAATAGCAAGCCTGTACTTTCCAGAATCGCGATTGTTGCAGCGGGGCCAGTTGCAAATTTTCTGTTGGCTATCTTTGCCCTCTGGCTCATGTATATGGTGGGGGTTCGCACCCTGATGCCTCAGGTGGGTGAAGTTGTTCCGGAATCTCCCGCGGCGGTTGCGGGTCTTCTGCCAGGCGATGAAATTGTTGCTGTCAATGGGACCCAGACTCCTGGCTGGCAGGCGGTAAACATGGAGTTGCTGGCGTATCTTGGTGAGTCCAGAAGTCTTTCTTTCTCGGTTCGTTCTGGTGAGCCTGGCGAGGTTACAGAGGGAGCGGTCAGAGATAAAAATATTCAGGTAGTTGACTGGCTGGTGAGTGAAGAGCAACCAAACCCAATACGCTCGCTGGGTATTATTCCTTATTCCCCAGAAATCCCGGCAGTCATTGGTCAGCTGTCTCCTGATGGTGCAGCTGCGAGGGATGGGGTGAAATCCGGGGACAGGGTGCTGGCTGTCGGTAATGAAGACATCGCTGACTGGATGCATTTTGTTGCGATTATTCGTGATAACCCCGGAAAGCCCTTGCAGCTTTTGATTGAACGGGGTGGAAATACTGAAAATATACAACTCACTCCGGGAAGTCGATCAGCAGAGGGAATGACTGCCGGCTATATTGGTGCAGGTGTGATGCAGGTTGCCTGGCCGGAAGGTATGATCCGCCATCTACAGTATGGTCCTGTTGAATCAATTGCCAAAGGTGCGCAGGCAACATGGTCTCTAACTACCATGACTCTGGAGTCCCTCTGGAAAATGGTTGTAGGCTTGGTTTCTGTTAAAAACTTGAGCGGCCCGATAACCATTGCTAAAGTGGCTGGCGCGTCGCTTGAGTCTGGGCTGGAAAACTTTCTCTATTTTCTGGCAATGTTGAGCGTCAGTCTTGGTGTGTTGAACCTGCTTCCCATACCAGTGCTGGATGGAGGTCACCTGCTTTTTTACCTGGTAGAGATGATCAGGGGGAAGCCTCTGTCAGAAAAGATACAGACACTGGGTTTGAAGGTCGGGGTGACTCTGGTTGTAGGCGTGATGATGTTGGCCATGTACAACGACTTGAGCAGGCTTTTTCAATGACTCTTTTACTGCGAAATGAACACGGATAAGAACGGATTCCATGAAGCGATCACTGTTGTCTCTGCTGATTGGCTCTTTAGCCATCGCGCCTGGTGCCCAGGCCTTCATCGTCTCAGATATCCGGATTGATGGCCTTCAGCGGGTTTCAGCCGGGACAGTCTTTAATGCCCTGCCTGTTGAGGTTGGTGACGATATTCAATCACCGGATATCGCCGGAGCCGCCCGTGCCCTCTATCAAACCGGTTACTTTAATGATATTCGCATGGCCCGGGAGGGCGATGTGCTGGTGGTTGGTGTTGTCGAAAGACCCTCCATCAGCGCTATTGAGATCAAGGGAAATAAGGCCATCAAGACTGAAGACTTGATGACGGGGCTGGAGCGTTCTGGTCTTGCTGAAGGTGAGATTTTTCAGCAGGCAACTCTTGAAGCTATTCGCCTTGAACTTGAGCGGCAGTATGTGGCTCAGGGTCGGTACGGTGCCAGAATTACTGCTGATGTAGAGGCGCAGCCCCGTAACCGGGTCAAGCTTCGAATTAATGTTAAGGAAGGCAAAGTTGCGACGATCCAGCACGTCAATGTTGTGGGTAATACCGCATTTCCTAAAGATGAGCTGATCGGTCTTTTTGAACTGCAGAAAACTGAGTGGTATCAGTTCTTCAGTTCTGCGGATAAATATTCCCGTGAAAAACTGTCGGGTGACTTGGAGCGTTTGAGATCATGGTATCTGGATCGGGGTTATATTAACTTCAATATCACATCTACCCAGGTTTCTATCAGCCCTGATAAACAGAGCGTGTATATCACTGTTAACGTTGATGAAGGTGACAAGTACTCGGTCAGTGACGTTAAGCTTGCCGGTGATCTGATTATTCCGGAAGACGAGGCCAGAAAGCTTCTGCTGGCTCAGCCAGAACAGGTCTTCTCCCGTAAGCTGATTACTACGACGGAAGAAATTCTGAGCCGTCGCCTTGGTAACGAAGGTTATACCTTTGCGAATGTTACCGGTATTCCAAAACCGGATCATGACAACAAAACCGTCGAATTGACCTTCTTTGTTGATCCTGGCCGAAGGGCTTATGTACGGCGTATTAATTTCTCTGGTAATACCAAAACGGATGATGAAGTACTGCGTCGTGAAATGCGTCAAATGGAAGGAGCTTCTGCAAATACTCAGAAGATTGAACAGTCCAAAGTTCGCCTGGAACGACTGGGTTACTTTAAGGAGGTTAATGTTGAAACACCTCCGGTGCCTGGAACCAGTGACCAGATTGATGTCAATTACACGGTTGAAGAGCAGCCTTCTGGCAGTGTGACAGCCAGTGTCGGTTATTCTCAGTCAGATGGTCTGTTATTGGGTGGTTCTGTTAGCCAGAGTAACTTCCTGGGGAGTGGTAACAAGGTTACCGTAGGGCTGAATAAGAGTGATGTAAGTCAGCTTTATAATTTCAGCTTTATGGATCCTTATTACACCATTGATGGTGTTTCCCGTGGTTTTGATGTTTATTACCGGACCTATGATTACAGTGACTCGGATATCTCCAGTTATGCTGCAGATACATTTGGTGGGAATGTCCGGTTTGGCTATCCGTTATCTGAGACGCAATCTATTAATTTCAGTCTTGGCGTTGATGGAACGGAAATTACCACGGGCTCTGGTACTCCTTTGGTCATTGAGGACTATCTGGATAAAGAAGGTAGAAAGTTTACCAATATCAAAACCTCCCTTGGGTGGTCTCAATCAGAACTGAACCGCGGGTTACTGCCAACGGCAGGCTTTTCTCAGAGTGTGTCGTTGTCTGCCGCGATTCCTGGCTCAACCACGACATTTTATAAACTGGTTTATCGAGGTCAGTACTTCCAGCCCATTACCCGTAGCCTGACGGCGCGTTTTGCGACTCGTTTGGGATATGGCGGCGCTTATGGCAGTACTTCTGAAATGCCGTTTTTTGAAAACTTCTATGCTGGTGGTTTCGGTTCCGTCAGAGGTTACAAGGATAACTCTCTTGGGCCGAAGGCTCCACAGCAGGATAACGCCGATGACTACAACAGTATGGGTGGTGATGTGCTGGTAGAGGGTACGATTGAAGTGTTGTTCCCGTTACCATTCGTGAAAGACCAGCGCTCGTTAAGAACCAGCGTTTTCTTTGACTTCGGTAATGTTTTTGACACTACCTGTCCTTCGGGCTCCGATTTTAATATGAAGGGTTGCTACAAACCGGATCTGGCAGAGCTACGGTACAGTACCGGTGTTGGTCTGACTTGGATTACTCCTTTAGGCCCGTTGACGTTCAGTCTGGCGAAAGCACTTAAGGTTAAAGATCAGGATAAGGACGAAACTCAGACGTTCCAGTTCTCATTGGGTACCCCGTTCTAACCAAGTGCTGAAAAGCCCTCTTTTCAGGGGGTGTTTTACGTAATTAAAAGGTGCTATCAGGCACCTTTTCTTTATAATGTGCCCCTTTACCGCTATCTTACCGTAGTTTCCCTCTAAGCGATTAAGCTTTGTCAAGCTGGCTACGGGGACTGATAATTTTTCAGGAGACTTATTTTGAAATCGATCAGACTGGCGATTCTAGCCCTGATTATGCTGGTACCTTTTGCCAATGCTGCGTCTACAGGCAGTAAGATTGGTGTGCTTGATACCGTTATGGTGTTGAGTGAGTCCAATGCAGGCAAGCAGTACGCAAGAAAATCCGAGAGTAAATTTAAACCTCAGCTTCAGGCCTTGCAGAAGCTGGAAACAGACGTTCGGGGTATGCAGGAAAAACTGCAGAAGGATGGTCCAACCCTGAGCGCAGAGCAGTTGAAAGTCCGTCAGCTTGAGCTTCAGCGTAAGTATGAAGACTGGCAGTTGAAGGGGCGTCAATACCAGACTGACAGAGCCGAGGCTGATAATGCAGAACGTGAAAAACTGCGGCCAAAACTCCAGACGGCTATTGATAGTGTGGTTACTGATTTGAAGCTGGATCTGGTCGTTGATCGTCAAATGGCTATCTATGCCAGCCCGGGTATTGATATCACCCGTAAGGTCATCGAAAGCCTTAACCAGATGAAGTAATAAGTCATGGATGATTTTTATACTTTATCAGAGCTGGCTGAAAAGTGTGGAGCTCTCATTCAAGGTGATGCAGATAAGCAGATCTCTGGGCTGAATACGCTTCAAGCAGCCCAGCAGCATGAGTTAAGCTTTCTTGCAAATCCGGCCTATGCAAAATATCTGCACACCACGCAAGCCGGGGCAGTAATTCTTAGCCCTGATGCGGCGCTTGGTTTTTCAGGAAATGCATTGATTCTTGAGAACCCTTACCTGGCTTATGCAAGGCTCTCTTCTCTGTTTGACCCTGACAGAGGGGGGAGTGAAGGTATTCATCCCAGTGCTGTTGTTGATGACTCTGCGATTGTTGATCCATCTGCGGCTATTGCTGCCAATGTCGTTATTGAAGCAGGTGTACAGATTGCCGCGGGTGTTCGTGTTGATGCGGGCACAGTGGTTGGGCATGACTCTATTCTGGGTGCTGGAGTACACCTTCATCGCAATGTCACCGTTTGTCACGGTGTCACCATTGGTGACCGGACGATTATTCACACGGGCGCAGTGATCGGTGGTGATGGTTTTGGTAATGCCCATGCGGGTGGACGCTGGCATAAAATTGCCCAGATCGGTGGCGTTGTTATTGGTTGTGATGTTGAAATTGGTAACAATACCTGTATTGACCGCGGTGCATTGGGTAATACGGAAATCCATAATGGTGTGCGTCTGGATAACCTGATCCAGATTGCTCACAATGTGATCGTTGGTGAAAATACCGCCATTGCGGCGGGTGTCGGTATTTCCGGAAGTACAAAGATTGGTAAAAATTGTACTATTGCCGGAGCTGCCGGTTTTGCCGGCCATCTGACTATTGCCGATGGTACGTTTATCAGTGGCATGGCCATGATTACACGCTCCATCACCAGGCCGGGTTCCTATTCATCCGGCACTGGTTTTATGGAGAGTCGCGAGTGGCGCAAAAATGTTGTCCGCTTCCGGCAGCTGGATGATCTGGCCAGACGTGTGAAACAGTTGGAAAAACAGTGATGCACAAGCCCCGCTGATATCCTCTGTCACTCTCCGG
This sequence comes from Endozoicomonas sp., assembly GCA_965261315.1. Classification (GTDB taxonomy): domain Bacteria; phylum Pseudomonadota; class Gammaproteobacteria; order Pseudomonadales; family Endozoicomonadaceae; genus Endozoicomonas. The sequence continues at coordinate 15,699 of CBDHDM010000087.1, read as the reverse complement.
TAAGAGACATTATACGGTTTAGAAAAAGGCTGGTTATCCAGCCTTTTTCTGTTACAACGATGATTAGAGTTTATGGCGAATGAGACGAATTGAGGAAATTAAGGAGATCCTTCCCCACCGATATCCTTTTCTACTGGTGGATCGGGTTCTTCATGTGGATATTGAGAATGGCACTATTGAGTGTCTCAAGAATGTATCCAGTAATGAGCCACACTTTACTGGTCACTTCCCGCAGCATCCGGTGATGCCCGGTGTATTGATTATTGAAGCAATGGCCCAGGCAGCAGGTATCCTTGGTTATCACATTCGTAAAACGGACGGTGACACAATTTACTATTTTGCCGGCGCAGATAAGGTGCGTTTTCGTACGCCTGTTGTTCCTGGGGATCAGCTGATTCTCCGCTCAAGGCTGTTGGCATTGAAACGAAATATCTGGAAATTTGCCTGTGAAGCGGTGGTTGATGGTAATATTGTCTGCTCTGCAGAAGTTACGTGTGCAAGAAAGGAAATAAAATCTTGAGCGACACACTCTCCGTTACTGATTCTGAAGCTGCTAACACTGTAAAGGCAGATATTCATCCAACTGCGAAGGTCCATCCCACGGCAATTATAGAGCCTGGAGCCTGCATTGGTGAGCATGTTGAAGTAGGGCCATGGACATATATTGGCTCAGATGTTGAGGTTGGGGCCGGTACCCGTATTAACTCCCACGTTGTGCTGAAAGGTCCAACGGTTATTGGAAAAAATAACCGTATTTTTCAGTTCTCCAGTGTTGGGGAAGCGTGCCAGGACAAAAAATACGCAGGTGAGCCGACCCGGCTGGTTATCGGTGACAACAATATTATTCGTGAAGGGTGTACGATCCACCGCGGTACCATTCAGGATCAGTGGCTGACGTCCATTGGCAGTAATAATCTGTTGATGGCTTATGTCCACGTAGCCCACGATTGCGTTATAGGCGACAACTGTATTATTGCTAACAATGTGGCGCTTGCTGGTCATGTTATCGTTGGTGATAGCGTGATACTTGGTGGCTACACAACCGTCCACCAGTTTTGTCGCATCGGTGATTATAGTATGAGTGCTGCCCATACGGCATTGTTCAAGGATGTTCCTGCATTCGTAATGTCCAGTGGTAACCCCGCTGAAGCTCATGGTATGAACTTTGAGGGTATGCGTCGTCGGGGGTATAGCCCTGAACTGGTCAGCAAATTACGACAGTGCTACAAAATTATTTACCGCCAGGGTTTAAGAACAGCTGAAGCCATTGACCGTCTTGAGAGTATGGAGTCACTTCCGGAGATTCAGCTGCTGATTGACTCGTTGAAGTCATCGACCCGGGGCATTACCCGCTGATGCCTTCCCCTGACTTTTCATTACGGGGCAGGGCATTGAAAGTGGCTCTGGTTGCAGGCGAGGCCTCTGGTGATATTCTTGGGGCAGGCCTGATCAAGGAAATAAAGCGCCATTATCCTGATGCCACCTTCTATGGCATTGGTGGTCCGCTCATGCAGGCCGAGGGCTTTGTAAGCCTTTTTCCTATGGAACGATTGTCGGTCATGGGACTTACCGAAGTGCTCGGGCGTTTGCGTGAGCTGCTGGGTATACGTAAACAATTGAGAGAGCGCTTGATTGCTGATCAGCCCGATGTGTTTATTGGTATCGATGCACCGGATTTTAATCTTGCCCTTGAACGAAAATTAAAAGCTTCTGGTATCCCTACGGTTCATTATGTCAGTCCGCAGGTCTGGGCCTGGCGGGAAGGTCGCCTCAAAAAAATCAGACACGCTGTTGATCATATACTGGCACTGTTGCCGTTTGAGGTGGATTACTACCGTGATCATGATGTGGCTGTCACTTTTGTTGGCCATCCACTGGCTGATCAGATTGCCATGGAGCCGGATCAACAGGCAGCCAGGCAAAAACTGGGTTTGAGTAATGACGGTGGGCCGGTCATTGGTCTACTGCCGGGGAGCCGTAAAGCAGAGGTTGCCAGGCTGGGGCAGTTATTTCTGGATACCGCTCGCTTGCTGAGAAAAGATTTTCCTGATGCACAGTTTTTGATTCCCTGTGCCAATGAACGGCGGAAGCAGCAAATTTTACCCATTGTCAGTGAATACCCTGATCTTAATGTAACCGTATATGATGGACAGGCTCAGTCTGTGATGGCTGCATCCGATGCTATTTTAATTGCTTCAGGGACTGCAGTCCTTGAGGCGGCGTTGCATAAGAAACCACTGGTTGTCAGTTATAAAATGGCGCCTTTGAGTTATGCCATTATTAGCAGGATGGTTAAGGTAAAATATGTCGCTTTGCCGAACCTGCTGGCTGATAAAGCGCTGGTTCCTGAAATTCTGCAGGATAATGCTACTCCAGAGAATCTGCGAGATGCGATGAAGAAGTCTGTGGAGGATCAGGATTACCGGAGGTCTTTGCAACTGTCGTTTACGGAAATACATCAACAGTTGAAGCAGAATGCCAGCAGGTTGGCTTTTGAAGCGGTCATGTCAGTAATCCAGCAGGCGAAGAGCCGTCAGCGTGAAAAGGGCCATCAGCGGGCAAAGAGCTAATGAAGCAAAATCAATTTGACTGGTGCGATGTCAGTGAAAAAGGCGTGATTGTCTCAGGTGTTGATGAAGTAGGACGGGGGCCTCTTTGTGGCCCTGTGATTGCTGCTGCTGTCATTCTCGACCCTGCCCGACCCATTAAAGGGCTCAATGATTCAAAGAAACTTTCTGAAAAAAAACGGGAAGCGCTATTTGATATCATTTGTAATAATGCCCTGGCATGGTCGCTGGGCAGGGCGGATGTCGCTGAAATCGATGAACTGAACATTCTTCATGCAACGATGCTGGCGATGCAGCGTGCTGTTCAGGGCTTATCAGTAAAGCCGGAGCTGGCATACATTGATGGTAATCGGTGCCCAACGCTTTCCTGTAGGGCTGAAGCAATTGTAAAGGGAGATAGCCGTGTTCCTGAGATTGCGGCCGCTTCTATTATTGCCAAAGTGACCCGCGACCGCGAAATGCAGGTTATGGATAGAGAGTGGCCCGGTTATGGTATTGCCGGGCATAAAGGTTATCCAACCAAAGTGCATTTGGACGCGTTAATAAAGTTGGGTCCTACACCTGTTCACCGTCGTTCATTCAGACCTGTGAGAGAGTTGCTTGAGGCTCTGGAACAGCGTTAACTGCCTTCTTTTTTTCAAGCGTTTTTCGGGCTTCTTTTAAACGATGCCCGTTAATACGGCATTTATCCATGTTGATCCGCTGATCCCAGCATAGAAGCCAGGGTCGAAGAACCAGGCGATCTGTGCATGAGCCACACCATAGGCAATGGTGCCAAGTAAACCGGAAATGGCAAATTTTGTTGGAGAATCCAGTTCTCCTGACTGCTCCATTTTATCCAGCTCCTTACTGAGGAGTATGTGATTTATTTTTGAGACAACTTCTCTCACCGGCGGATACCTGCTTCATAAATTAATGCGTATTAGAGCGGTAGGTCTTTAGTTTGTTCCCTGCTTTTTTGCTGGTAAATATATTATGATGGTTTTGGTTTTATTGATTTAGCGTCCAGTAATTTTGACCATAATCGATCAATAACTCACTACTCTTTTTGATTTTACTGATACTGATAACAAATATATAAGGCCAGCCTTGGTAGGTAATCAGTGCGAAACACGTATTATCTTCCATGGCAGGATCATTTTTGGAGTATGTTGTATTGGCATTAATGCAGAGCGTTATATTCCCATAGCCATATCCACACAGGTCAATCTGTAAGTTGTTCAGTGAACAGTCAACAGCATAACGACCAACGTTTGTTCCATGGCAAGCTTTTTCTTTTAGAATATCAGAGCCAATACAGTAGAGACCCGAATAAGGTGCTATTACGAAATAAGGGGGGATCTCCCTGGCGGCCAGAACACCGGATTGACCGTGGAGTTTTTTTCGTAGGTCTGTATTGGCTATGATCGTATGTTGCAATAATGACTCAATAGAGGCCTGTCGATTACTCTTGTTTAGTGATAGCCAGTGCTCAACAGTCCTGCTCCAATACTCAGGGTCCAGCAGATGATGATTAGTAAATTTACCAGTGAGTATCTTTTTGATCTTTTCTGGTAGTAGTATTTTTGTGTTTGATTTGCCTTTTCTTAAGCCTTTTTTCAGGATCTCTGCATTTTTTCCAAGTACAAATAGAGGGGATTTATTATCCCAATACTTGGTGATAATGATTTTTTTATTGTTTTTTGATTTCCTTCTCTTCTGTTCTTTGTTGTGTTGGTTTTGTTTATTTTGAATGCTGGCTATGCTTTTACTGATTAGGCTTTGAAAGATGAATGGTGTGTGTTCTAACTTTTGATTTATCGAAGATGTCTGGTTTTCTTGATAGTCAATGTGTCTGATTGCAGGGAAATGCATTACAGAATTGTCTGTGCTTGTGATGTGTTCTCTGTTGTGCTGTTTTTTCAGATATGCGGCCTGATTATTTTGAATGGTTTGTTTTCTTGATGATAATGAGGTTTTTTCATTGTTGTCATGTTTTTGGTGTAGGTTTAATCTTGTTTTTTGGTCGAAGATGTTCGTCTCTTTATTTGTTTTTATGTTGCTGTTAAATATTTTTTGAGTTGATAGTGATTGTTTGGTGTTTGAATCATTAATTATATGGATCATATCGATTGGTGATTTGATTGTTTGATTTTACTACGTTAAAGATTCTATACGTGAAATCAGCTGTTTTCAAATGAGTCTTTCATTGATTACTGTTTTAGCTTGTTTTTATTTTCTCATTTGTTTTGGATTTTCGTTTAATATTAATTTGTTAGAAATGTCCCTTCATTGTTATCATAACCTGATTGCCATTCAGGACGCTCTTCATTCATGTCTGCATCCATCACAGCACGATTTATCCATTTACGGGTTCATACCGAATTTTCCCTCAGCGATGGTCTGGTGCGGATAAAACCGCTGATCAGTTCCATTACGGGTTCTGGTGCGCCAGCGGTAGCGGTTACTGACCAGTCCAATCTCTGTGCATTGGTGAAGTTTTATTCCGGAGCCATGGGGGCGGGTATCAAGCCGATCTGTGGGGCAGACCTCTGGGTGGAAAACCCTGCAGATGAGCACTTGCCATCCCGTATTGTACTTTTGTGCATGAATGAGCAGGGCTATCATAATCTCACTGAACTGATCTCCCGTGCTTTCCTGGAAAATCAGCATTATGAGAAGGCCTTGGTGAAAAGGGAGTGGATCATGGAACAGTCAGAGGGATTAATAGCCCTCTCTGGCGCCAAGGATGGAGAGATTGGTCGAGCGCTCCTGGGTGGTAAGAAGCAGCTGGCCGATGAGTTGTTGAATGAGTGGATGCAGGTCTTTTCTGATCGTTTCTACCTTGAGCTGCATCGTACCGGCAGGGCGGGTGATGAAGACTGTCTGCATGGTTCCGTTGACCTGGCAGCTCAATTCAATTGTCCTGTTGTGGCCACTAATGATGTGATGTTCCTGACCCGGGATGACTTTGAAGCGCATGAATCACGGGTTTGTATTGGTGAGAGTATGGTGCTGGATGATCCCCGGCGCGAACACCGATACAGTGAAGAGCAGTATCTGAAATCAGAAGAGGAGATGGTTGAACTCTTTTCTGATATCCCTGAAGCGCTGTCTAACTCTGTTGAAATTGCCCGTCGCTGTTCTATCAATGTAAAGCTCGGGGAGTACTTCCTACCGGAATACCCGGTGCCGGAAGGCAAAACAATGGACCAGTTTTTTCGTGAGTTTTCCCATGACGGTCTGACGGAACGACTGGCGTTTCTATTTGATACCAGTGCCCCGGACTTTCCAGAAACCGAGAAAATTTATCGGGAGCGGCTGGACTTTGAATTGAATACCATTCTTCAGATGGGGTTCCCCGGCTACTTCCTGATTGTGATGGACTTTATCCAGTGGTCCAAAAATAACGGTATTCCGGTTGGTCCTGGCCGGGGTTCCGGTGCTGGCTCGCTGGTGGCCTATGCTCAGAAAATTACCGATCTGGATCCGATTAAATATGACCTTCTGTTCGAACGTTTTCTTAACCCTGAGCGGGTATCGATGCCTGACTTTGACGTTGACTTCTGTATGGAAGGCCGGGATCGGGTTATCGACTATGTGGCCCGGACGTATGGGCGTAATGCGGTCTCCCAGATTATTACTTTCGGTACCATGGCTGCCAAGGCGGTGGTTCGGGATGTGGCCCGGGTTCAGGGTAAGTCTTACGGTCTGGCGGATCGCCTTTCCAAAATGATTCCCTTTGAAATTGGTATGACCCTTAACAAGGCCTATGAACAGGAAGAAATCGTTCGGGAGTTTCTGGAGACTGATGAAGAAGCCGCTGAAATCTGGGAGATGGCGCTAAAACTCGAAGGGGTTACCCGAAATGTTGGTAAGCATGCGGGTGGTGTAGTCATTGCGCCCACCAAGCTGACCGACTTTGCACCGCTCTATTGCGATGAGCATGGGAAGGGTGTGGTTACTCAGTATGACAAAAACGATGTGGAATACGCCGGTCTGGTTAAGTTTGACTTCCTGGGCTTGCGTACGCTGACCATTATTGATTGGGCCTTGAAACTGATTAATCCGCGCCGGGCGCAACGGGGGGAGGATCCCCTCGCGATTGAGGCCATCAATCTGAACGATAAGCGCTCTTTTGACATGCTGAAAAGGGCAGAAACCACCGCGGTTTTTCAGCTGGAATCACGAGGCATGAAAGACCTGGTCAAGCGCCTTCAGCCAGACTGTTTTGAAGATATTATCGCCCTGGTAGCCCTGTTCCGCCCCGGCCCACTGCAGTCCGGCATGGTGGATAACTTTATTAACCGTAAGCATGGTCGGGAAGAGCTTTCCTTCCCGGATGCCCAGTATCAGCATGAGTGGTTGCAACCCATTCTTCAACCTACCTACGGCATCATTCTGTACCAGGAACAGGTTATGCAGATTGCCCAGGTACTGGCCGGTTATACTCTGGGTGGTGCGGATATGCTTCGTCGTGCCATGGGTAAGAAAAAGCCCGAAGAGATGGCCAAGCAGCGGTCGATATTCGAGGAAGGCGCGGTCAGTCAGGGTGTTGATGGCGAGCTGGCCATGAAGATCTTCGACCTGGTAGAGAAGTTTGCCGGTTATGGTTTTAACAAGTCGCACTCTGCAGCCTATGCGCTGGTTTCTTATCAGACGCTCTGGTTAAAAGCCCACTACCCATCGGAATTTATGGCGGCGGTCATGAGTTCTGATATGCAGAACACCGATAAAGTGGTGACCTTTATCGAAGAGTGCCGGGACATGGGACTGAACGTCCTGCCTCCCAGTGTTAACAGTGGCGAATACATGTTCGGTGTTAACGACGAAGGTCATATTGTTTATGGCCTGGGTGCTATCAAAGGTGTTGGCGAAGGCCCTATTGAAGCGATTGTTCGAGCCCGTAATGAGGGTGGGCCGTTTAAAGATCTGTTTGATTTCTGTGAGCGCGTGGATGCCAAAAGCATTAATAAACGTGTTCTGGAAGCGTTGATTAAATCTGGTGCGTTCGACCTTCTGGGGCCTGCTGCCGGTAAACCGGAACAGTTGAATTTTAATCGTGCTGTTCTTGAGGCAAGTCAGCTTGAAGCGATCAAAGCGGCAGACCAGGCTGCCAAAAGTCTGGATTCAGGCCATATGGATATGTTTGGTGCATTAGTGCCGGCGGGTGAAGAGAATGTCTACGATACCTATCTGAAAGCCAGCGAATGGACGGATAAGGTGCGCTTGGGGGGGGAGAAAGATACCTTAGGCCTCTATCTGACCGGCCACCCCATTGATGAATATGAGAGTGAGATCCGTCACTTTATTCGGAACCGTATCAAGGACCTTCAGCCTGCCCGTGGCGACAGCCAGAATATTGCTGGTCTGGTGGTGGATATGCGGATCATGAAAAACAAGAAGGGCGATAAAATGGCCTTTGTCACCCTGGATGACCGTACCGGGCGGATTGAAGTGTCTGTTTTTGCGGATGTGTTTGCCGAATATCAGCATTTCCTTCATAAAGATGCTGTGCTGGTGATCGAAGGAGAAGTTACTTTTGATGATTACTCGGGCAGCTTAAAAGTTCGCTCGAAGAAAGTCATGAAAGTGGTGGATGCCCGCAGCCATTATGCCCGTCGCCTGGTTCTGGACGTTTCTTATGAGCAGATTGATGGGCATTTTGGGCGAAAATTATCGTCCATGCTGAGTGAGCAGCCGGGGCGTTTGCCTGTCAGGATTGATTACAGTCGCGAAGATGCCCGTGCCAGCTTGATGCTGAGTGATCAATGGCTTGTTAGTCCGAGTGATGAGCTGGTATTGGAGCTCAGGCAATGGCTTGGCAAGAATGCTGCGAAAGTTGAGTATGCCTGACTGGACGTATTGAATACTCTCAGTGAGTTGAGGTGGATCTTAAGCGGGCGCTGCTGTTGTCTGACAGCTCCCGTTCTCATGGAGAAAACAAGAAATCTGAATGGGAGCATGCTTATGAATGACCCTTCTAAGACTACTGGAACTCATACGGTTTTTAATCAGCCACCACCACTGGATCCCTATAATCTTTTTTCGACGGATACGGCGTTAAAGGAAGCCCTAAAGTCGCTGGTATGGGCAGAGCCCATACTAAATGACTATGGATACCTGGCAGGGCATGAGTTTTTTCCTGCTGGCTTCCTCGCTAATCAAAACCTGCCTCAGCTGCGAACCCATGATCGATTTGGACACAGAATCGATCAGGTAGATTTTCACCCTGCCTACCATCAGCTGATGAAAGCCGCCATTGAAAATGGATTGCCATCATTACCCTGGCAGAACTCCCGAACGGGAGCTCATATGGCTCGAGCAGCCATGATGTATCTGCACAACCAGGTTGAAGCAGGCACTTGTTGCCCGTTAACCATGACGTTTGCTGCTAGTGGCAATTCTTTAACGACATGCTTTTCTGGCGATCTTGACGGCTACAATATGGGTGTTTTGTTTACAGGCGATTACGCTTTTTAACTCGACTTTCTGGCGGTGTTTACGTATTTTGAACCCTATTAACTATCCGGCCATGATTAAGCGGAGCCTGAGAGACAATCCGGTCACCCATGACAGAACAGAGAAAACTGTCAGATACGATGGAGCCGTTGGGATTGCCGGGCAGCGGGTTGTGCTGGTGGCAAACAGCCTTGAGCCTCTCTAAATAGATAAGTGGATTTCATGAACCCGAATTACCTGGATTTTGAACAGCCAATTGCTGAACTGGAAGCCAAGATAGAAGAGCTTCGGCTGGTCAGTAGCGATGCGGAACTGAATATTACAGAAGAAATTGCGACACTGCAGGATAAGTGCCGCAGCCTGACGGATTCTATTTTTAACAACCTTTCCTCATGGCAGGTGGCGCAGCTGGCAAGACACCCCAGACGCCCCTACACGTTGGATTATATTCGCCATATTTTTACCGAGTTTGATGAGCTTCATGGTGATCGTCATTTTGCTGATGACCCTTCCATCGTGGGTGGAATGGCCCGGCTGGATGGTCGCCCGGTGATGATTATTGGCCATCAAAAAGGTCGTGAGATTGAAGAAAAAGTTCGCCGTAACTTTGGTATGCCAAAGCCTGAAGGTTATCGTAAAGCCTGCCGTCTGATGGAGACGGCAGAGCGTTTCAATATGCCGATTCTGACCTTTATCGATACACCGGGGGCATACCCCGGTATTGGTGCTGAAGAGCGTGGGCAGAGTGAGGCTATTGCTTATAATCTGGCGGTAATGTCTCGCCTGAAAGTGCCTGTTATCTCAACGGTCATTGGTGAGGGTGGCTCTGGCGGTGCATTGGCCATTGGCGTTTGTGATCACCTGGTGATGATGGGCTATTCCACCTATTCCGTAATTTCTCCGGAAGGCTGTGCGTCCATTCTCTGGAAAAAATCTGAGTATGCTTCCACTGCCGCTGAAGCCATGGGTGTTACGGCGGAGCGTTTGAAAGAGCTTGAGCTGGTGGATACTCTGATTGAAGAGCCCCTGGGTGGTGCTCACCGGGATCCGGAAGCAGCAGCAGCCAGTTTGAAAGCAACGCTGGTGGCTCAGCTGAATAAGCTCTCGGAACTGGACAGCGATACTCTACTGGAAAATCGTTACCAGAAAATCAGGGATTTTGGTTCACTTTGAGTTCGGTTACAACATCCCATCCTGCACAGCACCCGCTCAGTTCTGAGTGGGTGCTCAGTCGGTTATCTTCCCGTCTTCAGCGTTCATTCAGGGAGTGCCCGTTAACGGTGGCATTCAGTGGCGGTGTCGACTCTACCGTTTTACTTCACCTGCTTACCAGACTTCGCGATCAGGGTTTTGTTTCTGACGTCCGGGCTGTGCATGTTCACCATGGTCTGAGTGAGTTTGCCGATCAGTGGGCAGAGCACTGCCGGAGTATTTGTGATCAATGGAATGTGCCACTCACCGTTACTAAGGTTACGTTGAAAAAAGAGGGCAATGGTCTCGAGCAGGCTGCCCGTGATGCCCGTTACCAGGTTTTTGTTGATGTCTTACCGGCCGGCGGTTGCCTTCTACAGGGGCATCACCGGGATGATCAGGCAGAAACCATTTTGCTCCGGCTTTTCAGAGGTACGGGGATGGATGGTGTTCAGGGTATTCCTGAGTACCGGGTATTAGGCGAGGGCACGTTATTCCGGCCTTTGCTCACTGTTCCGAGAGCAGCCATCGATGCGTATGCTGCTGTTAATGAGCTGAAGCACATAGAAGATGACAGTAATAGGGATGAACAGTTTTCGCGGAATTTTCTTCGTCAACGGCTGATCCCTATGGTTGAGGCGCGTTGGCCGGGTGCTTCCGGGCGACTGGTTGAGTTTGCCGGTGAGGCCGGGCAGCTGAATGAGCGTTTGTTGTTGGAGACAATATTTCAGCTTGAAAAATGTCTGGATTACCGACCTGAGTGGTTGCTGGAACAACGGCCATTGATCAGGCTTGATTCATTGCGGCAACTGGAAGGTCATTCCCAGCGTCTGGTGGTTCGTGAGTGGTTGAAGATGCAGAGTTGTCAGCCCCCTTCAAGGGATACTCTGGAGCAAATTTTCCGGGAAGTTATTGATGCCCGGGTTGACGCAGAACCCCGGATAAAAATTGCTGACAATGTTGTTCTAAGCCGTTATCAGGAAATGCTGGTGGTAATGGATGAGAAAACAAAATTGCTGCCATTTGCCCCTATGTTATGGGACTGGCAGAAAGATGCGGTCCTGAATCTGGGAGATCGATCACTGGTCTGTTATAAAGCGTCTGCTGGAAGTGGCAAAGCCATTTACTTGCCGCAAAAATCACTGTTGTTAAAGCGTCGTTGTCATATTCCGAGTGATGCAAAATTGGCTATTTCCGGAAGAAAAGGGCGCAAGACACTGAAGAAATGGTTGCAGGAGTATAAGGTGGCTCCCTGGCTGCGCGAATATTTCCCATTTATTTTTGATGGTGATCAGATGGTGGCTGCTCCGGGCCTCTGGGTATGTGAAGGTTATCTTTCAGCCAGTGATGACGGTTTCTCCTGTCGCTGGCAAACCTCTATGTCGGGTTGACAGCCTTCGGAAAACCGAGGGTTAATAATGATAGATTCTCCGGCATTTGGTTCGATAACGGTTTTACGTTTACCGCCTGTTTTGGTATCCTGATTTCCCATCTTGAGACTCTCTTTTCACCCCGCTTTATTTTAGATTCACAGCAGGTAAGCATGACGCGTTATATTTTCGTCACTGGCGGTGTTGTTTCCTCGTTAGGCAAAGGCATCGCATCGGCATCTCTCGCCGCCATTCTTGAGGCACGTGGTCTCAAGGTGACGATGCTCAAGTTGGACCCTTATATCAATGTTGATCCGGGTACCATGAGCCCTTTCCAGCATGGAGAGGTTTTCGTTACCGAAGACGGTGCAGAGACAGACCTGGACCTGGGTCACTACGAACGTTTTATCCGTACCACCATGAAGCAGGGTAATAACTTTACCTCTGGCCGGATTTATCAGGATGTTCTGCGTAAAGAACGTCGTGGTGACTACCTGGGGGGGACGGTTCAGGTTATTCCTCACATCACTGACGAGATCAAGCGCCGTGTTGTTAAAGGCGCCGGTGATGCTGATATTGCCCTGGTTGAAGTCGGTGGTACGGTTGGGGATATCGAATCCCAGCCATTCCTCGAGGCCATTCGCCAGCTGAAAGTCGAGCTGGGTTCGCAGCGTGCCATGTTGATGCACCTGACCCTGGTGCCTTACATCAAGACCGCTGGCGAGACCAAAACCAAGCCAACCCAGCACTCCGTTAAGGAACTGCGCTCTATTGGTTTGCAGCCCGATATACTGGTCTGTCGGAGCGAGCAGTACATCGACGCCTCTGCCCGTCGCAAGATTTCACTGTTCACCAACGTGGAAGAGCGCGCCGTTATTTCCCTGGAAGATGCGGACAGCATTTACAAGATTCCACGCATGCTCCATGAGCAGGAACTGGATCAGATTATTGTTGATCGCTTTAACCTGGGTTGTCAGGAAGCTGACCTGGCTGAGTGGGATGATGTGGTGGATCGTGAGTTTAATTACTCTGAAGAGATCACCATCGCTATGGTCGGTAAATATATGGAGCTCTTGGATGCTTACAAATCTCTGATTGAAGCGATTAAGCATGCCGGTCTGAAAACCCGGACCAAGGTGAACATTCGCTACATCGATTCAGAAACCATTGAGCAGGACGGTTTGTCCGTTCTGGAAGGGGTTTCTGCTATTCTGGTGCCTGGTGGCTTTGGCCATCGAGGTGTTGAAGGCAAGATCGAAACAGTGCGCTATGCCCGTGAGAACAAGATTCCTTTCCTGGGCATCTGTCTTGGTATGCAAGTGGCTGTTATTGAATATGCCCGCCATGTCGCCGGTCTTGAAGGTGCTAACAGTACGGAATTCGATCGTCAGGCGGCCCATCCGGTCGTTGGTCTGATTACCGAGTGGATTGATGCTGACGGTCTGGTTGAAAAGCGTGATGAAGCCTCTGATCTGGGTGGCACCATGCGTCTGGGTGCGCAGAACTGTAACCTGATTACCGGCACGCACTCCCGTGAAGCTTATGGTCAGGACGTTATTACCGAACGTCACCGTCACCGTTATGAAGTGAATAATCATTACGTTGAGACACTGGAAGATGCAGGCCTTAAGATTGCCGGCCGTTCTGAAGACAACAGTCTGGTTGAAATGGTAGAAGTACCGGATCATCCGTGGTTTGTTGCCTGCCAGTTCCATCCGGAGTTTACGTCGACTCCCCGTGATGGCCATGGGCTGTTTTCTGCATTTATTAATGCAGCAAAGACATTCAAACACGCTGCTAACTGAGACTGATTGTTCATGTCTGATCTTGTAGAAAGTCTTGTGAAAAACAAAATTGTTGATGTTAACGGCATTCAGGTCGCCAATGACCAGCCCATTTGTCCTGTTTGCCGGGATGAATGTGCTGGAGTCACGGGATCTGGCCATGAAAGTGGCAGAAGAGTTTGTGAGGGTTACCGAAAAGCTCGGTATCCCTTATATCTTCAAGGCTTCTTTTGATAAGGCGAACCGTTCATCCATTGCCTCCTACCGTGGGCCAGGCATTGATGAAGGGCTGAGAATCTTTCAGGAGCTGAAGGAAACCTTTGGTTTTCCGGTGATTACCGATGTGCATGAACCTCACCAGTGCCAATCAGTGGCCGAGGTGGTGGATGTTATTCAGCTACCCGCGTTTCTGGCTCGTCAGACGGATCTGGTGGAAGCGATGGCGAAAACCGGGGCTGCCATTAACATCAAGAAGCCTCAGTTTTTGAGCCCTGGTCAGATGGGAAATATTACTGACAAGTTTCGTGAAGCAGGAAATGATCGTCTGATTCTCTGCGAGCGTGGAGCCAGCTTTGGTTATGATAATCTGGTTGTTGATATGCTCGGTTTTCATACCATGAAACAGGCCAGTGGCGGTGCGCCGGTTATTTTCGACGTAACCCATTCCCTGCAATGTCGTGACCCGATGGGTGCGGCTTCCGGTGGTCGTCGTCACCAGGTAACAGAACTGGCTCGTGCTGGTATGGCCGTTGGTCTGGCGGGGGTTGTTCCTGGAAGCTCATCCGGACCCTGATAACGCCCGTTGTGATGGTCCTTCTGCACTGCGCCTGTCCATGCTAGAGTCTTTCCTAGCTCAGATGAAAGCACTGGATGAGCTGGTGAAGTCCTTCAAAGAGCTTGATACTCACTAAGAAGTATTGTTTGAACAAAAGCCTCCTATTTATTTATAAGAATAGGAGGCTTTTTTATAGCAATGAGTGATGTCCATTTCGATTCAGTAAACAACATAAACTACCCGATCAAGGAAATTTCTTCATCTGAATTGAGTGGGCGAAATAAGGTTCCTGTTATTGTTTTTAATCATAAATGCTCAATTGTCAGCGATTCCCGCTATTCACTTATTAAAGCCGGATTCAAGAGATTGTCCAATCAGGTATTTATTCAGGCCGAGTGATATCGCACTGAATCATCAGTCAGGAAACAAGCAAGTTCAGGACACAGGTTAAACAGGGCTACCAATATCTCAACTATGTGGTATCAACTACCAAGTGCTTTAGGCTGACATTCCTGCCTTCGATTATCGCCGTAAAAAGATCTTCCCAGTTGTCGATGGTGAACCAGTCAAACAAGCCCCATATCGCATGCCATAGCGCTTTTTTGGACTTCTTTGCTTCAAGAGCCTGCTGGAAGAACTTGCAAACCAGCTGCTCTATCTGGTCGATGAGGAAAGCGGTAAACGTCAGGCAGGCCAGATTGGTCGCCAGATGTTGCTTCCCATGGCCCCTCTCTATAAAAAAGATAGTTGTGTTCGAGATGATAGCCCTGTGTTTTCAGTGTGTTAAATGTCTCGTTCTCAATTTTCCACCTGGCGCGGCCTCCTCGCATAACTTTCGCCACATTCTCTTCAGTCAGTTGAATGTCGGTTATCCATGTGTTGACGTATTTGTTGCCTTTCGGATCAGTCTCTACGTATTCGAGATAATTGACCAGAGTCTCTTTGTGGGACTTGTTGATGGACACTCCGTTGACGAACCGGAACCAATGCTGGTAACCGTTCTCATCGGTATAGTGATAGCGCTTTACCTTGCCAGCCTTGTCCAGTTCGTCTACTGATTCATACAGCGATACATGAGAGGTGTCTTTTGTCACCATGATAAAGCTGTAACCGTAGGACTGCACCAGCTTGATGGTGGGGCCGTCGGAGTAAAGATCATCAAAATTCAACACCAGTTTAAGGTGTGGGTGTTCTCTGGATAGGTTGGCCAGCAGTCGTTTCAGCGCCGTTTTTTCACAGTCATTCTTTGATGCATCCTGCTGCTGAATGATCGGTTCCGGCATCAATGGAAGCGCTTCTTTTTTGCCCGGTTTGACCAGGCAGCAAGCCAGCAGTTGATGGTAGTACTGGGGGTTCTTGCTATCGCAGCTTGGCAGGTGTTTCAACACAGTCCCGATCAAACTGAAGTAATGAGGGGTACTTCAAATGCATCATGGCAAGGCCAGACATGATGGCATCATGAAGCGGAATTGCATCCTGACTGACTTTTTTTCGAAAATCCGGGATTTTTAATCCCGAAGCCGCTTTTGGACTCATCGGGGTTCCCCAAAACCTGACAATTGCTTTTTCTT
>CBDHDM010000086.1:0-9262 GCA_965261315.1 Endozoicomonas sp. | reverse complement strand
TTACTTCTTCACTCCCTACAAAACTTGTCCGAACTTTGTCACTGAACACTGGCTGGAGTCTATTCAATGAGTTGGGTAGCAGCAATACCACTGCTCGGTAAAGTCATTGAGCGCATCATCCCTGATCCTGATAAAGCTGCCCAGGCTAAAAACCAACTGGTGGATATGGCGGTAAAAGGTGAGCTCGATGAGCTGGCTCAACGTGCCGGAGTTATCAAGGCAGAAGCTCAGGGTGAAGGCTGGTTGCAGCGGTCATGGCGTCCCATTGTGATGTTGGTATTCACTGCCCTGATAGTTGCTCGTTGGCTTGGCTGGTCAGCCCCGGATTTATCAGAAGCGGTTGAGCTCAAACTGTTCTCTATCGTTCAGATTGGTCTTGGTGGTTACATTGCCAGTCGTGGGATTGAGAAGGTGGCAGACAAGATAAGGCGCTAAGGAATGGCAGCTAAAAAATACAAGATGGTGGAAAAGAAGGTTTCTGATCTGATTCCATACGTGAACAACTCCCGGGTTCATGATGATGAACAGATCATCCAGATTTGCTCATCCATCAAGGAGTTCGGTTTCACTAATCCTGTGCTGATTGATGAGGATAATGGCATCATCGCAGGTCATGGTCGTTTGATGGCGGCAAAGAAGCTTAACCTGAAAACCGTTCCCTGCATTGTTCTTGCTGGCCTGTCTGAAGCGCAGAAAAAGGCTTACGTCATAGCGGATAATTCCATAGCTCTGAACTCAAGCTGGAATATGGAAGTGTTATCCAGAGAAGTGGAAGCCCTGCAAGCAGAAGACTTTGACTTGAACCTGCTCGGTTTCAAAGATGACTTTATGGTAAGCCTGTTTGACGACCCGGAACCAGAGCCGGAACAGAAACCCAATGGTGAAGAGTATTCGGAAATCTTCAATATCCTGGTGGAGTGTGAAAGCGAAGCCCATCAGCAGGAAGTCTACGATGAACTGACACAGAAGGGACTGAAATGCCGAGTTCAAAGTTTGTAGTAGAGTCTGCTATCAAGCCTTCCTTCCGTACCGAAAAAGTCAAAGGCATGTTTGATATTGATATGCAGTCGGTGAAGAAGGAATTCGACGTTGATATTCCGATTGAGGACAAGCCTTGGAATATCGGTCTGATTGTAGGTGCCAGTGGTTCTGGTAAAACGACCATTGCCCGAGAAGTCTTCAAGGAGTTTGAACTGTTTTCCGGGTTTAACTGGTCAGACCGCTCAGTGGTGGATGATTTCAGGGATGACCTGAGTGCCAAGCAAATTACTGAATCGCTGAGTAAAGTGGGCTTTTCCTCACCGCCTGACTGGTTGAAACCCTTTGCAGTGCTCTCCAATGGCCAGAAGATGAGAGCTGAACTTGCCAGACTGATCCTGGAATCAGACAAGCCGGTGATCTACGACGAATTCACTTCTGTGGTCGATCGTAAGGTAGCAAAGATCGGCAGTGCGGCTATTCAGAAGTTTATTCGCAAGGAAGACAAGCAGTTCATCGCTGTGAGTTGTCATTACGACATTGTGGACTGGCTGCAACCGGATTGGGTGTATGACTGCAACAAGCACACCTTCAAACGGAGGCGTCTTCGGCGACCTGAAATCCAAATCGATGTCAGAAAAGCCGACCAATCCGAATGGTCACTATTTAGGCAGTTTCACTATCTGAGCAGTGCCCATAACCGTTCTGCCCATAAATACATTGCCGAGATCAATGGCGAACCCGTGGGCTGGTGCAGCATGTCTTGCACTTCCCTCATCCAAGCAATAAGAAGCTCAAACGCCTGCACAGAACGGTGGTATTGCCTGATTATCAGGGACTGGGTATTGGCTTTCAGTTGCGTTGCTATATCTGTGAAATGTACAGACAGCAAGGCTACAAAGTGAATACCGTCACCACGTCGCCTGCCTTGATTCATGCCATGAATAAATCTGACCGGTGGATTATGACCCGCAAGCCTGGACGGGTTGGGATGCCTGCCCAGTCCATATTGAGTAAGCATTCCTTTGATCGGTTGACCTGTTCATTTCAATATGTGGGCAATGATTGATGTAGCGATACCCGTAACTATTCAGCACTAAAAAAATGCCCAAAACACTTAGGGCAAAGAACCATGAATTAATCATCAAACCATTTGGTCAGCACAGCATTGCTTATACGTCATCAAAATAGTAAAATTGATTAATAAAATTGATCATCGGTCAGCACATAAATGCTGATTTCAACGTCGAGCCGCATGGACTGAACGAGGCCTTGTAGCTCCTTCATTGTTTGTTTGAATCGGTCAATATCTCTCTGTTGATACAGTTCATAAGCAAAGTTAATGGGTTTAATCAAATCATGGTCAGCAAACATATAAACGCCTGCTGGTTTGTTTTGAGTTGTCAGAGTATTTTTAAGAGCCTGTTCGCAAACGATGATCATTTCATTTTCATCTCTTAATGTTGTGTAGGTGTCATTAGGCATAGGATGTTCCTTTTTTGAATGTGCCTGTTAATTATGCGAGATGGCTACAGGGTCTCAACTCGTTCATTATTCAACCATCATAACAACATTCAATGAGGGCGGCTCTACGTCGATTTAGCGGGTTGTTTGATATTTACAATAGGTTATATGATCAATATTAAAACGTTTCATGGTGACGATTTACCGGTGTTTGGTGATGTTCCGATAGTGCATGAATAATCATCATACCTAAAAAAAGCAGGCATCGTCGCCTGCTTCGTGAAAGGTTGAATTGGTGATCAGATGCGGAATACCTCCTCATCCTTTTTGCCGCCGTTTTTAAAGCATTCAGACAGATCATCAACAGCAGATTTCAAGGCGCTGATAATGGCGGTTGATTGGGCTTCGGTGTATTCATATCTGTCATCGTTGGCAAGTGTCGAGATGGATTTCAATACCCGAAGGGCTTTGGGTACACGGATGTTAGCCAGTTCAGAAAATTTTTCAGCATCTGATTTTTTCACTTTCTTATCAGTGTTTTTATTAGCCATGGTTTTATCCCCTTTTGCAGTAGTTTTAGCGGTGTTTTTATTAGTAGCCATGATGTTTTTCCTTTTATGTTGTTTATCGAGTGTACACTTTAACTATGGGTGATCTGCCGTATATCTCAAACTTTATTCTGCTTTCTAAATCTCTCTATATGGTTGATATGACAATACTTTTTTCAGTAGGTAATAGCTTTCAAACTGTCAAATTAAAAACAACGTGGGTCCCTGCAATGTTTAACTTCTTGCGGGTGCGAATGGGCGCGCGCTTTCGTTAGTGACAAGTCTGAAAACGAGGTATACCTTTGGTATACTTTTTGATATTAACCTGCTGATAGTTAATGAGAAAAACAGGTTTCAAAAATGGCGAATCAGGTATACTTTTTTTGCCATCCGTGGCGAGTAAGTTGTTACTGCCTTTCCAGCCATTGCTGAATGGTCAACTCTCTGGGAATGCGCTGCTGAAGCCAGTCATCAATCAGCTTCTCAATCAGGCTTCGGAACTGGTTTTCATCCGGGAAATCCCAAGGCTCAAATTCCGGATGCTGTTCACACAATAAAATCCAGAGTTGTGCCGCCAGTGTTTCGGTGACTTCATAATCAAAAACGCCGGGAAATCCTTCCTCGTCATTTTTTGAGTGTTCGATCTCGCTGATGATCTGGCTATAACGGCAAAGGTTATGAATCAGCTCCAGTTCTCCATCACCAAATAACTCAGCGGGTGTGCGGGTCTGGTCATTTAATCGATCGATAACACCTGTGCAGAAATAGTAATGGGTAATCAATTGGGCTTCAGTATTCATGGTTGGTTTCTCCGTTGTTAATAATCGATGGCCAGCATAATGGTCAGTACCCGGACGGTTTTGTTTAAATCCGTGGCATCTTCTGAACCGTGTTCCATATCCAGAGCGTAATAATCAAACTTGGCAATGATCCACTCATCCTCAAACTGGAAACGAAAACAGTCGTGTTCTTCATAGGGATCATTCTGCTCATTGAAGTGGTCATATTCGGCAATGGCTTTCAGTAAACCGACTTTGTTTTCAATGGTGTTTTGCAGGTTGGCAGTCATCATGATTTCAAACCGGCAATTGATCAGGGCGAGACTATTTTTTACCTCCAAATTCACCAGAGATTGTCGGACAGCATCATTTAACGTGGCGATTTCATTCATCAGTACATCCTTTATTGATTCATTTTTTGTTGTCGCAGTAGCTCTATAGGGGATGGCCACGATAAATCGAGAAAAATTAAGACGAATGTCCATATTTAACGAGATGGCTCTGGGTATGACTTCCAATGGCACTGATTTCTCAAGCAGAATTTGCCAGACAGCAGGGCTTTACCAAAGGCTACGTCACCAAGCTGATCAAAAAGGGTATTGTGAAATTGAAAAATGGCAAGGTGGATTCGGTACAGGCTGAACAGGCGATGAGAGCCAATGCTGATCCGGTGACGCTTATCCGTTCTGATCAACCCACTGATCTTGCTCCAACACAACCAGGAGCCGTTGACTTTGTCACTGCCCGCACCATGCGGGAAGCGTTCAAAGCGAAGATGGCCAAGCTGGAATATGAAGAGAAAAGCGGAACATTAACGGACGCTGGCAAGGTAAAGCAGGATGCTTTTAAAGCTGGTCGGATTATCCGGGATGAACTGCTGGCCATTCCTGATCGGATGGCGGATGTACTGGCAGCGGAAGAAGATCCAGGGCAAGTGGGTAAACTTCTATTGGAAGAGCTTGAAGCGATACTCAATCAGCTAAGCCGACAGTAGGGTAAAAGCAGCAGATAAAACAACGCCCCGGTCAACGGGGCGATAATCTCAGTACTTCCAGATTGTTATTATTATTTCCGTAGTGGCCATCCTTGGCCGGTACTTCCATCCTGGAACTGATACTGAGCAATTTCCTTCTGCACCTCATAACTACCATTTAGCGTGCCAAGTTCTATCGTGCCTGTGTTCCCAAGGGATAAGGTAGACATTGGTCGTTTACAGAATCTTTAGACTTGAGTAGTCGTTACGGCTATTTGTCACGTTTATAAACAAACAAATGTATGAATAGTCCTTATCTTTCAGGCTTTTTTGCTGGTTTGAAGCCGGATACTCGTCTGACCGTTTCCGAATGGGCAGACCAGAAACGGATGCTCCCGGCAAAGGCAACAAAAGAAGCTGGTCGTTGGAGGACTGCCAGAACTCCTTACCTGAAGGAGATTATGGATTGTCTGTCACCATCGTCGCCTGTTGAGCAGGTGGTGTTTATGAAAGGTGCTCAGGTGGGTGGTACAGAGTGCGGCAATAACTGGCTTGGCTATGTGATTGATCATACTCCTGGTCCGATGATGTACGTGCTGCCAACGCTGGATATGGCCAAGCGAACATCAAAGCAGCGGATTGCTCCAATGATTGATGAAATGCCTGATCTGCGGGACAGGGTAAAAGACCCCAGAGTCGGGACAGCGGTAATACCCTGCTAACCAAAGAGTTCCCCAATGGGGTACTGATTTTCACCGGAGCAAACTCTGCCGCTGGCCTTCGCTCAATGCCTGCCCGTTTCCTGTTTATGGATGAGGTGGATGCTTACGACGATGATGTGGATGGAGAAGGAAGCCCGATCAATCTGGCCATAAAGCGAACCGCCACCTTCAGTCGGAACCGCAAGATACTAATGGTCAGCACGCCTAACATCGCGGAGACCAGCAAGATAGAAGCGGCCTATGAGAATAGCGATAAACGACGCTATCTTGTTTCCTGCTGTAGCTGCGGACACTTCCAGCCAATCGTCTGGGCGCAGATCATTTTTGATAATAATGATCCGGCAAGTACTCGTTTTGAGTGCGTTAAGTGTGAGCACAAGCATTATGAAAAAGATAAGCCCAAACTGCTCAGTAAGGGTCAATGGCAGGCTGAAGAGGAAAAGAGCAACAAGGTCGCAGGTTTCCATCTGAGTTCACTCTACAGTCCCAATGGCTGGTACAGCTGGCAGAATGCCGTTGAGGATTTCTTAGCGGCCAAGAGTAATCCCATTCAGTTCAAGGACTGGACGAATACGGTGCTTGGTGAAACATGGACGGAGAAAGGCGAAACCGTTGAGCATGCTTTGCTCTACCAGCGCAGGGAGCATTATCCGGCAGAGGTGCCCTGGTGGGTAGAAATCATAACAGTTGGCTGTGACGTTCAGGATGACCGGATTGAATTTGAAGTAACCGGCTGGGGCGCTGGAGAAGAAAGCTGGTCAATAGATTATGTCCGTCTATATGGGGATCTTTCCCGTCAGGGGATATGGGATGCCTTGGCCGATATGCTCCGCAAAACCTTAACCCGGCAGGATGGCGTGAAAATGAATGTGGCGCAGGTCTGTATTGACTCTGGCGGCCACTACACCGATGAAGTGTATGCATTCTGTCGTAAACAGGGAGCTGATTGGGCCATTCCAATTAAGGGTTCCTCTCAGGCTGGCAAGCCAATCGCCACTTTCCCCAAGACCAAAAACAAGAAAGGGGTTTATCTCACGCTGGTTGGAACAGATACCGCCAAAGAACTGGTCTACCAGCGTTATCGTATATTGGAGCCTGGTCGGGGTTACTGCCACTGGCCAATCAAGGACTGTTTTGATGAGGACTATTTCAAGCAGGCCACCGCTGAAGAAAAGCTCAAAAAAGTATAAGCTCGGCGTTCCCTACTTTATGTGGGATGCCAAAAACCGCAGAAACGAAGCTCTGGACTGCCGTGTTTACTCACTTGCTGCCATTCGTATCCTCCAGCAGCATCGGGGCATTAATTTAGAGCTACTGGCCAAAGCCAGACCTGCACCGGATAACCTTCCGGATCCTGAAGCGGAAGAAGAAAAAAACAATAACCGTCGCCCGGTTCGACGTTCATCAAAAAGTGTCTACCTCCAGAGATAAAAGCCCCATGATCACGGATGAAGAATACCAGGCTCTGAAACGGGCAGTGCTGCTGCGTGAAACTCGCACCGTGGAATTTGAAGGCCGGAAAGGTGGAGTACAGCAGCTTTGCTGAAATGGAAAAGCGACTGCAGGCCATAGAGCGTGAACTGGTTAAGCAACAGAAACGACCCAGGCAATACGGCATCTATTCATCAAAGGGAGTTTGAGAATGGGCTTTCTTGCCAACATTGCTCGGCGTTTTAAAAATGCTGCTTACACCGCTGCGGGGGCAGGCAGGAGAACAAAAAGCTGGTACGCCCCGGCCTTGTCGCCCAATACCGCACTCACTGCTGACCTGAGTAAACTGATTAACCGTTCCCGGGCAGCGATTCGTAATGATCCATGGGCAAGCAGTGGTCTGGAAAAGCTGGTTAGTAATGTCATTGGTCGAGGTATCACGCCTAAATCTCTGGTGGATGACGATGCTCTACGGGAGCAATTACAAGCTCTATTTCTGCAATGGTCAGATGAATCTGATGCTGACGGTCTGCTCAGTTTCACCGGTCAGCAATCATTGATAACCCGCTCCATGTTTGAAGGCGGTGAATGTTTTGTTCGGTTGCGTCCACGTAGGCCAGCGGATGGTTTGTCGGTTCCCTTGCAGCTTCAGGTTGTTGAGTCAGAGTTCGTCCCCATCAGCTACAACCATACGTTAGACAATGGCCATGTAATAAAAGCAGGTATTGAGTTTAACAAACTGGGCAAGCGGGTTGCTTACTATATGCATCGTGAGCATCCGGCAGAGTTTGCTTTTGATAGCACCAAACTCATCAGGGTGAAAGCTGAAAATGTCCTGCATGTTTTTGAAGCTCTGCGTCCTGGGCAACTCCGGGGCCAGCCATTACTGACACAGGTATTGGTCAGACTCTACCATCTGGACAAGTTTGACGATGCTACATTACTGCGTCAGGAAATCGCCAACCTGTTCACCGGCTTTATCAAGAAACCTTCACCAGAACAGGAACCCATTGATCCATTAACCGGCAAGCCATTTGAATATGGCGACAATGGTATCCCGATGGTGGCCATGGAACCCGGAACTATGCAGGAGTTGGCTCCCGGCGAAGAAGTGGAGTTTAACAATCCTCCCGGCACCGCAGCTGATTACCCCAACTTTATGCGACAGCAGTTAATGGCCATTGCCGCCGGTATCGGCCTCCCGTTTGAATTGCTATCTGGCGATATGGCAGGGGTAAGCGACAGAGCCTTGCGATTAATTCTGAATGAGTTCCGTCGGCGCATTCAGCAGATACAGCACAACCAGATCATCTTTCAGTTCTGTCGGCCAGTCTGGAATCGTTGGCTGGATATGGCTGTTCTCAATGGCGCTATTAATATTCCTGACTATGCCAACAAACAGCGTGCTTATCGTCGTGTGAAGTGGATCGCCCACGGCTGGCCCTATATGCACCCGGTTCAGGATATGCAGGCGCAGAAGATGGCCGTTCGCAGCGGATTCAAGTCTCGCTCTGAAGTGGTCAGCGAACAGGGTTATGACAGCGAGCAGATTGACGCAGAAATTGCCGCCGATAACCGCCGCTCCGATGAGCTTGAACTGAAATACGACAGCGATGCCAGGGATCTGGAAACGGAACCAACCCTTAATCTAAAAGAAAAGGACGACAGTGATGAGTCATAACCGCCAGTGGTTTACTTTCAAAAACGAAGCGGGGCAGACGCCTGAACTGTTCATCTATGACGATATAGATGACTGGTTCGGCGTTTCCGCTCAGGGTGTGGTGGATCAGATCCGAAATATGGACGCTACCGATATTAATGTCCGGATCAATTGCCGGGGCGGAATGGTCTTTGAAGGTATCGCCATATACAACGCTCTCCGTCTGCATAAGGCCAATGTTCATATCAGTATCGAGGGGCTTGCCGCCAGTATTGCCAGCGTTATTGCCATGGCCGGTGATACGGTCACCATCGCTGAAAACGCCATGATCATGATTCATAACCCCTATGGTTGGACGCAGGGTGATGCTGACGCAATGCGTAAAACAGCCGATGTTATGGACAAGATAGCTGACAGTATCGCGGTCTCTTACACCGCCCGAACCGGGAAAACCATTGAGGAAATGAAAGCCCTGATGGATAGCGAGACCTGGTACACCGCTACTGAAGCACTGGCCGCTGGCCTGGTCGATCAGGTGGATACCCCCATCAAGGCCGCTGCCCATTTTGATGTTTCCATGTTCAACAACGTACCGGACGACTATGGACGTTTCGAGCAAGCCAAAGATCAGCCGAAGACAAAAATTCAGACGGTGGAGCCGAAACCTGAGGCTGGTGCTGTGGTTATTGCTGATCTTTGTTGTCAGG
>CBDHDM010000085.1:0-23995 GCA_965261315.1 Endozoicomonas sp. | reverse complement strand
ACGCAGTTTGGATATACTTCAAAATCGACATTATCAAGCTCCAAACGGATCGTTTTCATTTCCCCGTCGATCATGCGTTCCATCATTTCTTCGTAAAGATGGAAGCCTTCTCCGTGAGCAATGGAGCCTTTTGTTGACATAAAGCACCTTGATTTTATGAATTGTTAGAAAGTTTTGACTCTATTCTGAACGGCAGAGCATTTCCACTACAACGGCAACCGAGCCAGTGGATACCTCACACTCAGTCTTCAGCACTACCCGATTAATAAGACGAACGGCTATCCCCCACCAACACCAGACCTTCAAAGCGGGCTTTCTGATCTGATTCATTGATCTCTATAGTCTCAAACCCCCAACCATCTTTTTTGGAGGAGGCCAAGAATTCTCTATGATCCCAGGTGATCATATTACCCTCGTACTCATGATCGGTTGGATTGGGCGTTAAATTCATTAGTTCCAGCTTCTTTATCGGGTCGTAGCCAAGCTCATAACTACGAACCAATAGTTTCATATCTGCTGGGTATTTCCGGAGTTCTTCAATCAGCTCTTCAACCGTCATCATCAACCTCTCCTTCCCAATACCTGATTTTATCTGCCAATCCTTCAGGGCCATTACAGTCGCAATAGCTGGCTCTGTTTTTCCACTGTCTCTCTGAACGTTTTAGCGGCCAGCCCAAAAGTGCCAGATGCAAAGTAAACGTTGTTCGAGCGTCAGTCATGATACACTCAAGCTCTTTATGACCTGGTTGTTCAGATCCCAACTCTTCCCAACCCAGCAATTCCCCATTACGCGTCGCTCTGATCATGCACTGCTTCTCATCATCAAAACAAGCAACTGATCTAAAATATGACTCCCAACACCATTGTTTCGATGCTGTTTTTTTATAAACAGCAAAGATAACGTTAAGTACTTTTAACCATTTCCCTTAACAAATGGCTGTTTGCAGTGATGGCATTTCACTTCGATAAAACAAGTCATAAGTCGTATATAATCAGGCTAAATTTCCAGTTCGGATTTTACTCTACCCACATATTTAGCCCGCTACCCCTTAACATTACATTGAGCTTTCAACACAAATTGAGGACAATCCTCTGTTTCCCCAGCGCTACCGGTGTACCAGTATATTTGTCGTTAGTGTTCAGTTGTCAACCGGCGCGATACTGCGGGTGGACAGAAAGATTTGTTTACATAGAGTTATCGGGGGAGTGCTCGGTCAACTCATCAAAGGTTTCAAGAGAGTTTTGTATGCAGAGTATTATCCAGACATGCCAGCCTCGCCAAGAGCTGCTGGATGCTACATTTAATCCGGAAATTTTCAAGGCGGACCTTTCCAAAGTCCTTTCCGACTACAAGCAAGGCATACAACACAGCCCTATTTACTCTGATCCAAACGTTTTCTTCCCCGAAGCGACATTTCCCACTGATGGCATGAAATCAGTACTGGCGACAGTGTTCGGCCGCTTATCAGGCGACAACACCTGCCCGGTAGTTAGACGACTGGAAACAGCCTTTGGTGGGGGTAAAACCCACACCCTGATAGCAGCCATCCATCTGGCCATGAAGGGCAAAACCCTGGCACCTATTACCGCCAACATCATTGATTCTGCGTTGCTGCCTGATGAAGGTGAAGTAACGGTCATTGGCATTGTGGGTGACTTCCTCAAAGTTCAGACTCAGGCGGGTTCCAAGCTCAAGCCACATACCCTTTGGGGCGAAATTGCTCTGCAAACCGGCGGACAGAGTTTATATGATGAGCTGCGCCCTGTGCTCGAAAGCGAATCCGCACCGGGTGGAGATGACCCCTATTTTAACAAGGTCTTCAGCGCGGCTAAAAACCTGATCATCATTGATGAGATCGCCGTCTACGCGACCCGCTCCAAAGGTGCATGGCCTGGCATGGATCAGCAGATTGCCAGCTTCATGATGTCGCTGCTCAACTATGCGCAAAGCAGGGAAAGTGTGGCACTGATTATTACCCTGGCCAGTGATACCAACACCTTTGGGGAATTCAACAAGTCTATTCGAGACGGTCTTTCAGAAGTCACTGGCAAAGTTATTGATGAAGATACCGCCCAGCGCATGGCTCAGACAGCACACAAGGCCGTACTTGATGTACTAAACCGGGATGCAGAGGGCATCTCTCCAGTCACCACGTCAGAACTTTCCAAAGTGATGGCTAAACGACTGTTTGTATCCATTGACGAGGAAGCTGCCCTGACCACCGCCAAAACCTACATGGCGGAATATCGTAAAAGCGGTGCCGATCTTCCAGCCGGTGCCCAAGAAGATGATTATCAGGACTCCATCGTCGCCAACTATCCTTTCCATCCTACCTTCATTAACTTCCTGTCAGAAAAACTTTCTCAGGTTGAAGAGTTTCAGGGTACCCGCGGTGTTTTAAGAGTACTGGCCCGGGTGGTGCGTAACGCCTGGAGGAAGAGCCTGAATGTTCCCATGCTGCACAGCTGTCATATGGATATGGCCGATGACATTCTGATTAATGATATCCTCGGCAAAACCAAAAACCTCGATATGAAGCTGGTGTTGCAGGCTGATATTCGGGCTCCCCAGGGTTCAGGGGCAACAATGGGCCTTACCACTGCTCAGTCTCTCGATAAACAGAACAAACACCCTAAAGGATTCCCTGTTTATGAGTGGGCCTGGCAAACGGTCTTTCTGCACAGTCTTGTTGGGCAAGAGGCGCTACTTGATGATGACCGTTTCGGCATCAGCGAAGCAGATGCGATGCTGGAGTGTGCCATGCCCGGGATGACGCCATCACAGGTTCGAACCGCACTTGAGACCATCCCCTCTGAAGCAGATTACCTGAGAGGCAAAGATGGCCGTTATTACGCAGATACCCGGCCAACAATAACCCACCGCTTGAAAAAAATACGTCAGGGCATTGATACCTCCGAACGTATGGCCAAAATCCGGGATGTCGCCCGTTCGCTGGTCACCGGCGGGCCTTTTGAAGTCCACCGACAGGTCACCGGCCCTGAGGATATTCCGGATAATAAAGGCAAGCCCATGCTGGCCATTATCGATCCAGAAATGGAGAACATCGTCCCGGAAAAGCTTTGTTACCCTAAACCACCGGTGGTGCCGCTCGCATCCAGCAAAATTATGGTCTTTCTGCTGGCCCCCTGCTACACCAAACCTGTTGGTGCTACCTGGGATGCCGCGCAAAACCCAGATGATGAACGACCCTCCAGAGTGAGCTTCTGGATAAAGCCGCACATGTTTTTGGCCATTGAGAAACTGCGGGAAAATCCCACCCACCATGGTTTCAGCCATAATGCACTGGAAAGTGACGAATTCCGGGAGCAGGGAAAGCAAACGCGCCCAACGATCTTCGTACCCTGATCGAGCGCAGCTATAGTGCCTTGTTTTACCCTGGTCAGGGCGGAGCAAATCATCGAAGAAACCTGTAGTTCATTCCGGCGGCACCGGTGGCGAAAAACTGATCGACCTGATCACCAGTACATTGCAGAAAAAAGGAGAACTCATCTCTGCTGATAAAGCGGACACCAAAGAGGTGATCAATAGTATGGGTCAGCTGTTCTTCTCTGGCACGGAGTTGATCAAGCTGGAGCGCCTGAGAAACAATCTTGCCCAAAAAAGAGACTGGCCCCATTCTGGAAAGTCTGGAGGTCTTTTACAAAATTATCCGTAGCAGGTGTGCCCGCAGGTGCCTGGCGATTACTGCAGCAGATGAACGATGAAGGTTCCGGCAAACCGGATAAAGATCAATTCTTTGACTCAACAGAATCTACCCCCGATCAAGTCCGATTTGAAAAACCGGCAAGTGGTATATCGCCACTCCCCAGGCAGCCAACCAGAGAGGCTGGGGGGATGATCGAAATTCGTGATCCGCTGAAACCTGCAGCAATGGAGCATGGAAGCTCTGGAAACCCTTTGAACAGGGTGATTTTGAGCAGGTTAAAACCGTCATCCAGGGCGATCACACGGCAAGATCAACGAAACCGCCGCCATCTATCAGATCAATTCCCTGATCCACAAGGGCAAGCTGGTGGCAATCCCCAAAAGCCATACCAGTACTGTCAGCAAGCCAGAGCTGGATGATGTTATAACCGGCGGGTTCCGCTATTGGCAAAAGCTTTGATCCTGATAATCACAACACCCTGCTGACCAAAGCGGAAGCCCCGTTCGCAGGGGCTGGCTGGAGGTTGAAGTTCGTCGGGTAGAAAAGAGCCTGCAGGGGGATTCGGTTGGAAAGTTGCTGACTGCCCTGAAATCTGATGCACTGCTGAAACATGGTCAGACCCATACAGAAAGTCTTTCACTCCACCTGAGTCTCAAGCAGGGGCGGAGAGATAGACCTGGTATTAAATGGTGTCGATGCAGATTCCATGAAAAAACTGAAAAACCTGTTTGCAGAACTTGAGGTTGTTGCCAAAGCTGATGACACACACACACGGCAGTGTCTCACTGACAGAAATGGCTCCGGAGTGCCTGTTTGTGAAAACATTGAACACCATCGCCCCGGGCCACTAATCGAGCGTTATTTGAATGGCAAAAGTGAAGCTCCCCCTACCGGAGCATTATCAATCCCGACAACTGGCACGGCTCTCTCGCAGTGCCCCTTTTGTGATGCGTTTTACTCGCTGGAAGGGGTACAGTGGGCCGGTCCTTGAAATCAAGGAACGTATAGCGCCTGAGAGCAGCAATCAGGATAACTCTCAGGGCAAAACCAAACCCCGGGGACATCTTTATGGGGAAGCCCTGCGTCAGTGTCTGCCAGTATTGAAGCGCATGGTAGATCATGTCAGTGATGATGGTGGCGTGCCCCTTGAGCTGGCCCGCTATATGACGGTGGAAGGACTAAAACTGGACGATATCAACCTGCCGCTGGACCGGGAGGCAGGCGCCAAGGCTGCCCTGTTTTTCCGCCTGCAGACCAATATCCAGATAGCTGACCGTATCGAACTGCTGGGCCGCCGGATTGAAACCTTCTCCCGGGAAGAAGCCGGCTACTGGCTGGCCTGGGTGACCACCCCCAACAAGGATGATGCTCGCTGGGCCATGAAAGGATTACGTATCACCCTGGCCGGTGACAGCAAGGATCCTGCAATTGCCCGCAAACTGGCCCGTTTAAGGGCCCGCTAACCACATCCACGACAACCGTTTGTCATGTTTGCCCCGGACAGGGACAATATCCTCAGATTTTTCTTACGCACAAGGGACTTAAAATCCCTAGTGCGTCTAATTACACAGTTGCGGACGCTTATGAACAACCTTCAGGATTTACGGCTGATTGAGGCTGGCTTTCCCTGCCATCAAGTAGGTGCAGAAACAAGACGAGAACGAGATACAGGAAAAGCACCACCTGTAAACCGGCTACATGTTTGGTGGGCCCGCCGCCCCCTAACCGCCAGCCGTGCAGCTATCGCCGCATCATTACTGCCAGCAAGTACGGATATAGATACCTTTATCAAAGAGCTGGGTATTGAAAAGCATGTGGTATCTATTCAGGGTGTTGAATGGACTCTGACGGGTAAGTTGCCAGAGCGGGTAGAGACCTTTGATAGTTCGGAATGGATTAAGGCTGATGGTGTATTACTCAGAGCTCTTGCTAAAGAAAACGAGGGACGAGAAAAAACTACATCATTACTCCTGGATGCAGCCAGAAAATTCCCAAAATTTTCAAAGCATCCGGACTACCATCGATGGTTAGAAGAATCTGAGACGATTCCAGACTGGCCATTAGATGGTGGTGAATACGTGGAAGTTAAGCGTACTCCTGCAGACCCAGACTGGGGGAAAACCAAACTAGAACTGAGTAAAACATATAAATTCAGGTTTCCACTGGATGCCTATGGTTACAAAAGGGCCTTCACCAATGACCATAAGCCATTACCCAGTAATTTCACTGTTTTGGATCCAACCTCCGGCGGAGGCTCCATCCCCTTTGAAGCTATAAGATTAGGGCACAAAGTTATTGCCAATGAACTCAATCCTGTAGCTACAACTATTCTCCATGCGACGCTGGAATATCCAGCGAAGTTTGGCCCCGATCTCGCCATAGATATTGAAACTTGGGGAAAAAAATTAATTTCTGGCTTGGATGATATTGCCCACCTCTATGCTGATGGGCAAAAGCTGCATTTGCTACCTGAGTCAGCTAAAGACTTGCCAGAACATGAGAGTGAAGCATATACACGCGAAAGTATTCTCGATTATCTCTACACCCGTCTTGTCACTTGCCCCCACTGTGAAGGTGAATCACCACTACTGAATAGCATGTGGCTCTCTAAAGGGGAAGAACAATGGGGTGTGGGCATTAAAACCAATGGGGATAAAATCGTTAGCTTTGAGCCTTATCGGATAGTCAATGGCAAGGGGCCAAATGGGGAAGACCCAGATGGCTCTACTGTGAAACGTGGCACTGGACAGTGCGTACATTGTAAACAGGCCATTAATGGTGATGAAGTTAAGGCCCAGTCCCGGGGAGATTCTACCTATGGCAAATGGAAGGATCGCCTCTACTGTGTTGTGGCCATCCGCCACCAACCCAAACTTAATAAAAAAGGCGAGATTGAGCGCTTTAAATCTGGCGAAAAGAAAGGTCAGATCAAAACCGAGAAAATCCGTTACTTCCGGGCTCCTAATGCAACCGACTTTGCAGCCATTGAGGCGGCTACCCAGGAGATGGAAAGCCGTTGGGATGAATGGGAACTGGAAGGCCTGATACCAACCGAAAACATTATTGCCTGCAAGAAAAGCGGCGATTGCCTGCGCTACGGCATGATGCAGTGGTATCAGTTTTTTACTCCAAGGCAACTGCTGGGGCATCTCCTTTTATCTGAAAAACTAAACAGTCTTAAGCCAGATATTCTCCAAGAGTATGGTTTCGAGAAAGGGCGAGCCATTATCACATACTTACAGTTTACATTGGATAAATGTGTTGATTACAACTCTGTGCAAACACGCTGGATTCCTCAGCGTGGAAGTATCTCTGGAACCTTTAGCCGACATGACTTTTCCATTAAGTGGACTTTTGGAGAAATGGTCTTCAGTGGGCCGAACTCAGGTACATCCTGGGGTTTATCTCAAGTTCTCAATGCCTACAAAGGTATTGCAGAATTGACACGGCAAACTCGTACTGCGAAATATTTCCCCGGGAACTTGAGAAGACAGACACTCCAGCAAGTAAGAATGTAGTTTCCAAGGTGCTTTATGAACAAGGATTTCGCCGTCGTCAGCTTCAAAAAAAGAAGACGATGGGCCATAACAAAGATCGCGACGCTCAATTTAAGAATATAAACAGATTGATACAGGAGTATTTGGATGCAGGCAAACCAGTACTTAGCATGGACACCAAAAAGAAGGAGATGTTGGGCAATTTCTATCGCGCAGGAGTAACGGATGAGCTATTGAGCCAACGATTGTCAACGATCACGATTTTCCCAGCCAGGGTAATGGCAAGGTTATACCTCATGGGATATACGACTTAGGTAAAAAACAGGCACATCAGGAAATCCACCACTACAGATCATAAATGGCTCAGCTATGAATATGGTTGGTATAGCAAGTGAAAGTGTGGATTTAGTATGCATGGATCCCCCTTATTATGACAACGTGCAGTACTCAGAGCTTTCTGATTATTACTATGTATGGCAGAAACGAACCATTGGAGACCTATACCCGGGTTATTTTGACAATCGTCTAACCAACAAAGATGACGAAGCTGTTGCCAATAAAGAGCGCCATGGCAGTACTGCTTTAGCCAAAGCTGAATATGAAGAACGAATGAAAGGGATTTTCTCGGAGTGTCGCCGGGTCGTAAAAACCAATGGCTTGATGACTTTAATGTTTACCCACAAGCAGCAGGATGCTTGGGAAACATTGACCCGTTCATTGATAGATGCTGGATGGATTATTACCTCCTCCTTCCCTGTTGAATCTGAATTTGGGGGGTCCACCCACCAGAAAGACCTGGCCTCCGCCGCCAGTTCAATATTTATCACCTGTCGTAAATCCCAACGGGAACAGGCCAAGCCTTCCTCCTGGTCGTTTGGCCCCCTGGCGGTACAGCGGCAGATTGAAACTGCAGTTGTGGATGGGCTGAAAGAGTTCGAGAAGCTGAAACTGAATGCGGTTGACCGGATGGTGGCCTCCTATGGCAGAGCATTGAAAGTACTCTCCGAAAACTGGCCGGTAATGGAGGGCGATGAACTGGTTTCACCATCCCGTGCCATGCAGGAGGCGAGCCGGGTCGTGGCGATTCAGGAGATTGAACGTATCTCCAAGGGTAAGGTAACCGTTGACCAGCTGGATGCGGAAACCCGGATGGCCGTGATGGTACTGGGTCTATGGGGCCACAGTGAACTGCCCTATGACGACGCCCTTAACCTCTCTCGTTCCCTGAATATTGCCCTGGAAACCAAGCAGGCTGGTTATGGCGTCGGCGATAGTGCGGTTGGGATCAACTCCGAGGAGCGCACTCGAACCACTGCACAGCGTGGCCATGATGGTTTTCATGCCCCATTGCTGCGCCGGGGCTCCCAACTGCGCCTTGTCCAACCGGACCAGCGCGCCAATCAACGTCTGGCCAAACCACAAACCAGCTGGGATGCTTTCCATGGCCTGCTGGCAGCCTATGCCGAAGGTGGCGAGTTCCAGGCAAGGGGTTACCTGAAGGACCGGACGGAACAAAATGCCATTATTCTCGGTCTTCTGGATGTATGGATTGCCGAAGTGGATGATGACAAGCTGCGAGAACAGGCCGAGCAACTGCGTTATGAGTTGTAGTGCATTAACATAAATTATTACGTCATCAGGACTCAACCCCGCCAAACGAAGCCAGGCGGGGTTGTTTCTACAGGAATGTATTGAGGTTGAGTCCGGATTTATGCCATCACTGAAAGAACACACCTGGAATAGAAGCTACAAAACCTCTTCGGTTAACAGTGATGGCACTGTCCCGGATATTCTGCACGATTTTTACGTTCCCATTCTTTCCCACGCCACGGTCTATGACCGGGTAGCCGGTTACTTCAGTTCCTCCTCTCTGGCTATTGCTTCCAGTGGGTTTTCCCGGTTTGTTAATTCTGGGGGTAAAGCCAGGTTTATTGTTGGTACAGAGATGAAACAAGCGGATGCTGAGGCCGTTCTTAAAGGGGACAGTGAGCTGCTTGGTCAGACCTTGAACAAGGTATTTGCTAACGATAATCAATGGCCAAAAGAGGAAACCAATGGTATCGCCCTGCTGTCCTGGATGGTTGCGCACGGCTTTCTTGAAATAAAAGTAGCGATAAGAGTCCATCAACACACTGGCGATGTAGTGCCCTGGGAATACCAGGGTGACGGCTATGTCCATGAAAAGTGGATGCTCTTCAGCGATGGCCAGGATTGGATGCACGTCAGCGGTTCCTTGAATGAATCGAAAACAGCCCTGGTTATCAACGCTGAAAACCTTGAAATTCATTGTGCCTGGAAAAATGAAGAGAACGCAGAGCGAGTTGAAGAAGGGCAGGAAAGCTTTGAACGACTTTGGCAGAACAAACACCCCTGTATTCAAGTCTTTTCCCTGCCAGAAGCCGTAAAAAACAAACTACTTACCTATAGCAAGAACCTGACAAAACTGGTGGAGATTGATGGGACAATAGCTATCCCCGACACTTCCCGTGAAGAACGGATACCGCCCGCCATTGACCTGCTCAGATTTGCGGTTCTGCGTAATGGCCCGAAAATGCCTGACGGCGGCCTGTTTGTAGGTATGGAAACAGCGCCGGTCGAACCCTGGCCCCACCAACGTGTTGTGGCACGCAGACTGCTGGAGCGATGGCCAGCAAACCATATGCTGTGCGATGAAGTGGGATTAGGTAAAACCATTGAGGCAGGGCTGGCTCTTCGCTCACTTTACCTTTCCGGTCAGGCTGAGCGGATTATGGTGGCAGCTCCAGCCAGTTTGACGCAGCAGTGGCACCGGGAAATGGCCTACAAGTTTTTCCTGCCGTTTTCCAGGCTGTCTGGCCCTGGACAGCATGAAATTATCAATTTACGCACTCAAATCCCCGAACGGGACCCCCTCTATCAGGGGCGTTTTTCTCCCAATCTGCTGATTGCCTCAACAGGGCTTTTCTATCGAAAAAATTTCAACGAGAAAGCCAAATTTGATATTACGCTGATTGACGAAGCCCATAAGGCGAGAAGAAGAAATCCTACCCAGACTGATCGCCCTGCTGATTACAGCAATTTTTACCGTGCTCTTAATAACAGCATTTACCCCAACAGCCGTTCCCTCTGGCTTGCCACAGCAACCCCTATGCAGCTGCATCCCATTGAGATTACCGACCATCTGCGAATGATGCCCCACGCTGGCCCGACACACGACTCGCAGGATTTTATCGACGCCTATTACCGATGCCTGGCAAAAGTGACCAATCAAGAGAACCTGTCGCCCGATGATATGCAACTGCTGCAGGCGACACTGGAAGGAATATTCAGATTTGATAAAAACCTTTGGGACAGGCTCCTGCAGGATCATCTGAATAAAGTGGACATTCTGCCAATACAGAGTTGGATTGAACGGGGCGTAGAGCCTCCCGGCGGGATTTTCCAGCGCCACAGGATGCAGGCTGGACAGCAAATCCTGAACTATCTGGTTTTTCTCAGAGCGGCGGCACCGTTATCTCGGGTTATGCTGCGTCATAACCGCCGGCTGCTTGAACTCTACCGGAAAAAGGGAGAACTGACGGCCAACCTCGCCACACGCCATGTTTATGCAGAAATCTGCAAATTCAACGCCCATGAGCAAGTCGTTTATGACGGTCTGGAAAAATACTGCCTGAACCTTGCGGAAAAGCTCAGTGCCCAGATCTCCCAAGCCAAGGGAAGGGCTGCTATCGGATTTTATTTGAGCTTTTTACGGCTTCGCTTCGCATCCAGCATCTATGCATTAAAGCAGACACTGAACAGACGCCTCGTGCGTGTGGAAGAAACGATCCAGCAGTTGTATAGCCTGGCAGACACCCACGGAGACTATCTGGCGGAAGGTAATAGCTTCGCTGACCTGATGGACAGTCTTGAAAATCAGGATGATGTAACTTCACTGGCTCTCAAAAACCGTGAACCCGACGACCTTAAGTGGGAAAGAGAGGCGCTTGAGATCCTGATTGATCAGGTGGGTGACCTTACCGATACCTCTTCCAAAACCCAGTTTATCTTCGAGAAGATTCAGGAAAGAATGGAGGGCAAGAGAGTCCAGCAGATGGTGATTTTTACCCGTTTTACGGACTCGATGAACAATCTGGTTGACCGCATTCGCATGAACACAAATGGCCTGTTGATTGGCACATTTTCAGGAAACGGTGGTGTCTGGTTTGATGAGTCTAACCAGAGGCACGGTGTAGACCGACAGCAGATCACACAAAAATTTATCCGTAAAGAGATCGATATTCTGATCTGCACAGATGCCGCCGCAGAAGGCTTAAACTTGCAGACTGCCGATCTGCTGATCAATTATGACCTGCCCTGGAACCCGATGCTGGTTGAGCAGCGAATTGGCCGTATTGATCGTATTGGACAGCTCCATAACCATATTCAGGTTTTTAACCTGTGTTACCAGGGTTCGGCTGAAGAGGTTGTCTACAAAAGGCTGCTCGACCGCCTTGCCTGTGCGGAAGACCGGGTCGGAGAGCAACAGATATCTTTACTCCCAATCACTGAAGACGATTTTGCCAAACTGGCGGCTCGAGAAATCACCGAAGCCCAGCTGGAAGTGCTGGCCAAAGGGCGGCTGAAAAACAGTGCTGATCAGCGCAAACTGACTGAACAGAATGTCGAGAGTTTGTACGACATTTATCAAAAAGAGGCGGCCCGCCATAAAACCACGCCAATTCCTGTTCGGTTAGCCGACATCTGGGATGCGCTCACCTCATCGACTCATCTTAAAGATCTGGGCTGTGAGGTTATCTCCGTCAAGGGTGAACAGGCTCTGGCAGTGGTGGGGATTGCTGGCATTGCCGATGGAACCTTGCTGACCACATCGCGACTTCTTTATGAGAAAGGTTTGGCAGAAGGTGATCCTCGTCACCTGGCTTTTGCTACCTATGGAAATCCTGATTTTGAGTCTCTGCAGAACTACTTCAGCCAGTTCCCTGTTCCCGAAACTGTTCAGCTGTGTGAAGAAAACAATACGGTTCTCCTTCAGGCTGTAAATCAGAATAATAATCTTGTGTATATCCGGAACTATGGAGATATCCCTCCATCGCTGGGAGACAATCACTCTGGATTGTCCAACAGTGATCTTGTGGATAGCTGCAAGGCCGAGGCCACTAAACGCTTTGACAACCAGAAGCTGTATAGGGATGCTGAAAAGCAGTTCCATGATGCATCGGTTCGTCTGAATATCCTGATAGCCTGCGTAGCTATCTATCTGCTCGAACAACGCTCAAAACCCACCCACCCATTCAACCAGACCCATAAGAATATGGAGAACTTCCTGGCTGAAAAAAGGCGCAAAGGGTCACCTATTCGCTGCCAGATTAAAAATCACGAACTCGCCACCCGTGTTGAACTGATGGAGAGCCTGGCTTCCCTCTACTCCATTCAGCGGACGGCAAGTATTGTTGAAGTAACGGCAGGTAATAATCTGCTCGATGCCGCACTGGACCTGATGTTAAGAGAGTCTTACCGAATCAAGGGAGTCAGAGCAACTATTACCGTTGGCCGTGTAATAAGCAGATTGGAAAGCTATGCAAAAGGAATGGTTTAGTAGGAAAGTGGGCTACGCGTTCGCAAAGCAACATCATCCCGAGCGTTGGGGGAAAGCGGGATCTGGCTGATAAAGTCTGGTTGAATCCTGATAAATGTCTCGCAGGGCAACGAAGACTATCCCTTACCATTTTCAAACTGAAAACTTATAAACGACTCAAGTCGTTTAAGATGAAAAACCTGTCCTCAGCCTTCCCCCCCCCCCCAGCTTCTTGCACGTCTGCACAGAAGGGTTTTATGTTCAGGGACTTTGATGAAAGAGTATATGTCGTTTGTTAACCATCCCTGGTGGCAGGCCTGTCCGATATCAGGCAGGTCAGGTCATCTGTTTACAAGCCATTGAGCGGTCGCCTGAGGATTTTTTTTGAACCGGGTTAACTTGTTTCTGACTTTTGTGCTACGCCGATTCTGGCGCAGTTTTTAAATCCTATGCTTACTGTCGTATAAGTGCCTGCCAAGGGCACTGGAGGAAGTAGGATGACCAGGAAATTATTGATTTTTGGTAATGGTTTGGGGATGGCTTTAGACCCTGATCATTTTTTGCTGAAAAAGGCTCTTGAGGATACCTGGCAGGATTCGGTCATTCTAAACGATGAACAAAAACGCCTTATTTCGATGTGTACTGGTAAAGATCAGGCACCAGAGGGAGAACATGAACTTGATAAACTCCACCTCGCCATAAGTGCATGCGAAATTCTCAATAAAATTGGCAGCGGTGACATTCATTGGCTCACCCGAATATGGACAGTCTTTCCCATTGGCAATTGCCAAATTTATTCACACGGGTTGCAGTCAGGCTGCATGAATATCCAGACCCATTACCGGTCAGCTTTGTTGAGCCACTGGTTGACTTTGTTAAAGATACTAAATCCCACGTTGCTACTTTGAACTATGACAAGCTGCTGTACGAATCTTTCATTAACAACGATATTTTCGAAGGGGGTTATGGCGCTTATTTAATTGACGGTATGCTGGACAGTGGCTTTCATGAGGATTCATTAGAACGCAAGTTTGGTCGTAACTTTGGCTACTATCTACATCTGCATGGTTCTCCTCTTTTCATCGATCAGAATAATCTCATCGTAAAACTTCGGAGAGACCAACTAGCTTCATATTCTCAAGGAATTGGCCATCACATCGTACTATGTCACATAGACCATAAACCTTCAGTTATAGATTCTTCTTATGTTTTAAAAACCTATTGGGATTACTTGAAATTCACTCTGTCTGAAGCAGATGAAGTCATTCTGTTTGGATATTCAGGACTGGACAAGCACCTTAACATGATGATCAAACCCTATTTAAAAAGCAGGAAATGTAGAGTAATAGAGTGGTCAGGTACTGACGGAGACAGGGATGCATTCTGGAAAACTGAACTTGACATTCAACCGACGCTTATCCATCTGGATAACATTCTGAATTACACTGGTTGGTAACCAGCATCAAATATAAAAAGACTGTTTTTTAAAGGATAATCAGATATTCGCTTCGTACTGCGTCAACTCTGGCGCAGTCCCCTTAATCTCCCCACCTTTTCCCCAACGGCACGGCCCACAGACTCACCCTTATCGCTAATAACAGACCCATCCCTTAACTCTGCCTGACTGGTTCCGTTGCCATTGTTAACGCGAGGCGGTCTGTTCTTAAATATTGCATTTACTACTCAAAATGAAAAGCATGACACTGGCTACCGCTCCGAAAATGATAGACCCTTATCACAGGCAAGCTTTATTGCCGACCCTAATCCATAAAGGCGATAGTGATCTATACATAAATACTATTAACACTCGTGTTTCGAGTCCTTAACATGCGCTTAGCTTGTACATCAGCCGGATGAGTTAGCGACGCTTCAGATAGTTCTTACTATATCTGTTGAAGTTGAGACGCTATGACTGGACAGACTCCAGATGACTGATCTCGATATTCATTGCCGCGTTTCTGCACCAGTATTGTTTGTTGTCAACAACAATGACAAGACTTGATAACAAGCTAAATCATTAATTGAACTTTCTGCTACGTGATGCACGTTATTTTTTATAGACCGAAGATATTAAAGAATTAATTTATGACAAATGATACCAAGCATCAAACTACCTTTTCATCAATTATAACGTTGTTACTCCGCCAGCATCGAATGGAGAGAGGGTTGACTAAAAGCAAGTTTTCTGAACTATTAGGTTTATCTCCATCTGCGTGGGGGAAAATTGAGAACGGCGAAACGCAATTATCAATCAACATCCTGCAGAGGTTTAAAGTAGCTTCCCCATTTACTGCTTGGGGTGTCATCGCCACTGGCGAATATTATGAAAATCTACTTGAACAACACAATTGGGAAGTTGTGAATGTATTGGAAGGCTCGGACAACTTACTATCTAAAGCAAACGAGTATTATTTGACGGAATCAAAAGACGACTATCCACAAATATTATTTACAGGAATACTGAATGACATGATTGCCCCTGTATTTAAGACTATATTGGAAAACAAGACACCTGAGCAAAGTGATTCAGCACCATAATATCGCAAAACATTTTTTGATGTTGCTTCTATTTTAACTCGAAAAAATAGAATTAAACTTAACAGTCTCTTAAACCTGAAGATTCTATTCAGCCAAATTTATTCTGGAATTCAATAATATGAAATATGTAATTGACGGCACCAACGTATGTTGGTGGGGTGGAAGTTGTTCCCTGGATAAGGTTCTTGCCATAGCTATAGAGCTCATGAGAAAAGGAAATGATTTTTACTGCATTTTTGATGCTTCAACACCATACAAGCTTGAAAGCGAATATGATAAAAAAATATTGAACGAGTTGATAAGAAACTATAAAGAATATTTTATGATAGTCACTGGCTCTACAAAAGCAGATTATCCAATACTTACCTATGCAGACAAATATAACCTGAACATTGTATCTAATGATAAATACAAAGAATATGCTGATGAATTCCCCTGGTTAAATACTACTCACTCAGACAGGTTGGTTAAAGGTAATTTACTTGACGGGGAATTAATCACTATTTAGGGGTTAGGCTACGGCTGCTTTGACATTGAAAAAAGCAGTGAAATGCTTTTAATTGAACTGGATAAGGTGATAGCTGATAAGCAAAATCCGACAAACTCATTATTGGATAAAATTTGCCATATAGAGAAAAAATATGAAGATATTCATAAGCAAAACTCAGAGCTAAACAATATTTTACAAGAACAGGATAGAAGAATAGAAAAATTAGAATCTGAGATTAACTCTCTGATGATAAGAGATAGGAATCATGATACTGGATCATCTCGAGGTAACCAGCGCTATGATAAATACGAGTCAGTTAAAGACTCGAATATTGAAAGTAAAAACTCTGACTACAACACTGAGCAGTATGAGCAAATACTTATAAAGAAAGTAGATAAAGAAATCACTGAATTCATGGAGCCTTACAAGGATTACTTATCGGAAGAAATTCCATTTAAAGGAACTTCATGGGATGCAGCTATTAAAAAACTAAATACTTTTTTTATGCGACATGTATTGTGCACAAATTGTTATAATATAAGTCCATCATATGCCAAAGGTTCATCTTGCATAAGTTGCGAAAAAGAAACATGGACAAATTGCCCACAAGAAATATGGGCGATAGTTGAGCGATATTCACCTGCAAAATCCAGCAAGGTATAACTAAATGTCATGTTTTAAATGTAGCGACAAAGATGACAGCTGGGGTAGTGGATATTGTTACTGGTGTTATCGAGAAGAGGAGGAGGAAGAACGTCGTCGTAGAGATGAAGAGGAAGAAAAGGAAGATCGGCGTAGAGAGGAAGATCGTCGACGTAGGGAAGAAGAAGAGGAGGAGGAAGAACGGCGTCGTAGAGATGAAGAGGAAGAAAAGGAAGATCGGCGTAGAGAGGAAGATCGTCGACGTAGGGAAGAAGAGGAGGAGGAGGAAGAACGGCGTAGAGAGGAAGAAGATAGACGCGGATAAATTGGTCACCTAAAAACAGGGTAAGTGCTGATCTTCTCCAGTATTTACCCCTGTTGAGCCCCCCATCCCCTATGCCACCATAGTTGTCGACTTTGTGTAGCCACGCAGGTTAGTTCAAATCATTCCTTACCCCGTTCAGGGGAATTGCCACTGGTGGAAAAACCAGGGACGGGTCTTGATCCTTGGATCAGAGACCGAAGTCGACTATTGTGTATGCCGGTGGGGCGGGAACCAGGAGCGAATTTTTTGATATAATTAAAGCCTGTTGACGTTTCACTTCTATGTCTTGAAATAAGTCTGCAAACCCGCAGTATTACGGTCACCACAACAACACTTGATCAGTACAAGGCAAGTGGCTAAAGATTTGAAGCCATGGTATAAGAGCCAGACATGGAGTGCCACTACGCCTCCTGCGATTCAATTAAAACCTATGAGGTATTGCTCTTATTTTTAATAATAAAAGGCAGCCCATTCCCAGTAATTATATTCTTGGTAGAAATGCGCCATTCATTTGTAATTTGATTATTATTTTTTTCTATGCGTTTATCGTAACGTGTACCTGTATAGTGAAAGTTCTGATTGGATGAACCGACCCAATTTCTTGTTTTTTCCTGCTTATCAGAGTCATACTCACCATCAACCAGTACATCAGTGAACCGAATCAATTTTGATGCTCCTGCGAACTTAACATCATTAAGTTCATCAACTGTGTAACCAGTAAATATCATTACTGACAAGCCGGACTTCTGAGCAAATTCAGCGATATCAGCAAGTCCTGATGCCTGCAAGAAGGGTTCTCCTCCAAGAAAGGTAATACCTTCTATACCATAGTTCTGATGATTGCTTTCAATAAGGTGGCAGATCTCATCAGTGCTCATTATACGGGCGGGCTTTATCTCCAAGAAGCCGGGGTTACAGCATCCCCGACATCTCTTGAGACAGCCCTGCACCCAAATTGCTGTTCTTAGCCCCGGGACCTTCCACATAAGTTTGGTCAACAATCGCGGCAACATTCAGATAACTCATCATATAATATCAAAATCGAAGGATTTTCCGGCACGAACAACCTTAATGGTTCTACCAGCAAGCGCAGTGGGATCATCAATTTCATCAAACAAAAACTGAGCCAGAGGGTCAAGTAATGATGACACCAGTGCATTTAACACTCCACGCCCACCGCTCTGTATATCGACCTTATCAACAATGGTACCAAGGGCTTGGTCTTCATCTTCAAAAACTAAATCCGATATCAACCACTTTTCTTTCAGACGGTTTTTAAGCGGTTCAAGCTTGGTTTTCGCAATAGAGACCAAAAACTTTCTATCCGACATGAAATTGAAAGGAACGATATTCGCCTCACCAATACGGCCAAGCAACTCTGGACGCTTCAGCTCATTCACAAAGTGGCTGCTTACCGCTCTTTTAAAAGCTTCAGCGGTATCATCTCCCGCCGGAATAGTACTCGCTCCGATATTTGAGGTAAACACAATAAAGGTATCTGAAAACATCACGGTTTCACCTTTGCCATCTGTTAACCGGCCGTCCTCCAGGATCTGTAAAAACTTATCCAGAATACGTGGGTGAGCTTTTTCTATCTCGTCAAATAGTAGTAATGAAAATGGCCGTCGCTTCACTGCGTTAGTCAACTGGCCGCCCTCTTCGAAGCCAACATATCCGGGGGGAGCGCCAACTAAACGCTGGTCGGCATGCTCATGGTTGAACTCTGACATATCAAACCGGAGGCAGGCATCTTCATCACCAAATAAAAAGCTTGCCAATGATTTCGCCAACTCAGTCTTACCCACACCTGTAGGTCCAACAAAAAACAGTGTTCCTTTAGGGGTTCTGGAACGAGAAGAGTGTTGTAGGCCTGAAAGTCCTGTGTAAGCCCTGATTAGCACCTTCTTGACTGTTTCAATCGCTTCATTCTGTCCTTTCACCCTGAGCGCGAGCGTTTCGGCAGTGGTCTTTAGTTTGTCACGATTAAGCAACTCCCATGGGGACTCTTTTTTTCCGTAGCGATACAAAGAGACTAAAGCATCTATGCTCAGTGAGCCTTCTTGCTGACGTGATAATCTTGCTAGATGGTTAATATCTCTCAGTGTCAGGGTATCCGTTAAGTCAGTCAGATCTTCCAGTGCTCGTGACCCGGAGCCTAATGTTTTATCAACATCAAATACATGTACAAGGGACATTATCGCCTGCTTTCTGCACTCCCGGTTCGGTAGCGGAATATTCACCTCTGCAAATTGAGGGTTGCCTAAATATAGAGATGGGGGC
Organism: Endozoicomonas sp.; assembly: GCA_965261315.1. Taxonomy (GTDB): domain Bacteria; phylum Pseudomonadota; class Gammaproteobacteria; order Pseudomonadales; family Endozoicomonadaceae; genus Endozoicomonas. Next base: position 4,998 of record CBDHDM010000085.1, on the reverse strand, counting down.
AGGATGCTAGCTCCCTGGCACATGAATGCCATCAGGCTTTGTACTTTATCAACTTCACTTGCAGTCAATACATCAGGGGCATTGCGAAGGCTTTGGGAGATCTGTAGCAACCAACCACGCTCCTGTTCTGACAGCGCATTCACTTGGCCGAATAGGTAATTAGACCAATCAATAATAAATGCTGTTTTCGAGGCCTGCTTGTTTAGCATGACCCCCTGTGCCATGGCGAAGAAGTCTTCCGGTGTTATCTCAGTCACTGGGCTAAATGTTGCTGAGCTAGAGTTAAAATCCTCCCCCAAATCGTAATCATCACCTTCAATCTCACCTGTTGAAAACTGCGACTGTGAATTCAGGTTTTGCCACTCCTGAGCGGAAACACCTGAAATACCACCAACACGGGAATAAAAAATCACATGCTTGAACCCGTGCTTTTTAAGGCTGCTTTCCAGTATCTCCCGTATAGGTTGAATGTTGTTCTGCTCTGAATAAGCTAAATCCACCACGTTGCCACTTAGAACGATACCGCGACGCAATCTGGCCTGACGTAAAAAATCATTTAACCAGCCAGCTAAAACAGGATTATTCATTGGATCCTACTTACTCATTCTTCGTGTTTGGGACGGAATCGGCTTCATGTCTGCATCTTCGTCGTCCGGATTGCTCCATAAGACACGGGCATCTGACAGATCAACACCATATATGTCAGTGAGCTTCGGCAGCACTTGCTCAATGTCTTTCTGACAGGTCTGACCTTTGTAATTATCAAATTTATAAGTGCATTGGCCGTCTAGTTCAATCTGGAACAATGCCCTGTTACCGGCAGGTCGAGAGGCGGCTATCAATACTTCATCCCGGCCATTCTCTTTTATCTGTTTAGGCTTTTGAACATGAAATCCCGCTTCCTGGAGGGATCTATACACCGCCTTAACCATCTCTCTTCGTATCGCTTCCTGCTCTATAGCCGAATCTACCTGCTTGCTGATTTCCTCAAGTAATATCTGGCCTTTCTCATGCTCTTCAGCAGCGCTACCTTTGGCTAAATCGAGTTGCTCTGTCAGGCTAAGAGCCTTTTCTTTGGGCAGGTTTTTATCGATATTTTCAGAGATAATCTGTACAAGATCCTCTCTCGCTTCTTGCTGATTCTGCCTGTCAATTTGTATCCGTCTTTTGCTGGCTTTTTCTTCGGCTTCTTTCTTCAAGTTAGCCAGAGCTGTCCTTATTTCATTCTCGGTAACCTTTCCTTCACCAGAAAAAAGGGTGGCCTGAAGTTCAGATAGGTCTCTAAGCACCATGTTTAGGCTGAGCTTATCCCGCCATGTTAGTAACTCTTGTTGCCATACTTTGAGCAGGTTGCTTTGATGCTGACGTTCTTGCTCTTCTTTCTCCTTCAACGCTTTTATATACGCCTGATTTTCAGCTTGTTCAGTCTCTTTTCTAATGCTTCGGGCATTGCGAGGTAAAGCATACACCTCTTGCCCTATGGATATGCTGATCTCACGAGCTCTGAATGGATCATCAGACAACTCTCGTTTAATGTCGTTAAGTTGGCTACACAACCGGATGTAGTCGCCCTGAACAAACTCCACTAATCCCTGCTCTTCCGCATCCCTTAAGATCGATTCATAGCGGTCTACATATTCTTGCGTGGTCTGCCGGACCCGGGCTGCGGCTATTTCCCGTTCTCTTGCAAGGCGATATTGGCGTTCGTGAATTTGGCTCATTTACTTTTTCCTTGCTTGCCTAAATAGCTATTCACATTTTGAGCGGGAATATTTTCAGCATGTGCCATGTTTCTCAGATTCTTATCTTCTGTAATCAGCAGAACCTTTCCTAGCCTGTAATACGCTGCAACGGACAACACTTTGGCATCAGCCGAACCGTTTTTGTTTTTCTTTAATAGCTTCAGGTGATCCTGTTCATAGTAGTCATCACAAGTAAAACTACCTAACCTGTCTATAGCTTTTCTGGCCTTTCTGGCTTTTTCAGTTATCTCACCATTCTTTGCCTGATCCGTTTTAAGTCCGTCAAGCTCATCTAATACGACAGTGGGGATCACCAGCCAGTCGGAAGGCTTGATCTGATCCAACAGATACAGTCTATGCATTAGACAGTTGGTATCAATCACAATTATCCGCTTTTCGTCGTCTCTGGGTAGTGCATATGAAGAGCGGATATGCTGCTCAAGTAGACTCATGCGCTCTTCTACCAGATTTAAACTCTGGCACACGCAAACACTCCGCTGGAACGGTCTTAGCCAGCTTACCATGGGCTGTTTTCCAGCCATCTATTAATTTGAGTAGGCGGTAATCAGGTGTTACACATTCCAGATCACCCGAATCAAAGTAACCTTTTCCAGCCATATCCTGAACAGCAAAGTAGGATTTGGAAAGCTCGCTGAGAACGGGAGTAACCATTAGATTAGTAACGACTTTTCTCTCTTGCAGTGAGTGCTTAATCAGAGCTGCAAAGCAGGTGGAAAGAAGCAGTTTGTTCTCCAGATTTTGACTGGTAAACATCGCCTGATATTGCTTAAGCTCTTCCAGGTTTTCTAATGGTTCTACTTTGTTCTTAAATACCCCTAAGCCAATATCAGGTATCACACCTCTCATTCGCTCATAATAGTTTCTAACTTCATTGATTCGGGCGAAAGGTAACCGTTTCACTGCTTGCTCTACACCCAATACTGACGAGAACAGCACAACTTCCAAGTCATCTGACTCCATCAGATACTGCCTAATCTCATCCCATAGTTCAGAACCTTTAAGCTTTACCGCTAAGTCAACATATCTCGGTTGTCCTGCAAAATATATCTCAGCCCTTCCGGAGTGCACCTCTGCGTCCTTAAAATTGCCGTCTATATTCAGTGCATACAAGCTATCGTTAACAGTAAATTGAAATTCAGGCAGTACAAGAACGTTCCCCTGTAGAAATACCCGATTTTCTGCGGAAAGGTATATCGTAGGAATTTTCCCATTTTCTTCTGTATCTCTCACAGCGATCAGCTTTAAAGCACTGGTATCCTTAAGCCGCTTGGCATTTTCAATTGCGACCAGGCTTTTTACGTGTTGCCAATTAATCAAAGGCAGCTTTACTTCGGAGCTATCTGAAAAACAGTGCTGTATTACCTGAGTCCACAGAAATTCTTTGTCCGCCCCATCAAGCCACTGGCGGAAAAGTTTGTCCGATGAGGTAACACTCAAATTACCGTTGTTGTCGATATCCAGGGAGATGGTCTTGTTCTCCCAAAGCAGATCAGATAAATGGGATTCTACCTGTTCTATTCTGGTATTTGGTCTCATCTGCCACTTATCGCGAATACTCTCTTCGACGATCCCCTCCACCGTCGCCAGGGTAACATTAAGCGTACCGGCTTCTATCGCGCCAGTACCATTTCCGGAGTACTTTCCTAGACTTTTTCCCGATACAAGCTTTCTTGATATCGGGTGATAGTAGTGGTTATCAGACTCGTTTTTATTGCTACTTGGTAAGGCATTATCGGCCAAAAATTTTTTCCCGTTCGCAGTAATATCAAAGCTGTCCAGCGTTAATGTCGCACCCTCATCCAGTGACAAACCATACATAAGTTGGACTGCATTAAAGTCCATCAGGTATCGGAGTCCATCAATAAAAAACACCGAACTCGCCTTTAGCTCACTCGCAATCTGATCAATACTCTGATTACCCAAATCATTACGGTATTTAGCCAGCAACTGCAGAATGCTTTTTTCAAACACCGTTGGTTTACGGATGGTCTGATACGAAATACGGGAATTTACTCCAAAAACAGGCACAGCAACTTTATAGTTCTGAAGGTAAATCATTTACGCGCCCTCTTTCCTTTTCTATTCGCCGCTGCTTCCTGAACGTTCATTTCTGATGCATGAAAAATCCGTGCGGACCGGTCCAGATCACCAAAGATTTTTCTATAGACCTGCACCTTTTTTTGCCCCGGAGCATCCATATTTGGCAGGAACACATCTCTTTGCTCCAACATATTTCTCGCACCAAATACGATTAGCAGGTCCTGCGCACGGGACATCGCTACGTTGATAAACTCATACCTTGCAACATTGGCTTTGGCTGAGCGCCTCTTATTTTTCGGGCCTCCATCGTTTCTGACCAAACTAATCAGAATGATTGGTTTTTCTTTACCCTGATAGCGAATGACGGTATTGATTTCAACATGAATAGCATCAAACTGTATCTTCCCTCCGTTTGCCTTACTGATTTCATCTCTGATAACACGGCACTGTGAGGCATAAAACGACACAACACCGACTTTCTGTTTGTTCTTCTGACTGAACCCGTTGTTTCGCGATTGCTCGTTGATTTTTACCAGTGTGTCGGCGATCAAAACCGCTTCCAGTCTGTTGGTTCTGTCTTCACTTTCCCTGTACGGTTGGTCTTTGAGATCATATGAGGTATCAATCCACAGCACATGATCCTTTTCAGAAATCAGAACATTATTTTTGCCTGCTATATGCAGCTTATGTTCACGTACCTTGTCCGGGTTACCGCACTCCAGTTGCCCCTCGTAAAAGTTATTGACGATTGCCATAATCTGCGGGTGCATACGATATTGTACGATCAGGCGTTCACGTATAGAGGAGTCAGCATTTTCAAAGTGATCCTTAAACAAAGATGCCGTTACCATCTTCTCAAAGCGTCTGAGGTTATCTTTGGTCAGAATCCTACTGCCCCCTTCTTCCTGAGCCTCTTCTACTTTATCAGTAAAGGCCTGGGCATCTTGGCTTTCCTGGAAAACTGGCGGCAGCTGCCTGTGGTCACCCACTAAAATTGCTCTACGAGCACGCATAAGCGGCATGAGCAGTTCTACCGGCGTCGCTTTAGATACCTCATCAATAATGACAGTATCAAAGCTTTCTATTCCGGCGTTTTTAAGCGTTTGGTCACTTTCATTACACGAAATAGCGATCAGATTACAGTTCTCAACAAAGATACTCTCAATATGCTCCCAATCAGATTGATCGGCATTTT
>CBDHDM010000084.1:0-22303 GCA_965261315.1 Endozoicomonas sp. | reverse complement strand
GATTCGCAGTATTATTGGCGAACCTGCACCACTGAAGGATGCAACGCTGGACAGTGTGATGGCCAGGGTACCGGCATCACGCCTGCCCCAGCACCCACTGATTGTCACAACGGAAGAAGATCGTGTGCGACATGCACGCGGCCAGAGCTTTCCAGACTGGCTGGCAATGCGCAGTGGTGACTTTGAGTTTTTCCCCGATGGTGTGGCCTACCCGGAAACCAGTGCACAGGTCCGCGAGCTGTTAGTGTTTGCGGTTCAGCATGATTTCATTGTTATCCCATACGGTGGAGGTACCTCCGTCGCCGGCCACATTACGCCGCAGAGAAGCACGAAGGCCATTCTGACCGTTGATATGGGTCGAATGAATCAATTGATGGATCTCAATGAAGAGAGCCAGATTGCCACCTTTGGTGCAGGCACTCCCGGCCCCCAGGTTGAAGCCCAGTTACAGGCTCGCGGTTACACGCTGGGCCACTATCCCCAATCCTGGGAGTTATCCACCGTTGGTGGCTGGATTGCCTCCCGCTCCTCAGGCCAGCAATCGCTCCGTTATGGTCGTATTGAGCAAATGTTTGCCGGTGGTCGTATGGAAACCCTGCAGGGTACCCTGGACATACCATCGATTCCTGCCTCTTCTGTCGGCCCTGATATCCGTGAAGTGACCATGGGTACTGAAGGCCGCATGGGTATCTTCACGGAAGTTAAGGTGCGTGTACAACGAGCGCCTGAAGAAGAAAAGTTCATGGTGTGCTTCATGCCAGACTGGCAGGCGGGCAAAACCGTTGCGCGGGAAGTTGCCCAGCAGAAAATCCCTCTGTCCATGATGCGTGTCAGCAATGCCAAAGAGACGCGAGCCCATGCCAATTTAGGCACTTCCCTCAAGCAGTTTAAGCTACTGGATGGGTATCTGCGTTTCCGCGGACTGGATGATAACCGCTGCATGCTGACCTTTGGTGTCACGGGTTCTAAATACCAGAATAAAGTGGCCCTGAAGCAGCTTAAAAAGATTTTGAAAAAGCACGGAGGCGTTGGCGGAGCACTGGCCAACATCATGGGTACTATCTGGGCGCATGGTCGCTTCAAATTTCCCTATTTACGGGAAACCACCTGGGCACAGGGCATCGCGGTTGATACGCTGGAAACCTCAACCGACTGGGGAAATGTTGATGAACAGATGAACCAGATGGAAACCACCCTTGAAAATGCGCTGAAAGACGATGGTGAGAAGGTCATGGTCTTTACTCATCTCTCCCATATTTACGGTCAGGGCGCGAGTATCTACACCACTTACTTCTTCCGCTGTGCAGACAGTTACGAAGCCACCCTGGAACGCTGGAAAAAGCTTAAATCCAAAACCTGTGAAGTCATTGCTCAAGGTCGTGCAACCATTTCTCACCAGCACGGTGTCGGGCGTGACCATGCCCCTTATATGCCGGTTGAAAAAGGCGAGCTGGGTATGCGGGTCATTAAAACGCTGGTGAAGGACTTTGACCCGGAAAAGCGCCTGAACCCTGGGGTTTTGCTTCAGGAATAACCCGCGCTTTACATAGCAAACCAGGAATGCAGTTTATGTGGCAAGAACCGTGGCAAGCAGGCAACCGGGACCGGTTACTGAAACATTTAGCAGACAATACTGACCACCAGTGGGATATCGTTATCGCTGGCGGAGGTATCACCGGTGCCGGTATTGCCCGTGAAGCGGCCCGGCGCGGCTTGAAAGTCCTATTGGTTGATCGTCAGGATTTTGCCTGGGGTACCTCCAGCCGTTCCTCAAAAATGGTTCATGGTGGCCTGCGCTATATCGCTTCCGGTGATATTAAAACCACCATGCATTCGGTGTCTGAGCGGGAACGTTTGATGAAAGAAGCCCCGGGTCTGGTTGATCAGATGGGCTATCTGATGGCGCATTATAAAGGCGGATTTCCCGGACCATTTGTCTTTAATGCGTTATTGCGTATTTATGATTTTTTCGCGGGAAAGCGTTACCGCAAGTTTCATAAACGCCATGATTTCGAAAACCTGAGCCCTTTGATCAATGAGCATGACCTGCTCGGTGGCACTCAGTTTGCCGATGCCGTCACTGATGACTCACGTCTGGTCATTCGGGTACTTCGGGAAGCTCAGAAGGATGGAGCAACGGCCATCAACTATGTGGGTGCTGATTCTCTGATTAAAGAGAAGGGTCGAGTAATCGGCGCACAGCTGAAAGATGCAGAAACGGGTCAGTTGATGTCGGTGAACGCTAAAGTCGTTATTAATGCGACGGGCGCGTGGGGCGATGAGCTTCGGGGAGAAGTGACGTCAGAGCGTCATATACGCCCTGCCCGAGGCAGCCATATTGTCGTGCCTGGCTGGCGACTGCCAGTCGCACAGGCTTATACCGCGATGCATCCGGATGATAAACGCCCGATTTTTATTTTCCCCTGGGAAGGCAGAACGGTGATCGGCACAACCGATCTGGACAATGGTGACATTGGCAATCAGGAAGTCGCCATGACACGTGATGAGCTGGAATATTTAATGGCCGCCGCCAGATTCCAGTTCCCGAAAGCCGACTTAACAGAGCAGGATATTATTTCTTCCTGGGCTGGCGTTCGCCCCCTGGTAAGCTCTGGCGCACTGAACCCTTCGAAAGAAAAGCGTGATCACAGTATCTGGAATGATAACGGTCTGGTGACCGTCAGTGGCGGTAAGCTAACCACCTTCCGGTTGATTGCCCTGGATGTTTTACAAGCTGCTGAAGCGTATCTGCCGGGCGTTGATTTCAGTGACTCCGGTGCGGATATGTTTACTCAACATGAGCCTGCCACTGCTTTGTTAAAAGAACTGCCGGATTATCTACAGAAACGGATTCAAGGCCATTATGGAATGGACAGTGATCGTTTGCTGGAGCAGTCATGCCCAGATGAGCTGGATGTTATTCCCGGAGCCCGTGCCCTGTGGGCAGAGTTACGCTGGTCGGCAGGCCATGAAGCGATAGTTCACCTGGATGATCTCTTGCTGCGCCGTACACGCCTGGGCTTGTTACTCGACAATGGAGGCTTGATTTTTGAAGATAAAATCAAGGCCATATGCAGCGAAGCGCTTGGCTGGAGCGAGCAGAAGTGGCAACAGGAAGTTGCTCGTTATCAATCGATCTGGAATACCTATTACAGCATTCCGCAATAGATACTCAACTCAATAATAAAAATACAAAAGTGAGTTCGTAGTGAGTGATTCAGAATATGTACTGGCAATCGACAATGGTACGCAGAGTATTCGTGCCCTGGTGTTTGACAGCGCCGGTAATGAGATCGCCAAAAGCAAAGTTGATCTGGAAGCCTATTTTTCACAGCATCCCGGTTGGGCAGAACAGCACCCCGAATACTATTGGCAGCATCTTGGCGAAGCGTGCAAAGCGTTATGGGCCCAGGGCATTGTAACGCCCGATCAAATTAAGGGTGTGTCACTGACCACTCAGCGCTATACCATGATTAACCTGGATGAGCATAAAAAACCGCTGAGGCCTGCCATTATCTGGATGGATCAGCGCAAATCCGAACCAGAGAAGCCGGTTGGCGGTCTTTGGGGCCTGTTGATTAAGGCCATCGGCCTGACCAGTCTTATTGAAGATTTACGAGCCAAAGCCCGTGATAACTGGATCATGCAGCATCAGCCGGATGTGTGGCAGAAAACCCGATACTATGTGAATTTATCGGGCTATCTGACCTATCAATTGACCGGTGAGATGAAAGACGCCTGTGGCTCAGTGGCGGGATACCTGCCCTATGACTATCGTCGCCAGAAATGGGCCGGAAAGCGGGACCTGAAATGGAAACTGCTGGCAGCAAGACGGCACATGTTGCCAGAACTGGTGCAACCGGGAGAGCTGTTAGGCCATATCACGCCCGAGGCCGCTGAACACACTGACCTGCCTGTTGGTTTACCGATGATTGCCGCATCATCCGACAAAGCCTGCGAAGTACTGGGCGCTGGCGGTGTTGACCCTCATATCGGCTGTTTGAGTTTTGGCACGACGGCGACCATCAGCACGACAACTACGCGATACTTTGAAACCATCCCCTTCATTCCTCCCTATACCGCTGCGATGCCAAAACACTACAACACCGAAGTGATGATTTATCGCGGCTTCTGGATGGTCAGCTGGTTTAAAAATGAGCTGGCACAGGCTGAGCAGCGGAAGGCCAGAGAGCTGGGCGTCGAGCCCGAACAGCTGTTCGATGCCCTGTTAACTCAGGTGCCGCCAGGCTCAATGGGACTGATGATGCAACCTTACTGGTCACCTGGCGTACGACAGCCCGGGCCAGAGGGTAAAGGCGCCTTTATTGGCTTTGGTGATGTTCATAAGCGAGCACATATTTATCGTGCCATTCTGGAAGGGCTGGCCTACGAATTACGTTCGGGAAAAGAGCAGATCGAAAAGCGCAGTGGTACACCGATTACACGACTGAGAGTCTCTGGTGGTGGTTCCCAGAGCGATGCAGCCATGCAATTAACCGCAAATATATTTGGTATGGAAGCCGAACGTCCTCATACCTTCGAGGCTTCAGGTCTTGGGGCGGCGATTAATTGCTGCGTTGGCCTGGGTATTCATAAAAACTACAGTGATGCCATCGATAAAATGACCCGCGTTGGTGATATTTTCGAACCGGATGTTCCCACAATGCAGCTCTACGACCGCTTATACAACGAGGTTTATAAGAAGATCTATAAGCGTATGCAGCCGCTGTATAAATCGATTCGAGATATTACCGGATATCCAAAGCATTAATCATTCTGCTTGCATTGCAGGCTGTGATTTCATAATCATCTGCTGTCGATAAGCCCTGGGGCTCTGCCCCATTTGTCCAACAAAAAAATGATCGTGATAAAGCAATTTATTGTCGTAATAAAACAATATTATTCAACTCAACTGGCTTAGGCCAGGTCTATAAAAATAACAATAACCGGATAACAGAATGACTACAGACACGATTGAGCCAGCAGTGACTCAACATTCATCCATGGATAAAGAATGGTTAAGCAGCATCATTCGACCTATTGAGCATTTTGAAGAAGCACGTCGGTATCGGGCAACACACACACGACTTGAAGCCATGCGGCTGGCTGCGGAAAAGTTCAGAATCGACATGCTCAATAAACCCCGGATTAAATTTTACCGCAGCATGGAACTGATCCGTGTACCGTACCCAACCAAATACGCCTTTTTAAACTGCAATATCATTCCGATGCCCTTTATTCATATCTTGAACCGTTTATTCGTGGTTCAGGTAGATACAGCAGAAGGGTTGAAAACCATTCTACTCTCCCCTTCTGATGCTGAAGCGAATGCAGAAACCCCCTACTTCAAACGAATCACTAACAAAGCAGGACCTGCCAAAGACCTGCTAAAAAAATTCATCGCCCCACAAAGCAATACGGTGAATGGCTGTCTGGAACAGTTGGGTTTATTGCCTGAAGCTATTGATTTCATCAGTTATGACCATCTTCATACACAGGATTTACGTCAATGGCTGGGTGATGGCAATAAGCCCGGGCTGTTTCCCAATGCCCGCCTGTTAGTGATGAAAGACGAGTGGCAGTCGGCAAAAGCATTGTTACCACCACAAATGGACTGGTATTGCCCAAATGGTCTGGCGGGTGTTCCGGAAGAGAAAGTAATTCAACTGGATGGTGACGTCATGATCGGCGATGGACTGGCACTCATTCGCACGCCCGGGCATACCGTAGGCAACCATTCGTTTGTCGCTCACACGCCGGAAGGATTAAAGGTAACCAGCGAAAACGGTGTTGGCCCGGATTGCTACGCTCCGGAAAAATCCCGTATACCAGGCTTAAAAAAATACGCTCAACAAACCGGCATGGAAGTGATTTTAAACGGCAATACGCTGGAAGGCGGGATGGACCAGTACATATCCATGGTTGTTGAAAAGACCATTGCCGGAAGCCATCCGGTCTATCGTGATTTCCCCAATATGGCAAATTCATCCGAGCTGACCGGCTACTGGGGCTTTCCTGGCTATAAGCCAACAGTGGCTTACGGAGACCTTCACCTTGGGGCATTGACCAAAAAGTAATCATCCATTCACCATAAAACAATAAGAAAGGTTTCCTCATGGATGTATTCTCACCCTGGCAGGGATTTCATAACGACCCATGGTTCTGGCAATTCCCCATGGCAACCCTGGTCATCAGTATGGCGTCGTTTCTAACCGTCGCCACCCCGTGGACCATTATTGCCTGGCTCGATCCCAAATCGATGCGCAAATATAAAATCCAGCAAAAGCCATTTGAATTTAAAAAATACTTCTGGCCCTCCATTGCCCGCATTATCATCAATAATGTCATTCTGGCCGGGTTATTAGTGGCTACCTGGCCGCTGTTAAAACTGACCGCGGTGCATAATGGTGAACTGCCCTCCTGGTACATCATCATCGCCCAGCTGTTGTTCTTTGTGTTTCTGGACGACTTTTTATATTACTGGACGCATCGCTACATGCATGAAAACAAGTGGCTGTTAAAGCATGTCCACAGCGTCCACCATCGCATTCGCAACACCTGTGGTATTAATGGTAATTACATGCACTGGCTGGAGTATGTCTTGACGGCCGGACTGACTCTGGTGGGCCCTATTCTGTTAGGTGCTCATATTTATGTTGTCTGGATCTGGGTTGTTATTCGTCAAATGGAAGGTGCTGATGGCCATATTGGCTACGATGTACCGTGGAATCCGGCACACCTTTTCCCGGTTTACAAAGGTCCCGTTTACCACGATTTCCACCATGCAAAGTTCAAAGGCAACTATGCCGGCTTTCTGCCTTATCTGGATGAATACCTGGGCAAAACGCATATCCCGGCCTATCTGCGCTATTTGAAAGGTCGTAAAGCAGGGTTGACGGCTCAGCAGATCGAAGAGCAGGAGATTGAACTCAGAAAATCAAAACGACAGCAAACCCGGGTAGTGGGTCAAATGTGTGGGAAAAAAGCGCATAATCCTCAGAGCTCCAAAGCTTTGAAACAGCACCACCCATAAAACTATCGAAGGAAATCTGGTATAGAATTCCCCCCTCAATTATTGCATTCTGCTCCCGCATTTTCATGGTATTTTTCAGTTCTTCCAGCGGTGTCGCCTTTACTCGAGCATTAATAAGAGCCAGAAGCTGACCCGACTCGTTTTTATGATTGTCTCCTGCTGCCATTCCCAGGGAGGGCAGCAGGTGAAAGGAAGTGATAATAACGAAAAGCGTCTTACGCATCATTACAGAATCTGAACCCGGTCAACTTCAAACTCTTTATCCCAGGCCTCGTACTCGCCAAACAGTCGCAGACGGCTCTGTTCATTGATGCTCTGATCCAGACGAATATCGTCATCAAGATCAATCATTACGTCGTTGTCACCATCAGAGAACAAAAACCCACCATTAGCAAGTTGTCGTACAATTTTACCTTCAATGATCGCCTTCTGCTCCCCGAAGGTCATCTTCTGCAACGTTGCCAGTGATGTCAGCTCCACCGGACCATTAAAAAACACATTCTGAGACTGATCCCACTCTTTTTTATGACCACCTGCCAGCGCCAGTGAAGGCAGCAAAATAACAGATGCAGCGATGGCAATAATTTTCTTACGCATAATAAACACTCCATTCAGGTTCGATTCGATGGAGACTATTAAAACAAGGTACGGCTTAATGATTTATGAAACGTTCATTCATCTACCGTTCATCTTGTCTTTGTTAGATTAAGCATCAAGCTTAAGTGCTCTTGAAGGCTGTCTCCCGTCCTCTCCCCTGACATTAATGGAGATACTTGGTCATCCAGGAAAGTGACCCCCTAAATTACACTTTGCCTTCTTTTTTTCTAACCACACTTCCCGAAAAGATTGAGTTCTTAGGAATGCTAAGGGTTATACGCTTTCCTCCCAGACATTTGCCCCACTACCCTCTAACTTATTGAAACCATGTATTAATCGCGATCTCTGTTAATTTTGATGATGCTGCCGTTCCGGGCATCCATTTTTATCTTTACCCTGTTTCCCTGACGGTCAAATGCTTTTATTTCATATTTTTGAGCGGTTTCAGAAAGCTCTATTTCACGGATGTCGGTACAACCCTGCCCGGTAATCCGGTTAATGACATCAACAATTGATATAAATGTTTTACCTTCCCGGGCCATGGCCTGCGATGAATTGATGGCGACAGCCATGGCAAGAGCCATCAATGTAAAACGAACGCTTTTCCATCGGTATTGCAGGGAATACACTACACTGTTCTCCAACTGGAAATAGAGGGGAAAGGTTGGAAAGTGTAATTTTTATGGGCTGCCTGTTCAAATGAAAATGGTCATTATCGTTTTGACCCTGTTGCTCAGTTACTTCGTTCCGGTGGCTCATGCTGCGCAGCCCCTGGATGTGGTGAAGCGAGGGGATGCGGCCAGTTATCAGGATCTGGTTGATGTCATCAGTCGTCAGTTCCATGGTCGGATTATCCGGGTTGAACTGGAGCGTGACTGGCTACACTGGTATTACGAGTTACGCCTGCTGCAGGATGATGGTCGTATTATCGAAGTTGAGATGGACGCTAAAACCTTAAGGGTTATTGACCTTGAAGGGACAAATCTGGAAACCGTCGTCAGGCAGGTACCATGAAGATTCTCGTTGTTGAAGATGAGCCGCTCCTTAACCAGCAGATCGTTGAGGCGATCGATCAGGCCGGCTGGCTGGCCGAATCGGCCAGTGATGGTGTTGAAGCATTGTATCAGGTGACTGAAGAGAGCTTTGATGCTGTGGTGCTGGATCTTGGTCTGCCCAAACTGGATGGTCTTACTATCCTGCGTACGATGAGAGCGCAGGATATACGGCTTCCGGTCATTATTCTCAGTGCGCGGGATTCACTTCATGATCGTATTGAGGGGCTGAATGCCGGTGCGGATGACTACCTGTGCAAACCCTTTCAGATGGCTGAGCTGATTGCCCGGTTACGGGCTCAGATTCGTCGGGGCAGTGGTCAGGCCTCACCTGTTTTAACCGTAGGTGACCTGGTGTTTGATACGCGCACATCGTCTGTTTACTGGCAGGGGCAGCCTGTGAAGCTGACGGCGCTGGAGCTTAAAGTGCTGGATTATATGATGCATAACCAGGGGCGGGTCATTTCCCGTTCTGAACTGGTAGAGCACATTTACCGGCAGGATTTTGACCGGGATTCAAACACTATCGAGGTTTTTATCCGGCGTATTCGCACCAAGGTAAGCCCGGATATTATTAAGACCGTCCGGGGACTGGGGTATAAGCTTGGTCAGTCTGCGTAGTTTTGTCCTTCACCACTCCCTGCGTTATCGGTTGCTGCTGGGTGCTTTCATCTGGTTGTCCCTGGTCTGTTTCAGTGCTGCCTTTTTTCTTCCCAGGGCGGTGCATAATTATCTTTATGATCAGCTGGCTGAGCAAACGACCCTTTATCTGGATGAAATAACGGCGTTTGTTGACCTGAAACCCGATGGTCAGCTGGCCATGAAAGGGGTGCTTTCGAATCCCCGGTTTCGCAAGCCCTATAGTGGCTGGTACTGGCAGATAGAAACGGAAAGCAGTGTGCTGCGCTCGCGCTCATTATGGGATTCCCGTTTTGATATCAGCCAGGGAGAAGGCCCGAATCACCAGACATTGGTGTTCAGTGAACGTCTATTGTCGTTGAGCTCACAGAATCAGGTTATTAAGGCAACCGTCGCTGTTGACAGTCAGGCATTAGAAGACACCTATGAGATGTTTGCCAGTGGGACGTTTATTACCCTGGCCCTGATTGCCATCAGTTCACTTATTTTTATTGCGCTGCAGATTCGCTGGTCGTTGAGTCCCATGAAGACGCTCAAGGACGATTTGCAGTCTGTTCGCGATGGCCAGATTGACCGCCTGCGGGGGCGATACCCGAATGAAGTGCAACCGGTAGTGGATGATCTCAACCGGTTATTGTTTCACTACGCTGAATTGCTTGAGCGATCCCGTCATCATACCGGAAACCTGGCGCATGCGCTGAAAACGCCGGTAGCCATTCTTGTCAATGAAGTTGAATTGCTCCCGGAATCGTATCGTCCGGTATTTCGAAAAACGATTGAGCAGCTGGAAAACCGTATTAATTATCATCTGGGTCGGGCTCGGGTGGCTGGCTCTGCCCGGATTCTGGCAGCTCGCTCCTGTCCGGCTGGTGTGGTGGATGCACTGACCCTGGCCTTTGACAAGGTGTATGCCCATCGTCATGTAGTGTTGATTAATGAGTTGGATGACGATACCTGGGTGACGGTTGAAGAGCGTGATCTGGAGGAGCTGCTTGGCAATATCATCGAGAATGCCTTCAAATGGTCCGCTGGCATTATCAGGGTGCATGGGGAGGAACAGAGCAATCAGCTGGCTCTTTATATCGACGACGATGGACCAGGGTTGACGGAAGAGCAGATGCGTCAGGTGATGATGCGCGGCGTCCGTATGGATGAGCAGGTACCGGGCTCTGGTCTCGGACTGGATATCGTTCAGGAGATTGCCCACAGTTATCGGGGCGTTGTGATGCTGGCAATGAGTGCTATGGGCGGATTGCAGGTGCAGTTAATGCTCCCGTTATCGCCCGTGAGTATTGTTGAATAGAAGCCAGAGCTGAAAACGCTCCATATTTAAGCTTATGGGATCGGGCAACAACCCGAGAGAATGCTGGTTGAGCCATCAGACTTAACGACTTTTCTCGACGTTCCTCTTATTGTGCATCTGAACAGATTAGGCCCCAGTACACCTCTGCACTCAAGCTGGCCGGAACCGCCTCCTATTATTTCGAAATAATCACAGTTTTTGTTATCGTCATAACTCCGTTGAATCCCGATCAAAAATCTCGAACCGACCGGTAGATATGGTAGCTTGATAGACCCACCTCCATTGTGTGCACCATGGTATTCCAGCAGGTTGGTTTCAGCATTTCTTGTGACGACCCAGATATAGTAACTGAAGCTGGCAAGGTCAATGTACACTTCGGCAGTGGGGGTTGACCCGACCAGCGTCTCTGTTTCCGGCAATACGTAACCGCAGGCCTCATGGGGAAAGCCCATGGGGGAGTCATCGGCCATACTCTGCAGTGAACAGATGAGCAGCATTGCTGTCGCAGTCAGCATAGAGAGATACCGATTGAATCGTGCGTTTTTCACAATACCTCCTCATTGCGACGTGGGCGGAGCTGCTGTGAAGCTGACCTGCCCGGTGTTTGAGACAACCCTTCTGCCATTGACAGTAATCTGAGCGCAGAGATTAACCGGGCCGGTATTTTTTCCTGCAGCAGTCGTTACCGTGGTAGAGGCATCACCATTTGCACCGCTGATGACTGGGGTGAGATCCCCCAGCACAACGCCGACTGCATTTTTGTTCACACGGGATATACAGAAACTGACCGGCTCATCAGCCACCTGGTTACCGTACCTATCCCTGACGGTGGCAATCACATCAAGCGTCTTGCTGCCATCGGTTGGCAAGGAGCCAATAATGGCCGGCAACGAAACGTTGTAGGCAGGACCGGGTATAAAAGAAATCTGTGCTGTTTTCCTGCTGTTATAAAAGCTGGCCGTCAGTTCAAATGTCGTGGCCAGAGTACTTGTTATGCTGGCTGTTACCTGTCCATTATCGTCAGTAAAGCCATTATTGGCAGGGATGATTTTTAACACTGCGGATCCGGACAGAGGAGGTGCAAACATAATTTGCTGATTGGCCACCGGGTTCCCGTTTGGATCAGTTAGCGTGGCGATGACGATGTTTTGATCGTTTTTGTTGGCTACCGAGCCATCCTGGCTAACCGTCAGGGAGGAAATGGTGGCGCTGGCAGGATCTGCGATGAAGTTAACATTGGTCGCCAGACTCTTTTCCTGATAGGTCGCATCAATGGTATAGGCGCCAGCCCGGATGCTGGTTAAATTGGCAATCGCCTGACCATTGACGTCTGTTCTGAAGTCATTTTCAGATTGGATCGTCACGTCATCTACCGGCTGAAAGTTGATGGTTTCACCCGTCACAGGATTACCATTACGGTCGGTCAGTGTGACCGCAACCCTGTTTTGTGCAACACCATTGGCGGCCGCATCATTTGCCAGGATCAGAATACCTGCGTTCGGGTTGTTCAATCCGGCTGTGGTGTCATCAGCCGTAAACACAATATCAATAGGGTGAGCTTTGTTATTGTGCATGGGAGCAACCGTATAGGTGCCAGCCCGGATACTGGTCGCATTGGCACTGATCTGTCCCGCCCAGTTGGTTGTGTTATTGACAGGTGATGTCAGGTTGAGACCTTCAACATTCGGAAAGGCAACCGGTTGTCCGGCTAACGGATTGCCATAATCATCTTTGAGGGTGACTGTGACAGTTACCTGATCACTC
Source organism: Endozoicomonas sp. (assembly GCA_965261315.1). GTDB lineage: Bacteria > Pseudomonadota > Gammaproteobacteria > Pseudomonadales > Endozoicomonadaceae > Endozoicomonas. The sequence goes on along the minus strand of CBDHDM010000084.1, from coordinate 9,915 downwards.
CCATTGGCTATTGCCGGGCTTCCGGTTTGTGTGACTGATGAGTGGGCGTTGTTGATATCCCCCGTACCGGTATTACCGATCAGCATGATCTCCCTGACGGCAGTTATGCCATGACTGCCTGCCTGAGCCGTAATCACCAGTTCTCCCGCCCGGGTTCCGGTGACCGTATTGATGGCCTGCCCTGTTTCACTGGATAAAATCGGATCGGTAATGCCAAGGGTGGCTCCTGAGTTATCAGGAACCCGGAACGCGATCGCTACATTTTGAGCCGGTTTTCCATCGGCGTTCAGAGCGATGGCGATGAGTGTTGCCGGTGTGGTGCCGTCTGCGACCAGTGTATCGGTACTGGTAGTCAGGTGAAGGGTTTGGGCTGAATCTTCTTTGAAGACAACCTCGACGGATTTCGTGTTTCCGTGTTGACTGTTGCCTGGGAAGTGGGCCGATACCTGGTATGTGCCAGCCTGGCGACTGCTGATATGAGCCATGATACGACCATAATCGTCAGTTTTTACCGCTTCACGGACCGGCTGAATTGCAATGCCGGACACCTCTGGAATCGTGACCTCCTGCCCGAAAAATGGGGTTGTTATTACTGTCGGTCACCGTAGCGGTAACAATGATCTGGTCGGTGCCATTGGCGATTGCCGGGCTGCCCGCCTGGGTGAGTGAGGTAATGTGGGCACTGCTGACGTCAGGATTGAAGATAATATCGATGGAAGAGGTTTGCTCCTGATACTGCACAGAAACCGGGTACGTATCGGCCCGGGTGCTGGTCACCGTGGCTGTAGCCTGGCCGTTTGTTATCGGTGTTGCTGCTGGACTGGATGATGCTCAGGTTGGCGCTACCGGAGAAATTGAGTGGCTGCTTAGGCAGCGGGTTGCCATTGCTATCGGTTAACGTGGCAGTCACGACCACACCGCTGCTGCCGTTGGCGATGGCCGGGCTGCCTGTTTCGGTGAGTGATGCGAGGATTGCCGTACTGTTATCAGCGATAAACGTGACCTCGACCGAACGTTGCACTGCCTTGTATTCTGCGGTGATCGGGAATGTCTGTGCCTTCAGACTGGTCAGGTTAACCGTTACCTGACCTTGCTGGTCGGTCATGCTGTTTATTATCAGACGACAGTGTAACGCCTCCAGTGGGTGAAAAATGAATAGTCTGGTTGGGTACCGGGTTCCCCGTGTCGTCTTTCAATGTGACGGTCACGGTATTTTGCGCCTGCCCATCCGCAATGGCGTTATTCCGGGTGACCACCATCGTAGAGTCGGGGTTGTTCAGCTCCGCAGTGCCGGTATTGGGCACGAAGGTCACCGCCTGTGACAGTGTCTGATGATTGTATTCTGCCTTTATGGGGTAGATTGCTGCCCGGGTGCTGGTCATGCGGGCAACGGCCTGCCCCATGGCATCGGTTGCAATAGCATTTTGCACAATGGGAACAATGATATCAGAAGGTAACAGGGTGACGCCGTCTACCGGTGGAAAGGTGATCAGAGCATTGGGCACCCGGTTTCCGCTCTTATCGGTGACTGTGACCGCCACCTCATTCCAGGCCATACCATTGGCTGGTGCATTGTCTACCAGAACCTGTATGCCAGCGTCCGGATTGTTTAACCCGGCGGTACTGGAATCAGCGGTAAAAAGAATGTCGGTAGAGCGGCTATTGTCAAGATAGTTGGCGGTGACAGCATAGGCATTGGCCCGTGTACTGGTGATCGTCACCTTAACCTCTCCAGCGTCGTTAGTTATTCCCTGATTCTCCGGATTGAACACCAGGTCGGTCACCTGTGTGAACGTAATGGGTTTGCCTGATACAGGATTGTTGCTGGCATCTTTCAGGGTGGCTGTAACAACAATACCGGAGGTACCGTTGGCCGGTGCAGGGCTGTTTTCTGCGATGACGGATGAATATGTGTTGGCGATATCTGCTGTATCCGGGTTGGCCGACAGCGTAATTTCGATGGTGGTTGCCAGTGGGGAGCCATTGACGTCAATAGTTGCCGTAACGACAAGAACCCCTGCACGAGAACCTTTTACCGTTGTGATCGCCTGACCGGTTGCACTGGATATCACCGGTTTCGGCATTACCAAGCGTGGCACCTGACTCGACCGGCAGGGAAAAGTACACCGGTACATCAGGCACTTTGTTGCCCTTATTGTCCATTACGGTGGCAGTAATCGTTGCTGTTGTCATTCCATCAGCCGGTAAGCTGCTGTTGCTGGATATCAGGGTAATGGTTTCCGGACTGCCCGTGATAAAGGTGATGGAAATCGATTGTGAAAGCTCTTGGTATTTAGCCTCAACCTGGTAAACGCCTGCCTGTGTACTACTGACCTCCACCAAAACCTGCCCGTAGCTGTTGGTTGTCTGGATGTCATTCATATAGCTTATTTTCGTTCCGGAAACCGGTGGAAAGGTGATTGTCTGATCGGCAACAGGATTACCTGAGTTATCAGCGAGTGTGGCAACCACCACAACGTTGGCTACACCATCAGCCTCCGATGGACTACCGTTTTGCGTAAGGGGATTCAGTCTGACGGAGCTGATATTGGCGGTGAACTCAATATCGACGACTCTGGTCTGGTTATTATAAACGCTTTCTATCGTATAAATATTGGCCTGCCGGGAGGTGATGCTGGCACTTATCTGACCATTGCTATCAGTCACATTATTTTGTGGTGTGATGATGAGGTTATCTGCGCCCCGGAAAGCAATGGCCTGGTCGGCAACAGGGTTATCATGGGCATCTCTTAATGAGGCAGTGACAGTAACCGGTGAAACGCCATCTGCCAGTGCCGGGCTTCCGGCAGCGGTAACGGATGAAAAGGCGTTATTAATATCTGCGGTGCCGCTATTGGCAAGAAAAACGACGGTGGTTGATTTGCTCAGTTCTTTGTATTCAGCAGATATCGAGTAATCGGCTGCACGGGAGCTGACGATATGCGCTTCGACCTGGCCGTTGCTATCAGTGACGCTTTTATTGGCAGGCTGAATTGTGACCTGATCAGTGGCTGAGAACGTAATGGCCCGATTGGGTACCGGATTTCCCTCAGCATCTGTGAGTGTTGCTGTGACAACATTTTGAGCCACCCCGTCTGCCAGAGCGTTGTCAGTGGTTGTTACGAATGTTGATTTCGGGTTGCCAAGTCCTGCTGTGTTCTCATCATCTGTAATGAAGTCAACACTCTCCTGAAAGATCGTCTGGCTCTGGGTAATGGTAAAGGAAACTGAACCAGCCCGAGAGCTGGTCAGGCGTGATTCCGCTCTGCCGCTAGCGTCTGTTATTGCTTCTACCGGATTGAATGCAGCACCATCAAAGTGAGTCGAAAACACAATGGGCAGGTTGCTCAGAATAACTCCCTGCGTGTTGCGAACGGTAGTGGAAACTATATAGCCCTCCCTATCGCCCGTTAACGAGGGGTTACTATTTACGGGTGTGATTTCTACTTCGGAGATAACTCCGGTTGCTTCTGGTTCTACGATAATTTCAGCCGGAGCCGGGGTGCGGATGGTCTGGCCGTTTTTCAGTGTGACCATCACCTCAAGGTTGTAACTGTTGGTTGAAACCTGCTGAGTACTGCTTCGGGTTGTTGGTGCTGTGGGCTGCTGGAAGGCCGGTGCATTGTAGATGGAGGATCGCTGAATATCCGGTGCCGCAGAACCTTCGTAATGAACGCTGACAATGTTGGCCCGGTTTCCTTCAAAAATCAGCCACTGATCAAGGTTGGTCTGGCTGTACTCATCGACCCGGTATTGTGGGGCAGTAAACCGGATTGAGTTGTTGGCCGTTGTGGTCCGGTACTGCAGGCGGATGTTGTGCTCCCGTTCGACCAGTTTAAACAGTTGGTTATCGAGAGACTTTGCGTGGATGACCTGTGCCGGATCGATTTGCTGGTGGAAAGGGATTCCGAAATAATAAGTGATATTGGCGGTGATAAAGGCACCCTGATCTCCGGCTTTTTCTTTGTTGTATCCTGTGCTGAGCATCAGTAATGGTACGGGCTGATAATTCAGGGCCATGGTTGTCTGATACGGATTTTTTTACGGGTGGGCCGCTATTGCTGACCTCAATCAGAGCGCCCAAAGATTGCTGGAAACGGGCATCAACGGATAACCACGGGCATTGATCGGTAAACCCGGATATATGGATATCCCAGCCTCGTGATGGACGCTCCTCCAGGTTATGAAGCAGGTCAAGCAGCGTTATGGTGTCCGGACTGCCTTTCCAGCCCGACAGTGGGAAGTAGATATTACCGGACAGGTATAGATTGCTTAACCCATATTCAGCACCAGCGCTGGCCCGATGATGATGGCGGGTAAGATCGTAGTCATAGAAGGCGTTGAGGCCATAGAAATGTTGTTCGTACTTTGTCCGGTGACCAATGCCGATATGAAAGAAATTCCGGCCGCCATAGTATTCATGCCGGTTGAGAACAATACCTGTCTGGGTAAACCAGATTGACGGGTGTCGTTCATCATTCCCATTAGCAAAGGGCAGCAGCAGATCCAGCTCTCCGGCGTTGACGCTCAGGTCTGAGTTCAGTGACAGCTCTACCTTTGAGGTGCCATACCGGGCCAGCCAGCCATGAGCCTGAGAGCGAATCTGCTGCTCGGCCTCTCCTTTGAGATGCCCCTTTATTCGCTGAATAAGTTCAGTGCTGTGTTCTACACCGTTCAGGACTCTGGCGAGAGTTGAGAGGCTGTCAGAATATTCGAAGCTGTCATGATGTTCATTATCCCAATATCCCCTGTCAGAATATCCCTCCACAGTGTTTGAAAGAGAGAGGGGGCTACAACAGAGTTGAATACTTAATAACAAATAAGTAACAAGCTTTTGTAACATGGCAATTGCAGGGGGTTACAGGGATTTACAAGAGGTTGAACTGGCTGTCATCGAAATTGATCGATACTAGTATTTAGATTTAAATTCCTCTGTCGTCCAGTAAAGGGTGTCTTTTAATGACGTTGGTTTGTCTGGTACACCCTGTTCCGTGGATCCTGATTTTGTTGAAAGGACAGAGTTTCAGGTTATGGTGTGTGTTATGCGATTCCTGTCAATGATGAATATAAGATGAACGATTAGTTCATGTTTTATTAACGTCACATGTCATCTAATAGGTCGGATATCGTTTTTTTGCAGTATTCGACCTATGAAACTCAAGTTTATGCTGTTGCCGTTGGTACTTGCACTGACGGCCTGTGGTGGTGGTTCTGATTCCAGTGACAGTTCATCCGCGCCAACCTCTTTACACCTGCCAAACATTATTTCTGGTGAGCTTCTGCGTTATGACGAAGCGACGGGAGAAGGCACGGTGGGTCGCTATGATGTCAATCTTTCCGGGCTTTCTGTACAGCGTTCACTGACGGATCAATCTTTACAACCCGGAATGATGTTGACGCTGAAAACAGATGGCCCGCGCCAACCTCTTTACACCTGCCAAACATTATTTCTGGTGAGCTTCTGCGTTATGACGAAGCGACGGGAGAAGGCACGGTGGGTCGCTATGATGTCAATCTTTCCGGGCTTTCTGTACAGCGTTCACTGACGGATCAATCTTTACAACCCGGAATGATGTTGACGCTGAAAACAGATGGCCAGCAGACGGTTACCGGGATTATCTATGATGATTTGTTACGTGCTCCGGTGTCTGAGGTTAATCCGGCGGAGAAGGCTCTGATCATTGCCGGAATGAAGGTGTTAACTGAAGGCAGTCGCTGGGGCAATGGTCTGACGCTTGAAAATGCCAAAGACAAGATGGTTGAGGTAAGTGGCTTTATGCTTGGTGAGGGCGTTATCCAGGCAACCTATCTTGAACTTGATGAAGAAGAGAATGGCGAGATAGAAGGCCCTGTCAGCAAACTTAGTATGGACGATAAATCGTTTACCCTCGGCACTGTCACTGTTGACTATTCCGGAATAAGTATTGTCCTGAATAATGAAGACTGGGTCGAAGTAGAAGGTAAGTTTTCACAGGATGGTAAAACGATAAAAGCCACTGAAATCGAAGTTGATAATCCTGAATTCAGCGATGGTTCAATGGAGATGGAAGGTATAGTGACCTGGGTCAGCCCACAGTTGGACACCCTTGAATTGAATCGTAAGCGTGTAGTGACATTAACAGAGCAAACCCGTTATGAAGGGATAGCCGGAGCTGCTGGCATTAAACCGGGCTTTGTTGTGGAAATTGAAGGCGTCTGGAACAGCAATAAAAAAACGCTGATCGCCCGTGAAATAGAGAGAGATCAGGATGATGACCTGATTCCATCGATTCCGTCTTTAGACTCAAGGGAATTTGAACTCGACGGAAAGGCATACAAGGGTACTGAACCGCGCGCAGTGATCATTAATGATATCCCCTTTCATGTGGCGGGCAATGCAGACGTAGAAGTTGACCTTGAAACGTTATCCGGTGACTGGGTATCCGTTTCTGGCTACGAGCACAATGATCAGTATCGGGTGATGGATATCGAGTATGAGCACTCTGATGGCACCATTGAACTGGAAGGCAAGGTGATTAACAGCCAGGAAAATAATGCCAGTTTATTTGGTTACTACGCCAATGATAACAGCCTTGATCAATATCTTGATAAGCATGTAGAGCTGGAATGTCAGCTACAGGGCGGTCGCTCCGGAATGGAAGTTCACTCCTGCAAAAAAGACGACTGATTCCCACAAAAATCACCACTCAGGCTAACAGGACCGGGGTATCTTCGGATAGTTCCTGCTGGCCTGAATTAATAAACGACGAGAGTTGAGAAAAACCGTATGACGAAAATTCAAGGTTTCGCCCGTTCCGTGATCGCTGTTTCCGTTGCCATGGCTGTCAGCAGTGTCAGTTTTGCACAGGAAGTGGTGGATAGTGGCGTAACTCTGTCTGCCGGAGCTGCATACAACAAGCTCGACAGTTACCGTGACCTGGACGACAAAGTAGCGCCTGAAGTGGGTATTGGCTACCGGTTCAATGACCGTTTCAGTGTTGACGGTGTGTACTCCCAGTATTCTACCGATCAGAAAAACACCAATGCGAATGCGGATCTGAAAGAATTTCGCCTGGATGCGTACTACGACCTGACCCCATGGGACGGTTCTTTTACCCCTTACGTAGTTGCCGGTGTGGGCCGTCTGGATACTGATCTGGATAATCTGGGTTCTGATGACGACACCCGTTTGAATGGCGGTGTGGGTCTGCGTAAGGCAATTACGCCAAATCTGTCCGTCCGTGGTGATCTCCGTGCGGCGCGCAGCCTGGAGCATGGACAGACAGAAGGTGCCATGAACGTAGCCCTGACCTGGACCTTTGGCAGTGTTGAATCTGCTCCACAGCCTGTGGTCGTGGTTGTGGAAGAAGAAATCATTATTGAGCCTGTGGTTGTGATTGTGGACACGGATAATGATGGCGTGCTTGATGCTAATGATCAGTGCCCCAATACGCCGGTGAATACTGCCGTCAATGCATCCGGTTGTGAGTTATACGAAGATATGGAGCTGATGGTTAAATTCGGCTTCAACTCCACCGTGGTTGAGCAGCAGGATTACGCAGTGATTGGTGAAATGGCTGAGCTCCTGGAGCGTCACCCGACATCACGCATCAGCATTACCGGCTATACCGATAACGCGGGTCCTGCAGCTTATAACCAGAAGCTCTCTCTCAAGCGTGCGGAAGCCATTCGTGATGTACTGGTCACTGAATATAATGTAGAGGCTTCCCGTATAGATGCGATTGGCATGGGCGAAGCTGACCCGATTTCCGGTAACGATACCGAGGAAGGTCGTGAGCAGAACCGTCGGGTGGTGATTAATTCTGAAATGGTTGTTAACGGTTAATGTTTGGCTTGATTGCCGTGTCTGAATGAAGTTCGGCAACAAGATAGTTCACAGTGGACTGGCAAGGATGCTATTCCGCTGTCTGGTGTTTTGACTATTCTGAATAAGCACCAATACTCCAGCCTTCCGGTCTTCATCCCGTTCCCACGGTCCTCCGTGGAAATGCATGTCGGATTTGATTGAAATCTCCAGTACTCTCTTTGGGCGTGTCCTTATGTCTCCGAAACGGTTATCCAAAAAATTGCTGGTCACCGCATTGCTTGCGGCGGGTATCAGTACATCCACCAGTGCCTGTACCGGCATTACCCTGGCCACTACGCACAGTGCGAATATTCACGCCCGAACGATTGAATGGGGTGAAAACAACCTCAACAGTAAACTGATTGTTTCGCCGCGGGATTACGCTTACACATCTACTCTTCCCAATGGTAAAAAAGGATTGAGCTGGCGCAGTAAATACGGTTTTTCCGGTCTATCGGTCACCGTGGATAAATTCATTGCCGAAGGGGTGAATGAAGCCGGGTTAACCGCCGGACTGTTTTATTTTAAAGGGTATGGTTCCCTGGCAACGTTTGATCCATCCCGCACGGGCAACAACATTGTTGATATGGATTTTGTCCGCTGGATGCTCAGCCAGTTTGCTACCGTTGCCGAGATGGAAGCGGCCCTGAAAAACATCAAAATCGTGCCTGTTTATATTGATGCCAAGGGGAATCCAACACCCACAGCGCACTGGCGGGTAACGGATAACACCGGCCGCAATGTGGTCATTGAAATTGTTGATAACGGCAAGATCAATATTTATGAGAACACAGCGGGCGTACTGACTAATTCGCCAGAGTTTCCGTGGCAGGTGACCAATCTCAGCAATTACATCAATATCGCACCGGGCACGACGCCTGATAAAAAAACCGGTGGACTTGAGTTAACGTCGTTTGGTACCGGCACCGCCGCAGGTGGCCTGCCCGGAGATATAAGCCCTGTGTCGCGTTTTGTCCGGGCTGCTTTTTACGTCCACACGGCACCGCCGTTAACGGACAATCAGGCGGCGGTTTCCCAGGCGCTTCATATCCTGAATAACTTTGACATTCCTGTCGGTGTCGAGTTTGCGCCGGATCAGCGTTCCCATATCCCCGATCTGCCCAGCGCAACGCAGTGGACATCGGTAATCGATCAGCAAAACCGGGTGCTTTACTTCAAAACCATGAATGACAGCCGGATCAAACAGCTTGATTTGAAAACGGTGGATTTCTCCGGGAAAGAGGAAATTAAACGACCAATGGATAGTGGGCAGTTTACGGTGGAACCGGTCAGTCTGTAAGGTCTGTAATCTGTAGACTTATCGATATTCTGCGCTACAGGTTCCCACGAGGAGCGTGGGAACCGAATATATCACACTCTTGATATCATCATATCATCTGCCCGTGCAGGCCGCATTTATTCGGTCACTCTTGGCAATCCACCCCAGGCGCGATACACCATGGCAGTTTCATTTCCGTTGACTGATCTTGCATAAAATTCGGCAACCTGCTCTGCACTGACGAGCCCAACGTCGACTTTTTGGGGTTCAACCACTGGGGCGGGGCTGACCACATTTAACCTCAGACCTCGATTTAAAAATGGTGCAGCCTGACGGACAAAAGTATCTATTGCCGCATTAAATGGGCCGGTAGCCATGCTGAACGGGTTTGGATAATCGCTGAGAAACCCGCTGGTAAGGGTGATAGATCCATTGTCGTTTAAATATCGTTCAGAGAGCCGGACTATTCTGAATTGAGCGACCCAGTTTACGTTCAGCTCCGTAAAGAAAATCATCATCGGTGATTTCAACGTAAGGCTTGAATTGACTGTCGCCACCAACACAAACAATCACAGAGTCAATTCCGGTCATCGCTTCAAAAACGGACCTAACCGATTCGGCATCGGTATAGTCGATCTGAAAGTCCCCGCTTTTTGAACCGATTTTAATCAGGTCATGGCTGCCTGATAACAGGTCGCAGACTTTACTACCAATATTTCCTGAAGCGCCAAATACTGCAACTTTCATTTTTTACCTCGGACTACTAACGTCGTATTTTTATAATCAAGGC
>CBDHDM010000083.1:0-19298 GCA_965261315.1 Endozoicomonas sp. | reverse complement strand
CCGGCTCATTTGTTTCCCTGCTGCTCTCCAAAACCATGGCCAAGATGAGCACAGGGACGCAGATTATTGAACAGCCACAATCAGCCCAGGAACAGTGGCTGGTTGATACCGTTAGAGAGCTCTCTGAGAAAGCAGGCATCGGAATGCCGGAAGTAGGCATTTTCCACTCGCCGGAAGCCAATGCCTTTGCAACTGGATGGAATAAAAATGCGGCACTGGTCGCTGTCAGTCAGGGGCTTTTGGACCGTTTCACTCCTAACGAAGCACGGGCCGTTATCGGCCATGAAATCGGTCACGTTGCTAATGGCGACATGGTCACCCTGAGCTTGATCCAGGGTGTTGTGAATACCTTTGTTATGTTCTTCGCCCGGATTATTGGCTATGCCGTGGATTCCTTCCTGCGTCGTGATGATGAAGGAGAAGGCGGGGTAGGCATAGGATTCTACGTTACCAGTTTTATCGCCGAGATTATTCTTGGTTTCCTGGCCAGTGCCATCGTTATGTGGTTCTCCCGCCAGCGTGAGTTCAGAGCGGATGAAGCCGGTGCCGAACTGGTAAGCCGCCGGGACATGATTGCAGCGCTGGAACGCCTTCGCTCTGAATACGAAGCGCCCAGTGCCATGCCGGCAACCATGACGGCCTTCGGTATCCGAAGTGGTGTTCGCAGCGGACTGGCTGCCCTGTTTACCAGCCATCCGCCACTGGATCAGCGAATAGAGACACTTCGCGCCCACGGTTAATTTTCCCCTTCAGGCCAGTTTATCTGGCCTTTTTTTTATTTATTGGGATCACAAAGCACATAGAGAAAGGCCCGTACTTTCCTTTGAGTGCTTTGTGATTTCTGCAGTTATAGGAGACCAATGAAGATGACAAGACAGAACCGATAAAAACGGCAATGGCCTATCAACAGCAGCTCATGACTGTTTATAATGGAGTTTTCCATTAGAACCATTAGCTATGCCACTTTTGCCTCCAGAGCCCGTCTGGATCACCAACAATCAGACACTGGAAGACTACTGCCAACAGTGGTCTGCGCTTGATGCGATTGCACTGGACACGGAGTTCATTCGTACCGATACTTTCTACCCACTGCCAGGCCTGATTCAGGTAGGTGCGGGGTCAGATGTTTTTTTGATTGACCCTCTGGAGATTAGCCAGTGGTCTCCTCTCGCTAAATTGTTTGAAAACCAAAATGTTATTAAGGTGCTTCACGCATGCAGTGAAGACCTGGAGGTTTTCAAGCTATTAACCGGTACCGTCCCACGACCACTGTTTGATACCCAGCTTGCAGCGGCATTTGCTAACCTTGGTTTTTCCATGGGCTACCAGGCATTATTGAAGCATATTCTGAATATTGACCTGCCCAAGGATGAAACCCGTTCGAACTGGCGGCAAAGACCATTAACAGAAGCTCAGATTCGTTATGCCAGCCTGGACGTCACTCACTTGCTTGAGGTTTATCAGCACCTTAATCAATTACTGGTACAGACGCCTAAAAAAGCGTGGCTGGATGATGAATGCCTGTCATTAACACTCAATGTGCTTCCTTATGATCCAGATAATGCCTGGCAAGATGTAAAACGGGCATGGCAGCTACGCCCTCAACAGCTGGCTGTATTAAAAGCCCTTTGTTATTTCCGTGAGACTGCAGCCCGTGAGGAAAATGTTCCCAGAAACCGGATTATCCCGAAAGGCAGTCTCTGGCCCCTGGCAAGATTTCAACCCAAGGCCATCAATGCACTCCGGGAAATACCGGACATGCGCTCCAGCATTATCCGTCATCATGGCGAACAAATACTGGATATCATCAATGCAGCCAGCCAAATCCCGGCGGAGCAGAGGCCCGGCTCCCTCCCCCCCCCTTTACCCAAAAACGCAAAGGACTGGGGAAAGCAGATCAAAACCCTGATATCTCAACAGGCGGTTGAGTTGGAAATCCCTCTTGAACTGCTGACACCCAATAAGCTAACGTCACCACTGCTGCGCAGCTGGCTGGACAATGGTCATTTTTCCCTGCCTGATACACTCACGGGCTGGCGGCGTGATATCATCGGCACCCCTCTGATCAATCAGCTCAAAGCAATGGAAGAAAAAGGCCACTGAATGAAGTCGCTGGTATCGATTTACAAAAGCCCCAAGCGGGATGAGATGTACCTTTATGTGACCAAAGGTACCTCTCTGGAACAGACAATTCCTGAGCCACTACTGAAGGCATTCGGTAAGCCTGCTCATGTTTTTGACCTGCTGCTGACCCCGACCAAACAGCTGGCCAGAGTTGAAACCACCAGCGTACTTGAGGGGCTTGCCAGTAACGGTTACTACCTGCAAATGCCGCCGTCTGACTCTTAGGGACAGGAAGACGACTACACGATTCGCCTGCCGGATGAGTTTCTCTCGTTTAACGACCCAATATGACAACACAACCTTTCTGGGAAACCAAAACCCTGTCAGAAATGACATCCGATGAATGGGAAAGCCTTTGTGACCGCTGCGGCCGATGCTGCCTGCACAAGCTGGAAGATGAAGACACGGATGAAGTTTATTATACGTCCGTGGCTTGTCGATTGCTGGACACTGACAGTTGCCAGTGTCGGGATTATCCAAACCGAAAGCAGATAGTGTCTGACTGCACGGTATTAACACTAAAGGATGTTAAGAACTTCCATTGGCTACCCGAAACCTGTGCCTACCGTCTGATCAGTGAAGAAAAGCCACTGTCCAGCTGGCACCCATTGGTCTCCGGCTCCAATACATCTGTTCACACAGCAGGAATCTCGGTCAAAGGCTGGGTGCACTCAGAAGTGGACGTAAACGAAGAGGACCTGGAAGACTTTATTATCCCCCACATCATGGTTCGCTGATCCTGTTTCTAATTTGAACCTATTGATGCTTCTTTGCGTGCTCAACAAAGAAAAAACTGACGACAGAGACACAGAGAAAAATCGTTTCCTCCGGGTCTCTGTGGTAAAAATGAAATTATACCAATTCCACCTTCTAAGAAACCTGATGCTCTCCTGTCCAGGCAGAAACAAATTGCCCTACATCCAGCGCAGGCACTTTCTTTTTAACGCCCGCAGGCTTACCCAGATAGATAAACCCCATTAACTGCTCATTGTCAGCAAGACCAAGCCCTTTGGCCAAGGACGGGTTGTAGCACAGATCTCCAGTTCTCCAGATCGCCCCAACGCCCTGGGCATGGGCTGCCAGCAGTAAAGATTGAACAGCAGCAGCCAGCGACATTTTCTGCTCAATTTCCGGCACTTTCGGATGATCTTTAACCGGGCAAATAGCCAATATCAACATAGGGGCTCTCAGAGGCATCCCTCTGAAGCGAGCCAGGGCATCTTCGGAAAGGTCGGGCTGCTCTTCTAAGGCAATGTTGGCCATCAGTTCACCTAATGACTCACGGGCTTCGCCACTCACGGTCAGAAAACGCCACGGACGAAGACGGGCATGGTCTGGTGCCCTCAGTGCAGACTGAAACATAATGTCCAACTGCTGATCCGAAGGTCCGGGGTTTTCCAGCATGGGTGATGACACCCTTTCCAGCAAAAGTTCTATTCCACCCATTAAAAAATCACTCCCATCGATCACCGATTCACGCTTTAGAGGCTGTATTCAAGGCCATGGACAAAATCATTTCGGCCAGTGCCTCAAGGGTTAGATCCCCACCGGGCTTAAACCAATTGATACTCCAGCTGATAGATCCTGTTAAGAGTCGACGCAACATGGCTGGGTTGATCGACACATACTGCTGATCATAAGCCTCTTCCAACACATCAAGCCATAGCCGTTCATATTCATCTCTCAATTTCAGAATCTGAACCTGATTTTCGTCATTCAGACCACGCCATTCATAGACAAGTACCGCCATTTCAGCACCATTGTCCACAAGAATAGATTGCAGCTCACAGAGAATAAGCCCATAAAGTTTATCCCTGATGCCCTGGTTCAGGCTGAGCGACAACTTCATGATTTCAATATTCAGTAATATGGTTTCTTCCACCACACCACGAAGAATGTCCTGCTTACTCGGGTAATGATGAAACAGGCTGCCAGACTGAATACCAATATCCTTAGCTAAATCTCTAACCGTGGTTCGTTCATAGCCATTGGTTCTAAACAAGCGAGCAGCAGACTTTAGCAAGCGGCCTTTGGCACTGCCCGGATCGACAATATCCCCCTCTTCAATCAACCGTTGCGAAAGCCCCGCCATTTGCTGAGCGCTCAATGCAATAAAAGACATAAGTCGCCTGATTAAAATCAAAAATAGTTATGAAAGCCGGATCAGTCTATCACAGCCAGAGAAGGGATCAGGGTTACAAATCAAACGCTTGTTTTTTTTTGCCAGCCCACTTCCCAACCAATCACTTGCTTGGTAATCTTTCATCAAATAATAACAACACATGTCGTAAAACTCACTCATGACACCTCAAAAGAACGTCCGAATAGGTTGTGCCTCTGCATTCTGGGGTGACACCGCCAATGCTGCCCACCAACTCGTCAAGGGTGGAGAGCTGGATTACCTGGTTTTCGATTACCTTGCGGAAATGACGCTGTCCATCATGGCTGGCGCACAAATGAAGAACCCAGCTGCAGGGTTTGCGCCCGATTTTATCTCCACACTGAAACCGCTACTTGGCCAGATAAAGTCGCAGGGCATTAAGGTCTGCAGTAATGCCGGTGGCATCAACGCCAGAGCTTGTGCCGACGCATTAGCCAAAGTGGTGGCAGAATCCGGTCTTGATTTAGTGATCGCCATTGTCGAAGGAGACAACCTGACAAGTACTTTTCAGAGCAATCAACAGCAAAAAACAAATATTGTGGATATGTACAGTGGACAGGCGCTTCCTGATCACTTAACCAGCATCAATGCTTATTTAGGTGCTCCATCCATCACAGCAGCCCTGGCTTCCGGGGCTGATATTGTTATCACCGGCAGGGTCGTAGACAGTGCTGTGGCACTGGGACCATTGGTTCATGAGTTTGGCTGGTCCTGGCAGGATTATGACAGGCTGGCCCAGGGATCTTTGGCTGGTCATGTTATCGAATGTGGTACCCAGGCGACCGGGGGCAATTTTACCGACTGGCACCTGGTAAAGGACGGCTATGCCAACATGGGCTTTCCTATAATCGAATGCCATGAAGATGGTTCATTTATTGTGAGCAAATGTTCCGGCACTGGTGGTTTGGTCAGCTGCGACACCGTTGCTGAACAAATTCTCTATGAGATTGGTAACCCCGAAGCGTATTTACTGCCTGACGTTACCTGCGACTTCAGTCAGGTATCTCTTGAGCAAGTGGCTACTGATCAGGTCCGGGTATCCGGTGCAAAAGGCCGCCCTTGTTCTGACCAATATAAAGTCAGTGCAACTTACATGGATGGATATCGCTCAAATGCCACCTTTATGATGGGTGGTATTGATGCTGGAGAAAAGGGGCAGGTTGTTGCTGATGCGATTATTCAACGGGTCAGCGGACTATTGAAACTGAAAGGCATGGATGACTTCAACGATGTCGATATTGAAGTGCTGGGCACTGAGGCAACGTATGGTGCCCAGGCAATGGACAGCATGAGCCAACCTCGTGAAGTAGTCGTAAAAATCGCAACATCCCATCAGGATAGAAAAGCACTTCAGATATTTGGCTCTGAAATTGCGCAGGCAGCTACTGCAATGGCTCCGGGTATTACCGGTTTGGTGGGAGGACGCCCCAAACCCAGCCCCCGTCTTTGCCTCTTCTCCTTCTTAATAGACAAGCGAGATATTTCACCCAGTTACCGCCTGATCAATACCAGAGATGATAAGCCCCAATCCGTTGCGGTTAGTGTGGGTCAAACGACAGATACTTTAAAAAGTACCTGGAACGATAACCCACTCCCCAGATCATTGAATGATAGCCCTGATTTCACGATACCTCTGATTAAGCTCGCCCTCGGACGCAGTGGCGATAAAGGCAACCATTGCAATATCGGCATCATCGCAAGGGATAAAAGATATTTGCCGTATATTGAAGAAGCGCTGACGCCTCATCGAATTACAGAATACTTTGCCCATTTACTGAGCGACCGAAGTGAAGTCTCCCGTTACCAGTTACCAGAAATGAAGAGTATTAATATTGTCATCACTCACTGTCTGGGCGGCGGTGGCATGGCCAGTTTGCGTATTGACCCTCAAGGGAAAGCCCTTGCCCAACAATTACTATCAATACCCATTCCTATCAATAAAAGCCTGTATGAACAGGTATCGGGGGAATTAGAGTGAGGAGCATTGAGTCTCAAATTGACCTGCATGGACAGGAGTTCAATGATAATCGAAATGCCATGCTATCGGCTATTGAGCAGTTTCGAGGGCTTGAGCAGGCAACACTGGAAAAGGCCAACAGTGCTAAGGATAAATTCCACAGCAAGGGTAAACTTCTGCCCCGCGAACGCCTGGCACTTCTGCTTGATCCGGGCTCCAGCTTTATTGAGCTGAGTTCATTGGCAGGCTACAAAATGCACGATGACGCTCATGGTAAAGACGCTGGCTCAACGGCAGGAGGCGGCATTATCGCCGGTATCGGGTTTGTCAGTGGTGTCCGCTGCATGCTGCAGGTTAATAACAGCGCAATAAAAGGTGGAACAATCTCTCCCACCGGCCTTAAAAAAACCTTACGCCTGCAGGAGATCGCCCGTGAGAACAAGTTACCCTTGATCACTCTGGCCGAAAGCGGTGGTGCAAATCTAACCTATGCCACCGATGTTTTTGTCCCGGGTGCACGGGCTTTTGCCAACCAGGCTCGTTTATCCAAAGCCGGTATACCTCAAATCACGGTTGTTCACGGCAACGCCACGGCGGGAGGAGCTTATCAACCGGGCTTATCCGATTATGTTGTGGCCGTGAAGAACCAGACCAAAATGTTTCTGGCAGGGCCACCTCTGCTAAAAGCCGCCACTGGTGAAATTGCTACGGATGAAGCCCTTGGCGGCAGTGATATTCATGTTTATCAAGCCGGAACGGCTGACTACCTGGCTCACGATGATGTCGAGGGCATCGCTATCGCCCGCGATATCACACAGAGCCTTGGCTGGAATGAACAGCGGGTCTTACCGGAAAAGCCTCAGGGAAAACCGCCCCGCTATAGTACCGATGAGCTGCTGGGTATTATCCCCTGCGATAATAAAAAGCCTTACGATGTCAGAGAAGTCATTGCCCGCCTGATTGACGATTCTGCATTCAGTGATTTCAAAAGTGATTTTGATCTACAGACAGTATGTGGCTTTGCTTATATTGATGGGCACAGCATCGGCATTATAGGCAACAACGGACCAATAACAGCCAAAGGAGCCAACAAGGCTGCGCAGTTTATTCAGCTCTGCGAACAAAGTCATCGATCTCTGCTGTTCTTACATAACACCACCGGGTTTATGGTGGGTACTGATGCCGAGCAAAGCGGCATTATCAAGCATGGTTCAAAACTGATTCAGGCGGTAGCCAACGCCAGCGTACCCAAGGTATCTATTTTAATTGGCGGCTCCTACGGTGCTGGTAACTACGCCATGTGTGGCCGTGGTCTCGACCCACGATTTATTTTTTCCTGGCCCAATGCCAGAACGGCCGTGATGGGTGGTGAGCAGGCAGGAAAAGTATTACGCATCGTCAGTGAAGAAAAGATGCGAAAAATGGGGCAGGACCCCGACCAGTCACAACTTGAACAAATGGAAGCCGTTACTGCAGCAAAACTGAATGCCGGATCAACCGCCATATTTGGTACTGCCCGCCTGTGGGATGATGGCTTGATTGATCCCCGTGATACCAGAGACCTGCTGGCTAATTTGCTGGATATATGCTGGCAAGCCGACCATAGAGAATTACAGAGTAACGCTTTTGGTGTCGCACGCTTTTAACGTACAGATTGTCAGTTATAAAAAATAAATCAGGAACCGTCATGATACTTACCCAGGAACATCTGGAGCTAAAACGTACCATCGCCAATTTTGTCGAAAAAGAGGTTAACCCCCATGTGGAAAGCTGGGAGGGGGCCGGCACCTTTCCCGCCAAATCACTCTTTAAAAAGATGGGCGACCTTGGTCTGCTAGGCATCAGCAAACCGGCAGAAAACGGCGGAATGGGGCTCGACTACACCTACGAAATACTGGCCGCAGAAGAGTTTGGCGCCATTCGCTGCGGTGGTATCCCGATGGCTATTGGCGTACAGACCAACATGGCCACCCCGGCACTGGCTCGATTTGGCAGTGACTATGTCCGTGATACTTATCTGGCTCCGGCCATTGCTGGCGAGATGGTGGCCTGTATCGGCGTCAGCGAACCCGGAGCTGGCAGTGATGTGGCTGCGATAAAAACGACCGCAGTCAAAGAGGGTGATGACTACATTATCAATGGCAGCAAGATGTGGATCACCAATGCAACACAGGCTGA
The DNA here is from genome assembly GCA_965261315.1 of Endozoicomonas sp. Classification (GTDB taxonomy): domain Bacteria; phylum Pseudomonadota; class Gammaproteobacteria; order Pseudomonadales; family Endozoicomonadaceae; genus Endozoicomonas. The sequence continues at coordinate 10,878 of CBDHDM010000083.1, read as the reverse complement.
CTTTATTTGCCTTTTAGCCAATACCTCAGATGAACCTGCCCACAAAAACAAATCGCTGATCGTCGTTCCTACCGATACACCCGGAATTTCTTTCTCGGAAAAACTCAACAAACTGGGTATGCGCAGTTCTGATACTGCCCAGATTTTCTTTGAAGACGTCCGGGTACCGCAGAAAAACCGGATTGGCCCGGAAGGTGGCGGTTTCGTTATGCAGATGCAACAGTTCCAGGAAGAACGGTTATACGTCGCCGCCATGTCGCTAAAAGGGATGGAAATCTGCATAAATGACACCCTCACCTACACCAGGGAACGAAATGCCTTTGGTAAACCGCTCATTGCCAATCAGTCCATTTTGTTCCGTCTGGCCGAGTTGCAAACTGAAATTGAGGCCCTCCGCGCACTGACTTACCAGGCGTGTGAGCGATATAGCCATGGTGAAGATGTCACGCAGCTGGCATCCATGGCCAAATTAAAGTCTGGTCGTCTCTCCAGAGAGGTTAGTGATGCCTGTCTGCAATACTGGGGAGGCATGGGCTTTATGTGGGATAACGTGGTAAGCCGCTTCTATCGTGATAATCGCCTGGGTTCCATTGGCGGCGGTGCCGACGAAATCATGCTCGGCATCATTGGCAAGAATATGATCAAAAATCAGGGGTAAGGTGAAAAATGGATGCTCCAGAAAGCTACGAAACCTTACTCGTTGAGAAACAGGCTGATGTACTGACCGTTACCCTGAACCGCCCGAAGCAGGCCAATGCCATGAACCTGACCATGGTCAACGAGTTGGTTCAGGTGATGAATACAGCCATTGAGCAAAAAGTCAGAGTTTTTATCATCCGTGGAGCTGAAGGGAATTTCTGTGCCGGGGGCGACATAAAAGAAATGCAGGCCATTGCCAGCGATCGGGATGCGCTTGCCCAGTTCAATCGTACTTTTGGCCTGATGCTTGAACAGGCTAATACACTGCCATGCGTGGTCATTACCGTTTTACAGGGTGCAGTGCTGGGTGGGGGATTCGGCCTTGGCTGCATCAGCGATGTTGCCATCAGCGATACAACCGCTCAATTTGCCATGCCTGAGACCTCACTGGGGATTATACCGGCACAGATTGCACCTTTTGTGGTTGACCGCATTGGCTTAACCCAGGCAAGGCGACTGGCTTTACTGGGACAGAAGGTATCCGCAGAAGAAGCATTGTCACTTGGCCTTATTCATCAGGTTGTCCATTCCACAGATGACCTGCAAAGCCAGCTTAACGGTGTCATATCAAAGGCACTCAACTGTGCCCCCCAGGCCACAGCTACTACAAAAGCACTTATGCATCAGGTAGGCAAAGTACCCATGGTCTCCTTATTGGATGAGGCAGCCATCCATTTTGCCAACAGTGTGCAGGGGGAAGGCAGGGAAGGCGCCCAAGCGTTCTACCAGAAAAGAAAACCTCATTGGCAATAGGGAAAAAGCATGTTTCATAAAGTATTAGTGGCCAATCGTGGTGAAATTGCCCAACGTATTATTGCCTCTGCCAAGTCGCTTGGATACAGGACAGTGGCTGTTTATTCAGAACCTGATTGTGATGCTCCTCATGTCCAGCTGGCAGATGAAGCGGTGTGTCTGGGTACAGGCGTAGCCAGTGATAGTTATTTAAATATCGAAAAAATTCTCCATGCCGCCCGGATCACGGAGAGTGATGTCATTCACCCCGGGTATGGATTTTTATCCGAGAACAGTGATTTCGCCCAGGCCTGCAGTGAGCACGGCCTGGTCTTTATTGGTCCCGATTCGAAAGCCATTAGGCTGATGGGCAGTAAGCGTGCAGCCAAAGAAGCCATGCTTGCAGCAAAAGTACCCTGTGTTCCCGGTTACGAAGGTAAAGATCAAAGTGATACAGCACTGACTGGTGCTGCAGAAGGCATCGGCTACCCTATTATGGTGAAAGCCTCTGCTGGAGGTGGTGGCCGGGGAATGCGTGTCGTAAAAGATGCATCAGAGCTCGACAGTGCAATCAAATCCGCCCGCTCTGAAGCTTCCAGCGCCTTTGGCAGTGATGAGTTAATCCTTGAGAAAGCACTGACTTCTGTCCGCCACATCGAAATACAGATCTTTGCTGACACCCATGGCAACACCATTCATTTAGGTGAACGCGATTGCAGTATGCAGCGGCGTCATCAGAAAGTTATTGAAGAAGCACCATCCCCGGCATTAACTCCCGAATTAAGAGTATTGATGGGACAGGCGGCCATCTCGGCAGCAAAAGCATGTAATTATGTTGGTGCGGGCACCGTAGAGTTTCTACTGACCGGGACAAATGAGTTTTATTTTCTGGAAATGAACACACGGCTTCAGGTCGAACACCCGGTAACAGAGCTGGTAACCAGCCTGGATCTTGTGGAATGGCAACTGAGAGTTGCCGCTGGCGAGGAATTACCGCTTAGGCAAGATCAAATTAAGACTAACGGACACGCCATTGAAGTGCGCCTGTATGCAGAAGATCCAGCCAATGATTTCATGCCTCAGACAGGAACGGTATCACTATGGCGACCGGCATTAACTGACAGTGTTTCGGGTAAGGCCTATTCCGGATTGAGAGTTGACTCTGGCATTCATGAAGGAAATCAGGTCAGTGCTCATTACGACCCCATGCTGGCCAAATTTATTGCTTATGGGGAGAACCGGGAGCAGGCTCGTCGCCGTTTATTACGTCTGGTTCAAGATTCTCACCTATTAGGACTGAGGGATAACCGCAGCTTTGTGAGTGAGTTATTACAAAGTGAAACCTTTATTTCCGGTCAAACCACTACAGACTTTATTCGCGATCAATTTGTCGATAACCCCAGCCTTGCCTCTCAGGTCATCACGCCGGAAGAGTGGGCGATTGCAGCATTATTACTGAGCAGTGAAGTACCCACTAAAACTATTTCAGCTAAAAAGAATAGCCTCCAAACGACACCATTAGGGGAAAGACCGATCAAGCTGGGTGCTAACGATCAATGGCAAACATTGAATGTGATACAGCGAGGCCAAGGCAGTTACCAGGTTTCATTGGGTAATAAGACTCTCCAGCTTGAACTGATTAAGCGCAGCGAAAACCAGATTCGTTACGTTGTAGAAGGTGTTATGAAGACAGCCACATTCACAATTCAACGTAATGGGAGCAGGCCGGAACTTTGGCTGGCCAGTAGCCGGGGAAATATTCTATTTACAGACCACACATTCCTGATCAAAAAAGATAACAGTACAGGTTCAAACAAAGTTCTCGCCTCAATGGATGGACTGGTTGTTGACCTGCTGGTTGAAAAGGGACAAACCGTAAAATGTGGTGACGTACTCACCGTGATTGAAGCCATGAAAATGGAGCATCCACTCAAGGCAGGCATGGATGGCACCGTTGTAAATATATTGACCAAGCCCGGTGACCAGGTGAAAGGCCGCCAGCTGCTGATCGAATTAGAAGAATAAAACCTCTCGGGAGTATCACCGTGTCATCAAAAGAGCTATCAAAAGAGCCTTCAAAAAAAAGCCCAAAACAGTTTTCAAATCAAACTCTGCCTGCTCATTGGCACGACAGACTGTCCATTCCAGTGGTGATGGCTCCCATGTTTCTGGTTTCCGGACCCGATCTGGTTATTGCCGGTAGTAAGAAAGGTATTGCTGGTACTTTTCCTGCGCTGAATCAGCGAACCAGTGATGGGTTTGAAGCATGGCTGATTCAAATAACCACCGAACTATCGGACTTTGAACAACAGACAGGAAAGAAAGCAGCGCCGTTTGGTGTGAATTTGATTGTCCACGAATCCAACCCCAGGCTGGAAGCTGACCTGGCACTCTGCATAAAATACAAAGTGCCGCTGGTGATCACTGCACTGGGGGCAATGCGTAATGTCGTTGACCAGGTTCATGACTATGGTGGGGTTGTTTTTCACGATGCGGCCAGTGTGCGACACGCCCAAAAAGCAGCCAGGGCTAATGTCGATGGAATTATTGCCGTAAGTGGAGGAGCTGGTGGGCATGCTGGTACCATTAACCCCTTTGCGCTGGTTGAAGAAATCCGGACGTTCTGGAATAAAACCCTGTTATTGGGAGGATGCATTAACCATGGCCACCAGATTCATGCTGCACAAATTATGGGCGCTGATTTGGCTTATATAGGTACCCGCTTTATTAATACCCTTGAAAGTCGCGCCCCTTCCGGACACAAAACCATGATTATTAACTGTAACGCAGAAGATGTAGTGCATACACCTGCCGTTACTGGCGTACCTTCCAACTTTATGAAGAAGAGTCTGATAGACGCAGGGTATGATATGAATGCCCTATTCAATCCAGGCAATGTTAACTTTGGCGAAAAGTTAAGCCCCACGGGTGCAGACAGTTCCAAAGCCTGGCAGGATGTCTGGTCTGCAGGACAGGGTGTCGGAGGTATCTCAGATATAGTCAGTTGTGATCGTTTAGTGGATCAGATGATTAGCGAATATAACGAAAGTATTCGGTAATAAAGGGTTAAATGAGGTACAGATTCCAGTGGGTTCGCATGTTAGAATCACCGTCTCACTGCAAGCTGCAGACGGTATTGTCAGGCCATGAATCAACGCTAATGCAATCCAAAAAGAATACTGTATCTCCTCCCCTGAATCATACCCCCAGGCTTTCACCCAGAGTATTAGCCTATTGGGTAGTAGCCTCAGTTATTCTTTACAGTCTGGCCAACCAGCACCTCTCCAGTATCTTTTTAGCCGTCGTGGCCTATCTATCCATTTTTCCATGGTTATCAAAAACGGTTATCAATGCCGTATTCCGTAGTCAACAACAAGACTCAGTCAGAGACAAAAAAGCCCTGTCCATACTGTTTTTTGACTCCCTCAATATTGGCGCCTTAATTGCCCTGACTGATTTCCCAATGGTCGGCAGTATGCTGCTGGTTATTTTATTAGCAAGTTGGGCTATATATCTTCAGGGGCCAAAAGGCCTGATGATTACTATTCCATCCGCTGTTGCAACATTACTCATTGATTACTTTATCGACCTCAGCATACCCATTTCAGCAGGAAAAGATGCAACATTTATCAGCCTTTTGGGGATGTTGATTTTCACTGCCTACCTTGCCTATGTTCTCAGATGCAGGGAGCAACACTTTCAAGCCATTCAGCTGAATGCCCACCAGCAACGACAACGATACAGCAGACTGGCCAGTAACCTTGCCAAATACCTATCCCCTCAGGTCTGGGAATCGATTTTTGCCGGTAAACGCAAAGCCAAACTGGAAAGCCAGCGAAAGAAGCTGACGGTTTTCTTTTCCGACATTAAAGGCTTTACCGACCTGGCAGAAGAGCTTGAGCCCGAGGTGCTTACAGAACTACTGAACACCTATCTGAATGGCATGTCTCGTATTGCACTGAAATACGGCGGCACTATCGACAAGTTTATCGGAGACAGCATTATGATCTTTTTTGGTGACCCCAAGACCCGGGGCTATCGAAAAGACGCCCTGGCAGCCGTCACCATGGCCATTGAAATGCAAAAACATATGCAGGTACTGCGCAAACAGTGGATCGCCAAAGGCATTGAAAATCCACTTCGTATCCGAGTTGGAATTAATACCGGTTACTGTACCGTCGGTAATTTCGGTGCAGAGTCTCGAATGGATTACACTCTGCTGGGCCGGGAAGTAAACTTGGCCAGCCGTCTGGAAAGCGCTGCCGAGCCCAATCAGATCCTGCTATCTCATGAGACCTGGTCCCTTGTGAAGGATGTTGTGCTTTGCCAGTCAAAAGGAGATATTCAAGTAAAAGGCTTTAGTCGTTCAGTTCCTATATACAAGGTTATTGATTTACGCCGTAACCTTGGCCTGCAGAAAAGCTACTTTGAGCATGATAGCAAAGGTTTTTCATTCAGCCTGGATACTAATAGCATTGATGAGTTTGAACGCAGAAAGATTATTCAAACATTGGATGAAGTGACACAGAAGTTATTAAAGGATGATCTTTCTAGCCCAGCAAATCCTGTTCGAAATAATATTTCACAGATTGCATAGCATAAAGTTCAATATTCAGAAGTATGGTTTCATTTGTTCTATTCTTTAGCCGTACACGGAAAAAAACTGGCTAATAGCCGGTGATATTGAACAAAAAGCAAAGGAGCCATTTCATGTCTTTTCCCTCTCTTACCTACGCATCAGATCAGGGTCAGCGGACACCGATAGTAGACAGTAGTGGACACCTATCTGATAGCAAAACGGCAATGCTCAATTCTTTAAGTGTTGATATTCAGAAGGATATCGATTCACTTTTTAAAAGATTGCCAAGTTTCGAAATCGAGACCGATGAAGTAAAAGTAATCGCCAGTTATCTAATCAAGAAAACAAATGATTTCACTAAAAAAATGAACACACCGGATCTCACCGCCACAAATCCCGGGGGGGTTCTGGACAAAAATGTTGTTTTCAAGATTAAAGAAATTATAAAAGAAGAAGACTGGGCACTCAATCCAAAGAAGATCGAGAAAAAATTGAAAAAATGCCTCACCGCAAAAGACTATAAATCATTCAAATCTATCATAAAAGACCAACTGAAACCACAAAAACAAAAAAATATAGATCGGACGCTTGCTCTAATCAACACAATACTTATGATGAAAAAGTCGGATATATTATTAAAGGCACTGAGCGACTGTGGTTACCAAGGGCTTATAGAGTATGCCGTTTCTAAAACAGCACACCCTGACACAGATACGGGTAAACCTGATGAAAACCACACCCGGATACAGCAGCCATTTCATAGAAAACACAGACACTCACTCAGGCAGAGAAACACCACAGAAAAAAAACCGGTAGCACGGTCAAATTCGGTCATACCTTTTTCGCAATCATCTCCGCAGTTACATCACAAAAAAAGTGATATACATTTCACCCGGCCTCCACGCATCCCCCACCACAGTGAGTTGATTCCGGTTAAAATTGATGAAAAGCTAGCTGGTCACCGTCGATCATCCGGTAAAGTGCTCAAAACATTCAGTAGTGACGATAGTAAAATACCCGCTGATTGTGGAGATACCGATAATACTGATACGTTTCTACAAGGCCCGTTACCGAAACCAATGCTGCTACTCGACATCCATTCTCCATCAGCAGTTGATCTACCTCCTCCTCAAGAAATATTAAAGGAATTAAATGATGACGAAAATAGTTCATCTTCGAGCTCAACGGTTACCGTGATCAGTGCTTCAAGATCTTTTCAGCCTGAGTAACGTATTAGGAATAAATGATATTTTTCTATTGGCATCTACTGCCTGATAAACCTTAATCTTTCCGGCAAGCTATTCAACGTACTGCGCCAAGGGTTGATATCCAGTCCACCCCGCCGCAGATACTGAGCATAGACCGTCAGCTCTTCAAATTTGTAGTGCTTTTGTAAATCAACAAAAGCACGTTCAACGCACTGCTCATGAAACTCCTGATGATCCCGGAATGAACAGACATACCTTAACAGAGACGCATGATCAATTGACTCTCCCCGATAACCGACCACCAGAGTTCCCCAGTCTGGTTGGCCAGTAACCGGGCAATTGGATTTTAACAGGTGTGTATTCAACGTCTCACTGATGATCTCTGAAGAAAACTCTGAATCACTTCTTGCCAACAGTGACGGGTCGTACTGGTAACAATCAACAGCCACATCCAGTTCATCAATATTGATCCCAGAAGCATGATCAAAAGCTCGAGTTTCAAACTCATCAACCGTGAACAGCCTGACTGAAACAGGGGCTTTTGCAACAGCCGATAAATCCTGGATTAACAGATTCTCAACCTGTTCAGCACTGTCAAAACGGGACTGATTAAATGAGTTGAGATAGAGCTTGAAAGACTTGGACTCAATCAGGCAGGGAGAAGCACAGGGCAGCTCAAACTGAGCCACCCGAACCACAGGTTTTCCCGATAAATTCAACCAGGAAAGCTCATAGCCATACCATAGGTCACGGCCATAAAATGGCAAATCATCCTGATGGATACCCAACTCTTCACGCTTTTCTTTACGCTCAATAGGAAACAGCAATGAAGGATCATATTCCGATTTATACTCGCTGGACTTCCCCAGTGGTGAAGCGTGCAGAACATCACTCATAAATTAACTTCTCAGGCCACGACCAGTTTTCAAAAGGTGCAAACTGTAGGCACCCAATGACAAGATAGCCAGTAGCATTACAGCAAAGGAAAAACCGGTATCAATACCACCAGCCTCCCCCAGCAGTCCATAGCGAAAAGTACTCACCTGATAAAGAATCGGGTTCAACATGGACACTTTCTGCCAGAAATCAGGCAGTATTTCGATGGAATAAAAAACACCACCCAGGTAAGTCATGGGGGTCAGCACAAAGGTTGGAATGATGGAAACATCATCAAATTTTCTGGCAAATACCCCATTGATGAACCCACCAAGGGCAAAAAGGGTAGCCGTCATTACTACCGCCAATAGTGTAGCCAAAAAGTCATGGACGTCCAGCTCAACAAAGAACAGTCCCAGTCCCATAACAATAGCCCCGGTAATCACACCTCGGGCAACGCCCCCCAGCACATAGCCGGCCAGAATGATCCAGTTCGGTACAGGGGATATCAAGACCTCTTCGATACTCCGCTGAAATTTATTACTGAAAAAGCTGGAGGCCACATTACTGAAGCTGTTGGTAATGACTGACATCATCACCAGTCCGGGCAGCACATAAGTCATGTAACTGAAACCGCTCATGGTGCCAATACGGGAACCAATCACCGCCCCGAAAATTACAAAATAGAGCACCATAGAGATGGCTGGGGGTAACAGTGTTTGCGGCCAGATCCGCATAAAACGGCGAACTTCCTTGGTCAATATCGTCACAAAGGCTACCCAGTGATAACGGTATTCACTTTGCGGCTGCCTTTTCTGCCGTTCACTATCCCCTGCTTTATCCATGCCCGACATCATGTTCTTTCTCCGTCTGCACCCTTCAGGAGTCCTTTCGTCATATTGACGAACAGCTCTTCCAGTCGGTTGCTTTTATTTCTCATGCTGGCCACTTCAATCTGAAACGCACTGAGTTGTCTAAACAAATCGTTTACACCGGTATTTTTATCGACTTCGACTTCAAGAGAATTGCTATCGATCCTGTTTACCTTATAGCCTGAAAAAACAGGGATCTGCTCAATAGGCCGACGCAAATCAAGTACAAAACTTTCTTTCTGCAGCAGGCTCAACAACTGCTTCATACTGGTATTTTCAACAATCTCGCCCTGATCAATGATCGCGATATTGCGGCAGAGCTGTTCTGCCTCCTCCAGATAGTGAGTGGTCAGAATAATGGTAGTTCCCTGGTCATTAATCTCTTTAATAAACGCCCAGAGGCTTCTGCGAAGCTCTATGTCGACACCCGCGGTTGGCTCATCAAGAATCAGCAGTTCCGGTTCATGAATCAGGGCTCTGGCAATCATCAAACGTCGCTTCATCCCACCAGAAAGCATTCTGGACTGGGTAAACCGCTTATCCCATAACCCAAGCTTTTTAAGGTAGTGCTCAATCCTGGGCCTGGCCTGGCGGGTAGAAAGTCCATAATAGCCAGCCTGACTGACCAGAATATCTTCCACTTTCTCGAACTGGTTGAAGTTAAACTCTTGGGGAACAACACCCAGTGACCGTTTAGCCCTGACCAGGTCGTGCTCAATATCATGGCCAAAAACGGACACACTGCCCCCAGATTTTCGAACCAGAGATGAGATGACGCCGATGGTGGTTGATTTTCCAGCACCATTGGGGCCTAAAAGCGCGAAAAAATCCCCTTTAGCAACGTCCAGGTCAATCCCTTTTAGCGCAACAAACCCGTCGTCGTATACTTTTTGTAAATTTTTTATAGCCAATGCCTGGATCATCGTTCTCAGCCTTGAGACTTTAATTAATCAGTTATGGAATTTTATTACAAACCAGTCTTTAAAATCGTTATTTATTCACTGGTTGTGTGAAACAGTCATGACAAGAACAGCCCCCTAATGATTGAGGCAAGCCTATCTCAGATAAGCAAGTAATGATGCCAGCGCCTTACTGGCGTTGGGGTAGGCAAAAGCAAAGCCTGCATCCTGAAGCCGCTTGGGAATCACAGCCTGGCCTTCCGTTAATAACCGGGCGGACTCACCCAGCATCAAACTGAGTACACATTCAGGTGTAGTAAAAATTGCCGGCCGACGCACTGCACGCCCAAGCGCTCTGGCAAACGCCTTATTGGTCAGAATTTCTGGCGCCACCACATTGAAGACACCTTTTGTTTCCGGGTGATTCACCAGAAAGACCAGGGCATTGAGCATATCATCCATATGAATCCAGGACATGGCCTGTTGACCACTTCCAATTGGCCCACCTATTCCCAACCGGAAAACAGGCAACATCTTCTGCAGGGCCCCACCACTTGGATGCAATACCACCCCTACCCTGACAATACAGGTGCGAACACCCAGGGCCTCAACCCGCCTGGCAGCCTGCTCCCAACGATCGCAGAGGGTTGCAGCAAAGTCACTGCCCACTTCAGCGGACTCATCGAGCTGCTCTCCAGGTTGAGAGAAGCCGTAATATCCAACAGCGGAGGCGCTGATGAAACTCCCTGGTTTATTCTCCATCCGCTCAACCAAATCAACAAGCTCAGATGTCACACCAATACGACTATCCAGCAGCACTTTCTTACGAGCCTGACTCCACCTTTTATCGAGAATACCTTCGCCCGCAAGGTTAATAACTGCATCAAAATAGGTTGATGGATTAACGGCAGATAGGGATGAAACGGGTTTCACTCGGGTAGATAGCTGCAAGCGAACGTCTTTGGCCGGCTGGCGACTCAATACAACCACTTGATGCCCTTCATTAAGCAGGC
>CBDHDM010000082.1:0-15336 GCA_965261315.1 Endozoicomonas sp. | reverse complement strand
CATGTCCGCCGTGAGCTGCCGGGCGATATGCGGTGACAGGTCTATGCCATGTTTCGCTGCCAGTTCCAGCGCTGTTGGAGCAGCTGGTTTACCAACCAGGGCACCCAGGCCTGCGGATTGCACGTTGATGTTTTTGCCCAGCTCATTGAAACGCTGTTTAAACAGATACTCCGCTGTTGGACTGCGGCAGATATTACCAACACACACCACCAAAATCGTATTAAACATGAAATAGTCAGTTATTAGTTTTCAGTTTTCAGTTTTCAGTGGGCAGTGGGCAGTGGGCAGTGGGCAGTGGGCAGAAAAGAAAAAGTTAGTAATTCTCAATTGCCGGTTTGCAGACTTATCTTTTTCTGCCCACTGATAACTGCCCACTGCCCACTTTATATCAATTGTTAAACTCATTTATGGCGTTAGTGGTTGGCAAAATCTGGTTGATGACGCGGTTCCAGCGGGTAACACCGGCAGTATCCACATAAACCACGTCCCGTGCCCTGAGCGGGAATCGATCGGCTAATAACAGTGCGGTGGCGTTTTGCATGTCCAGTTGGTAGATGGTCGGTCTGCTCTCTCCCGTAGCACTGCGCAGCACAAAAACACCCTTAGCGTTTGAGTAGCTTTGATTGATGCCGCTCGCGGCAACCAGGGCATCGTTCAGGCTCATGCCACGTCGGTCGTAGGGCATAGCGATGGGACGGTTCACCTCACCGAGGATTACGATCTGCCGGTAGCGGTTATTGTCGATATTGAGCACGTCACCATCCATCATCAGATGGTTCTGGGACAAATCACCATCCAGCAATTTGGCCATATCGATGATAATACGTCGGTTGCCACGAACCAGTGTGGCCTCGGCCCGGTCAGCACTTTCCTTCATACCCTCGGCCAGCGCAATGGCATCCAGAACTCGCAACGGCGTACTGGTAATGGGTACCGGACGGGGGAATTGTACCTCGCCCAGCACCTGGGCCTTCTGGCTGTTAAATGCCTGAACTCGAAACACTGACCTGAGGGTCAACAACAAATCTGGAAAGTTTCTGGGTCAGCTCGCGGCGCACGTCACTGACGGTTCGGCCTGCGGCCTGCACCTCACCGGCGAATGGGAAAAAGATGAATCCATTGCTCTGTACCTCTATACCCTCCGGGGTCACCTGCTGGCGCTCACGGAATCAGCTCGTTGGAATCCCGGATGGTGCTGGATTTCGCCGAGAAGGGGCTGCTCATCACCTGCTGATTGGTAGACAGGTCCGGGTTGTTCCAGACCCGGATGCTCAGTATGTCATGGGGCCCGATGTAATATTGATAGGGCCTGTCTGATGCTTTCTCAAATTCACCATAGTCAATACGCTGTACCGGTTCCGCATTCACCAGCGTCTCATTAATACTGACATAATGGTAATTCTTAGACTTTTTATTGGGCGTCAGATCCGCACCGGAGCCATAAAGCAACCGGTCAGCGTTATTGATGCGGCCAGCAGGGCTGCAGACTTAAAAGCTTCAGACAGATTCATAAAGATAGTTTTCAGTGGGCAGTCGACAGTATTCAGGAGTTCATGCTGGAGGGTGCTGCAGTAAAATGCTCGGGAATCAATTATCCGCTTTTTCTGATAACTGATCACTGCCAACTGTCTGCTTTCCGGCTACTTTCCAGAAAGCCACGCTACCGCCAGTCGGCTGTAAGTGTTTACCGCAACACAGGTTCAAATTGTCACTATCTCTGCACACCCCTGCCGTGATGGGGAACGGCATGTTGATCGGGATTTATGCAGTCGATGGGTCTGACGCGATGTCAGTTTGGCTCTCCTGTCCGGTCTTTCTACATTGGGCAGGGAGAAAAAAAGGCCGCATTACCCCGGTGGGGGATTGGGGTAAATTGCGGCAGCGCATTGTATTAAGACCACAGGTTTTGGGGGGTACTTGGTATTTATAGAAGGGAAATGCGTACCTATACAGATAATGTCGTATACCGATACGTTATAAACGACAATATGTAGTGGTATTGGTGGCTTAACCGTTGGGGGTGTTTGGATACAGCGCGGTTATTGCATGCGGTTTCAGTGATGCACCACCACGTAGCTTTCCTGAATGGACTCCCTGAAGGATTCAGGCACCTGCTCCCAGACAAACAGGTCAACCCGAAACGGCAGGTTGCTCTCTTCCAGGGCTTCACGCAGCTCGGCAATGGCCGCTGATTGGGATGGGAGGGTAAAGGCGACCAAATCAAGATCGGATGCCGAATGCGCCTGACCATTCACTCTTGAACCATAGGCCCCATACCGTGGTGTTCGGAAGATGCTGCTGCAGGAGCGACCGGAGCAGGTTGCCCTGGGCAGCCGTAATATCCAGCGCAGTCTCATCAGGTTTCATAAACAGGCCTCACCGCTCATTTTACAGTACAGAGCCGAGGCATCTTCTATAAACTGACCCATCAGGTTCAACGCAGCCTTAGCCTTCTCACCATCGTAGTCGTGGGATGTTCCTATCCGGGTATCGGCATAGATCAGCCACTGGGAAACCTCGCTGGAGAGCATCTGATTTTCGTTGGCTATCCGGAAAATAGGCTTGGGGCTATTCGGTACTTCTGGCAGCCCGAGACTCTCTTTCATGAACCGTTTCAGTACCTTCCACATGCAGTCGTAACAGGTTTCAAAGCGCTGAATCACCGATTCGGATACCGCCTCTCGCATCCACAGTGGAAGCGATTCATCAAGTGTTTGCCAATGGCCAAACTGGGATTCCAGTAAAACCAGTGATTTTTTAAATTTGCTAAAGTCGATCATGCCAGACCCGGGAGTGAGTAAAAACGCGCCAAACCAATCTTCATGGCGTAGACGGTGTTACTTTATCGAAAATCGTAGAATTCTCCACCTTTTAAAAAGGTATTATTGGCTAAGGCAGCAGCCATTACCGCCCTAACCTTTGCAGCTACAGACTCAAAATACGCGGCGTTAAAACGAATAGTTCACCACCAGCCCGACCTCATCTACACCCACCACCACCCACCATATCGCGGTCCGGTATCTGCTGGCCCCTGAATCAAATCGGAGAGCAACGCTCCGGCAAAGCTGCCCAGCGCATCGGCCAGCAGGTCGTTTTTGTCGAACTTGTTGTTGTCTTTCCGGTCGTCAGCCAGCTCCTTGAGCACGCCCGGCACCATGCCGATCCCGGTGGCCAGTGCGATCCGCCTCCAGCGATGCTCAGTGGCAATATCCAGCTGTCGAAGCCCAAACTCACTGGCCGCCCCGAGCGCCATGGAGATGCCGAAGTGCTGCTTCTTGTCGTCATCAATACTGCTGCTGGCCAGTCCGGCTACACTGGCGGCACCGATACCGGCGATCCACCAGACGCTGTGGTCATAGCGCTCCTGCGGGTAATAATCATCATTGATGAATTCATCGTCGGCCGGTTCTTCGTCGGCATAACCGGGCACATAGGGTGAGGCATAATTACCGGGAGGAGCGCTGTAAGACTCAGCATACAGTACGGGAGAACAGATCAGGGTTGAGAGCAGCAGGGCCTTCTTCAGGTTATGTCCAATGCTTTCTGTGTGGGAAGTACCATTCCTTGGGTGTTTGTGCTTCATATGACATCCTTGTTTACGACCACTAGACATGAATCCGGCAAACCCAGGCATAGACCTTCATGGCCAAAAGGCTTGAGTGTTAACTCACTGGATTCATCGCACGCGGGACAACCAAAACCGCAGCAAGAGGAAGGACAACAAAATCTTCATCGCTAACGGTTTCAGCTTAGGAAGGAATGTGGCCTCATTGCCTGGTACTGAATGCCAGAGAGATCTGATCGGATAAGCTGACGGTTTTCAGCGGTGAGTGGTGCTGGTGTGATGACTTTTTATGACAGACCGGTTCAACGCGTGGTACAGGGCGGTGGCCGGTTATTTTTTTGACAGTCCTGACAATTGGCACAATAGTTACCGGATGTTTTTATTAACCGACACGTCGGTTCATGCCCCAATGACCTCTCCCCTGCCCCAGCACATCGCCATCATTATGGACGGGAATAACCGCTGGGCCCGTCGCAGCCTGTTACCCTCCCTGGCTGGCCATCGCGCCGCCATCGCCACCGTTTCGCAATGTGATCAAACGCTCCCGCGAGCTGGGGATTCCCTGGCTGACCCTGTTTGCCTTTTCCAGCGAGAACTGGAGACGCCCGGCTAACGAAGTGAGCGGCCTGATGCAGCTGTTTCTCAACGCCCTGGAAAAAAGAGGCCGGAAAACTGGAGGAGTATGACATCCGGCTGAAGATCATCGGCGACAGCTCGGCACTCAGCCCGCAGATTCAGGCCGCCATTGAACGCTGTGAAGCCAAAACCCGCCCAGTGCAAGGCGATGACGCTGATGGTGGCGGTCAATTATGGGGGTATGTGGGATCTCACCCGCGCTTTCCAGAATCTCGCAGCGGTGGTTAAGGCTGAGGATTCTTGATCCGCAAAGTATCCAGCCCGAACAGGTTCAGGAGTATCTCGCTACCGAAGACGCTCCCCCCGTCGACCTGCTGATTCGCACCAGTGGCGAAAAGCGGATCAGCAACTTTCTGCTGTGGCAGTGCGCCTATGCGGAGTTTTACTTTTGTGACACCTTATGGCCGGACTTTACAGCAAAAGATCTGGATGCAGCAATTGATGATTTTCAGCAGCGGAACCGACGGTTTGGCCGGAGCGAGTGATTGAGAAAGTGGGGTGGAAGTGGGTAGTGGGCAGTGGGCAGTGGGCAGTGGGCAGTGGGCAGTGGGCAGTGGGCAGTGGCAGTGGGCAGTGGGCAGTGGGCAGTGGGCAGTGGGGCAGTGGGCAGTGGGCAGTGGGGCAGTGGGGCAGTGGGCATGTGGCAGTGGGCAGAAAAAGACAAGATAATTTCCACGGGGAATATGCTGCCACGAAACCTGAAAATAGTCTCTCAAGGTCGGTTCCTACAGGAGCCGACGCCCGAACCAACCGCCATGCACCATGATGTCTGGATTCCCCACGTACCCTCGTTCCCATGCTCCGCGTGGGAATGCATACCAGAGTTCGCCTAATAAAGAACAATCTGTTTATGTCCGGAATTCCAGGAGTTGAATAGAGATTTTGCATTTACAGCGGGGTCGGGGATGCATTCCCACGGAGGACCGTGGGAACGAGGTCGGTGTGTTCCCATAGAGCATGGGAACAAGGTCATCTTTTACTCTGTGCTCTCTGAGCCTCTGCGGTAAACATGACCGCTCAGGGCATGATCAGAAGCTAACGGTCGCACCCAGCACCATGGCATTGTTCGCACGGTCACCCTGGTTACGCACTCTGCGTATGGCTGAACGCCGTTGCGGGTCCAGGTAGCACGGAACTCGTGATCCATCGCTTCAGCATCCCACTTATACACGTTGTTGTACTTCACCTGCACAGGGGAGGCTGGCAACTGATAGCTGATGGCGTTATCGGTGCGAACGTCGTCATCAACAGTTGGAAGGTCAGTCTGATCCAGTTCCAGACGGGTACGGTTGCTGATGGAAACGCCGTTATCGAAGTGATAGCCGATTTTCACCAGCGGGCGAGCGGAGATTGAGTCACCATCCTGCAGAACGTGCTGGTAGCCAGCCGCAACCCACAGTCTTTCGTTAATGTTGTAAGCCTGCTCAAAACCCAGAGTCAGGTATGGGCCAGCATCGTTGCTCGCCGCATTGTTACCCAGCTTGATGCCGTCGATCTCAGTCAGAACAGTCAGGCCACCACGGTCAGTGGTTGCAAAAGTATGACCAGCTTCGATGGTCGAGGTCACGCGGGAACCACTGAACTCAGGGTTGCTGTGGTGCTGAACGTTACCAGTGATGTAGCTGTCGCCAGCGAAAGAGAGAGCAGATGCAGTGGAAAGGGCAACCGCCAGGATTGTGCGCTTCATTGAGTACCTTTTATTAGTCAGGCGTTTAAAAGCGCATTTTGTTAGAAAAACCAGTTATTAAAACCTGTGACTTGTCCGTATAACGGCAACAAAAAATCGAGTGCCCCGCCACGCCCTGAGAGAGTATGTACGGATATGCAGGAGCGATCGGTGCTATTAACGTTCACACCCTATGTATTCATCGTATTCCAAGGTGCCATTTCTTCTTTTTTTGGTTCACTTGCACAATGAATGTCTAGACTATTTTTCAACAACGGCTCTTAGCCAACACCCCATACCCCCCACCTTTTTTCCAGTTACCGGCAGTTAATGTTCCCAGGCAGTAGTAATGGATGGAATTGATTTTCTGTGGGCAGCACGCCACACATCGGATGGCTGATGAAATGCAGCTGCTGGATGTAAACGACAGTGAAGAGCCGATCAGTTGTTATTGTTGTGGCAGGCCATCCGGGTTGTGGGCAGTGCCTTACTACCAGCTTCGTATTGATAATTATATAAAGTTGGAAGTGCCGATTTGTGCTCCCTGTAATGCTTTGTTCCATGGCTCTTATCAGTATCTTGGGCTTGAGAAAGGAACACCGGAAAAACCCACCGCTGCTGGTAAACTGGGCATGCTGGTTGGTTGTGGCCTGATTGTGACGCAGCAGCAGAAGTTGTTGTTAACCAACCCGGGTTGGGATAAACGACTGAGGGTGGCGGTTAAACCGGTCTTTGATCTGCAGCAGATCAGCGGCAAGGGCGCCCTGGATTTTGCTTTGGAATTTATTATCACGCTTGATCAGGATGCTTTCCCGCTGCTTTATATCTCTGACCTTGGCCGGAAGAAAGCGGAGCTGGTGGCGAATCTTAAGCTGACCCACACTAAAGACAAGATTTATGTCTGCTCTGCTGATGCAACGTACCGGCTGAATACCAAGCTTTTACAGAATATTCGCACGATGCAGGCTGAAGACAAGATTGTCTGGAAGAAGCTTGAAGGTTTTATCACCAGAGGTTGCCATGGATTTGATTGCGCCGAATGATCCCGGGCTTCATGAGTTTCTTACGGGTAACCCTGGTGCACTGGCTATTGCCCGCAACTTGCCGGTGGACCCACATGAAAAACTTCAGCTGCTTCGAGTGGTTGGTTAGTTTTTTTGGCCACGGAGACACGGTGGCACGAAGGAAAAGATGATAATGGCTTTTCTCCGTGCCTCCGTGTCTCCGTGGCAAATCCTTCTTTTCGTGGAATAACGTTAAGGCCTTCAGAGTTTAATGATGGTATATGAATATATTTTTGCGCAGTAAGCGCTCGCCTTTTGAGGTTTATAAACTGCATCAGGATGTGATGGGCGTGGTATGCGGTGGTGGCCTGGGGCTGAATAAAGAGTCTGCGAGACCCCTGTGGCGCTCCATCAGTAATGGCAGCGATGGTTCTGTTTTACTGGTTCGTTCTTCACAGCCGCCATTGGGTGATGTGGGTAACGTCAAAGAGCAGGTGGTCAGTTTTGAGGCCGGTGAGCTTCGTAAGTTTAACTGCCGGTTGAATCTTTCTACACGTACCTGTGTGGAGCATCCGCTGAAGAAAAAAGGCTATAAAAAAGTGGAGAGGTCTCTTGATGCTGCGGAGGTTGAAGGGTGGCTCACAAAGCTTTTGGTTCAACATGGTATGGCGTTGCAGAATGCGGCGATTGTCAGTCAGAGTCGTATACGGGGTGAAGCTGAACCATTTTATCGATGCGGCGGATGTTTTGTTTATAGCCAGAATTACGAACCCGGAGCTGGCAGGTGAGGCTTATCGGCGGGGTATTGGGCGGAAGAAGGCGTTTGGGTTTGGGCTTCTGTTAGAGGCAGATGGTGAGGAATGATTGGTTCTTTTAGAGTGTTTCGCTGCCCGCTCCCCGCTTCCCGCAGCCCGAAAAAGCAAGCCTTCTTACGCTTTTACTGGAAGCGGGCAGCGGGAGGCGGGGAGCGTTCAAAATGATGAAACTACCAAAGGACCTGATTGACTGTATTTTTGAGAAAGGCGGTTTGCTGTCTCAGCTATACGGTATGGAGTATCGGGAGCAACAGCACCAGTACGCTCTGGATGTTTGCCGCTGGCTTCAGCTGGAACAACCAGCAGTGGCCATGCTGGAAGGGGAAACCGGTATTGGTAAAAGCCTGGCTTATCTTTTGCCGCTGGCAGTGCATTTATCGATGACCGGTCAGCGTGCCCTGATCTCCACCTATACAGTGCATCTGATTCATCAGCTGAATGATGATAAGGAGAAGATCAGAACCCTTCTTGATCATCTCAAGCTCCGACCTGTGTCTATTGCTAATCGATTAGGCCGGGCACAGTATATTTCCGCCAGTCGGCTGTTGGCCCTGGCAGAAGCCACTGAAGGTGCGGCCAGTAAAAAACAGCTGATGGCCCTGCATAAAAAAATTGTGAAACGGTATGGCCCTCATATTTATGTGAAGCACTGGTCGGAGAATGCCGCCGGTTTTAACCTGAGTGATACCGAGTCTTCCATTGCCCTGACGGAGCACTGTTCTTCAGAAGATGCCCATTGGTACCAGGCAGACTGTGAAGCGGCCAGCCATGCCGATATTGTGTTGACCAGCCATACCTGTTCCATGCTGTATGCGCGAGGGATTCCCGTCTTCGACGGGACGCTTCCCGCTGCCCGCTCCCCGCGACCCGAAAAAGATAAGACGGGGGGCTTTTACGGGAAGCGGGCAACGAGAGGCGGGCAGCGCAAAATGGGCAGCGGCCGGCGTAAAATTCTCATACCTGATTGCTGATGAAGCGGACCGGATGCCAGAAGCGGCAGAATGCATTTTGCGGCTGCGCAGCTCTCCACGACGGATTTCGTCTATATTGCAGGAGATTTACGAAGAGGCGGGCTGGAAAGGTTCCGATACCAAAAAGGCCTGCCAGTCGTTGCAGGGTTTGCAGCGGGTACTGGACGAGTCCGGCTCGTTATTTACCGATACCAACTGCATTTTATCCAAAGAGTTGCCGGGGCATGCCAGCCTCAATTACATCAACTCTATTAAGGAGGTGATGAATTATCTGAAGCCGATGGTGAACAATATGCCCACCGGCAGCGAAGCGTCTGCTGATAAGATCGGCGCGGTTAAGGGCTTTTATCAGTCCCTCAATAATGTGTTGAACGATAAGAAACAGGCCAACTGTATTGCCTGGTCCCCTGTAAACCGGCAGGGCTCTATCGCCATTGATGAACCGTTTGCCGGACTAGGCTTCAGCAAGTTTGTTCGTGGCGTCAGCGATGACCAGCCGCCGGTTTCGGTGATGCTGACTTCTGGCACGTTGGGGCTTTCCGGCAAGAGCGGCCTTGCCCGTTATACCCCCATGCGTTCGGCCCTGGGGTTAAAAGAGTCCGATGTAAAAATCTGGGGACACTATGCCCCAAAACAGTATGGCGAGATTCGCTTTATTCTGGCCGGAGACGTTGCCAGACCTTTTGCTTCAGAAAAAAGCGAGATAGACGATGCCCGGTTTAATGAGGCTTGGCTGGACTACACCGCCAGCATGTTGTTAGCCGCCGTTTCTGCCGGGGCTACACTCTGCCTCTGCCCTTCTTTTGGTGAGGTAAAAGAGTTACAGGACAGGCTAGCGGACCAGACGACCATTGGTTTTCATGCCCGGGGCACCAAGCTGGATAACCTGATTGAACGGCTCCAGCGTGGTGACATTAAAGCGATTGTGACGCCTTCTGCCTGGGAGGGCCGTGAGTATTCGCCGGAAAAACGGTAACCAGCTGTTGAAAAATATTATGGTTACGCGGATTCCCCTGCAGCCACCCAACGAGGTAACGGAAAACACCTTTGCTGCCCGTTACCTGGAAAGCGGCCGCAGTAAAGAAGAGGCAAGGAAATCACTCTATGGCCGGATTCGTGACCGGGCACTGCGCAAGTTTCAGCAGGGGTTGATTGGCCGGGGCATTCGCGCCAATAACGATGAGATTACCGCTTGGGTAGCAGACCCGCGAATCGGGCCGGAATCGGCAGCACCGATTGGTTGGGGTTATTCCTGAACGGTTTGCTAGTCATTATGAGAATGCCAGCCTGTTTGGTGCGGATGGAAAGATAACTCAGCCGGAAGTGGTTAAACCACCGGAGGTGTTGGCGTGGCTGTGATGAAACCTTTTGAGCTGGTGTTTGAGTTGGGCTCCAATATCAGTTTGCGTGGACATGCCCTGCATCTTGATGGTCTTTTATCCAATGCCTGTTTTCGACATACGGGTTGCACAGAAAAGGCTTTGGCCATGCTGGATGAGCTGCTGTTTTTTAATAAAGAGCACGGCATCTATCATGCCAGCGCCCTGGCTTTTGGGGTAACGGCGGCGCGTTCGATTGTTGCCCGAACCCGACACTATGTCAGCGCCATGCACCATGGCAGAGATTTACGGGATGATACGTTGTCGCCCTTAAAGGTAAGCCTGACTGGCAAAGAGCAGTACCGCAAAATCAATATTTTTGGCGGGCCGGAAAAGCTAAGACTTAATAAGTACCAGGCTTACTATTCGCCTTATGTCGTGTTTCATGGTGTTGGCGATATTGACCGTATTGACCGGCTGTGTGCAGTTTCATTGCAGTCCGGCTCGGGGTGAATGCCAACTCCGGTGGGGGCACCATTAATCATATGGCCATTAAAGAAATTGGTCAGGATTATTCCTTTATTGATGCCCATGGTCAGGTGGCCAGGAACTTGCCGGTTTCTCTTTTCAAAGAAGGGTTAAAAGTGACGCCAAGTGGTGAGTTGGACCTGAACGATAGTGAACCTCTGCCGGTTCGAGCGCCTTATTGGCAATCCCATGATCGGTTTTCAACGGTTGATGCCATTGGTGTTGAAAAAATCCGACGGGTGCTGATTTGAAATCTTTATTGGCCACGGAGACTCGGAGGCACGGAGGAAAAGATTTTTTAAGTCTTTTCTCCGTGTCTCCGTGCCTCCGTGGCAAACAATTCTTAAAGGTATTTGTTTGTTATGGTCAATCTCTCCGAAAAGCGTCGTTCCATCTACTTTCGCGGGCACACCACGGCTGTTTCCGGGTTGGCGGTGAATCGCCCTGATGATAATTTTTCCTCCCCTACAGGCACCAAAGATCTGCAACGACTGCCGAGGCTGGGGGCAAAGCTGGACCGGTCGCCGGTGTTCTTTCCGGGTACCCAGCTGCGCCATCGGATTCGTGAAGCGCTGCTGGTGGGCGCCTGCAAAGCGGCCGGTGGTCGTTTACCTTTGCAGGATCACTTTATGCTGATTCAGGGGGTGGCCATTGGTGAGATGGCTAAAGAGCTGAGTGCCGTCTCTATGAGTGGTGTTGTTGAGCGTGAAGAGGGGTTGCGTTCGATCAATCCGTTGATCAGCTTGGGCGGCTTCTGGAAGCATGCGGGGAGCCTGGGTGTTAATGACTGGATTCCGGTTGAGACGGATAAGCAGGTGTACTATCTGCACAGTAAAATGCGAGCCATGCCCCATAAGCGCAACGAAGCACTGGTTGACTTACTCTCTGATGATGATGTGGACATGCTTAAGCGCATTATGAATGAAGACGGGGAGATTGCCCGTAAGGTTCGTGACGTTGAGGAAGAGATCAAGGCGCTGAAAAAAGGCTATGGAGCAGCGTCTGCCGCCGAGAAGAAGAAGCTCGGGGAGCAGATGAGCGGGCTCGAGGAGATCAAGGCGGGCATCAAGTCCGAGAAAGAAGGCCCTACTGAAACACTGGTAAGGCCGGTGGAAGGTTATGAAGCGATCTGCCCGGGTACGGTGATGAAAAGCGGCATTGATATTACCCGCGCCAATGATCTGGACCTGGGCTTTGTGCTCTATGCCCTTAAGCAGATCAGCAAGCGTCCTTACGTGGGTGCTCATGCCGCCGACGGTAAAGGCGAGTTTGCCCTGGACTGGGAGGTGAAAACCTGGAGTGATGATCAGGAAGAGCCGGTGACTCTTGGCCGGGTGAAAGTGGGCTTGCTGGATTTTGAAATCATTCCGGAAAACGGGCTCTCCACGCTTCAGGATGCATTGAACAAGGCGCAGGATGCCTTTGCTGATCCGAAGAAGTATGGGTTGGATTTTAGTGCGTTTAATCCCACAGAAGGCAGTGGCATAAAATACATTGCTGAAATTGCTGAAGCTGATTTTCCACACAATGGTTTATAATTTGGTTTCCCTGCGTGAGTGGGGGTTAGTGGATGGGGCCTCTCGTCCATGCGCTTTATGCTCAACGTTCCCTGTGCATACGGGGGTTAGCGGTTCACTGAAAATGCTTCCAGAGATGTTTGTATGAGTTCCCTGTGCAAACGGGGGTTAGTGGGATCGTAATCTGGACTAAACCGACCAACACAATTTCCCTGCGAAAGCGGGGGTTAGCGGGACTAAGGCTCTGACTCTGAAGACCCAAGTTGTGTTCCCTGTGTAAACGGGGGTTAGTGGGTCACTGTGATCGGCGTTGATATTAATCAGCAAAGTTCCCTGCGCACGCGGGGAAAACGGTTAAATCTTCTGCAGCCTGCGGTTGCTGGCTGTGGGGGATTTGATTGTTATTTCGGCGGCTTGGTAGTAACTGTTTTCAAACCATTCCAGTGCTTTTTGAAATGCCTGTTCGCCATACTTGGCAATGCTGAAACACCAGGTATACACAATACCGAAACTGTCAGCTCCCCTACCCTTTCACCAAAAGATGAGCCTGCCAGCCGACTTGCCCTTTTCTGAGTGTGTAATTTCCAATATTCACCTCCACTGATGATCACGGGCAAGGCATCTCACCCGCACCTGTTTCTCCTTGAGATCACACAAACCACACAAGTGAGAACAATTATCCCCAAAATACACCCAAAACTTCTTGTAATAAGTTAAGCGATCAGTAGTATGGATTAAGACGGTAGTTTCATGAAAAAATAACGGAGATTAAATTCAATATGGATGTTGATTTCGTAGTAGCTGTAGAACAACAAGAAAATGAAAATGACCAAAAACTCGAACAAGCACTGGAACAAGCACCTGAAATAGTTGAGCTCGAAGAGGCCGAACTCGAAATAACCCATCAAATTGTGATTCTTCTTGCCCGGTTAAGGCCTGGTCGGCGACTTGCAGCTACGAGTTTGGCCAATAGAATACTGAACCAAATGGAATAATAACGTGAGCAGTAGCGACACCTTTGCTGAACGTCTGGCCATCGCCATGGAGCTGAAAGGCATCAAAACCGTTAGCTCCCTGGCTCGACGAACCGGTATAGATCGCAGTTACCTGTACCGGATGGCCAATGGCGATATTCGCAACCCCCACAAGTATATCGATGCCCTGGCCAGTGCCACCGATGTCAGCAGCAGCTGGCTGTACACCGGCAAGGGCAGCCCCTATGAAGATGAACTTCAGCCCTCTATTCCCCAGGGCACTTTAATCCGCACGGTGACCATTATTCCCCCGGAAGGTGGGTGCTACGACGTGGAGGCCAGAATACCGGATTTGTTTGGTAGCCCCTGGCACAAAGCCTGGAAGCCGGAGCTTTACCACTTTTATTATGTGCCGGAAATGATTGATTGCTTTCCGGGCTTCACCCTGCTGATGGTAGAAAAAGAGCCGCAGCCGGGCCCCGGACTTTATATTGCCTGGCGTAATGAGAACGATAAGGAGCGCTTGTGTAGCTTTCACTGCTCGTTCAAGGGAATGGAGATAGTCAGTACCCACGAGCCTGATATGGTAGTGATTGGGCGGGTGCGCAATATGGATTATTGGGAAATGGAGATCTCGGCCAATCCGGCAGACGTTCTTTAATGCAGGTCTTTTTCACCTGGTATTTCAATAGCCCCGGGCATGGTGGCAGCTATGATGGCCGCCGATCCTGCGTGAAAGGATCGGTCAGGCCAGGCGGATAACAGCAACGGCAGGCCGTTATCCTGAATCCGTATTCTGATTCAGTGTTGAGCAGCAAATTCATTACATCAATAAAATGATGAGGATGTAAGTGTATGAAGCTGAGTCAATACAATCCGCAAACCAACATCGTTGTTGTGGAAATCCACGGGCGCCACTTCCCCCGTGATCTGGATACCTTTATCCGCACGGGGCAGGCTGAGGAGCTTTCAGAGCAGGACAGGGCCCTGCTGCTTGTCTGGCTGAAAGAGCATCCGCGCATTGTGGCCGATGTCGGTCTGGGAGGAGGTCAATCATTTTCGTTACCGGATCAGCAACCCATGCTGTTGTTCCTGTGTGGCCTTTACCTGTCGCTGATGGTGTTTTGCCCGGTTATCCTGCCCGGGCATCTGCATGTTTCAGGCGTTGAACTGTCGCTGGCCAGTGTGTTGCTGGCCCTGTCATTCCCACTACTGGATGCCGTCCGGGATCTTAACGGAAAACGAATGGCCTCGCAGTTACGATTGTTCACCGTGATGATCTTGCTGGGTATGGCCGGATTTTACGAATTACAGCTGAACTACCTGCCGATGCTGGTGTCCGGAAATCATGAGGGTTCCGGTCATGGCCACAGTCTGGCGGCCATGGGTGAGTTTTATCATGAGTTCCCGGAAACTTATGTGCTGCTGGCCCTGGCACTATGGCTGGCGGATAGCCTCAATACACTGGTATTCGGGAAAATCGGTACCCTGAAAAAAATGGGCGGGGTTCTCCAGCACTTTGCCGTGCGTTCTGTGTTGTCATCACTTCTGGCGCAACTGGTATTTATGCCATTGACGGCCTTGCTGCTGAAAATCGCCTTCTGGCATGATGCTCATTTCTTCGCGTTTATCCTCGATATCTCATTGTGGAAGCTGCTGCTGGTTCTGGTATGCCAGACGGTGGCTCTGATGATTGTTTATGGAACTCGTAAGTGGCGCAGGATTTATGAGACGGGTGTTAAAGTTGGAGCCCGTCGAGTGTTTACTGGTGCTCAAAAGGATTAACTGTTGGTGGGTATGCTGAGTGGGCTTTAATTCTTTTAATGATATGACATGAGGGATTATGGCGCTGGATTTTTAATTCAGCGTCTTATCAAGTGAAACAAATTAAAAATATAAGAATGATATGAATTGCAATTGGAATCCGATTGATAACAACAATCCTGACGCTTGTTTATTTGGATAATATTTTATTAAGCATGGCAAACAAGATACCACTTTCTCATTTAAACAGAAGCAGCGTAAACTTACCCACCCTCCCCTTCCGGTAATCATATTTATAAAAACAACAAAAGAACTACTGACAATAAAACAGGATAAAAATTTCTGACAACTTCTCAAATCACTTTTCGTTTTTTTATGTACTGTGACGCATTCTGAAAAACAATTAATTAATAATCGAGGTAATATGATATTTCTCACTGCGCAATAGATTCTTCAACAAAAACCTTATCTAAAGTTCAAAGGAGAGTATAAAAAAATTCCGTTCGTATATACGACGACACAAACATATCCATCATTTTTTTTCTTGCGGAATTTAATGACTTTTAGCGTGATTTTG
>CBDHDM010000081.1:0-10479 GCA_965261315.1 Endozoicomonas sp. | reverse complement strand
ATGGCTTTTCTGTTGATAGTGAGGGTTATTATCGTTGGTGGGTATTACCGGCAGAAAGTCAGGACTGGGTGGCGTTGGAACAATCCCCTTTTCAGCCCAGGTTGATGCCAGAAACGTTAAGTTTGAGCCTGGAGTCAATTGAGGATTCCAGACCTTTTGAGACCGATGAAGCGTCCCCATCGGTCGTGTTCTATTCAGACTATCAGGTAACACCGTTCAGACTACGCATTATTCCGGTGGAAAACAGAAAACAGTTACTCTATCTGCTAACCGATGGGTTGTCAGATATTGAACGAGTTAGGGAATGATGCTCAGGGGATTCAAGGTGAACCGGCTTTTTCCGCAAAACAGGAACCCGTCTTTCTGTAATGGCTTTACCTTGTTGGAAGTTATGGTGGCATTGGCGGTATTTGCCCTGGCCGCTTCCATGCTCATTCTTTCTGATGGAAACAGCATTCGGCAGACCCGTTATCAGCAGGAAAAAATACTGGCCTCGCAGATTGCTGACCATTATCTCAATGTGCTGCATGCTGAGGGTCGCTGGAGTGGTCCCGCAGTTCGGCCACAAATTGAAAGCTACGCTGGCTATCAGTGGACTGTTCGGGAAACTTCATCGATAACCGGATCGCCTGATTTTCGAAGAGTGCAGGTTGAAGTGTTTATTGGTGAGTCTGAGCCGGAGAAAGGTTCTGCTCCTTTGGCAAGGTTATCTACCTGGCTGAGGAGGCCCCGGCAATAATGCGTTGCAAAGGCTTTCACCCGGCTAAGGGCTTGCCCCGGAATAATGTCCACATACCCAGTGGCTTCACTCTACTGGAGTTAATGGTCGCTATCGTTCTGTTCAGTATGATCAGCACGGCAGCCTATAAGCTGTTTATGTCGGTGACACGCGCGCAGGAAGTTACGCAGTTGGTGTTGGATGACCTTGATAAACTGCAAAGAGCTGAAATTGTACTGGAAAAAGATCTGTTCCAAATGACTCGAAGACCGGTAAGAGATGAGAGTGGTCGGCAGCAGCCAGCACTTAAAGTCCCGGGTACCGGAGGTACACTGGTTGAGTTTACGCGTTCAGGCTGGCAAAACCCCCTTCAGGTCACACGAAGCACGCTGCAGCGTGTCGCCTATGCCCTGGAGGGGCATCAGTTAATCCGCTATTACTGGCCAATGCTGGACAGGGCACCGGATTCTACACGTATTCGTCAGACTGTGATGTCCGAAGTGAGCAGCGTCAAATTCCGGTTTCTTGATGATCATAAACGCTGGACAAGTGCCTGGCCCCCCATGCAGAAATTTCAGCAAGGAGCGCCTGGCGATAGCCTGGCTCAGATACCGGCTGCTGTTGAGCTGACCATTGTTCATGAAAAACAGGGTTCCATCGTTACGGTGGTTTCCCTGGCTACCTATAAACCCGACCAGGCTAATAAAGAGGGCGGTCCTGCACAGGGCAATATGAGTAACCAGCCGGGTAATTTACGTCCACCACCCAGAGAAGGCAGCGATGGCTACTGAACGGGTTAAAGACTGTCAGTCAGTTCGATCTTCGGTAAGTAAGTTCCGGTCATACCATCAGTCTGGAATAGCGCTTATTTACGTACTGCTGATTTTCCTGCTGATCACGACGATTGCCTCTCAGATTGTCATGAATCTCTGGTTGCATACTGAGAAGAATTCAAGGTATCTGGAAAGGACTCAGGCAAAACACTATGCCTTAGGGGCAGAGCAATACGTTGCGTGGTTATTGGAGAAAGATTTCGAACAGGATAAAAAGAATAACCGGATGGTGGATCATGAAGGTGAGTTATGGAATGTTGAAACCATTAATTATGAAGTCGAACAGGGAGATATCGAATTACTGGTTCAGGATGAACAGGGCCGATTTAATGTAAATTGGCTGGCAGATGAAAATAATCAGCCTGGTGATAAAGCGGCTGAAAAAGGCGGTTCACCTACGGTGAAAATGTTTGAGAATCTGCTGTCGACTCAATCCATGGATCCTCAACTGGCTTATAAGGTGAAGCGCTGGGTCAGTAAAGAGCAGAAGAGTGCGGCTCTGGGGGCTGAGGATCAGATCTACCTGTCACTGGATCCCCCAAGACGAACAGGGCAGACTGAAATGACCTCGGTCTCGGAGTTGCTATTAATTGATGGTTTTAATAGCGAGCAAGTTGAAAAACTGTTGCCATATATTACGGTTATACCCAAAACATCAAAAATGAATATGAATACGGTGCTGCCAGAGGTTATTCGCTCTTTGAATAATAATATAACGGAGGGGGATGCTTTGATGATCACTAATGGCCGGGGCGATGCCGGGTTATCAAATATTGAAGAATTGAATCAGCTTGTCGCTTTATCTGGAATGGCCGGGCTCTTTAATGCGGGAAGTCAAAATGAACGTGTGGTGTTTGGCAGCCAGTATTTCAGTGCACAGATCAAGGCAACGTATCGGGATACCACCTTTTATTTAAAAACGCTTTTTTACCGAAGCAGTGAGGGGCATGTGCAGGTTGTCGGGAGAGAGATTGGGCCGAGTCAATATTGGACCCCTGCTAATGAAGCGCATTCAACAGGGAGTCCTGAGGTTTAATAATGAAAAAAGTGCTATTGATTCGAATCCCCCCTCCGATCAGCTCTGTTGACGCGCATACGGTTGTTCAATGGGGCAAGTATACGTCGGCAGGCTCGCTTACCGGAGACCTCCACCTGACAGCCATAGATCAGCTCCAAGAAGCGTGGCTGGCTGATGAACCGGAGGGAGGCGGGGCAGAAGACCGTCTGCCCGATGAAACCGTTCTCCTCCTGGGTGGGTCATCGTGTTTTTATAAGCGTTTGACGATTAATCCCGGTCAGAAAAAACACCTGACTACGGTACTGCCTTATCTTGTGGAAGAGCATCTGGCTCAGGATATTGAAACCATGCACACAGTGAATGGCTTTCCGGATAAGGATTCGCAGATTTCTGTTGCCGCTATTCCGCATTCAGTTTTGCAGGCCATGCTGGCGTTATTTGAGGATCATCAGCTACCACTCACGAGAATGGTGGCTGAAATGCAGTTTCTGGTGTCGGATGCACAGTGCACTTCGTTATTGCTGGATAATGGTTCGGTGATGATCGCGTTACCGGGGCGTGAAGGCATTGCCCTGAATGATGAGGCACTGCCTTTCGTATTCCCCGGTCAGTCGGACCAATGTGAACAAAACTTGCCCGACACCTTGGTAGACTCTCTTGAAAAGACGGTTACCGAGGCAACGGATGATCAACCGTCACAAGTCAGGCTGATGTTCTCAGACAGTACACTGGCGGTCTCCACGATCAGAGTTGATGCAGTTTCAGACTTGCTGTCTGAGCGAGGCTGGCTGGTTGATAAGGTGCCGCTTAATGGAGCCGTATTTGAGTACTTTGCAGAGCGCTATTTTGCCTTCAGGCGCAATAATCAGCTGATTGATTTCCGGCAGGGAGCTTATCAGTGTCCAGGAAAGGCTGGGCGGTTTATCCGTCGCTGGTGGCCCTTGGCAGCGGTGGTCGGCTGCTGGCTGGTCCTTGAGCTTGGTCTGTCAGTCACAGAGGGAGTGATTTATCAGCAGCAGTCGGAATCGCTCTGGAAAGACTCCATAAAAAGTTATCTCTCTGTATTCCCCAGTGACCGACAGGCCCAACAGGCACAGGCTCGGCAACAAATGTCTTTTAATGTTAAGCAGGTGATGGAGAACCGTTTCCGGAGTTTGGACACTCAGACATCAGAAACCCCATTTTTGCCCATGCTTCAGGCGCTTTCAACCGTTTCTGGTTCAATGGGGGAGAAAGCGAAGCTTGAACCCAGAAGCCTGGATTTCAACGACGCCTCCGGCCAACTGGTTTACGAATTTGAAGCGGGTGAACTGGAAACGGTTAACCAATTTCTGGAAAAGCTTAACGCTTCCGGCTTTCAGGGCAAATTGGACAATGCCAATCAGGGTAAGTCCAGCGTGATTGCCAGAATCACCATCAGGCGATGATTGGGGGAACCATGCAAAAATTGAATAACCTTCTGATGGCTAATCCGTACTGGCAGCAATGTAGATCATGGTATGAGATACGCTCACCGAGAGACCGGAAAGCACTCCAGCTGCTCGCTGCTGCACTGTTTGTGGGACTGATCTACTTTCTGATCTGGGAGCCGGTAACCCAGTGGTCTGAAAGCCAGAAAGAAGACTACCTCTATCAGGAAGAGATCAACACCTGGCTACACAGCAATTTATCAAAGGCTCGTGATCTTCAGAAGAACCAGCAGGTAGTATCTGCTCGTCGGGAACTTTCTTCCATCGCGACCAGTGTGGCTCAGCAGACAGATATTACCCTGGGAAGAGTTCAGCCAGATCGAAAAGGCCTTTCGGTCTGGATAGAAGACGCAGCTTATCAGAAGTTGCTCAAGTGGCTGGTGCTATTGCAAACAAAACATGGCGTTGCCGTCCAACAGATCCGCATCGATAAGCTGAAAGAGGAAGGGCGGGTTAAGAGTTATATCCATTTTGGGGGTTAAGTCCGGTATAACGTCAGTCATGTGTTTGAAATTTGTCTTATTCGGGTCGTTTTCCTGGTGAATGCTACAAAAAGGGATTGACAGTATCTCTCGATTCGCTATCATACCGGCCACACATGCAGGGTGATTAGCTCAGCTGGGAGAGCGTCTGCTTTACACGCAGAATGTCGGCGGTTCGATCCCGTCATCACCCACCAGGTTCTCAATAGCTTCCAAAAGTTATTGGAAAACAGCGGACCGGTAGTTCAGTTGGTTAGAATGCCGGCCTGTCACGCCGGAGGTCGCGGGTTCGAGTCCCGTCCGGTCCGCCATATACCTTAACCCTTACGATATCTGTCGTAAGGGTTTTGTCGTTTATATAGCCTGTATTCAAAGGGTTGGCGGTGTCACGTTGAGGTTTACGGCCTTTTATATTTGAAGCTATTTCCACCCGGTTTTTATACCTTTCTCTCTCCTCTCTGAAAAACCGTGGTCCACGGCCTTCGACGAACCACAGCGTTTAACTATTTGATTATAAAATGTTTTCACTGTGGTTCATGGTGTTGCGATTTTGTGAGTTCGCAGCAATAACGGCGGTATGTGCTGTGAACCGCAGGCGAACTTTTATAGTATGTCGTGCTTAATATTCTGCGGATGAAAATTGCCAGGGGAGTGCTATGGCTTTCAGTGAGATTGAGATAAAACGTATTGAGAAAGCAATTGATGGATTTATGGCGAAGCGTAGGCCTCCTGCACATATCCGGAATGAAGTCGACTTTGACCATCGCATTAATGGGCAGAGTATAGAGTTATTTGAGGTGCGAGCTTACTATCAAGATCCTGAACAGAAAGTAGAGATTCCCTTCGCCAAAGTAACCTATGTTAAGACACAGAAACTCTGGAAACTGTTCTGGCACAAATCGGATATGAAGTGGCATTCCTATGAACCATTGCCCACAGCAAAGGAACTGGAAGAACTTCTGGATGCAGTGGATGAGGATGAATACCGATACTTTTTTGGATGAAAAACTACTTCATCAGTCATCAGATGAGGCTTCAGGGGCTACCAGTGCGAGCTTTCTGAAATGCTCCCTCTGCCCTGTCCAGAGCATGGGGAACGGCTTCATACAGTCGTGCAGGGTGAGCACCCAATCCCCGGTGTTACAGAGAATGGCTTCCTGAATATCGGGTGCCAGGCAGGTTAGACGGATCAGCTTGGCCACACGACTTTTATCGGTTTTTTCCTTTTTGGCCAGTGTTTCCAGATTCCTGAACTTGCCGGACTCCAGCAACTTAATCCAGCGGTGTCCCTGAATCAGAGCTCGTTGTAGAGTCTCCATTTCCTCCATGCCAATAGTGCTGTCGGGCGTTTGGATCATACTTTTACCACCCCGTCGTATGATTTTGATGGGGATGGTGACTTTAATCAGATTTTCTTCCTTCAGGAACTCGACGGTTTCTTCTCCGACCTTTTTGATGATGGCCATTGTGCTTCTCCTTTAGACTGTTTTTTATTTATGGTTGTAGCTCTGAGGTGATGGCATTCATACCTTCAGGTTGGAAGTAAATGGTTACCTGCTCCGAGGCCAGCTCGATGCGTTTGATCAGCAGTTCGGTCAGTCGTCGTTTTTCCGGAGCAAACAGCTCATCCCAGATGGAAGCCAGATCGCCCAGCGCAGAGCGAATGACGGCTTCATCAAGGTTATTGTTGTCCTGGTTAACCTGCTCCCATACTTTAAACAGCAACTCCGGACTGGCTAGCCGTTTCCGTATGACCTCCAGCACCAGATTTTCCAGCGTACGGGCCGACATGGGCGGCAGCGGGCTTTTTTTCGCCCCCTGTTTCTGACTGGTGCCGGTCACGTAATAACGGAACTGTTGGCCGTTCTTGCGGGTGCTGCTGGTGGTCATGGCCAGTCCATTGGGTCCAATCAGCAAGCCCTTCAGGAAGGACGGATTACTTCGATTTCTGGATGCCCTTGAACGCAGTTGGGCATGAACATCAAAGGTGCCATGAGCCTTGGCCCATAAGTCCATTGAGACAACAGGTTCATGTTCACCGGGATACCACTCGCCTTTATTACCGATTTCACCGATATAGATCCGGTTGCGTAAAATGCGATGGACAGTGTTTTTGGCAAAGGGCATATCACCGCGCACAGAACCGTCGTGTAATGGGATGGCCTTGGTGCGATACCCTTTCTGGTTGATGATTTCACAGGTCTGGATGATGGATCTGGTTTGCACAAAGGTCTTGAAGATCAATTTCACCAGCCCGGCTTCCACCGGATTTGCTATTAGTTTTCGCTCGTTAACGTCATACCCCAGCGGTGGATTCCCACCCATCCACATCCCTTTTTTCTTCGACAGCAGAAACTTATCTCGAATCCGCTCGCTGGTGATCTCCCGTTCAAACTGGGAAAAAGAGAGAAGGATATTGAGCGTAAGTCTTCCCATACTGCTGGTGGTGTTGAACTGCTGGGTGACGGAAACAAACGACACATTATGTTTGTCGAACAGGTCCACCAGTTGAGCAAAGTCGGCCAGGGAGCGGCTGAGGCGATCCACCTTATAAACAACCACAATATCCACCAAACCAGATTGAACATCTCTCAATAATCGTTG
Organism: Endozoicomonas sp.; assembly: GCA_965261315.1. Classification (GTDB taxonomy): domain Bacteria; phylum Pseudomonadota; class Gammaproteobacteria; order Pseudomonadales; family Endozoicomonadaceae; genus Endozoicomonas. Next base: position 3,355 of record CBDHDM010000081.1, on the reverse strand, counting down.
CAGGGCAGGGCGCTCCACATTACCACCCGAGAAACCTCCATCGTTGTAATCATCCGGTACCAGCACCCAGCCTTCATGCTTCTGGGAGTGAATATACGCTTCTCCTGCATCTCGCTGGGCATGAAGTGAATTAAACTCCTGCTCCAGTCCTTCTTCTGACGATTTACGGGTATAAATAGCACAGCGATTTTTTACCAGAGTCGTTTTATTCTTCGTTTTTGCCATATTGACCTCCTGTTGGTTCTTCTTTTGATTTAGATTTCAATCCAAAGAACATGGGACCTGACCAGCTGGTGCCAGTGATCATATTGGCAATCCGGGTCAGGCTTTTGTAGATATCTCCCCGGTACTCAAAGCCCTGAGGAGTCACAATCACCTCATGGGTTTCTCCGTTGTAGTCCTTGGTGATCACCGTTCCTAATGGCGGCTTCACCAATCGGCTATTCTGAGCCTTTGGTTTGTGCTCACTTTTCTTGCTGGCCAGCTTCAGCCGGTCAGTGCTTTTCTCGCTCAGCCCACCCAGCGCCAGTTCCTGAATTCTCATGGACAGTCTCTGTCGTAGAATTCGTAGATCCAGCTCCGGAGCTTCTTTCCCGTTCAGCTCTTTCCAGAGTTTTCTCAGATCTTTCGTCTTCATGGATTGCAACGCCACCACCCTGGCGGCAAGGGTTTTATCACTATTCATAATCTACCTCAGTCGTTTTCTCAGGGGTGTTCACAGTCATGCATGAGGTAGCGGAGTTATCCAGTCGGTCAGGCTCTTTATCCTGAGTTCTTTGCTGTTTGCGGAGGATGGCGGTGGCGATAAGGGCTGCAATTTCATCCCGTGGGGTTAGGTCCCAATCGGTGCGAGATAATGATTCGTCCATGGTCTTTTGCCTGATGTGTCTGCGAAGTTCTTTATCATTGTTCGTCACAGAAAACACTGTGTAAAAGGGCAATTTGGGGCGGTTTGTCGCGGTTTTAGAGCGTGGTTATTGCAAGGCTACGATTGTCCTTTGTTGACTCGATAACTGTTTATGCATACAGTATTTTAAAAATTGGTGTTAAGGAACAACAGTCATAATAACAAGAAGGAGTCACTATGCAGTCCGTTCAGCGCGTTCTGCGTGGTGCCGATTTGGAGTCTGACACGCTTTTCAGTTTGTGTGGTATTGATTTTCAGGCCGTCTCCCCCGGTACAACACGCATCATTTCCCCAAAAGATATCATGCAGCATGTGGTTAAGCTGGATGAACAACAACAGGCAAAACTGATCCGGCTGTCAGCCCGGATAGAAGGAATGGCTGACCAGCTCGGACAACAGGTACTGGGTGACCTGTCTCTCGATCCCACCGAAAACCCATACGACAATGCCCTGCGTTTATTGGATAGCGATGAGAAGACTTCCGTACAGCAGAGGAAATTCGCTACGTTGAGTTTCACCGTTATCAGTCAAGGATGTGGGAAGGGTTCTACCTGACCCAGCCGGAGCCACTGGATATCGGGGTTGATCTGACCGATTTTGAGAACCGGCTCAGGGATTTTTTTAACCAGAACAAACTGGTCTGCCGTCGTCAGTCCAGAAAAGGTTATAACGACGATGATGAGATCGTGAAAGTGCTGCAGTTCATCATTTACCGGGAAGGCCTGCCCACCAGTTTTGAAGTCCTGGATGAGGAAGGCAAGGATGTCGTGCTGGAAACCATTCATCCGGCCCGTGAGTATGCGGTGACCTATGAGCCACAAACCTGTGTGATTGAACTTTATGCGGATAAAAAAGACGTCAGGTCACAGTTAAAAACCGCATTTTGCGAGTGTGTACTGAAACAGACTGAGGATCCGGCCCGGATCAGGTTACGCAAGGTCAACCTGGCGCTTTTTCGTGAGCGTCCCGATTTTTCCGACGTGTTTGAATTACGCCACGGCATTCAGGAAGTCATCGTTAAAGAGATTGAGTTCCAGATTCTTCCCGGTAAAGGCATCGATATCATCAAGGCAACCCCCAGAAAATCCTTCCAGTTCGACGCATACAACAGTTGGCAGGAAAAGGGTGGAACGCTTCCCTTTGACGATACGAAACTGAGGATTCAGGCCGTCACCTTGTCTTTTCGCTGTGAAGAGACCGAACACTTACCAGAAGAAACTATACACGTCAGGTTAAAGACGCCAAATAATTGCAGCCTCAGGGATCAGAGCTTGAGAGAGCGATATATCAATCACGACCTGCTGGTCAAAATGGGCGTGCTCTTATCGGAGGATAAGGATGAAACGTGAAGTACTGAACTTCTTGTTACGGGCTTTTGAGGCCAGAATTCAGAGTGAACGGATCAGTGAGCTGAAGTTCGATTTCCCCGATTGCTGGCAGGAGATTATTGCCAGTGAGGCACTGACTCCCAAAGGAGCCGCACAAGACCGTCTGGTCAGGGTAGATTATGACGATGATGACTCGGATGGTTATCGACAGGTGCGCAGGGAGAAAGGAGAGTACGTCTATTACTACAGCGGACGTCATGTGGTATCAGACGACGATATGAGAATGTATGCGTTTCGTCAGGATTGGTTTCCCCGGTGGTTGGGAGCCAGTTTAAAACTGTCCGAACCGACACCGCTGATGGATGATCGACTCTGGTCGTTTGGCGAGTTTCAGGGTGTCACTGTATTGTTGACTCGTGCTCTTCAGCACAATCTTGATGCCACTCTCGACTTTGTTGAAGAGCAGACGTTTCCTTCAAGCCTGCTGATTGCACGAACCTTACCTTCTATAAAACGCCTGGCACTGCCTGCTGGTTGCCAGCTATTGGCTCTGGATGAGGTTCTACCGACCAGAGGACCGGTGAGAGTCGACTACAACCGTTTTCTGAATTATATCGATCCGGTGCAGGCGCGTTTGGAGCGGGAAGGGATTCTGTGGGATGAAGAAAATGGCATTCTGAGAGTTATCGGGCATGAACCATGGGTGTTGAAGGGGGGCTCCCGAACGCTGTCAGCTGATTTCAAAGCTCTACCAGGCTGGCAAGTATGGGCGTTCACCAAAACTTCTAACCCAGCTTCTGCTGGAGAATGTGAAATCGAATAACCTTTCTCAATTCTTCGGTAGTGATAAACGCTGGTCTGAGTTTATCAAGCATGAACCCGGAGCATCCGAGAACTGTTGGCTGAAACACTTTGTTCAAGCGAAAGAAGAGTCAGTCACCGCTTAATCATTATTCAGAAAATCACACTTACCGGCCTTTGAGCCGGTTTTTTTTTCATTTATTTTTCGCAAAAGTGTTGTAGCTACAGTTTCAGCTACAGTAGCTACAGTTCAGCTACAGTCACTCAGCCAATATCAGTCTTGCATGAACGCAAAGCCTAAGGAGGGCAACATGCAAGA
>CBDHDM010000080.1:0-8947 GCA_965261315.1 Endozoicomonas sp. | reverse complement strand
ACATTTGTGGGCAACTAATAAGAATTAAAAGGGGCATAACCATGATACCCAGGGATGCAATCGGATTTCTAAACGGCAGTTTTTATAAGATGGGCAGGGCAAACAAGTTGTTTTACTGGGACGGTGAATGGTTGCGCAGCAGCCGGGATTCCGTGGAAGTAATGAAAGGTATTGGCAGGAAGAAGTATCCGTTTGATATGGCTAACAGCTAGTGGAGATTTCTTTGAATAGTGTTGATCAACCCGTTATGCGATAGATAGGAGTCCGCATCCAGACAGCCCTGAGCCAGGAGGTGGCCATGTACTTTGCCCTCGAACCCGCACTGACACGTATTTTTGGGACACCGGAACTGATGATAAAGAGCGCAAGCTGGCAGCAGGAAATTAACGGCGGGTATCGCAAGTGCAGAGTGGCATCGGAGCTTCCGAGCACACAGGATGAACGAGTCGGTGACGATGGGGTTTGCCAGCGAAAGTTGCGAGATCGGATGACGACGGAGCTCCACGACATACTGACCATTCGTTATGACGACAATTACGGTAACCGGGTGGATGGCTGGCAGCGGATCCAGCATCACTTTCGCACTGATGAACGTCTGCCAAAGCCCCTTCGCAGTAATCCGGTTCTGTTGCGACTCTGGTTGATGTATGAGCTACAGCACCCACAGTTGAGGCAGGAAAAGGGCAAAGTGCTGATTAAGGATAAAGGAGAAAGCACTGTCTACCGCTGGCAGCAGAAATGCCGTGCGGTCTGTAAGGAGTGGATCAGGCTGGCCGAGGATCAGGCACAGGATGTATTGGAGCGCGAAGGAGCGATTAAGTATGAGGGTTAGTTTTGCATTGTCAGTTAATAGCCGGTTGCCTATAGGTGTACTACAATGTAATACATCCTAACCGGAGAGCAACGAATGAGTGTATCCAGTGTACGTTTGAATCAGGACATTGAAGAACCGTTAAACCAGTTATCGAAAGTATTGAGCCGAAGCCGCAATTATCTGATTAACGAAGCGGTAAGGGAGTATCTCAAGAAACACGCCCGTGAAATGCAGGAGTGGGACGAGACTCTGGAGGCTCTGGATCAGGTACGCAGAGGGGATACTGTTGACGGCGATGCCGTGATGACGTGGCTGGAAAGCTGGGGTAGTGATAACGAGCTGGAGGCACCTGAATGAAACTCAGGTTTTCCAGAAGTGCTGTTGATGACCTGAAACGTCTGAGGCAGTTTATTGCACAAAAGAATCCGGCAGCCGCTAAACGCATGGCAGGCATTCTGACCCGCAAGGTCAGAAACTTGTGTGATCAGCCAGGGATGGGGGTTTTGGTAGGGCGGGAGCTGAACCCCTGCTTGCGTGACCTGATTATTGGTAATTACACGGTGCGTTACCTGGCCGATAATAACGAAGTAGTGATCCTGAAGGTCTGGCATCAGAAGGAAGACGCAACAGACCTTGACTCAAAGTGAGAGCAAAAGTACTGTAAAAGACCATGATGGAATAAATAACGGTTTCTCGTTTTCCATCAGTTTAAATTTTTCAGAAAAGCCCGCACAGATGCGGGTTTTTTTGTGTCTTCTCATTATCAAAAGACCTCCCAACCTACACCACTATAAAAAGAGAGCCATGTATCACTATTCCGATTCATCCAAACGGCATTTGGCCAGTTGTGATGAACGGCTTCAGCTTGTCTTCAATAAAGTGATTGAGCATTACGACTGCACCATCATTTGTGGCCACCGGGGTGAAGTTGCCCAGATGCTGGCCTTTGAAGGTGGCAAGTCTGAAGTGCAATGGCCCAACAGCAAACACAATTCAAAGCCAAGTAAGGCGGTGGATGCCATGGCGTTCCCTCTGGACTGGTTTGATTACCAGCGATCAGCCCATTTTGCCGGTTTTGTTTTAGGTATTGCCCAGAGCATGAACATCAAGTTGCGATGGGGTGGCGACTGGGACAGGGACGGAGAGATGAAAGACCATAAGTTCATTGATTACCCGCACTTCGAGATCATAGATGATTAACCTCAACCCCATGGCAGGGATTGCCCAGGCGTTGATGGGGGGGCTGGATGGTTTGTTTACCTCCGATGAGGAACGGGCCAAGGCCGAGTTGTCACTGAATCAACAGTTACAGCAGCCTCATATCTTGCAGGCACTGGCCAATATCGAGGAAGCCAAACATTCATCAGTATTTGTTTCCGGCTGGCGGCCTGCGCTCGGCTGGTTGTGTGTTTTGATACTGGCGTGGACGTGGATTGCCCGTGATCTGATTATTGTCGGCCTGATGCTGGCAGAGAAGCCTGAGATCGTGACACAGCTACCAGCAGTAGACACCAGTACCGTCATTACTCTATTGCTCTGCCTTCTGGGTCTTGGAAGTGCCAGAACGCTGGAAAAACTGAAAGGCGTTGCCCGGAGGTGAGTAATGTCAGATGAAGACAGGTTCAATCGCATCGAAGACAAGCTGGACGGGATCACCCTGATTTTGCAGACACTGGCCAAACACGATGAGCGCATGGTCAATCTGGCATCGAGAGAGAACCGCAGCGAAGAGCGCCTGAACGCTATTGAGAAATCGGTGCAGAAGAACTCGACAGTTAGCAGCGTTATTCAATGGATAGCGGCCACCACGACCGCAGGCATTATCGCCCTTGTTATCAAACAGTTTTTATAGATATGGCTAATCACACCAAGTACAAACCGGCTATGTGCGATCAGGTGAAAGCCCTGATGGCGGAAGGTCTGAGCCGCAAGGCAACGTCTACGGAATTAGGCATCAGCTACAAGACGTTCCTGTCCTACATCGACAAGCATGAAGACTTTGCCGATGCCGTGGCTCAGGCTGACGTGTTGGCCGAGGCGTACTGGGAAGATAAGTACATCAAGGGCGCACTGGGCATCAATAAAGACGTACAACCCTCCATGCTGATCATGTACATGAAAAATCGCTACCACTGGCGGGATCGGCAAGAGCAGACCGTTGTTTCCGAGAAGATACAGACGTTGGACGAATGGCTCGAAGAAAAGAACGACTAACGCCGCCAAGGGAACGGCTACTCACCGAGTTTCAGTTTTATGCTCGCCGCTGCCTGAAGATCCGCACCAAGAGCGCAAAGGTAATCCCGTTCTCCCTCAACAAAGCGCAGATTTACCTGGATAGCCGTATCGAAGACCAGCGACAGCGTACCGGCAAGGTAAGAATTGTTGTGCTCAAGGGAAGACAACAAGGCTGCTCCACCTATACTGAAGGCCGCTACTACTGGCTGGTAAGCAATCGCAGAGGACTCAGGGCCTACATCCTGACTCACGAAGCCGACGCTACCGCCAACCTGTTTGATATGGTGCAGCGATATCACGAAAATCAGCCACCATTCACTCAACGGGACTTGAAGAATAAAAGCTCCAAAATGCTGGAGTTTACCCATGACTCTGGCTATCGAGTCGGCACCGCTGGCAACCGCGGGGCAGGACGCTCTTCTACGGCACAGCTATTCCACGGTTCGGAAGTCGCGTTTTGGCCCAATGCAGATGAGCACCTGGCCGGTGTATTACAGGCAGTACCTAATGAAAATAATACTGAAGTCATTCTGGAGAGCACTGCTAACGGCGTTGGTGGTGTGTTTTATGATTATGTTATGGACGCTGATGCTGGGCGCGGTGATTTTGAACTGGTGTTTATACCTTGGTTCTGGCAGGACGAGTACCGTGCCGAAGTCCCGCAAGACTTCACGACAGACGCCGACGAGCGATACCTGAAGCAGCAATATGATTTGGATGACGGACAGCTCCAGTGGCGACGCCAGAAAATCTATGAGCTGAAGTCGGAAGATAAATTTAAGCAGGAATACCCCTGCAATATTCAGGAAGCGTTCCTCTTTTCCGGACGCCCTGTTTTTGATCCAAAGCATACCGAAGCCGCCAAGCAGGAGTGCTATTCACCGAAGTGGCAATGTGAGCTCACACCCAACGGATTGAACCGACAGAAAGATGGTCTGCTGAAAATCTGGTACCCACCGGATGGGGCTCAGCAGTACGTCATCGGTTGTGATGTTGCCGAAGGTCTGGCTCCAGTTAACGATAAGCATAAGCACGGCGATTATTCATCCATCGACGTATTGGATCGTTCCGGGTATCAGGTCGCCCACTGGTCTGGCCATGTGGCACCGGATGACCTGGGCAAGATGCTCAATCATCTCGGGCGTTACTACAACAATGCCCTGATGGGCGTTGAACGAAACAATCACGGCCTGACCACCATCACCAAACTGAAAGACCTGAAGTATCCCAACCTCTACATGGAAACCACGGTGGATCAGCGCACCCAAAAGCGAACCAAACGGCTCGGCTGGCTCACCACCACCAAATCAAAACCCTTAATGATTGACCATCTGGCTGCACTGCTCAGGGATGCCCACGCAGGGATCTGCAATCTGGACACGGTTAAGGAATGCCAGACCTACGTGATAGAAGACAATGGCGCTACCAATGCTCAGGAAGGTTGCTTTGATGATCGGGTGATCAGCTACGCCATCGCCCAGCAGATGGTTCTGAAGTTGCCAAGGCGCAAGATCAATATCAACGAGCTGCAGTATCGCTCCCCGGGGAAATCAGCGTACTGATGGAAAGGAAAATCATTATTTTTACTCAGCAGATGGTGGGAAACTGGCCAGTCATTATGGCCGGTCACCAGCTTGAGTGGCGTCGACGCAGCGGCAAAAGGAAATAGTTTAAGCATGGAACACGGACTGGTTCAGATCGCCACACCGGACGAGGTAACTCAGGCAGAAATAGCAGAAGCCCAAGGTAAAGAACAGGCCGTAAAAGATGCGTTCGCCTCAGATTTATTCAGCCGCTGGCAGGGTTACCGTGAATCTCGCCGTGAAGTGGAAGACGAGTGGCTGGATGCCCTGCGTGCGGTGAAGGGGGAGTACGGCCCAGAGCAAGAAAAAGTGATGGAAGAACAACAGGCATTGAGTCGTGTATTTATCAAAATCACTGCCACCAAAGCGAATGCGGCCTACTCCCGATTGATTGATCTGTTGTTTCAGAACGTTGACTCCTTTTGGGATATTGTCCCCAGCCCCATGGCAGACCTGCCTGCCTCCATCAAGCAACGACTGCGCATGATGGCTATTGAGGAGTTGTTGCCTTATCCATTAGACCCAAGAACCCGCAACCAACTGATCCAGGAACGGTTCGATGAAATGCAGCGGGCGCTGATGGCCGAAGCGTTGGAACGTGCCAATGAAGCAGCCATGAAAATGAAGCGGTTGATCAAGGACTACCTGATCAGTGCCCAAGGTCTCAATGAAATAAAGAAAATGGTTCGTGAACAGGTGACCCTGGGTACCGGCTGCATCAAAGTCGCCACTCTCAATATCCGCAACCATGAAAAGTGGGAAAGCGAAGGGGACGAATGGAAGCTAACTGAACAACAAAGCATTGAGCCGGACATTGAGTGGGCCAGTGTCTTTGATATGTTTCCCGATCCATATTCCCATGATCCCAGTAAGCCCAATGATCTGTTCCGCCGCCATGTTCTCACTCGTCATGAATTCAGAGAACTGGGAGAAAGCCCCGGTTTTGAAGCAGAAACGGTGATGGATATTCTGGTGGAGTCACCCGACGGCAACCATATTCCGGAGGACTACGAGCGCGAGCTGCGCAATATAAACGACAACGATGAGCAGCATGTAAAGCCTCGTCGCTATGATGTTCTTGAATACTGGGGGCCGGTAGATGGTCACCAGTTAATGGAATATGGAGTCGAAGATATTGAAGAACAGATGGAGTACCAGGCCAATATCTGGATCTGTGATGGTCGGGTCATTATGGCACGGCTTAACCCCCTGAAGCCGGAGAGTATTCCCTACAAGTTCGTACCCTATGAAAGTGTCTTGCATCGGTTCTGGGGAATCGGTGTCCCGTACATGATGAACGACAGTCAGGATGTAATGAACTCCACTGGCAGAGCCCTGCTGGATAATGCCGCCCTGACTGCAGGGCCGATGTTTCAGATGGATGTGAGTAAATTGCCAGAGGGTGTCAGCCTGGAAGACGCCAAGAAAATTTACCCCTACCGCCTCTGGTTCTACGACGGTGAGGCCGGTGAAGGCCCAATGATTGATGCCATTAATATCAACAGCAATCAGGCTGACCTGTCCGGAATCTTTGAACTGTTCCGTCGCTTTGCGGATGAAGAAACAAGCCTGCCCAGCTACACCCACGGAGAACAAACCCAAAGCATAAACAAAACCGCCAGCGGCATGAGCATGCTGATGACGGCGGCCAATGTGGCCATGAAAAGTGTGGTCAAAAATATAGACGACTACGCCACGGTGCCACTGATCGATAGCCTGTTCAATTTTGCCATGCGCTGGAGTGACAGCGAGGATGCCAAGCGGGGTGATCTGGATGTGGTTCCCATGGGCAGTGCGGCGTTGGTGGCCAAAGAGCTGCAATCAGAACGGATGATGAATGCCCTGAATATCACCATGAATCCGGTGCTTGGGCCGATGACCGACCATCGCTACCTGCTCAATGAATATTTGAAAGCTCTGGATATTGATCCTGATAAAGCCCTCAGACCGGAAGAGGAACTCTATGCCCAATCCCTTGCACCTGACCAGCCAGGAGGCGGAGGCGATCCTGCGGCTGGAGGCCAGCCCGGATTATCAGACGCTACTGGAACACCTGCAGCGTCGCCGAACGGAGCTACTGGAGAAAATGGCCAGCGCCCGGGATTCAACCGATTTGCGAATCCTACAGGGTAAGGCGCAAGAACTGAGTGATCTGATGCAGTTAGCCCACCGGTCACGAACCTACATACGACAATAGTTATCGCTGCCCGCTTCCCGCCACCCGCACCCCGTAAAAGACGATATTCGTTCTGCTTTTACGGGAGACGGGTGGGGGGAAGCGGGCGGCGAACAATGCCTGATAGAAAAGTGGACAAGTTTCCGAGCCCCACGATCCAAAGGCTAAACCAATGTGGACAAGCTAATAGCCCCACAGGGAGAGTGAAAATGGCGATAGACGCCGACCAGCTGGACCAGGATACCGATGCTGAACTGGCCGCATTAATGGGTATGAAATCGGAAGCCCCTGCCTCTCACGACAAGCAGGACAAGCCCACCGACCAAAACCCACCCGCTGATGAGTTACCCCCGCCACCCGCACCGGAGCCGGACGCTACTGACGAAGAGCCAGAGCCGCCTGCCCCCGACGATGGTGAAGACTGGCAGGACAAGTACACCAAAGCGGAAGAGTCCCGCAAGAATGCCCATGCCCTGATGACCCAGGCCACGCAGAAAGCCGCCGATCTGGAGCGCAGTAATAGCGACCTTGAGCGACAGATGGCGTTGCTGCAGGCCAAAGTCGATCTGCTTGGTCAGCAGAGCTTCAGCCAGCAAGGTGCTGCTCAATCCAACAGTGAACCAGTGTCGTCGGATCAGTTTCAGGAACTCCGCAAGGATTACCAGGAGCTGGACCCGGTGTTCAACAAACTGGATGAGTCGGAGCAGCTTAACCAAAAACTGGAGCAACGGCTGGCCGCCATTGAGCAAGCTCGTAAGGAGCAGGAGGCCGAGCAGGCCAGACAGGCATTTTGGGATAAAGTGCGAAGCTTCCATCCGGATGTGGAACAGCTTTCCGCCAGTGAAGACTTTAAGGGCTGGTTTGCCAGACAAGGATCTGATGTGCAGGAGTTAAGCCGCATCAGTCCCCTGGGAGCCGCCCAGGTGATGACACTTTATAAGGAGTCCGCCGGTCTTAATGCTCCCAAGCCCAACCCAGCGCAAAAAATGCAGCAGGCAAAACAGCTGAGCGAACCGCCGGTGCGGTCCCGTTCAAAACCGACCACGCAGGGTCACCAACCTGCCATGACACTGGACCAGATTGCGGCTATGCCGCAAAAAGAAGTTTGATGACAACGAGGAAAAACTCGATGAAATTCTGGCTCAGTGGATCAAGCAGGGAGGACGGCTCTAATGGAGTCTCAATAGAGATTCAAAGGATCTGAAACATGGCAACGAGCACGTTTCCAACAGGGGCAATGGCAAATGCCCTGTCCGTTATTTATTCCAAAAAACTCAACGCGAAGTTCTATAAACGAACCGTGTTGTCTGCCGTTTGTAACTCCAACTGGGAAGGCGAAATCCAGTCCGAAGGCTCCAAGGTCATTATCCGGACCCGTCCTGATATCACCGTGGCGGATTATGACCGTGCCACCGGAGTTGAGTACCAGGATCTGGAACCACCCAAGGTGGAACTGCCCATCGACAAAACCAAGTATTACGCCTTTGTGGATGATTACATCCAAAGCGCCCAGGCCAATATCGAGCTGATCAACGAGTCCTCTGCCGATGCTGCGGAGAACATGAAGATCGCGGTAGACGGCGATGTGCTAGGAAATATCTACACCGACGTTCATGCCGACAACAAGATCGACGGCGGTGGTACCTGTGTGGTTGTGGATAAGTCCAATGTGCTGGATTACATCGTCGATATGGGCACGCTGCTGGATGAGAAAAAACATTCCGGAGTCTGCCCGCTGGCTGGTGTTGCCCCCGTGGGTCTGCGGCATGATCAAGAAGTCAGAGCTGAAGGATGCCTCTCTCGCTGGTGATGGTACTTCCATTATGCGTAATGGTCGTCTGGGCATCATCGACCGCTTCACGCTCTATTGCAGGTAATAACCTGGCTACCACTTCAGGTGTTACTCAGTGCCTGGCTGGTGTGAAGGACTTCGCCGGTTTCGCTTCGCAGTTTATCAAGCATGAAAGCCTGACGCTGGAGAAGCACTTCGGCATGGGGCATCGTGGCCTGCAGGTGTATGGCTACAAGGTGTTGAAGCCTGATGCTGGTGTGCTGTTGGCGGCCAAACGCTCTTAACGTTGCTGTAAATCCAAAAGATTTCACCACAGAGGCTCAGAGGACACAGAGAAAAGCTTTTCA
>CBDHDM010000079.1:0-8347 GCA_965261315.1 Endozoicomonas sp. | reverse complement strand
AAGCTGAGTACAGGTCAGCTGCATATCGAGGTCTCCAGAGTAAGGGAGGCAATTCGCCTCCCTTATTTCACTATCCTAAGATGTCTTTCAGATCTTGCTCTACGCTGGTGGTCAGTTGCAGGCCGGTTTGCTCATTGAGGTGCTTGATCAAATTCTCAGTGAGGAAGGCCGGAGCGGTTGGACCCACACGAATATCTTTAATACCCAAAGCCAGAAGGGTTAACAGAATGGCGATGGCCTTTTGCTCGAACCACGAAAGAATTAACGACAGTGGCAAATCATTGACGCCGCACTCAAAGGTTTCAGCCAGTGCCAGTGCCAGCTGAATGGCAGAGTAAGCATCGTTACACTGACCGACATCCAGAAGGCGGGGAATTCCATTAATGTCGCCAAAATCAAGATCGTTAAACTTGAATTTGCCACAGGCCAGCGTCAGCATCAGGGTGTCATCGGGAGTGGCCCTGGCGAACTCGGTGAAGTAGTTACGTTCTTTTTTATCACCGTCACAACCACCCACCAGGAAAAAGTGGCGGATATTGCCTGATTTAACCTGCTCAATAACCGCTGGAGCCGCTTCCATCAACGCATTACGGGCAAAACCGGTCATGGTGTAGTGAGGGATTTCATCGTATTGAAAGCCCTCGCATTCCAGCGCTTTTTCAATCACTGCGGTGTAATCATCACCCTCATGGTGTATCACGCCAGGCCAGCCAACAATATTGCGGGTGAACAAGCGATCAGCATAAGCGCCCGGATTCGGATCGATCAGGCAGTTGGAGGTCATGACAATAGGGCCGGGAAAGTTGGCAAACTCCTTCTGCTGATTTTGCCAGGCACTGCCATAGTTACCGACCAGGTGAGGGTATTTACCACCCAGCTCAGGGTAAGCGTGGGCTGGCAGCATCTCACCATGGGTATAGACGTTGATACCTTTATCCAGCGTCTGTTCAAGGATGTGCTGCAGGTCGATAAGGTCATGCCCGGATACCAGGATTGTTTTGCCGGTTACCGGTTTCATGTTGACGTTAGTGGGGACCGGATGGCCAAAGGCCTCGGTTTCCCCCTTATCCAGCATTTCCATGACTTTGTAATTCAGATGACCACAGGCCATAGCCAGTGCCAGTAACTCATTAATGTCGCTTGGATCTTCACCCAGGGTCGCCATGATGCGGTGGAACTCACCGTATACATGGGTATCCTGCTGCCCCAGTATGCGGGCATGCTCCATGTAGGCTGCGACACCTTTTAGGCCATACAGTACTAGCAGGCGCAGGCCCAGAATATCTTCACCAATATCAGCAATATCGCGCTTCAGTGCTGCTGATGGAGCCTGGCTCAGCATGGCGGCTTTCTCCGCGCTGATCTCAAACTGTGCGGCACCCAGTAGCTCTTTGGGCTTTAGGTTTTGTGTAAGGCAGGCTGCTTCATAGGCTGCTTTCAATCGGGCTTTTCTTTCAACGGCCCCGGCAGAATAAGTCACCAGCCGTTCAGCATCGAAGTTGACATTCGTTAATGTGGAGAAGAAAGCCTGTGGGATGTAAGCATCGGCCTCTGCATCAATCACACCAAGCTCACGTGCGGAATTGGCGTAAGCACTAACGCCCTGAAGCATATAAACCAATACATCTTGAAGGTCTGAAATTTCTGATGTTTTACCACACATGCCCATGGTGTACTGACAGCCTTTAGCAATAGGCGTTTGCATTGTTTGTTCACACTGAATACAAAACACAAGCGTTTCCTTTCTAAAGATGTGTGTATTTTGAATGTTTGTGCTTAAAGGATATTGATAGTGTTGTTGAGATAAAAGGTATTTTAAATGCTTCTTAAAAAAGATTGATCTATGTCAAATAGTATTGGGCCCAGAAACTTCGCAGCTACTCAACGAAACCAGGCGTTCTTAAAGCGGCTACAACTCAAATTGCGATTTTGTCGGAAGTTATTTTTACTCACCAATTTACCCCATCCTTTTTTCGAAGTTGTTTCCATATATTTGTGTCAGACGCTGTTTCAGGTAGTCCCCCGCACTGACCGGCGAGTATTTATTGGGCTCATCCGGGAACAGGTCTTTGGAGTCGATCCAGATGTTGGAGGGCGGGGCGGCAAAAAAGATCATGGTATAGCGTTCTGGCCACAAGTTATCCTGGTCTTCGGCATAGACTCGATGAGGTGTGGCCACCAGACGCTCATTGCTCCAGCGTGCCAGCATGTCCCGCAACGTGCACCAATAAGGTATTGGGTTTTCTTTTCAGGGGCACACCATTCTCCCTGTGGATTTTGGAACTGCAAACCTCCGGCATCGTCCAGCAACAGTAGCAGGGAGATGGTGTCAAAGTCGGTATGTTCACCAAAGCGAATTGAGCCTTTGCGCTGGTTCTGCCTCATGGCCGGATAATGATTCAAGCGAAAAGTGCTGTTGCCCCGGATGAATGAATGCATGCTTGGTTGCCAGAAAACCTGGTGTCAGCTTGAGGGCTTTTCTCGGTCAGCGTCAGAATGGTTGTGGCGGCCTGTGCTGCGACACGGCGATATTGCTCCCAGTTCGTCCATTAACCCAGAGTCTACGAGCAGGTCTGGCCACTCGCTCATGGTCATGCCACTGACAATATCCAGCGACTCGACATAGTGCTCCTGATAGGTATCAGCGGTATCCCCATACTGCTCGCTGCCAGGCCCCACTGTACCCACGGATATAGTCGGGCACACCCAAAGCGTAGAGCTGCTTTTTGTTCCGTGGTATACCCAAGAAAGAAGTGTCTGGCAGTCTCCAGCACCCTGGTCTGAAAAGCCTCTGTGGCAATGGGTAATCCAGTGAAGTAAGCAATACCGGTGGTGGTATAGGCCTCAAGCAGTTGCCTGGGAGCTGAAGGAGAGGTGACATCGATAGTGATGACATCGCTGATATTGGCTGTGCTGTTTGGCAATGGTTGTACCTCGGAGCCTTCAGGCTAAAGCCTCCATTTAAGAAAAAGCATAACGCATATGGAATATGCATCACCCAAGTATGCGTATTAGATTTAGCTGCTCTCTGATGAGGCATCAAGTTTGGTTTGGATATATATGAATTTGATTCGCGCACTGGTTTGGTGCAACTTTTGAGGTAAGTATGAGTTTTTAGTGCATCAATTGGGTGCAGTTTCTCATTTTAGTGGTCTCTACCACCCAGGATTGTCTTGTAGTCCCCCATTTTTGGGCATTTATAAAAACTGGCACAGAGCCTGCTTAAAAACAGAGTTAACCATTTAAACAGTGCCGGGCGGTATCGCCTGAAAACAAAACTGGCAGGGTGTGTTCTTCTTTTTGTTGCGCTCTTGAAATGAAAGAGGCTGTTTAACACAAGAGGAAATGCGTAGACTCTGGA
Organism: Endozoicomonas sp.; assembly: GCA_965261315.1. Classification (GTDB taxonomy): domain Bacteria; phylum Pseudomonadota; class Gammaproteobacteria; order Pseudomonadales; family Endozoicomonadaceae; genus Endozoicomonas. The sequence goes on along the minus strand of CBDHDM010000079.1, from coordinate 4,986 downwards.
GGCTACATCGCATCCAGGTCACCCCTCCCGGATGACATTCTAGGAAAAAGATAGCCAGGAGAATAATGCATGAAGTTAGTATCAGCCATTATCAAGCCATTCAAACTTGATGACGTGCGGGAAGCGCTTTTCTGATATCGGTGTTCAAGGTATTACTGTGACTGAGGTAAAGGGCTTCGGTCGCCAGAAAGGTCATACAGAGCTTTATCGTGGAGCAGAGTATGTTGTGGATTTTCTGCCAAAGGTAAAGATTGAAGTTGCCATCTCAGACGATCTGCTGGATCAGGTGATTGAGGCCGTATCCAACGCTGCCAACACTGGAAAAATCGGTGACGGAAAAATTTTCGTGACTTCTCTGGAGCAGGCCATTCGGATCCGTACCGGAGAAACTGGCGTCGATGCCATCTAAACAGCCTTGAGCGGAGTAAAAAGTACCGCTCATCAGCAGCCACTGATGACATCGCTCGGCAGTAATAGCGATATAAGACAGATAAAAAGATGTGAATTTACTGGGAGGGGTCCCGTGGAAGATATAGCTCAGTTGTCGTATGCACTCGACACGTTTTACTTTTTTGATGTGTGGTGCACTGGTCATGTGGATGGCCGCCGGTTTTGCCATGTTGGAAGCCGGCCTAGTGCGCTCAAAGAATACCGTTGAAATCCTTACCAAGAATATTGCCCTGTTTGCCATTGCCTGCACTATGTATCTGCTCTGTGGTTATCAGATCATGTACCCAGGGGCTAACGAAGGTGGCATCATGCCCCTGTTCGGCACGCTGCTGGGCACTGAAAAACAGCGTAGAATCTGTTGTTGCCGGTGGTGGTGACGCGCCTTACTACTCTCTGCGTTCTGACTTCTTTTTCCAGGTTGTCTTTGTTGCAACGGCCATGTCCATCGTTTCCGGTGCGGTTGCTGAGCGGATGAAACTGTGGGCCTTCCTGCTGTTTGCGGTCTTCATGACTGGCTTCATCTACCCGGTTCAGGGTTTCTGGAAATGGGGTGGTGGTTTCCTGAATGAAGCTGGCTTCCTGGACTTTGCCGGCTCCGGTGTTGTCCACATGGCAGGTGCTTCTGCTGCGCTGGCGGGGTGTTCTTCTGCTGGGTGCCCGTAAAGGTAAGTACTCCTCTAACGGTGCAGTTAATGCGATGCCTGGCGCCAACCTGCCTATGGCAACGCTCGGTACTTTCATTCTCTGGCTTGGCTGGTTCGGCTTCAACGGTGGTTCACAGCTGAAGATTGCTGATGTTGAAAATGCCAATGCCGTTGCCCAGATCTTTGTTAACACGAATGCTGGCGCTGCTGGTGGTGTGATCGCTGCCCTGATCGTTGCAAGACTGCTGTTCGGTAAGGCGGATCTGACCATGGCTCTGAACGGCGCTCTGGCAGGCCTGGTTGCTATCACCGCAGAGCCTCTGACACCAACTGCTCTGGGTGCAACCCTGATTGGAGCTGTGGGTGGTGCCCTGGTGGTCTTCGCCATCCTTGGCCTTGATAAGCTGCGCATTGATGATCCGGTCGGTGCCATCTCCGTTCACGGTGTTGTGGGTATCTGGGGTCTGCTGGCTGTACCTCTGACCAACGGTGATGCTACCTTCGGTGCTCAGCTGCTGGGTATTGGAACCATCTTTGCCTGGGTATTCGGTGCTTCTCTGGTGGTGTGGGGTGTTATCAAAGCCATCATGGGTCTACGTATCTCTGAAGAAGAAGAGTACGAGGGTGCTGACCTCACTGAATGTGGTATGGAAGCATACCCAGAGTTCACCAATAAGTAATAGTAGCGTGAATTTCTGAAGGATTTACCAGCCAGGGAAGTTGTTGGTTGAAGCATAAATTGTAAATCAACCGCATATGGTGAAAATGGTTTTTCACCATAACTTGTAAACTAGCGACTCTGGTCTAACCTGACATCAGGTAGCCAGAGTCGTTCAGTTATGAAACCACGCAAGCTAGGAAAATCTGCTAAAAAACACATCTATGGCTTCAATAGCATAAAGTCTGGAAAGCACTTCAGGGTCGAGTCGGGCAACGGGTTTGGTGCTTGTTACCATCTCGAATATCTAAATTCTGTCGCTGCCTTTGAAGCTCAACCCCTTGGATATCAATATCAGGAATATCGTCGCAAAGCGCGGTACACGCCTGATTTCAAACTTACAGATCAGCAGAATAAAGACAGCTACCTTGAGGTAAAGCCTGCAGACAGGGCTTCCACATATAAGTTTCAAGATACTTTTGAGTGCAAGCAAAAAGCGGCTGATGAAATGGGGGTTCCACTGACACTGCTGAAAGATTCAGATATTAAGCGTGAGCCACTTCTTCGGAATTTAAGGCTTTTGCACAAATACAGAACTGATTCTGAATTGACTATCAAATCACTGCAAGATATTAGAAATTTTTAACCGCTATCAGCAGCTATCTATCTTTGATGTCAGTAAAGTCTTATCTATAGACAAGAAGGTGTGCTATCCGCTTATTTATGACCTTTTAGCCAGAGGAGCACTAACTCCAGTATGCAGTCTTGATGACACACCTTTAACCAGCAACTCGTTAATCCAGAAAACGCTATGAACCGCTTTATTGAAGGTGCAAAAGTCCGGATTGAGTCCTTGGAAGGAAAGACTCATGAGTACATTCTTGCTGCCCGGGAAGGTGAGACTTTTCAGCTGGATAGTTTGCTTGTTGAGAGCCGAACCATAGAATTAACCTTGCAGGAATTGCAGAGCGTCTTGTCCAAAGGCAGGCTTACTTTCATCCACTCATCGGAAGATGAAGACAAAAAGTTAGCAGCAGATTTAATGTCCTTTCCTGAAGAAGTAAGGGCAGAATCACTTCGACGGTATAAATATATTACAGGCCTTATAAATCAGGGCGTTCAATATTGGAGTCCGAATTACATTGAAGACCTGATACCCGATATCGCAGTTGAGCTTCAGGACCCTAAGCCCCCAAGCTGGTTAACAATATGGCGCTGGCACAAACAGTACGTTCAGGCAAACTATTCAATCTTAGGCTTGTATCCTGCTAACCGTAAAAAAGGAAATAGGAAAAGTCGCCTGAAAAAAGAAGTCGATGAATGTATACAAAAAGCCATTACCTATTATCAGAATGAGCTCCGTCCTGACGCAAAGGATGCATACGATAGACTGGAAGACTTCATCGTTGAAGCTAATAGTATTCGTCACGAAGATGATAAGCTGGTTATACCCAGCTACAGAAGTTTTTCTTGGACGTCTGGAAAAAGTTGCACCGTATGAAATAGTCAAAAGCAGACGCGGAAAGCGAAAAGCTGATATAGAATACAATAGTGTGAAAGATGGTGTCATGACAGAAAGAGTCATGGAAAGAGTCTGCGTTGACCACACCAAACTGGATTTGTTCGTAATCGACTCCGAAACTCTAATCCCTCTTGGCCGCCCATGGCTTACTCTGGCTGTCGATGAATATTCAAGATCTATTGTCGGTGCATATATTTCATTTCGTGACCCTGATTTTATTGTTCTGATTAAATTGATAAGGAATATTCTTGAAGATAAACAGTATATAAAGGAAAAGATACCCATTCATCGATAATGACTGGGCTTGTTATGGGTGTCCAGAGGTATTTGTTTTTGATAATGGAAAGGAGTTTTGGTGCAAAGATCTGGAAATAGTTCTGGCAGAAGCTAAATATCCAATATTCATTCAATCCGGTACAACACCCATGGTTGAAAGGAAAGGTTGAAAGAAAATTTGGAGCAATCAATACCAAGCTTCTTTCTCAAATGCATGGCAAGACGTTTTCTTCCATTGCCAAGCGTGATGACTATAACCCAAAGAAAAATGCGGTCATCCGATTTAATTCATTTGTTGAAATGTTCTACAAATGGCTTATCGACGAATACCAAGTGTCACCTACGACTAAGAAACGAAATCATTCCTGACTTATACTGGTTAAAATCTGCTGAAGACTACCCACCAAAAAATTATCGAACCAGATAGGTTAAATATCGTTCTTGGCCGAACAAAGGAGAGTAAAACTGAGAAAAGGAGGTATTTATTATAAAAAATTAAGGTACGATTCAGAGGAGCTTGCAAGCTACAGATCCAAAACCGGAGATAAAGTAACAAAATATAAAGTTGATCCTGATAATCTTGGTTTTATCTATGTCTTTAATGAAATTGACAACAAGTACATAAAGGTTTTTGCCGTTGATCAAGAATACGCCTTAGGTCTTCGGGACAACCAGCATGATGTACATATTCGTTATGCAAGAGAAGTAATAGGAAAAGATTACATAGATGAAGATATAGTCAGAGCAAGGCTCGAGATACAAAGAAGAATTCAGGAAGAAATAGATTCCTGGATAGAAAATGCCAAGTAAAACTTCAATCAGCGGAAGTTCGGCGGCTGCAAAATACTGCGACATCGGGCAGGATTCCAATTCAAGCTTATCTGAAGGCCTTTCCTCACCTGAACCTCAGAAAGAACAGAAGAAAGAATCAGAAAAGTACAATAGTTACTGTTGACGAATTCGATGATGACGATGTGCTTGATACCTCTGGATGGCGGAGTAACATGTGATGAATGAGCTTTATGAGCTTTATGAGCTTTATGAGCTTTATGAGCTTTATGAGCTTTATGAGCTTTATGAGCTTTATGAGCGTTATGACTCCATAACAGAAGAGCAAGATCAAAAAATAGAACAAGTAAGAAACTGCTACATCAGCTCGCCAAACCTGGATCGTATTCTGGCGGACATACACCGTTGCAGAAAAATATCGCAAAGAGGGGGATATCCTGACTGCATGTTGGTGCTGGGTGAACCTGGTGCAGGAAAAACGACGCTGAGAGCAGAGTATTTACGACTAAATCCGATAAGAGAAGAACCTGAGCGCTCAGTTATCAGTGTATTTTCAAGTGATTTCCCTGAATAGCCCGTACCAAGACAAGCAGCCATCTGCTTTTTTGCAGGATCTTGGCCATGAACTGTCACCCAAAGGGCTTTTA
>CBDHDM010000078.1:0-8995 GCA_965261315.1 Endozoicomonas sp. | reverse complement strand
TCTGGTGATATAGTTGTGCGCATGTGTGGAAGTTGGCAGAAAATCGTGCCAGATCAGCGCAAGTGTAGGCGCATTTTGAAGCAAGTCAAACAGTGTGTTTTGCCCATTTTTGCCTTTTTGCGCCTTAACACGACTTTTTCGACTCTTTTAATGTTAAAATGCATGTAGACCTGTTCATTGGGATGTAGACTATCCAAAGATCGGGTGATATAGTTGTGCGCATGTGTGGAAGTTGGGAGAAAATCGTGCTAGATCAGCGCAGGTGTAGGCGCATTTTGAAGCAAGTCAAACAGTGCGTTTTGCCCATTTTTGCCTTTTTGCGCCTTAACACGACTTTTTCGACTCTTTTAATGTTAAAATGCATGTAGACCTGTTCATTGGGATGTAGACTATCCAAAGATCGGGTGATATAGTTGTGCGCATGTGTGGAAGTTGGGAGAAAATCGTGCTAGATCAGCGCAGGTGTAGGCGCATTTTGAAGCAAGTGAAACAGTGCGTTTTGCCCATTTTTGCCTTTTTGCGCCTTAACACGACTTTTTCGACTCTTTTAATGTTAAAATGCATGTAGACCTGTTCATTGGGATGTAGACTATCCAAAGATCGGGTGATATAGTTGTGCGCATGTGTGGAAGTTGGGAGAAAATCGTGCTAGATCAGCGCAGGTGTAGGCGCATTTTGAAGCAAGTCAAACAGTGCGTTTTGCCCATTTTTGCCTTTTTGCGCCTTAACACGACTTTTTCGACTCTTTTAATGTTAAAATGCATGTAGACCTGTTCATTGGGATGTAGACTATCCAAAGATCGGGTGATATAGTTGTGCGCATGTGTGGAAGTTGGGAGAAAATCGTGCTAGATCAGCGCAGGTGTAGGCGCATTTTGAAGCAAGTCAAACAGTGCGTTTTGCCCATTTTTGCCTTTTTGCGCCTTAACACGACTTTTTCGACTCTTTTAATGTTAAAATGCATGTAGACCTGTTCATTGGGATGTAGACTATCCAAAGATCGGGTGATATAGTTGTGCGCATGTGTGGAAGTTGGGAGAAAATCGTGCTAGATCAGCGCAGGTGTAGGCGCATTTTGAAGCAAGTGAAACAGTGCGTTTTGCCCATTTTTGCCTTTTTGCGCCTTAACACGACTTTTTCGACTCTTTTAATGTTAAAATGCATGTAGACCTGTTCATTGGGATGTAGACTATCCAAAGATCGGGTGATATAGTTGTGCGCATGTGTGGAAGTTGGGAGAAAATCGTGCTAGATCAGCGCAGGTGTAGGCGCATTTTGAAGCAAGTGAAACAGTGCGTTTTGCCCATTTTTGCCTTTTTGCGCCTTAACACGACTTTTTCGACTCTTTTAATGTTAAAATGCATGTAGACCTGTTCATTGGGATGTAGACTATCCAAAGATCGGGTGATATAGTTGTGCGCATGTGTGGAAGTTGGGAGAAAATCGTGCTAGATCAGCGCAGGTGTAGGCGCATTTTGAAGCAAGTCAAACAGTGCGTTTTGCCCATTTTTGCCTTTTTGCGCCTTAACACGACTTTTTCGACTCTTTTAATGTTAAAATGCATGTAGACCTGTTCATTGGGATGTAGACTATCCAAAGATCGGGTGATATAGTTGTGCGCATGTGTGGAAGTTGGGAGAAAATCGTGGTAGATCAGCGCAGGTGTAGGCGCATTTTGAAGCAAGTGAAACAGTGCGTTTTGCCCATTTTTGCCTTTTTGCGCCTTAACACGACTTTTTCGACTCTTTTAATGTTAAAATGCATGTAGACCTGTTCATTGGGATGTAGACTATCCAAAGATCGGGTGATATAGTTGTGCGCATGTGTGGAAGTTGGGAGAAAATCGTGGTAGATCAGCGCAGGTGTAGGCGCATTTTGAAGCAAGTCAAACAGTGCGTTTTGCCCATTTTTGCCTTTTTGCGCCTTAACACGACTTTTTCGACTCTTTTAATGTTAAAATGCATGTAGACCTGTTCATTGGGATGTAGACTATCCAAAGATCGGGTGATATAGTTGTGCGCATGTGTGGAAGTTGGGAGAAAATCGTGGTAGATCAGCGCAGGTGTAGGCGCATTTTGAAGCAAGTGAAACAGTGCGTTTTGCCCATTTTTGCCTTTTTGCGCCTTAACACGACTTTTTCGACTCTTTTAATGTTAAAATGCATGTAGACCTGTTCATTGGGATGTAGACTATCCAAAGATCGGGTGATATAGTTGTGCGCATGTGTGGAAGTTGGCAGAAAATCGTGGTAGATCAGCCTGTTCATTGGGATGTAGACTATCCAAAGATCGGGTGATATGTAGTTGTAGACTATCGCATGTGCAGGAAGTTGGGAGAAAATCGTGGTAGATCAGCGCAATTGTAGGCGCATTTTGAAGCAAGTGAAACAGTGCGTTTTGCCCATTTTTGCCTTTTTGCGCCTTAACACGACTTTTTCGACTCTTTTAATGTTAAAATGCATGTAGACCTGTTCATTGGGATGTAGACTATCCAAAGATCGGGTGATATAGTTGTGCGCATGTGTGGAAGTTGGGAGAAAATCGTGGTAGATCAGCGCAGGTGTAGGCGCATTTTGAAGCAAGTGAAACAGTGCGTTTTGCCCATTTTTGCCTTTTTGCGCCTTAACACGACTTTTTCGACTCTTTTAATGTTAAAATGCATGTAGAGTTCATTGGGATGTAGACTATCCAAAGATCGGGTGATATAGTTGTGCGCATGTGTGGAAGTTGGGAGAAAATCGTGCTAGATCAGCGCAGGTGTAGGCGCATTTTGAAGCAAGTCAAACAGTGCGTTTTGCCCATTTTTGCCTTTTTGCGCCTTAACACGACTTTTTCGACTCTTTTAATGTTAAAATGCATGTAGACCTGTTCATTGGGATGTAGACTATCCAAAGATCGGGTGATATAGTTGTGCGCATGTGTGGAAGTTGGGAGAAAATCGTGCTAGATCAGCGCAGGTGTAGGCGCATTTTGAAGCAAGTCAAACAGTGCGTTTTGCCCATTTTTGCCTTTTTGCGCCTTAACACGACTTTTTCGACTCTTTTAATGTTAAAATGCATGTAGACCTGTTCATTGGGATGTAGACTATCCAAAGATCGGGTGATATAGTTGTGCGCATGTGTGGAAGTTGGGAGAAAATCGTGCTAGATCAGCGCAGGTGTAGGCGCATTTTGAAGCAAGTGAAACAGTGCGTTTTGCCCATTTTTGCCTTTTTGCGCCTTAACACGACTTTTTCGACTCTTTTAATGTTAAAATGCATGTAGACCTGTTCATTGGGATGTAGACTATCCAAAGATCGGGTGATATAGTTGTGCGCATGTGTGGAAGTTGGGAGAAAATCGTGCTAGATCAGCGCAGGTGTAGGCGCATTTTGAAGCAAGTGAAACAGTGCGTTTTGCCCATTTTTGCCTTTTTGCGCCTTAACACGACTTTTTCGACTCTTTTAATGTTAAAATGCATGTAGACCTGTTCATTGGGATGTAGACTATCCAAAGATCGGGTGATATAGTTGTGCGCATGTGTGGAAGTTGGGAGAAAATCGTGCTAGATCAGCGCAAGTGTAGGCGCATTTTGAAGCAAGTCAAACAGTGCGTTTTGCCCATTTTTGCCTTTTTGCGCCTTAACACGACTTTTTCGACTCTTTTAATGTTAAAATGCATGTAGACCTGTTCATTGGGATGTAGACTATCCAAAGATCGGGTGATATAGTTGTGCGCATGTGTGGAAGTTGGCAGAAAATCGTGGTAGATCAGCGCAGGTGTAGGCGCATTTTGAAGCAAGTGAAACAGTGCGTTTTGCCCATTTTTGCCTTTTTGCGCCTTAACACGACTTTTTCGACTCTTTTAATGTTAAAATGAATGTAGACCTGTTCATTGGGATGTAGACTATCCAAAGATCGGGTGATATAGTTGTGCGCATGTGTGGAAGTTGGCAGAAAATCGTGCTAGATCAGCGCATGTGTAGGCGCAATTTGAAGCAAGTGAAACAGTGCGTTTTGCCCATTTTTGCCTTTTTGCGCCTTAACACGACTTTTTCGACTCTTTTAATGTTAAAATGCATGTAGACCTGTTCATTGGGATGTAGACTATCCAAAGATCGGGTGATATAGTTGTGCGCATGTGTGGAAGTTGGGAGAAAATCGTGCTAGATCAGCGCAGGTGTAGGCGCATTTTGAAGCAAGTCAAACAGTGCGTTTTGCCCATTTTTGCCTTTTTGCGCCTTAACACGACTTTTTCGACTCTTTTAATGTTAAAATGCATGTAGACCTGTTCATTGGGATGTAGACTATCCAAAGATCGGGTGATATAGTTGTGCGCATGTGTGGAAGTTGGGAGAAAATCGTGCTAGATCAGCGCAGGTGTAGGCGCATTTTGAAGCAAGTCAAACAGTGCGTTTTGCCCATTTTTGCCTTTTTGCGCCTTAACACGACTTTTTCGACTCTTTTAATGTTAAAATGCATGTAGACCTGTTCATTGGGATGTAGACTATCCAAAGATCGGGTGATATAGTTGTGCGCATGTGTGGAAGTTGGGAGAAAATCGTGCTAGATCAGCGCAGGTGTAGGCGCATTTTGAAGCAAGTCAAACAGTGCGTTTTGCCCATTTTTGCCTTTTTGCGCCTTAACACGACTTTTTCGACTCTTTTAATGTTAAAATGCATGTAGACCTGTTCATTGGGATGTAGACTATCCAAAGATCGGGTGATATAGTTGTGCGCATGTGTGGAAGTTGGGAGAAAATCGTGCTAGATCAGCGCAGGTGTAGGCGCATTTTGAAGCAAGTCAAACAGTGCGTTTTGCCCATTTTTGCCTTTTTGCGCCTTAACACGACTTTTTCGACTCTTTTAATGTTAAAATGCATGTAGACCTGTTCATTGGGATGTAGACTATCCAAAGATCGGGTGATATAGTTGTGCGCATGTGTGGAAGTTGGGAGAAAATCGTGCTAGATCAGCGCAGGTGTAGGCGCATTTTGAAGCAAGTCAAACAGTGCGTTTTGCCCATTTTTGCCTTTTTGCGCCTTAACACGACTTTTTCGACTCTTTTAATGTTAAAATGCATGTAGACCTGTTCATTGGGATGTAGACTATCCAAAGATCGGGTGATATAGTTGTGCGCATGTGTGGAAGTTGGCAGAAAATCGTGCCAGATCAGCGCAGGTGTAGGCGCATTTTGAAGCAAGTCAAACAGTGCGTTTTGCCCATTTTTGCCTTTTTGCGCCTTAACACGACTTTTTCGACTCTTTTAATGTTAAAATGCATGTAGACCTGTTCATTGGGATGTAGACTATCCAAAGATCGGGTGATATAGTTGTGCGCATGTGTGGAAGTTGGCAGAAAATCGTGGTAGATCAGCGCAGGTGTAGGCGCATTTTGAAGCAAGTGAAACAGTGCGTTTTGCCCATTTTTGCCTTTTTGCGCCTTAAGACGACTTTTTCGACTCTTTTAATGTTAAAATGAATGTAGACCTGTTCATTGGGATGTAGACTATCCAAAGATCGGGTGATATAGTTGTGCGCATGTGTGGAAGTTGGCAGAAAATCGTGCTAGATCAGCGCATGTGTAGGCGCAATTTGAAGCAAGTGAAACAGTGCGTTTTGCCCATTTTTGCCTTTTTGCGCCTTAACACGACTTTTTCGACTCTTTTAATGTTAAAATGCATGTAGACCTGTTCCTTGGGATGTAGACTATCCAAAGATCGGGTGATATAGTTGTGCGCATGTGTGGAAGTTGGGAGAAAATCGTGCTAGATCAGCGCAGGTGTAGGCGCATTTTGAAGCAAGTCAAACAGTGCGTTTTGCCCATTTTTGCCTTTTTGCGCCTTAACACGACTTTTTCGACTCTTTTAATGTTAAAATGCATGTACACCTGTTCATTGGGATGTAGACTATCCAAAGATCGGGTGATATAGTTGTGCGCATGTGTGGAAGTTGGGAGAAAATCGTGCTAGATCAGCGCAGGTGTAGGCGCATTTTGAAGCAAGTCAAACAGTGCGTTTTGCCCATTTTTGCCTTTTTGCACCTTAACACCACTTTTTCGACTCTTTTAATGTTAAAATGCATGTAGACCTGTTCATTGGGATGTAGACTATCCAAAGATCGGGTGATATAGTTGTGCGCATGTGTGGAAGTTGGGAGAAATTCGTGCTAGATCAGCGCAGGTGTAGGCGCATTTTGAAGCAAGTCAAACAGTGCGTTTTGCCCATGTTTGCCTTTTTGCGCCTTAACACGACTTTTTCGACTCTTTTAATGTTAAAATGCATGTAGACCTGTTCATTGGAATGTAGACTATCCAAAGATCGGGTGATATAGTTGTGCGCATGTGTGGAAGTTGGGAGAAAATCGTGCTAGATCAGCGCAGGTGTAGGCGCATTTTGAAGCAAGTCAAACAGTGCGTTTTGCCCATTTTTGCCTTTTTGCGCCTTAACACGACTTTTTCGACTCTTTTAATGTTAAAATGCATGTAGACCTGTTCATTGGGATGTAGACTATCCAAAGATCGGGTGATATAGTTGTGCGCATGTGTGGAAGTTGGGAGAAAATCGTGCTAGATCAGCGCAGGTGTAGGCGCATTTTGAAGCAAGTCAAACAGTGCGTTTTGCCCATTTTTGCCTTTTTGCGCCTTAACACGACTTTTTCGACTCTTTTAATGTTAAAATGCATGTAGACCTGTTCATTGGGATGTAGACTATCCAAAGATCGGGTGATATAGTTGTGCGCATGTGTGGAAGTTGGGAGAAAATCGTGCTAGATCAGCGCAGGTGTAGGCGCATTTTGAAGCAAGTCAAACAGTGCGTTTTGCCCATTTTTGCCTTTTTGCGCCTTAACACGACTTTTTCGACTCTTTTAATGTTAAAATGCATGTAGACCTGTTCATTGGGATGTAGACTATCCAAAGATCGGGTGATATAGTTGTGCGCATGTGTGGAAGTTGGGAGAAAATCGTGCTAGATCAGCGCAGGTGTAGGCGCATTTTGAAGCAAGTGAAACGGTGCGTTTTGCCCATTTTTGCCTTTTTGCGCCTTAACACGACTTTTTCGACTCTTTTAATGTTAAAATGCATGTAGACCTGTTCATTGGGATGTAGACTATCCAAAGATCGGGTGATATAGTTGTGCGCATGTGTGGAAGTTGGCAGAAAATCGTGGTAGATCAGCGCAAGTGTAGGCGCATTTTGAAGCAAGTGAAACAGTGCGTTTTGCCCATTTTTGCCTTTTTGCGCCTTAACACGACTTTTTCGACTCTTTTAATGTTAAAATGCATGTAGACCTGTTCATTGGGATGTAGACTATCCAAAGATCGGGTGATATAGTTGTGCGCATGTGTGGAAGTTGGGAGAAATCGTGGTAGATCAGCGCAGGAGTAGGCGCATTTTGAAGCAAGTCAAACAATGCGTTTTGCCCATTTTTGCCTTTTTGCGCCTTAACACGACTTTTTCGACTCTTTTAATGTTAAAATGCATGTAGACCTGTTCATTGGGATGTAGACTATCCAAAGATCGGGTGATATAGTTGTGCGCATGTGTGGAAGTTGGGAGAAAATCGTGCTAGATCAGCGCAGGTGTAGGCGCATTTTGAAGCAAGTCAAACAATGCGTTTTGCCCATTTTTGCCTTTTTGCGCCTTAACACGACTTTTTCGACTCCTTTAATGTTAAAATGCATGTAGACCTGTTCATTGGGATGTAGACTATCCAAAGATCGGGTGATATAGTTGTGCGCATGTGTGGAAGTTGGGAGAAAATCGTGCTAGATCAGCGCAGGTGTAGGCGCATTTTGAAGCAAGTCAAACAGTGCGTTTTGCCCATTTTTGCCTTTTTGCGCCTTAACACGACTTTTTCGACTCTTTTAATGTTAAAATGCATGTACACCTGTTCATTGGGATGTAGACTATCCAAAGATCGGGTGATATAGTTGTGCGCATGTGTGGAAGTTGGGAGAAAATCGTGCTAGATCAGCGCAGGTGTAGGCGCATTTTGAAGCAAGTCAAACAGTGCGTTTTGCCCATTTTTGCCTTTTTGCGCCTTAACACGACTTTTTCGACTCTTTTAATGTTAAAATGCATGTAGACCTGTTCATTGGGATGTAGACTATCCAAAGATCGGGTGATATAGTTGTGCGCATGTGTGGAAGTTGGGAGAAAATCGTGCTAGATCAGCGCAGGTGTAGGCGCATTTTGAAGCAAGTCAAACAGTGCGTTTTGCCCATTTTTGCCTTTTTGCGCCTTAACACGACTTTTTCGACTCTTTTAATGTTAAAATGCATCTAGACCTGTTCATTGGGATGTAGACTATCCAAAGATCGGGTGATATAGTTGTGCGCATGTGTGGAAGTTGGGAGAAAATCGTGCTAGATCAGCGCAGGTGTAGGCGCATTTTGAAGCAAGTCAAACAGTGCGTTTTGCCCATTTTTGCCTTTTTGCGCCTTAACACGACTTTTTCGACTCTTTTAATGTTAAAATTCATGTAGACCTGTTCATTGGGATGTAGACTATCCAAAGATCGGGTGATATAGTTGTGCGCATGTGTGGAAGTTGGGAGAAAATCGTGGTAGATCAGCGCAGGTGTAGGCGCATTTTGAAGCAAGTGAAACAGTGCGTTTTGCCCATTTTTGCCTTTTTGCGCCTTAACACGACTTTTTCGACTCTTTTAATGTTAAAATGCATGTAGACCTGTTCATTGGGATGTAGACTATCCAAAGATCGGGTGATATAGTTGTGCGCATGTGTGGAAGTTGGGAGAAAATCGTGCTAGATCAGCGCAGGTGTAGGCGCATTTTGAAGCAAGTCAAACAGTGCGTTTTGCCCATTTTTGCCTTTTTGCGCCTTAACACGACTTTTTCGACTCTTTTAATGTTAAAATGCATGTAGACCTGTTCATTGGGATGTAGACTATCCAAAGATCGGGTGATATAGTTGTGCGCATGTGTGGAAGTTGGGAGAAAATCGTGCTAGATCAGCGCAGGTGTAGGCGCATTTTGAAGCAAGTCAAACAATGCGTTTTG
>CBDHDM010000077.1:0-9400 GCA_965261315.1 Endozoicomonas sp. | reverse complement strand
GAGACTGGGATTTGTCACTCCGTGTTTCGGAGAGGTATCTCTGGGCCCTCTCAGTAATGCACATCATAAGAAGCTTGCAAGCAAAGTGACTAAGGAGTTAGTTACGGGATGATGTATTACGGAACGAGTAAAGAGACTTGCCGGTAACGAGATTGAACTAGGTATGGAGATACCGACGATCGAATCTCGGGCAAGTAACATACCGACGGACAAAGGGAATTACGTATGTTGTCATTGCGGTTCGACCGATAAGATCTTCGTGGAATATGTAGGAACCAATATGGGCATCCAGGTTCCGCTATTGGTTATTGACCGGAGAGGCGTCTCGGTCATGTCTACATCATTCCCGAACCCGTAGGGTCCGCACGCTTAACGTTCGTTGACGATATAGTGTTATATGAGTTATGTGAATTGGTAACCGAATGTTGTTCGGAGTCCCGGATGAGATCCCGGACGTCACGAGGAGTCTCGGAATGGTCGAGAGGTAAAGATTTATATATGGGAAGTCATATTTTGGGTTCCGGAAAAAGGTGCAGTTTTTTCTGGTATTGTACCGGGAAGCTTCCAGAAGGTTCCGGAGGATTCCGGAGGGGTCCGGAAGTCCACAAGTGGGTCCACCACGTCCCAAGGGCTGGCATGGGCTAAGGGGAGGCGCCCTGGCCTTATTGGGCCAGGCGCACCAAGTCCTCAAAAGCCCACGCAGCTAGGGAAGGAAAAAGGGAGAGTCCTAGTAGGAATAGGATTGGACTTTGGAGTCCAAGTCCACGTGTGTACTATTCATGGTTACTGTTCACGTGGCACTATTTCTTCTACTCCAAGCCCCTACACATATATAAATAGAGGAGAGGGGGCGCCCCAAAGGAGAACACAACATTGTCTTAGCCGTGTGCGGCGCCCCCCTCCACAGTTCCGTCCCTCGGTCATATTTTCGCAGTGCTTGGGCGAAGCCCTGCGGAGATAGCATTACCATCACCGTCACCACGCCGTCGTGCTGCCGGAACTCATCCACTACCTCGCCGTCTTGCTGGATCAAGAAGTCGAGGACGTCACCGAGCTGAACGTGTGCTGAACGCGGAGGTGCCGTACGTTCGGTACTCGGTCGGTTGGATCGTGAAGTTGTTCGACGACATCAACCGCGTTGTTCTAACGCTTCCGCTTACGGTCTACGAGGGTACGTAGACACACTCCCCCTCTCGTAGCTATGCATCTCCATGGATAGATCTTGCGTGTGCGTAGAAATTTTTTGTTTTCCATGCAACGTTCCCCAACAGTGGCATCATGAGCCAGGTCTATGCGTAGATGATATGCACGAGTAGAACACAAAGAGTTGTGGGCGGTGATCGTCATACTGCTTACCACCAACGTCTTATTTTGATTCGGCGGTATTGTAAGATGAAGCGGCCCGGACCAACCTTACATGTCCACGTACATGAGACCGGTTCCACCGACAGACATGCAACTTGTTTTGCATAAAGGTGGCTGGCGGGTGTCTGTTTCTCCTACTTTAGTTGAATCGAATTTGACTGCGGCCGGTCCTTGTTGAAGGTTAAAACAGCAAACTTGATAAATCACCGTTGTGGTTTTGTGCCGTAGGTAAGAACGGTTCTTGCTAGAAACCCGTAGCAGCCACGTAAAACTTGCAACAACAAAGTAGAGGACGTCTAACTTGTTTTTGCAGGGTATGCTGTGATGTGATATGGTCAAGACATGATGTGATATACGTTATTGTATGAGATGATCATGTTTTGTAATTTATCGGCAACCGGCAGGAGCCTTATGGTTGTCTCTTTATTGTATGAAATGCAAGCGCCATGTAATTGCTTTACTTTATCGCTATGCGTTAGCAATAGTTGTAGAAGCAATAGTTGGCGAGACGACCACGACGCAATGATGGAGATCAAGGTGTCGAGCCGGTGATGATGGAGATCATGACGATGCTTTGGAGATGGAGATCAAAAGCACAAGATGATGATGGCCATATCATGTCACATATTTTGATTGCATGTGATGTTTATCTTTTATGCATCTTATTTTGCTTAGAACGACGGTAGCATTATAAGATGATCCCTTCACTAAATTTCAAGATAAAAGTGTTCTCCCCGAGTATGCACCGTTGCTAAAGTTCGTCGTTTCGAAGCACCTCGTGATGATCGGGTGTGATAGATTCTACGTTCACATACAACGGGTGTAAGCCAGTTTTACACAAGCAGAATACTTGGGTTAAACTTGACGAGCCTAGCATGTACAGACATGGTCTCGGAACACTGGAGACCGAAAGGTCGAACATGAGTCATATAGTAGATATGATCAACATGGAGATGTTCACCATTGATGACTATCCCATCTCACGTGATGATCGGACATGGGCTAGTTGATTTGGATCATGTATCACTTAGTTAACTTGAGGGATGTTAATTTAAGTGGGAGTTCATTAGTAATTTGATTAATTGAACTTAATTTATCATGAACTTAGTCTTGATAGTTTCTTTGCATATCTATGTTGTAGATAAATGGCCCGTGCTACTGTTCCGTTGAATTTTAATGCGTTCCTAGAGAAAGCTAAGTTGAAAGATGATGGTAGCAACTACACGGACTGGGTCCGTAACTTGAGGATTATCCTCATTGCTGCACAGAAGAATTATGTCCTTGATGCACCGCTAGGTGATGGACCTGCTGCAGGAGCTGTTGCAGACGTTGTGAACGCCTGGCAGGCTCGATCTGATGACTACTCGATAGTTCAGTGTGCCATGCTCTACGGCTTAGAACCGGGACTACAAAAGCGTTTTGAACGCCACGGAGCATATGAGATGTTCCAAGAGCTGAAATTGATATTTCAAGCTAATGCCCGGGTTGAGAGATATGAAGTCTCCAACAAGTTCTTCAGCTGTAAGATGGAGGAGAACAGTTCTGTCAGTGAACACATACTCAGAATGTCTGGGTACCACAACCACTTGACTCAGCTGGGAATTGATCTTCCGGTTGAGAGTGTTATTGACAGAGTTCTTCAGTCACTGCCACCAAGCTATAAAGGCTTCGTGATGAACTATAATATGCAAGGGATGGAGAAGACAATTCCCGAGCTCTTCGCGATGCTGAAATCGGCGGAGGTAGAAATCAAGAAGGAGCATCAAGTGTTGATGGTTAACAAGACCACTAGTTTCAAGAAAAAGGGCAAGGGAAAGAAGGGGAACTTCAAGAAGAATGGCAAGCAAGTTGCCGCTCCCACGAAGAAACCCAAAGCTGGACCCAAGCCTGAAACTGAGTGCTTCTACTGCAAAGGGACTGGTCACTGGAAGCGGAACTGCCCCAAGTATTTGGCGGATAAGAAGGATGGCAAAGTGAGCAAAGGTATATTTGATATACATGTTATTGATGTGTTCCTTACTAATGCTCGCAGTAGCGCCTGGGTATTTGATACTGGTTCGGTTGCTCATATTTGTAACTCGAAACAGGAGCTACGGAATAAGCGAAGATTGGCTAAGGACGAGGTGACGATGCGCGTCGGGAATGGTTCCAAGGTTGATGTGATCGCCGTCGGCACGCTACCTCTACATCTACCTTCGGGATTAGTTTTAGACCTCAATAATTGTTATTTGGTGCCAGCGTTGAGCATGAACATTATATCTGGATCTTGTTTATTGCGAGACGGTTATTCATTTAAGTCAGAGAATAATGGTTGTTCTATTTATATGAGTAACATCTTTTATGGTCATGCACCTTTTGTGAATGGTCTATTCTTGTTGAATCTCGATCGTAGTGATACACATATTCATAATATTGATGCCAAAAGATGCAAAGTTGATAATGATAGTGCAACATACTTGTGGCACTGCCGTTTAGGTCATATTGGTGTAAAGCGCATGAAGAAACTCCATGCGGATGGACTTTTGGAATCTCTTGATTATGAATCATTTGATACTTGTGAACCATGCCTCATGGGCAAGATGACTAAAACTCCGTTCTCCGGAACAATGGAGCGAGCTACTGATTTGTTGGAAATAATACATACCGATGTATGCGGTCCAATGAATGTTGAAGCACGCGGTGGGTATCGTTATTTTCTAACCTTCACAGATGATTTGAGTAGATATGGGTATATCTACTTGATGAAACACAAGTCTGAAACATTTGAAAAGTTCAAAGAATTTCAGAGTGAAGTAGAGAATCATCGTAACAAGAAAATAAAGTTTCTACGATCTGATCGTGGAGGCGAATATTTGAGTTACGAGTTTGGCCTTCATTTAAGAAAATGTGGAATTGTTTCACAACTCACGCCACCTGGAACACCACAGCGTAATGGTGTGTCCGAACGTCGTAACCGTACTTTATTGGATATGGTGCGTTCTATGATGTCTCTTACCGATTTGCCACTATCGTTTTGGGGTTATGCATTAGAGACAGCTGCATTCACGTTAAATAGGGCACCGTCTAAATCCGTTGAGACGACACCGTATGAACTATGGTTTGGCAAGAAACCTAAGCTGTCGTTTCTTAAAGTTTGGGGATGCGATGCTTATGTGAAAAAGCTTCAACCTGATAAGCTCGAACCCAAAGCGGAGAAGTGCGTCTTCATAGGATACCCTAAAGAAACAATTGGGTACACCTTCTATCACAGATCCGAAGGCAAGATCTTTGTTGCCAAGAATGGGTCCTTTCTAGAGAAGGAGTTTCTCTCGAAAGAAGTGAGTGGGAGGAAAGTAGAACTTGATGAGGTAATTGTACCTTCTCTCGAATTGGAAAGTAGCTCATCAGAGAAAACCGTTCCCGTGATGCCTACACCAATAAGAGAGGAAGATAATGATAAAGATCATGAAACTTCAGATCAAGTTACTACTGAACTTCGTAGGTCGACCAGAGTACGTTCTGCACCAGAGTGGTACGGTAATCCTGTTCTGGAAGTTATGTTGTTAGACAACGGCGAACCTACGAACTATGAAGAAGCTATGATGAGCCCGGATTCCGACAAATGGCTTGAGGCCATGAAATCTGAGATAGGATCCATGTATGAGAACAAAGTGTGGACTTTGGTGGACTTGCCCGATGATCGGCAAGCCATTGAGAATAAATGGATTTTTAAGAGGAAGACAGATGCTGATGGTAATATCACTGTCTACAAAGCTCGACTTGTCGCGAAAGGTTTTCGACAAGTTCAAGGGGTTGACTACGATGAGACTTTCTCACCCGTAGCGATGCTTAAGTCTGTCCGAATCATGTTAGCAATTGCCGCATTTTATGATTATGAAATCTGGCAAATGGATGTCAAAACTGCATTCCTTAATGGTTTTCTCAAAGAAGAGTTGTATATGATGCAACCAGAAGGTTTTGTCGATCCTAAGGGTGCTAACAAAGTGTGCAAGCTCCAGCGATCCATCTATGGACTGGTGCAAGCATCTCGGAGTTGGAATATACGCTTTGATGAGGTGATCAAAGCATATGGTTTTGTACAGACTTACGGTGAAGCCTGTATTTACAAGAAAGTGAGTGGGAGCTCTGTAGCATTTCTAATATTATATGTGGATGACATATTGTTGATTGGAAATGATATAGAATTTCTGGATGGCATAAAGGGATACTTGAATAAGAATTTTTCAATGAAAGACCTCGGTGAAGCTGCTTATATATTGGGCATCAAGATCTATAGGGATAGATCAAGACGCTTGATAGGACTTTCACAAAGCACATACCTTGACAAAGTTTTGAAGAAGTTCAAAATGGATCAGTCAAAGAAAGGGTTCTTGCCTGTCTTGCAAGGTGTGAAGTTGAGTCAGACTCAATGCCCGACCACGGCAGAAGATATAGAGAAAATGAAAGTCATTCCCTATGCCTCAGCCATAGGTTCTATTATGTATGCCATGCTGTGTACCAGACCTGATGTGTGCCTTGCCATAAGTTTGGCAGGGAGGTACCAGAGTAATCCAGGAGTGGATCACTGGACAGCGGTCAAGAATATCCTGAAGTACCTGAAAAGGACCAAGGACATGTTTCTCGTTTATGGAGGTGACGAAGAGCTCGTCGTAAAGGGTTACGTCGATGCAAGCTTCGACACTGATCCGGATGACTCTAAGTCACAAACCGGATACGTATTTATATTAAATGGTGGAGCTGTCAGTTGGTGCAGTTCCAAGCAGAGCGTCGTGGCGGGATCTACGTGTGAAGCGGAATACATAGCTGCTTCGGAAGCAGCACATGAAGGAGTCTGGATGAAGGAGTTCATATCCGATCTAGGTGTAATACCTAGTGCATCGGGTCCAATGACAATCTTTTGTGACAACACTGGAGCAATTGCCATAGCCAAGGAGCCCAGGTTTCACAAGAAGACCAAACACATCAAAAGACGCTTCAACTCCATTCGTGAATATGTCAAGGATGGAGACATAGAAATTTGCAAAGTACACACGGATCTGAATGTGGCAGACCCGTTGACTAAGCCTCTTCCACGAGCAAAACATGATCAGCACCAAGACTCCATGGGTGTTAGATTCATTACTATGTAATCTAGATTATTGACTCTAGTGCAAGTGGGAGACTGATGGAAATATGCCCTAGAGGCAATAATAAAGTTGTTATTATTTTATATTTCCTTGTTCATGATAAAGGTTTATTATTCATGCTAGAATTGTATTGACCGGAAACTTAAATACATGTGTGAATACATAAACAAATACCGTGTCCCTAGTGAGCCTCTACTAGACTAGCTCGTTGATCAAAGATGGTTAAGGTTTCCTAACCATAGACATGAGTTGTCATTTGATAACGGGATCACATCATTAGGAGAATGATGTGATGGACAAGACCCATCCGTTAGCTTAGCATATGATCGTTCTGTTTAAATTGCTACTGCTTTCTTGAATGTCAAATACATGTTCCTCAGACCATGAGATCATGCAACTCCCGGATACCGGAGGAATACCTTGTGTGCTATCAAACGTCACAACGTAACTGGGTGATCATAAAGATGCTCTACAGGTATCTCCGAAGGTGTCCGTTGAGTTGGCATGGATCGAGACTGGGATTTGTCACTCCGTGTTTCGGAGAGGTATCTCTGGGCCCTCTCGGTAATGCACATCATAAGAAGCTTGCAAGCAAAGTGACTAAGGAGTTAGTTACGGGATGATGTATTACGGAACGAGTAAAGAGACTTGCCGGTAACGAGATTGAACTAGGTATGGAGATACCGACGATCGAATCTCGGGCAAGTAACATACCGACGGACAAAGGGAATTACGTATGTTGTCATTGCGGTTCGACCGATAAGATCTTCGTGGAATATGTAGGAACCAATATGGGCATCCAGGTTCCGCTATTGGTTATTGACCGGAGAGGCGTCTCGGTCATGTCTACATCATTCCCGAACCCGTAGGGTCCGCACGCTTAACGTTCGTTGACGATATAGTGTTATATGAGTTATGTGAATTGGTAACCGAATGTTGTTCGGAGTCCCGGATGAGATCCTGGACATCACGAGGAGTCTCGGAATGGTCGAGAGGTAAAGATTTATATATGGGAAGTCATATTTTGGGTTCCGGAAAAAGGTGCAGTTTTTTCCGGTATTGTACCGGGAAGCTTCCAGAAGGTTCCGGAGGATTCCGGAGGGGTCCAAAAGTCCACAAGTGGGTCCACCACGTCCCAAGGGCTGGCATGGGCTAAGGGGAGGCGCCCTGGCCTTATTGGGCCAGGCGCACCAAGTCCTCAAAAGCCCACGCAGCTAGGGAAGGAAAAAAGGGAGAGTCCTAGTAGGAATAGGATTGGACTTTGGAGTCCAAGTCCACGTGTGTACTATTCATGGTTACTGTTCACGTGGCACTATTCCTTCTACTCCAAGCCCCTACACATATATAAATAGAGGAGAGGGGGCGCCCCAAAGGACACAACATTGTCTTAGCCATGTGCGGCGCCCCCCTCCACAGTTCCGTCCCTCGGTCATATTTTCGCAGTGCTTGGGCGAAGCCCTGCGGAGATAGCATCACCATCACCGTCACCACGCCGTCGTGCTGCCGGAACTCATCCACTACCTCGCCGTCTTGCTGGATCAAGAAGTCGAGGACATCACCGAGCTGAACGTGTGCTGAACGCGGAGGTGCCGTACGTTCGGTACTCGGTCGGTTGGATCGTGAAGTTGTTCGACGACATCAACCGCGTTGTTCTAACGCTTCCGCTTACGGTCTACGAGGGTACGTAGACACACTCCCCCTCTCGTAGCTATGCATCTCCATGGATAGATCTTGCGTGTGCGTAGAAATTTTTTTGTTTTCCATGCAACGTTCCCCAACAGAAGGAGATGCAGCTTTTGACCAAGAGGCCCCTGAACCAGAACAAGTTGATGAAGCAGAACTCGCCACCGACGAAGAAGAGGAGCAGTCCCTAAGAGGAAGCACAACAAGAAGAAGTCCTACACCACCTACTCGGACCTCTATAGTCTTCAGGGCTCCATCAATGACATGAGCAACCTCGCTGAGTCCCTTCGACATCATGTCCGTGTACATGAACACTAGCTTCTCCAACTGGAGCCAAGGATGGGCTCCGGATCAGCCGCCTGCCACAATGATCTCACCGGTTTGGGCTTGCAAAAGCTTAAGCTTGGGGGAGGTCACTACCACGTCTCCATCAAGATGTGGCGGTGTTATTTTTATTAAGTTGTAATGAGGTTGTACTTCAGCTCGCTGAGCTTCAAACACTCGTGTTGGTTTGTTCCAACACTTTGCTTTTTATTTGCTTTTGTTTTTTCATTTTTCTTTTCTTTTCGCCGGTTGCAGTTTTTCGTTTGCAAAGTTAGCTTTCAAAAACCAAAAAAAAATAGAATAAGTTTTGCTTTGCTCTTTTCCTTTGCCCTTGGATTTCGTTTGCATTCTTGTTTATATTTCAAAGGAGTTGATCTACGCCGGACAGCGAGGAATGCAATCTTAAGGAAGAGAAGCGTGGAAATTCATGACCGTGAAGGTATGTCCTATGACTCCCGTCTTTTGCACTTGAATTACTTAGAATAGTTGTAGCAGTAGTAATGTGTGAAGTATTCAAGTGGGAGTAAGTCTTGATAGTTAAAACAAAGGTTTTGTTCTAGTAGCTAAAATAATTTAGTAACCTTTGTTCTGTTTAATCTAGATAACCAAGACTTGTCGTGGGACTAGTTTTAAAAAGAAAGTGATGTTAACAAAGAATAACCATGCATAAGAGAAAGTCTCAAAAGACTTGGGTGTTGAGAAAAATTGTAGAGAAGATGATGTTAGAGATACTCAACCCCATAGTGTTAATTTTAATAGACTCAATAGCCCTTGTGGATTAAAGTTGTCCAGAGGAACTTAGTTGAAAGGTGAATGAGATTATGCCAAAAATCTGTGTTGTATTTCTTACATGGCGCTTCGGCTTCTTGCTGGTGCTATGGCCTTGCTACTCTATGCACGTG
>CBDHDM010000076.1:0-10853 GCA_965261315.1 Endozoicomonas sp. | reverse complement strand
AATTCCGAGTATGAAAGTCATAAATCAGATGATTTTAGAAAAGAATGGTACGGATTGGGAATCCTCGTCATTTCCCAGCTTCCAGACAAGCTGGGAAATGGCCTGGTCCTGATCTGGTATCTGACTGAGGACATCTGAAAGTAAGGTTCTTATTGATATATTAAGCCTGCGCTCTCTGGTTTCCAGAATGGCAAGGGCGCAAAGGCGAACTACCGCTTTCAGTGCCCGGGTCGGGCCTCCACTGAGCGTTGTGATGCATCTCGACTCTTCCGTGATGATGTCATTCAGGCCTTTTGCATGGATGTTTTGTTCAATTTTTATTGCTGTGTTGCTTGGTGCTGCTGCTTTTTGTGAAAGGTCTATGGCGTATAGAATATTTTTGGGTGCAGGGATTCCGTCTTTTAGATAAAGTACGCTGGCCGTAGTTATATGATCTGGTGAGTAAAGTTGCAGATCAGCTGTTTTTAAGACCTCAGCTTTGGGGTATAGGTGATTATCGATGGCTGATTGCATCCATTGAGCCGCCAGATCTTTAGCGGCTTTCCATTGACAGTGAAGTGGCTACCAAAAGATCGATGTCCCTGGGCACCAATGATAGTTTGATTAACTCCTCATCTATACCCTCCGGCATTTTGTCAGGCACTATATGCTTTATTGCATTCTCACCCCAGAAGCGTTTTATATGCATGTGAAGTGCCATACTTCCAACAAAAGTCACTGCAGCGGGATTATGTTTGATGGCGTTAATGATGTGGCCTCGGAACTGTGTGCGAAGTAGTAATATTTCAGGGGGGACATCGTAAGATCGGTGTCCCATGGTCAGGCTTTGCACAAATGGTATAGCGCTTGAGCTTCTCACTGCTGTTTCTGTCAGGGGAGCTGTTGGTCTGGGTGGTAATGGCTCTGTCTTTTCCGGCGAAAGAGATCGGGCCTTAGGTTCAAGAATCATGGTTTTTTGCAAAACTGTTTTGGGGCGAGCACCTCTTATGTCCCCCTGAATCTTGTGACATTCTGCTGGTAGGCTGGCAGGCTCACTGATTTTCATTGCAGCCGTTACAACGGGCTGTGCCGTTTCTTTTCTTGTTTCTTTGCAATCCATCGTTGGTTGGTCAGGGGCGTTTTGGATTTTCTTTTTCTTCTTTTTCTTCTTTTTCTTCTTTTTCTTAGCGCTTTGCGCCATTTCACTCAATGGCTCCAGGGCTTTGAGGTCGAGAGTCAGCTGGCGGATATCAGCCTCTGAGAGTGGCGGTTTCTGTTGTTCAAGGCCATCATGCGCCTCTTTTTCATGCTTATATAAATCTTGCAGCGTTCTGCCTGCCCATGTTGTGCAATTGTTGATTGGGCAATGCTTGATGATAATGTCTTTGGCTTCATTTTTTCCAAAAAAACTGTCTTTAAAGAACTCAATGAATAGCCACCTGTTTTTATTGTCTGACTTTGGCTCTTCTGTTTCTTCGTCCTCTTCACGGCATAATCGGCAATATTTTTCGTCACTGTTTTTCGCTTTTTCTTTGTTGATCAAAATACGAAAGTCGTGACAGTTTTTACAAGATCGGTGGCCACAGGGGATCAGTTGAACGGCAGAGCGTATAAGGCCCTTACAAAAAGTGCATTGGTATGATTTCCTTTCAATATCTGCAGGATTGCTTTGTTCTGTATCAACAATACAGACAGAGTAGCCACCAAAGTAACGAGGTGATCTTCCCCTTGCTTCTTTTGGAGGAGACTCGTATTGCTCCCCAAAATAGGGAAGCCTTAGTGACATATCTAAAGTGCTTTTTGGGAACATTAATAATTGCTTTATAGACTAACAGCTTGAATTTTAATGTGATTTTTTTTGCTGTTAGCTTATTGGATTTGCTCACAGGTACAAAAGTTCAATTTTTACTGGATTTATTGACTTGAACATCCAATGAAAGGTTGGCGGGTCTCGATTATCAACCGTACTGTCTATTGGCCGATGACTTTTTAGAACAGAAAACTCAGGGCCATTCAATGAACGAGATAATAACAACACTCCAGGCAATCACCCCTGAAAGCTGGCGCATCCTGTTTTTCTGTGCCCTGGCGTTTGCCCTGTTTATGGCGCTGATTCCGGGCAGATTCGACCCAACCCGTTTTATCAATGACAAGGTGAAGCATGTGCTCACCTTTATGGTGCTGTTTCTGCTGGTCGACCAGGCCTTTCCAGCGGAAGGGATCATTTGGTGGAAACCAGTCGGGCTGATGGTGTTTGGGGTATTGATTGAACTTTGCCAGCAGATGACCCGTGATCGTCGTTTCAGTGTTGGTGATATTCTGGCCAATGGGGGCGGGGTCGGGCTTTATCTATTGATCGGTTTTTCTATTGGCTCACCTGAAGCTGCTGGAGTTAGCTGCCAGCCCTGGCCTGAATGCATGAGTGTGTTGTTTAATCTCTAGGAGCAACTTCCTTTTTTACCACAGAGACACTAAGGCACAGAGGAATGCTTTTTCTCCATGTCTTTGTGCCTCTGTGGTCAGGCTTTTTGGTTAGGGTGCAAACAATGGGGGGCGTTGATCACACAGCGCTATTTATCCCATTCGCAGATTGGCTTGTTGGTGCAGAAGTGAGAGGCGCAGGCTTCATAGCCGTTGATAAACTGGGTGTACTCACAGACAAAAGAGCCGGGTTCGTTACCGGGGGTGACCTTGCCAATGATATCACCCGTATCGGCCCCGGAGACGGAAGGCAGGACGCACAGCAGGACATTGGGCCGGGCTGCCTTAACGATGCTGGCCGTTAGTTCGGAAGCATCTTTCATATGGTTGGGCAGGGAGTCGGCGTGAAGGTTAAAAGTGATTGCAGGCAATAAAAGAAGTGTGGAACAAACCTTATGCATGAGGGACATCATAAGTAACGCGCCATTGGACAGCCCTGTTATGAAGGGATTTACAGACCAGCTTGACTATATTAATACCCTTGCGGATAACAGCCCTGGTTTTGTCTGGCGGCTGCAGACCGAAGAGGGGGATGCCACTGATATCTCGGTTTTTGATGATGAACTGATCATTATCAATATGTCAGTGTGGCAAACCTATGAGGATTTGAAGCGGTATATTTATTCAGGGGAGCATCTGACCGTTCTTAAGCAGAAGAAAGCGTGGTTCGATAAACTGGACGGTTCTCATCTTGCCTTATGGTGGATTCCTGCCGGAGATATCCCAACGGTGACAGAAGGCAGGCAGGCGCTTCGTCTTCCTGAGGCGGCCGGCAAAAGGGTAAAAATCAATAACGCTGATTTTTCTATTCTTCATATCGGTGAAAGCCCTGTCGCCGGGGTTGGTGTCGAAGATATAAAACAGGGGCTGACCCGTCAGGTTATCAGTAATCTGAATCAAGCTCTGAGTGTGGAATTTGACTGGGAAATACTGGCAAAAAATGGTGCCAGAGTTACCGATTCTTTATCGTTTGAGGCGACCATTAAAGAGCCTGATGTTTTGATTGTCAGTTTTGGGGTAAATGATACGACCAAACTTACCAGAGGCCTGATATTCAATAAAAACATGAAAGCGTGCGTCCGTCGTTTTTCTGCTGGCCATACCGGGGTGTTTATTACCTCAATTCCGAAGATAAACCGATTTCCTCTACTTCCACCCCCATTAAGCTGGGTGCTGGGGATAAAGGCATACCTTCTGGATAGACAGTTACAACAGCTCTGCCAGCAGAAAGGATGGGTATACATTCAGAGTGAGGCAGCGCCTGACGCTTCTTTGATGGCCGAGGATGGCTATCATCCAAATGAGTCCGGATATCAGGTTTGGGCGGGTATTATTACGGATAAAATATCTGAAACCTGGAAGGGCAGGCCCCGGGGAGAATATCATCATTATTATTAAACCCGCTTTATGGATGGTTGGCGCATTATCATCCTTTAGCTTGATGGCTGTCGGAGTCCGTGAACTCAGTGGGCTGGTTGACACGTTCCAGGTTTTGTTTTTCCGAAGTGTTATCGGGCTGGTCGGGGTTGTTGTGATCGTTCAGCCCAGCAGTGGGGTTATCAGCCATTCTTCACTGATCGTGTTGGGTGCGGCCATCTGTTATGCCGTTGCCCACTCGTCGACAAAATCCCTTGCCGCTACTGAGCACCCTTTGACCATTCTGTTTTACATGTGTCTGGTGCAGTTACCCATCGGTTTGTGTTTTTCTTTACTGAGCTGGCAAAACCCAACGGGTATTCAGTGGTTCTGGATTGCCGTTATCGGTATCAGTGCGCTGACTGCCCATTTCTGTATGGCCAAAGCCATGCAGACAGCAGAAGCTACCGTGGTCGTTACTATGGACTTCCTGAGGTTACCGGCCATTGCCATGGTCGGCGTTGCGTTCTATGCCGAGCCTCTGGAAGCTGCATTGATGGTTGGGGCTCTGCTGATGTTGCTGGGGAATTTATTGAATATGTACGTTCCTGAAAATAAGCAGGGAGATGTTGTGACGATGATGGGGCTCGGCACAGCGGGTGTGCAAATGGGCACAAGCTACCTGCTTTGTGATGAGTCGAAGGCCGGTCCGGTTCACCGGGACGCTTTGAAGTCCCAAGAGACATCAACGGCGTTGACTAACCTGTTTTCCGGTCGTCCTGCTCGAGGGTTAAGTAATCGATTAATGAAAGACCTGAATAATATTTCCAGCGACGCACCGGACTTTCCCTATGCTTCCATTGCTTTAGGTCCTCTGCGTACACGAGCTGAGTCAAAAGGGTTGCCAGATTTTACCCCTTTATGGTCTGGGGAGAATCGATCTGGCTGCAGGGAAGTTTCGGCAGGTCAGTTGACTCACTGTTTATGGCCATAAGTGGAATAGCGGGTGTAAAAATGGCGAGTGGTATCACCTGGGGTTACCTGAACCTACTTCTTGCCCTGGCGCAGGAGAGTAAAATTTCACTTTCCAGCGTTTTGAAAGGTCACCGATTCAGTACGATAAAAAACTCAGGCTTGCAGAAGCGTAGTCAATCTATGATCAAGGTATCGAACATTGATGCAACAGAGGTAACCAGAGTCGTTTTAAATTAAATCTTTTAAGTATTGATACGTATCAATGTGCGTATTAACGGGTTGGTTGATAATTGCGCTGTTGATTGATGTTTGGCTGTAACGAATCTGTCATCCCTGCAGTGGTAATCTGACATTATTCTTAGATAGCCAGAATAAATAGCGGAATATGTCATCAGTTATGCTGAAAATTGAAAAGTACGCGCTCAAAAATGGACAAGCCGGCTGGCAAGCCCACCTGGTGAAACCAAACTGTTCAAAAGTACATGAAACCCGTCGTTTTAGCTGTTCTGATTATGGTGATCTTGCCTTTCAGAAGGCCGTGGAGTGGACAGAAAGTCATTATTATCAACCGGCTGAAAACCTTATTGGTGAGGAGTGAGGGCTTCTACGGTTGAATGTGGAAGCCGGAGGAATTCTGCTTGCCTGTCTGTGTTTCCAGGTTACTGCTCCTTGTTCAGGCTGCCACATAACGTCGGATAACAGAGCCGTGATTTTCATTCTCTACCAGTGTTTTATGCAGAGCACGAATGGCGTTCTCATAGTCTGACTCGGCCACGATACACTGCATTTCAACCTGTCGAATGGTCTGGTGCAGAGCCATCACATTAATATCGGCATCCGATAGCGCCGAGACCGTTTTAGCGAGTATACCCTTCACTTTCAGGTCGGAACCAATCGCGGAAACCATGGCTGCTTTGTGAATGGCTACCTCCGCCGTTGGGTACTTTTGCTCTGTCAGGCGGACCAGGCGGTTGATTTTTTTCCGGCTCCCTGTGAGGTAGAAGGTAATGCTGTTAGCGTCAGACTCTTTATTGACCAGCTGCAATTTCAGATCCTGAATGAGCTGGCTGATCTGCAGGTCGTGTTCGATAGAGCCCAGCATTTCCTGGTCAAATATTTCAATGGCGGCGATATCTTTGCGCCCGGCAATAATTTCTACACAGGGTCTCGGGTTACAGTAATTCTGATCAATAATGGTGCCTAAGTGCTCAGGCTCAAATGTATTTTTGATTCTTAGCTTTATGCCGCTTTTCCGGATTTCCTGTGCGGCTTTTGGGTGAATGGCTTCCATACCGAGATTGGATAATTTGTCGGCAACGTCAAAGTTGGTCATACCAATGGGGATAACGTTGTCTTTCCCTGCCAGCTTGGGGTCAGCACTGCTAAGGTGATATTCCTTATGAATAATGGCTTCCCGGGCTCCGGTGACCGCAGCGATTTTTGCAAAGGTCATTTCACTGTAGCCACGATCAAAGGTCTTCATCAGTTGTTCCTGGCAGTGTATATAACCAGTCGCAATGAGCAGCTGTTTCGATGGATCAAACCCTTCAAAGGCTTGTTTGATCATTTCATCCATCGGAAGCGGTTCGCTGGTTTTCCAGCCTGTCAGGTCAACAAACCGGGCGTTAATGTTCCGGGATTTCAGAAGCAGGGTGGAGTTAAAAGCACTGTGAGCTTCACCAATAGAGGTCAGCATTTCCCGGACAGTGGCGAGATGTTGCTGGAGCTGAAAATGACCGTATGAGCACAGACTGTGAAGGCTGGTCATGTAGGTTTGGGCATCAGAAATTCGCTGTCGAATAAACTGGTTGGCTTGTGACAGGTAGTGGCCAGAAAACATGTCTTTGTTAATTTCCAGCAGCCGTGTTTCGAGTTTGCCCAGCATATCCAGCCATGCATCTTCTTTTTCACCGTCGATAAAGCAGCTGTAGACCCCGGCTTCGCCGGTTTTCTTATGTTCCAGCAGCAGGTCGGTTATACCGGCATAAGCGGAGACGACAAAAATCCGGTTAGAGATGCTGCCGTTCTTTTCATTGAGCCAGATATTGTTCAGCACATCCTGGTACTGGCTCATAGACGTGCCGCCAATTTTTTCAACGGTATGTGACATTTTTCTGGGGTGCTTTAAATCGGCGTCATGGTTTGGCGAGAGCATAGGTATTCCGGGCGAGGGGTTTTTCCACAAAATGGATCACCCACTCGATTATTAATTTGGTTGTAAGCAAAGAAAAGGTTGCTTCTTGGACATGGTGTGATGTTACTGTTTGAGCCATGCATCACATTGCCGTCGAAAAACAGGACTGAACCCGCTTTGGCTTCAGCGCAGTCAATACCGTATTTACTGGCAAGATATGAAAGGCTCTGGTCACTGGGTACACCATATTCCTGTTTCATCCTTTCCAGTTCACTGATGAAGGCGGTGCCCTCTTTTTCATTAAAGAGGTCTGGTATCAGCATGTACCCTTTTTCCTGATAATGTTGCAGCAGGTTTGCAGTCAGATGTTCTGCCGGGGCAATATCAGAGGGGTGCAGGACTGGTTCAGTACGCCAGATAATGTCGTCCTTATCATTGATTCTTGATGGATAAAGATCATTTTTCTGCTGCATGGTTTGATCAACTGTCTTCCAGAAGTGGATAAACACCATCTTTGTCGTGAACTTCCTGGCCGTTCAACGGCGGGTTGAAAACGCAGGCAAGTTTAAGCTCGCTGTGGCCTCTCAGAAGATGCTCATCGTGCTTATCCAGAACGTAGAGGGTTCCCGGTTTGATTGGGTAAATCGTTGAGTCGGCCAGCGTTTCAATTTCGCCTTCACCGCTGATGCAGTAGACGGATTCCAGGTGGTTCTGATACCAGATATAGGTCTCGGTATTGGCATAGATGGTGGTGATATGGAAAGAAAACCCCATGTTGTCGTCCTTAAGCAGCATCCGGGTGCTTTCCCAGTGCCCGTCAGGGGAGACAACACGGCGCTCTGACTGTTCTGCGTCTTTAAGTGTTCGTACAATCATTTTCTTATTATCTCAGCTGGCTACCCGGAACAGGTTGCGAAATTGATTTTTTTCACTGAACGGTTTGCTTTCTGTCGTGCACACTTCGGCAAAAGCGTTCTCTATAATATCGAGACCTTTTTCCAGGTTCTTTTCACTGATAATCAGTGGGCAGAGCAGTTTGACGACCTGATCGTCAGGGCCGCTGGTTTCAATGATCAGCCCATTTTTAAGGCAGTTTCGAGTGATTTTTGCTGCCAGCTCGCCGGTGCCGCAGTCAACCCCCTGGAACATGCCACGCCCACGGGTGGCCAGACTGCTGTCCCCATGTATCTCGGCAATGGTTTTCAGGCGGTTGGCGATGTAGAGTGATTTCTTCTTAATGTTTGTGGAAAATTCATTGTCGGACCAATAGTGGTCGATGGCCACTTTGGCCGTGACGAAGGCCAGGTTGTTGCCACGAAATGTGCCGTTATGTTCACCGGGCTTCCACTGGTCCAGCTCTGGGCGGAAAAGGACAACGGCAAAGGGGAGGCCGTAACCACTGAGGGATTTGGACAGTGTCACAATGTCAGGCTTTATACCGGCCTCTTCAAAGCTGAAAAAGGTTCCCGTTCTGCCACAGCCTGCCTGAATATCATCAACAATCAGGAGTATGTCGTATTTTCTGCAGACACTTTCCAGGTTTTTCAGCCATGCAAAGCTTGCCGCATTTATACCGCCTTCACCTTGCACGGTTTCAACGATCACTGCCGCAGGAAGATCGACACCACTGCTTGAGTCACCCAGTACCTTATCCAGGTACTCTGTCGTATCAAGAGCGTTATCGAAATAGCCATCGTAAGGCAGGCGACTGACACCATTCAGGCTGATGCCAGCACCATTGCGATGATGACTATTGCCAGTGGCAGCGAGAGAGCCAAGGCTCACGCCATGGAATCCGTTTGTGAAGGCAATGATATCGGTTCTGCCGGTCACTTTTCTAGCCAGTTTCAGGGCGGCTTCAACGGCATTGGTGCCGGTTGGTCCGGTAAACTGCACAACGTAATCCAGTTCCCTGGGCTTCAGAATGTTCTCGTTGAAGGTGGTCAGAAATGCTTCTTTGGCTTTTGTGTGCATATCGAGGCCGTGGGTAATACCGTCAGCCTGAATGTATTCCAGTAGCGCTTCCTTGAATACCGGGTGGTTGTGACCATAATTCAGTGTTCCTGCGCCGGCCAGAAAGTCCAGATACTCATTATTGTTTTCGTCGTACAGGAACTCCCCCTGTGCCCGGTGAAATGTCTGGGGAAAGGAGCGTGCATAGCACTGCACGCCAGACTCTAGTTCATCAAAAATATTCATTTATCCAATTGCCTCAGTCAGGTGACAGAATTCTTCGCTGCTGCTACGGGGCGTTACCGCTTCTGATGTTCTCGTTTTGGTGCCGAGATAGAGGATTTCATCCTCATGATCTTCATCAAGGTGGATACCGCTTTTGAAGTGATCGAACGTTTCGACGGTCATTCCCTGGTTCTCGAAAAAGGCCTGAAACAGTTTCTGAGATGGGATGTTGTCGGGTGAGATGGTGGTTTTCAGGCGTTGAAGTTGCTTGTGTCGGGCAAACAACCTGTTCAGCATTTGTGATGCGATGCCTCTTCCACGGCACTGTTGATCCAGGGCTACCTGCCAGATGAACAGGGTATCTGAGCTGTCTGGCGGTATGTAGCCTGAGATAAAGCCGACTATTATTTTGCTGTTGGCACTATCACCATCAGCGCTCTCTGCGACAATCGATGTGCTGGCAAAATCGGTGCATTGCAATAGATTGCAATACAAAGAATTTTTATCCAGGGGAGGGCATCGATTGATCAGCTGATGTACGACGTTGCCGTCCATCTTGTTGGGTTTTCTATAAGAAATATGCATAGTACTTAGATATATTAGTTATACTAAAATTTAGTATTCCTATGTATTTTAAAGCATTTGTCTGTGGCTAAATCAAGGTTTTGTCACTTTTTCTGCATTTTTCTGTTTCTTTTACTATTAGTTATTCATCGTGTTTCTATGTATTTTCTGCTTGAAATTACCCAGTAAGCATTGAATAGTAGGGCTACCAGAAAATTTGCAGTGAGAAGCTCTGAAAATGGCAAGAAGTCAGGATGCACTGGTGTTGTTACGTCAGATTATCCGATCAACCGATATGCAGGATAAGGAGATCAGCCGCTGCAGCGGGCTCACCCTGCCTCAGTTAATGACGATGCAAACGCTCAGGCTATCGACTCAGATTACGACGGGTGATCTGGCGAAGGCGATTGGTCTTACACAGGCAACAGTGACCAGTATTCTTGACCGTCTTGAAAAGAAGGGACTGGTTTGCCGGGAGCGGGGAGAAGAAGATAAACGCAAGGTCTGGATCAGTTTGACGCCTGCAGGGCTTGAATTGCTCAAAAAGGCACCGACCCCGCAACAGGATCTTTTTACACGTAGCTTTGAGGACATGCAGGACTGGGAGCAATCCATGGTTATTTCCGCGTTGGAGCGCGTTGCCTTCATGCTGGATGCTCAGCACCTTGATGCGGCACCTATGCTGGATATCGGACAGATTGACAGGGATGATACCGACTCCGGCAATTGGAGTTAGGTTCTGTTGACCTCTTCGATTTTTCAGGGGTTTCTCCCTGAGCAGTGTCTGCGGAGTTGATTGCCTGTTTTTTGCAAGTCAGGTAACGTTATAATCCAAGAGAAAAAGTAAATTAAATTGCCTGAAAATAAAGGGAGAAGTGTTATGTCCCGAACAATAAAAGGCTTGCTGGCAGGGATGTCATTGCTGATAAGTACGGCTGCTGCGGCTCAGAGTGATAATCACGTCTATGTGGGGCTTGGCTGGACGGTGAAAAACGGCTGGGTGCCTTCAGCTATTGTTGGTGCCCGCAGTGTGGATGTTGATGGTGTTGGTGATGTCACCGGCGTAGACCTTTCCCTTTCCTATCATCTTGCAGATGGCTTCGATAAATTCCTGCTGAAAGGCGTCAGAGGCGAGATTGACTGGCAGGCTGAGTTGGGCGGCGGGTATGACTTTCAACAGGAAGCA
>CBDHDM010000074.1:0-59163 GCA_965261315.1 Endozoicomonas sp. | reverse complement strand
TTCGTGGTGATTGTGATTGGGGAAGTGACCGGGTAATGAGCGAATTGGAAGACGCTGGCTGTCACTTTCTGTTTAAAATAAAAAAGCACGACAACGTAAAGAAAGCCACAGGTAATGCGCACTGCAGCGGTGGGTGGGTAAAATATGACGACCATTGGGAGGGAAAAGAATCCGTAATCAAACTATCAGGATGGAAAAAAGAAAGACGCATCATCATTGTTCGAAGACGACGTCCTGAAAATGAGATGCTGGCTCTGGAAAAAGGAATAAAAGAACGTCAGAAAACATTGGCGTTAATAGAAGAACCGGAAAATATAAAAGCTTACGAATATTCGGTACTGGTTACTTCTCTTAATAATGATATTGTCTCGATTATTAATCATTATCGCAACAGGGCTGACTGTGAAAATAACTTTGATGAAATAAAAAACCAATGGGGCTGGGGCGGTTATGTAACAAAAGATATGGCAAGATGCCGAATGCTGTCGTATTTTAACGAAAGCGGTCTCAAAATTTTTAAAAACCGGTCAGTCTATTACGATGCAGCCATTAATCGAATCGGGCTGAGAACTAAAAAACCGCCGTTATGAACTAAGAAAAGCTATCCCTGTCGGCATGGCTCAGCGGTGTTCAACTGCTGAATTTAGGTTGATCCATCAGTGAGCAGAACACGCCGCTGGTGCCATAGCCAGGAGTCTGGGCTGGCTTTATCAAGTTTAACGCCTGATTGACACATCAATGCCTTAATGGATGACTCCGTTAATCGCTTGCGAGCCTTACAGTAGGCACTGGTATGAGTATTGGATGGTTTTCTATCCATGGCAGCCTGATCTCTGGCTTCATCAATCAAGGCATGCCGACATGACTTGGTATCACTGGCGACTTGTCGCATGAAGAGCGTTAACGTCTTGACTGGAGGGAAATCACGACTTCTGGAGTTTGGGTAATGGGCCTGGAACGCACTGAGATCATCTGAGGAAAGGACAGAAGAGAGGTCATCATTGTCTATTTGTGCAAATTGCTGAAGACAGTCATCAACGAGTGAAAGGAACTCTGGACTACACTTGGTCATGGCTTGCTCGGAGGTTGGAATATCACGACTTTTTATAGTCACTCTCTTTCGGGCAAGCCCTGATTTTATTGACCTTTAGCCTTAAGTCAGTGCCATTGGAGGCAATACACCTTCCCACGCCTCAATAATGTCTCTGCAACAGGCTTTAACCCGGGAATAGAGCTGTCACCTGCCACATAAAAAGTAAGAGTAGATAGAAAATCAGACTTCCAACCAGATTAACGATGCCATCCTGCCCGACGCTTTTCCATCACGCCGATAAGAGTAAAAGAGTTCAGGCTGATCGTATGTGCAAAAATCACCACCGTAGATGCGGTTAACGCCCAACCGGTTAAGACGCCTGCGCGCAAGGGAATAGAGGTCGGCAAACCAGCGATCACCATGACCGGGAATAAATGCTTCAGAACAGCCTGTATCATCTGCCAGAAACTGGTCTCTCACTTCTGGCCCAATTTCAAAGTTACGCTGACTTATTGCAGGCCCCAGCCATGCCATCACCGTTTCCGGTGACACGCCCATTGACTTGATGGTAGATTCAAGAACCCCGGCAACCAGGCCTTTCCAGCCAGCGTGGGCTGCAGCGACTACCGTTCCATCAAGGTTACAGAACAAAACCGGCAAACAGTCCGCCGTTAAAACAGCACAAGCGGCTCCTGACCCACGGGAAGCGGAAGCATCTGCCTCCACCTCCTGATGATCAGTACCCGCATCAGCAACTTCAACGCCGTGCACCTGCTTCAGCCACAACGGGGATGTTGCAAGGTTAAGACCCTGTTGGAGAAGCTGCCGGTTTGCCCGCACTTTTTCCTGATCGTCACCAGAGTAGAGCCCCAGGTTGAGGCTGGAAAATCCAGCTTCACTCAGTCCACCATTTCGGGTGGTGACTAACGCTTTGACACGATCCGGCGCAGGCCAGTCAGCCCTAAGGTAACGCTCATCACTCACCGCTGTCCTCCCGCTCTTTTTTCCTCAACGGGTTCATTATCAGACAGGCTATCCAGCAGCATCTGAAAGTCTGCGACTAAAGGAACTTCCCACTCCATATATTCACCAGTAATCGGGTGAATAAGACCTAACTGGCGGGCATGAAGTGCCTGACGCCTGAACCCCCTCAAAACTTTCTCCAGCGCGGCGGGGCATGATTTAGGCAGCTTCAGACCACCGCTGTAGAGATCATCACCCACCAGAGGGAAGTGTTGATGACTCATATGCACGCGAATCTGATGGGTTCTTCCTGTTTCCAACTGGAGCCGGATATGAGTATGAGCAGCAAAACGCTTTAGCACCCGATAGTGAGTGATTGAAGGCTTGCCACCACGAACAACCGCCATTTTCAGTCGATTCTGCGGGTGCCGTCCAATGGGCGCATCAACTATCCCCCCCCCAGTCATAACACCACGCACAACGGCTTCGTATTCACGATGAACAGTGCGGTCCTGCAGCTGTGCAACCAGATCCGTATGAGCTGCCAGAGATCGGGCTACCACCATCAGCCCGGTGGTATCCTTATCCAGCCGATGCACAATTCCCGCTCTGGGCAAGGCAGCATTATCCGGATAATGATAAAGCAGAGCGTTCAGAAGTGTGCCCGTGTAATTGCCCGCTGCCGGATGAACAACCAAGCCTGCAGGCTTGTTGATCACGATAATATCGTCATCTTCATAAACAATATCAAGTGGGATATTTTCGGCCTCCCACCGGGCTTCACTTTGAACTTCTACTGATAGTGAAAGCAGTTCCCCACCATAGAGTTTCTCTTTAGGTTTACGGGGTGCGCCATCCACTAACAGGAAACCCTCTCGAATCCAATCCTGAAGCCGGGCTCTGGAAAAATCCGGAAAACAGGCCGCAGCTATCTGATCAAATCGACGACCCGCCTGATCATCAGACACCGTGACACTTTGTTTAATAACTTCGCCCATTCAGCAATACTCAGTACAGAAAATAAGTTTCATACCCGATGATCAGGGGAGCCACAATTAGACATGCGCCCCCCTAGCCTTAAACCTGAAAGGTTCCAACCAGAAGGCCGGAAAATCTTGTCTTTTCGTTTTCCAGCATACTATGTTTAAATGCAGGTTTAATTAAGTCTTTTATCGGTCCGAAGAGTTTATCACAAGAAGTCTCTGAGGCCTGAGTGGTTGTCGAGAGTTACAGAAAATGATGCACCTTTATCCCAGCATTTTTAACGCTGTGGTAAGTTGCAGCATTCATGGCTAGCTTCAGCTACTTTATTCTTCGGCAGCCTCTGACGTGCACAGAGCACGGAGAGAGTACGGAAACCAATCAATACCATGACAATCTTGACTGAAAAGTTGACTGCAAAATTTCCCCGGTTGCTACCTTCGTTTGTAACAAGATCCATTCTGATGGTGTTTGCAGCCGTCATTCTGGCTGGCTGTGCATCAACCGAGGATAAAGAACAACTGCCAGAATCCCTGTCTGAGGCAGAACTTTACCAGATGTCCAGTAAGGCCATTGATGACAGCCGCTACTCTGAAGCCATCAAGTCACTGAGAACCCTGGAATCCCGCTATCCTTTCGGGGCATTTGCTGAACAGGCCCAGCTGGATATCATTTACGCCTACTTCAAAAATGCCGAACCTGAAGCATCCAAAGCAGCAGCTAATCGTTTTATCCGCCTGCACCCACAGCACCCTGATGCGGACTATGCCTATTACATGAAGGGGCTTGCTTCCAACACAGCCTCCATTGGACTACTGGAGCGCTACCTCCCGATAGATCTGACTCGACGTGATCCAGGCCAGGCTCGGGTATCTTTCAATGAGTTTGCAGACCTACTCAGCCGTTACCCTGACAGCAAATATGGGCCAGATGCCCGTCAGCGAATGGTTGCACTTCGCAACCGGCTTGCTGAATATGAAATCCATGCTGCTAACTACTACCTGAAGCGCAAAGCCTATGTTTCTGCTGTTAACCGTGGACGCTATGTTGTCGAAAACATGCAGCAAACGCCTGCCGTTCCTGAAGCACTGGCCATTATGGTGGAAGGCTATCAACATCTGCAGCTGCCTGAACCCGCGGGTGAAGCCCTGGAAGTGCTAAGGCTTAACTACCCGAATCACCCATCGCTGGACAGTAATGGCAACTTTGTTGGCTATAAGGTGTTTGAAGATGTGGACCCATCGATCTGGAGCACATTAACTTTCGGTTTGATTGGCAGTTCTAAACCCAAAATTCACGATGCCCCGCCTCCACAGCCACCTGTAGTGAACTGACTTTTTCGGCATCACCTTGGTGATGCCGATTAGCAACACTTCAACAACTTTTTATGAAAAAAGCCTTAAGCCATGAGCAAGACTGTTAAATGCCCTCAGTGCGGTAAAGATGTGAAATGGGTACCAGAGAGCAAATATCGCCCCTTCTGTTCAGATCGCTGCAAACTTATTGATTTTGGTGGCTGGGCAAAAGAAGAGCACACCATTCCCGGTGATCCTGCTTTTGACGACCTGATGTCACAGGAGCTTGATGACATGCCTACCCGGACCCGGCATTAAGCATTCAGCCAGGTCTGCTTCATATTGGTTCGATTCACTGAGCAGCACTGCCTAAAATCGGCTTTTTGGATTACTCTGCTTCTTATACCAATCTAACGACCTGAATGTACATATTGATATAGACGCCAGTACAATACCCATAAGGATATAAAGGCAGAGTGACGAGTAATAGCAGGACTATTACGAGAAACTCCAACACAGGCCTGACGTTCATATAGCCAGTACAACAGCGTAGCTAGAATATTCGACCAGTATAAATACGTAGAAGCACATCCAGATTCAAAATCAGACTGCAAGCCTGACTTGAAGCAGGATCAATGCGACATGAGCAAGTGGTCAGTATTAACCACAGCGACATAAAGAAAAACCGGGAAACCCCCGGTTACTAGAAAAATAATAAAGCTTTTTCTCAACTGTTAGAGGAACAAACTTCAGCTTGAGATTTAACTGAAGTTTGCAGAAACAGTATTTGTCAGAAATTAGCCATTCTTTATATTAAACACTCCTTTTGACCATTATCCCTCGCAATATACTCACCCCTATCGTCTTGTTCTATACGGACTCGTGTAGCATGAACTGTTTGAATGCCATCAACTTCACTCATCTGTAAGGCATCGGCGTAGCGGTAATTAGGGGTAGGCATTTCTAAAGAATCATAATCCATTTGCGACAGAGGCCGATCATCATCAGAGGTTTCAGAGCCACCATCAAAGGCTGCTGGATCATTCCTTCCCAGGTACGAACCCGACAAGAATCCCGGATTACTAGATCCGTCAAAACCTCCATCCTCACTAACACTTTCATCAAAAAACACTGCCACACGAGAATCTAGCGCTCTGTATCTTGGCGATGCAGGGCTAAGGAAAGAAGCAACAGACTCTACCTCTGAGCGATCACCATCAACGCTGCCCAATTGGTCATCCAGTGATTGCTCTTGCTCTTCCATCACTGTCCACCAGTGCTTATTTCTTTGCTCGTGAAGCTGTTGAGCCAGAAAATTAACTTCATCGTCACGACTCCAATCATTTCTTTTCAGCATTAGGTCAAGATTATCATCTCTTAATTGACGAATCTCTCTGTGGAGCGCTTGAATCTCTCCATCACGGCGAGCTCTATCTTCCATATGCTCAGCCAGCAAACTCTGGAGTGCTTTTTCGTTCTTTGCATGCTCTGTACATTCATCCTGCTTTTGCAGAATAACCTTACGTTGCTCCAACAACTCCCCTTCCATATCCATTCTAATATCATCAAAATCACGCGAATCTCGAGCGATCTGTCTTGTTTTCTGCTCTAATTGTGATTCCGTTTTATGTAGCTGAGCCTTTACCTCATCCATAAGAGCAACCTTATGTCTAACTTGCTCAACTCTACCCTTCTCTCTCTCCTCAGCTGCAGACAGTCTATGTTCTGCGCTATGTAGTTGAGCCTTTACCTGATCCATAAGAGCATTCTTATGCATAATTTGATCAGTTCTACTTTTCTCCTTCTCATCTCTTATTCTAATCTGTTCTTTCAGAGACTCGACTTCAGATGCAGGCGCTTGCGACGTGCTCGCTGGTGCCTGGCTCTGAACTGGAGTTTGTGAACCATTCGCTGCTGGCATCTGGTTCTGAACCGGAGTTTGAGACTTTGCGATTTTCCTGTCATACAGGCTCTTAACTGCATAACCAAGATCAACAGCCAGTGAAGGGATAAAAGCAACTACTGATACCACAGCCGCAACAGCACGCCCAAAAAAGTGACATGTTTTATTGGCAACAGCATCGGAAATTTTGTTAAACCAGCTAACACAAGTCCATTCACTCTTCTGAGCATCCTGGGGCGTATTCTGCGTCGCCGGTGCGGGGCTCGCGCCAACAGTTGATCCTATCATTGTAACTTCCTCTATTTTTTGTTTGAGTATTTATAAATTGAACTGAT
Source organism: Endozoicomonas sp. (assembly GCA_965261315.1). Classification (GTDB taxonomy): domain Bacteria; phylum Pseudomonadota; class Gammaproteobacteria; order Pseudomonadales; family Endozoicomonadaceae; genus Endozoicomonas. The sequence goes on along the minus strand of CBDHDM010000074.1, from coordinate 52,653 downwards.
GTCTTAGAGAGGAAAGTTATTAGTTGGTTCAATGGTCATCTATCATGATTAGAAATAAAAACACCTAATAATATGAAAATTATTGAATTACAAGCATTTAGAGTGAATCAACGACTTATAGAAGTCCTTTTTACGGAAAAATTACCCCAGAGCTGCCTCAGAAGCGCCAGAACTCATGAATAGCCGCAATTCCCTGGGCACCCCGCTGTTGAGCTATATCAAGATCATCCAGTCCCATCCCACCCAACCAGAATACAGGCACTTTTGCTGCCTCGGTCAGCGCTACCGCTTTCACCAGACCCAACAGCTTGGCTGCAGGGTGAGACTGTGTTTTTTTGACAGGTGATACCGTAATAAAATCAACAGCCATTGCTTCAGCATCTTGAATCTGCTGTTCATCGTGACATGAGGCGACCAATAGCTGACCAGGATGCTGCTTCTCTGGCTTAACCGCTATACCCAGCTGGTGAGATGTCAAATGAAGCCCATGGCACCATGGCTCTAATAGAAGGGAAAAACTCCCTTTGATGATCAGCGTCCCACCTGCAGCCTGAACGAAACCCGACAGTTCTTGTGCCAGTCGGAGATATTCACTCACCTCAAGCCAATGAGCCCGAAATTGAATCAGGCGAATACCGTTATCCAACGCTGCTGAAACTTTATTAAAGAGTGTTTCTTTCTCCTCAAAAGGACCGGTAATCATATAGCGATCAGGGAGTTGCAAAGCCCTGAAAATCACTTTATTTGCTTCAGGAAACTCATATTCGATAAGGTTTCCTTTCTCAACCCATTGAATCAGCTGGCCTTCATTCCCTTTTGGCTCTCCCTGAATACCACTGACAACCCAGGTATCAAGCAATACAGATTTGTCAGGGTAGTCATGGCGAACCCTGATCAGTGGCGTAAATATTGTTACCTGAATATCGAGCTCTTCACGAAGCTCTCTATTCAGAGCAAGCTTTATATCCTCTCCAGGCTCTACCTTACCGCCGGGAAACTCCCAAAGGCCGCCCATATGTTTATTCTCAGGACGCCTGGCCAGTAGTATCCGACCGTCTTCCCCAAGAATAACAGCGACAGCCACATGAACGGCTTTTCTTCTTTCAAGCTCGTCAGGTTCGATATTCTGCATTGATCTTTACATATTCGTGGGATAAATCGGTGGTCCAGATCTCTTCAGCGGCATTACCTGCCCCCAGAGAAATTCTGATCAGTATTTCTTCCTGATTCATCACCTGTTGGCCAGCTTCTTCAGTATAACCCCGGGCCGGCTGACCACAGTCAACAATAGCCAGATCATCCAACCAGATAGAAACTCGATCAATGATCAGCTCAGAAATCGGTGCACGACCCACTGCGGCGAGGATTCTTCCCCAATTGGGGTCGCTGGCAAAAAGAGCAGTCTTAACCAGAGGGGAATGGGCAACAGTATAAGCCACTTCCAGAGCATCCTGATGGGAAGCTGCATTTTCAACGTTAACTGTTACGAACTTGGTGGCACCCTCCCCATCTCTGACAATCGCCTGGGCAAGCTCAACAGCAACCTCCCGAAGGTTCTCTATCAGCTTCACCGCCAAACCGGAATCACGGGAAGTAATGGCCTCATTACCCATAGCTCCTGTGGCAACCACCATAAAGCTATCATTCGTTGACGTATCACCATCAATGGTAATCCGGTTAAATGACTGATTAGTGATATCCAGAAGAAGACTTTGCAAAAAAGATGGTTCAACAGCCGCATCGGTTGCGATATAGGCCAGCATGGTGGCCATATTGGGCTTGATCATCCCCGCCCCCTTACTGATACCGGAAATAGTGAAGGTTTGCCCATCATGCTCAAACTGTCGGGAACTGCCTTTTGGACGGGTATCTGTCGTCATGATGCCTTGCGCAGCATGAAACCAGTTATCCTCCTTCATCTCACCCAGGGCCGCTGGAAGTCCAGCGCAAAGCCTGTCAATGGGGAGCGGCTCCCCAATCACTCCCGTTGAAAATGGCAACACTTGCGAAGCATCAGCACCAGCCAGCCGCGCCAATTCTGATGAGGTTGTTCTCGCTGCAGCCATTCCTGGCTCACCAGTACCTGCATTGGCATTGCCGGTATTAATCAGAAAGTATCGAGGATCACCCGTTAATCGCTCACGGCTTAAATGAACAGGAGCAGCGCAAAAACGATTAAGCGTAAACACACCTGCGACTGAGCTGCCCACATCCCAGTTCATCACCACAAGATCCCAGCGATCTGGCTTACGAATCCCTGCCATCGCAGTTCCAAGACGAAAGCCCTTAACTGGTTTTACTGCAACCCACTCATCAGACCCCGCTGCCATGATTGACTCCATCGATTAAAACTTTGCTTATTATAAGTAAAAAAAAACGGGCCAGTCCTTATAAAGGACTGGCCCGCAGTTTATGTTACAAGGTCAAATCAGGCAATCTTGCCATGACACTGCTTGTATTTTTTTCCTGAGCCACAGGGGCATGGGTCATTACGGCCAACCTTACGCCCTTCACGAACAAATGGCTGGTGAGCTTCTTCAGGGACTTCCTGTTCCGCAGGTTCTGACTCTACACCCTGAGCCTGAGCGTGCTCAAACTGCATTCTACGAGCCATCTCCTCACGACGCTGCCGTTCCATCTCAGCTGTTCGATCATCTTCCTGAACCTGAACATGGGAGATAATACGAATAGTGTCGTATTTAATATCCTCAAGCATCTGCTGGAACAATTCAAACGCTTCACGCTTGTATTCCTGCTTTGGGTTCTTCTGAGCATAACCACGAAGGTGAATACCCTGGCGGAGATGATCCATAGTGGCGAGATGCTCTTTCCACTTGTCATCCAGAATTCGCAGAAGAATATGTTTTTCAAAGTTACGCAGTACTTCAGCACCCGCCAGCTCTTCTTTCTTGCGGTAGGAGTCAATAACGCCCTGCTGAATGCGCTCACGAAGCGCTTCTTCGTCCAGACGATCATCTTCATCCAGCCACTGCTGAACCGGCATGCGTTCATTCAGCTCACTGACCAGCTTCTCTTCCAGTCCCTTAACATCCCACTGCTCTTCAAGACTCTGAGGTGGAATATGTTGACTGATCAGGCCACTAACCACATCTTCACGCAGCGCTTCAATACTTCCGGACACATCGTCAGCAGTAAGAAGTTCATCACGCTGGTTGTAGATAACCTTACGCTGATCGTTGGCAACATCATCGTATTCCAGCAGCTGCTTACGAATATCGAAGTTACGGCCTTCCACTTTACGCTGGGCCTTTTCGATAGCATTGGTCACCATACGGTGTTCAATGGCTTCACCCTTTTCCATACCCAGGGCTTTCATGAAGTTTTTAACACGCTCAGATGCAAAAATTCGCATCAGGCTGTCTTCAAGGGAGAGGTAGAATCGGGAAGACCCCGGGTCACCCTGACGTCCTGAACGACCACGCAGCTGGTTATCGATACGGCGTGATTCATGACGCTCAGTACCAATAATATGAAGACCACCTGCCTCGAGCACACCCATGTGGCGCTTCTGCCAGTCAGCCTTGATCTGGTCAATTTTCGCCTGAGATGGGTCATCCAGCTCAGCAACTTCCGCCTTCCAGTTGCCACCCAGCATGATATCAGTACCACGGCCCGCCATATTGGTGGCGATGGTGACCGCACCCGGGCGACCTGCCTGGGCAATGATATCCGCTTCTTTTTCATGGAACTTGGCGTTCAGTACCTGATGGGGAATACCCGCTTTATCTAGCGCTTTGGAAAGATGCTCGGAAGAGTCGATTGATGCTGTGCCCACCAGAATAGGTCTTTTGGCCGCCGCTGTTTCTTTTATATCATCAATAATTGCGTCGTATTTTTCCGCAATTGTCAGATAGACAAGGTCATTGCCATCCTGGCGAACCATATCTTTGTGCGTAGGAATAACGATAACGTCCTGACCGTAGATCTGACGAAATTCGAACGCTTCCGTATCAGCTGTACCGGTCATACCAGACAGTTTGTCGTAATTACGGAAATAATTCTGGAACGTTGTCGATGCCAGCGTCTGACTTTCAGCCTGAATTCGAAGTCCTTCTTTCGCCTCAATGGCCTGATGAAGGCCTTCTGACAGTCGCCGACCCGGCATGGTCCGGCCAGTATGTTCATCCACCAGCAATACTTCATTGTTCTGCACAATGTACTCAACATTGCGGGTAAACAGCACATGAGCTTTCAGGGCCGAATTCACATGGTGCAGAAGGTTCAGGTTATTGGAGGCATACAGGCTCTCACCTTCGGGCAGAAGGCCTTCTTTCTGCAGCAGATCTTCAATAAACTGGTGTCCCAGTTCATTCAACTCAACCTGACGGGTTTTTTCATCGACAGAGTAATGCCCGGTGAGCTCAACATCGTTAGGGTCCTGATCTTCCGGAAGCGGTTCCTGCCTCTGCAACAGTGGCACGAGCTGATTCATCTTCTTATACAGTTCCGATGAATCCTCGGCTGGGCCTGAAATAATCAGTGGTGTTCTTGCTTCATCGATAAGGATTGAGTCCACTTCATCCACAACCGAGAAAAAGAGATCCCGCTGGAAACGGTCTTCTTTTCTGAAGGCCATGTTGTCCCGCAGGTAATCAAACCCAAACTCATTATTGGTACCATAGGTAATATCTGACTGGTACGCCTGACGTTTTTCTTCAGGATCCTGCTGTGGAACAACAATACCCACACTCATATCCAGGAATTCATAGAGTGGCCGCATCCAGTTCGCATCACGGCGAGCCAGATAGTCATTCACAGTAACAACATGAACACCTTTTCCAGGAATAGCGTTCAAATAAACCGGTAGCGTTGCAACCAACGTTTTACCTTCACCGGTACGCATTTCGGCAATACGACCTTCATGAAGCGTCATACCACCAATAAGCTGGACATCAAAATGACGCATACCCATAACACGCTTGCCTGCCTCGCGGACAACAGCAAATGCCTCTGGTAACAGGTCATCCAAGGTCTCACCCTTATTAAAGCGTTCACGAAACTCGCCAGTCTTTGCCTTCAGCTCATCATCACTCAGGGCTGCCAGACTTTCTTCCAGGGCATTAATTGACTTAACAATCTTACCCATCCGTTTCAGCTGGCGATCATTCCGGCTACCAATAACTTTCTTAATTAAAGAAGCAAACATAAGTTGTTAACAGTCTCACACTCTGTTTCCGGAGCTGTCCTCCTACCAACAAATCCGGGCTGGAGCAGACAAGCGCACAATAGTCCAGCATTCTATGACAATCACGGCAAAGTCTCATCTATATTAGCCGTATTTCTGTACTGTCAATTGAGCTGAGTCGGAAAAACAAAAAAACCAGCCCTAGAGGATAGTAACTGAGGAAGAAGACAACCCCCAACTTAGTTTTTCATCAGCAGATGCTTACCACCTGCCATACTAGATTGGGTCGTCGAAAGTAAATTCAAGTAGGAGGGGGGACAAATCTGTAAAACCTGATAGCAAAAGCCATCCTTACTAGCAAAATGAACTATACCCCTGTTAACCTGAGCATCGCCTGTACTGCAAATACTATAATCCTCGGTTTTCCAACGTTAATGATGCTGTAATTGCAAGCCGAATCTTATCTTCATACGATCCTTCAACATCATATTCCCCCAGGGGCTTGCATCCTCCAACAGCTCCCTCATCATCAAAGCCAGATGCATTCGCTCCCGTAGTCAAGGGCGCTTCATATTTTTCATTTAAGTTTGCTGACCACTGTGGCACAACAACCACTTTAATCATCAAAGCTCGCGAGCTAGAATGATTTTGTGCAGCCTGAAGAATATCCCTCATATTCTGGGGAACTCTTTCACTCTTTGAAAGCAATCTATACATCTCTGGATCAGTATCGGCCAGCCTGGAATAGCCTTCCGGATTATCTTGTGATTCAAGAATACAGATATGATAGTTGTAATGACCACCACACTGAACGATATCAGCTCGCACCTCACCAGAGGCATACTCTAAGAGTAATTTTCTTGAAAGTGGGTCTTTAGTCATGTCATTGATATAACTAAATACAGCATCTCGATCATTAAGGTCTGGTGTATATTCCTTAGCTGGACGGAACAAGTATTTAAATACTGAAGTCACTTTTGCCACTTTGCCCAATACCCCCTGATTCCCTCCAGCCTGATAGCCATGATGCTTACGCCTATATTCAGGTACTTCCCCCTCTTTAACATAAGCTGATGCAGAGGAGTGCTTTCTAATTGCACCAACAGTTTGCTCATTCACAGGAGTTACTTCCTCAATACTGCACGTTTGAGTCGAACCAGAAAAACTTACTCTATCCATAATTACAGCCCCAGCTAATATACAAAAAATTCACCACAGCCTGTGCATACATTGAGTTAATCAGCAACGGTAAAAGCACAATAAGCACCACGTCCAGCTGGCAATAAAAGAATAGCCCCCAGAAATACAAACTGAAATCACAAACAAGTAATAAAGAAGAAAAGAAATATTCCGGAGCTATTTCAATAATGGCGAGATCAAATTACGGATGGGAAGCAGGAGAGGAAGAACCAAAAAAGCCAGTAATTATTTACTGGCTCTATAAATATATCGCGAAGGATCTTGAGGCTTACCATTTTTCAACACCTCAAAATGAACATGAGGCCCTGTTGAACGCCCTGAGCTGCCCATTTTTGCAATAGCCTGCCCTCTGGAAACAATATCGCCTACTTTAACCTGACTTTCTTCATTATGAGCGTAGCGAGTGAGATAACCATTCCCATGGTTGACTTCAACCAGAAGCCCAAAGCCAGAACGAGGGCCCGACCAGACAACAACACCCGCAGCCACAGAAATAATATCCGAGCCACGCTTACCCGCAAAATCAACACCATTATGCCAGGCTGCTTTACCAGTAAACGGATCTGTACGACGCCCATAGCGTGAAGATAACCAGCCTTTTCTGACAGGCAGACCTGCGAGAAAAGCATCATCATGAAGTGCTCTGTTAGAGATGAGGTTATCCAGCAGGTCCAGCTGCTGCTCACGATTATCAATCTGGTCTGCTAATTGATCTATGGCATCCAGTAACGTTACCTTACTGTATGCATGATCAGTTTCAGACAGCTCCTGAGGACCACCCAGTGCAGGAACTTCACTGAAATCAAACTCCCCATCGTCCAGCTTTGCTTTGGTAGTGAGACGCTCTCCAAGCGCATCAAGCCGGGTCATACGTCCCTGAAGCTCAGAGAGTCTGAGCATCAAGGCATCAAGCTGATGCTGTGCCTGTTGACGGACAAGCCCGAGGTCCTGCTGCTGGGCATCTAACACCTTCTTCCAGTTTTTCAGCCCTTCCCTTGTCAGCATCTGTTCCTGACTATTGGTAAGCCAGGCATAGGTAGCACCGCCACCAATAGCCATGGATAACAAAAAGGCACAGCACAACAGAACTCCCAAGCCCTTACCACTACCGGAATAAGTTCGAGTTCGAGAATGATCCTGATTAACAACAATGATTTTCATTAGCAGCCCTTAACGCCAAACCAACAGCACATCTCCACCATTATATTTTAGGCATTTCCATAACATCGAAGCCAAGAGCGGATTGTACCTTCAGGGAATCACTCTCATCTACATTCTGCTTGCGATAAAGAGAAAGTCCCTAATACTTATTTTATCGTTATAAAACAATATTTTTGAATACCATTAAAGCTATCCAGCTTAACGTCAAAAAAAACAGCACTAAAAGTCAAAAGTGTGAGCACAGCTGAAAATGCGAAAATTAAGATACCCCACTTTCTTCCACTCATAAAAAAAGCCACTATAAAGTGGCCTGATTCAAGACTAAAAAAAACACCTAGCCTCGTAAAAAACACGTCTCAGATCAGCGTTTACTCAAAAGCAGCCGTCAAGCAGGAACCGCAACAGGCTTCTGATAAGAAATTGGAGAAACCTCCGCATTTTCGAAAGTTACAATCTCCCACAGTTTCTCATTAGCCAGTAAGGTCCTAACCAGCTTATTGTTAAGCTCATGTCCGGATTTGTGGCCGATAAACTGACCAATAAGGCTGTGCCCCAGCAAGTAAAGGTCTCCGATCGCGTCCAGCATTTTATGCTTAACAAATTCATCATGATAGCGGAGACCATCTTCATTGAGAATGCGGTAGTCATCGACAACAACCACATTATCCACACTGCCACCCAGGGCAAGGTTCTGGGAGCGAAGGTACTCAACATCCCGCATAAAGCCGAAAGTACGCGCCCGACTAACTTCCTTCACAAAAGAAGTACTGGAGAAGTCAATCGATGCTGTTTGAGAACGACTTTTGAAAACAGGGTGATCAAAGTCAATGGTGAAACTTACTTTAAACCCGTCGTACGGTTTGAAAGTTGCGGTTTTGTCGCCATCAGTAACCGTCACATCTTCTTTGATGCGGATAAATTTCTTAGGCGCATTCTGCTCCTGAATCCCTGCAGACTGCAGCAGGAATACAAATGGACCAGCACTGCCATCCATAATCGGAACTTCATGGGCACTGACTTCAACGTAGGCATTATCAATGCCCAGTCCAGCCAAAGCGGAGAGCAAGTGCTCAACGGTGTCAATACGCGTCCCGTCTTTATGCAAAGACGTACAAAGCGTCGTCTGTCCAACATTCAGGGCATGCGCTGGAATTTCCACGACTGGCTCAAGATCTGTTCGACAGAAAATGATGCCGGTATCTACGGGAGCAGGCTTGAGAGTGAGGTAAACCTTTTCACCGGAGTGAAGGCCCACACCCGTAGCACGAATAATATTTTTCAGTGTACGCTGTCTGATCATGATAACGCTGTTCCGCGACCTGTAAGGTCCCTATTATTTGGATGCAACGTCACATTGTAACAAAAGTAACAATTGAGACAAGTTCGCATTTATACGCTCTGATTAATCAGCCTGACGCCTCAGGAATGCTGGAATATCAAGATAATCCACATTATCACCTGACGCTGCCGGCCTTCTAGGTTCTGTCCTGGGTTCTACTTCATCGTCATTACGGCGAGGATTACGCAAAACCGGTGAAATCTCCAGCCCTTCATAATTGGGAGTGCCATCTTTATTTTTTGGTGGCGACTTCTCAACAACTTTTAAGTGCTCTTTAGGGGCACTACCTGCACCAATACCGGTCGCCACAACCGTAACCCTGAGTTCATCGGTCAACTCCGGATCAATAACAGTACCAATAACAACGGTAGCATCATTGGAAGCAAACTGACTAACTACGTCGCCTACCTGATTGTATTCCCCAACGGTAAAGTCAAGGCCTGCAGTGATATTGACCAGAACACCTTTCGCCCCCTGAAGATCCACATCTTCCAAAAGCGGGCTTCGAATAGCTTTCTCAGCAGCTTCTGCAGCACGGCCACTACCGGTGGCAACGCCTGTACCCATCATCGCCATGCCCATTTCTGACATCACGGTACGAACGTCCGCAAAGTCAACATTGATGAGACCGTCACGGGTAATCAATTCAGAAATACCCTGAACCGCACCAAGCAGAACATCATTGGCGGCACCAAAAGCATGCAACAGGCTGACATCACTGCCCAGTACTGGCAACAACTTCTCATTGGGAATGGTGATCAAAGAGTCTACGTGCTCCTGAAGCTCTTTCAGGCCTTCTTCAGCAATCGACATCCTGCGCTTGCCTTCAAAACCAAACGGCTTGGTTACCACCGCGACAGTCAAGGCTCCCAGCTCTCGAGCCACTTGGGCAACAACAGGAGCCGCACCGGTTCCGGTTCCTCCACCCATGCCAGCAGCAATGAAGACCATATCCGCACCCTTGAGCAGCTCAGCAATGCGCTCACGGTCTTCCATAGCAGCCTCACGGCCAACATTCGGATTGGCTCCCGCGCCCAGCCCTCGTGTAATAGAGGCCCCCAGCTGCAAGTGTGTATGGGCCTGCACATGTTGCTTTTTCAGTGCCTGGGCATCGGTATTGGCACAAACAAACTCAACACCTTCCAGCTGACTTTTCAGCATATGGCAAACTGCATTGCCACCGCCGCCACCGACGCCGATGACTTTGATGACCGCTTCCTGCGGTACGTTATCCACCAGTTCAAACATGGCCATCTCCTTTTTATCACCCTCAATCTAACAAATTCTTACCAATACCGTTACTGAATTTTTCCTGCCACTCTCGTCAACTAATGCATCAACAAAAGTATCAAAAGTTCTGAAACCAACTTTTCATCCTGTCAATCAGTCCGGTATCCTGAGACTTACTGGTAACCGTTTTTTTCAATCCGTCTTTCTGCATCTTCTGACCGTAATGAAGCAGGCCTACCCCCGTCGAATAAATGGGGTTATTGACCACGTCACTGAGTCCTTTTACCGCCTGGGGTACGCCGAGACGAACAGGCATATGGAAAATTTCCTCCGCCAGCTCTATCGCACCCTCAATTTTCGAGGTACCACCCGTCAGTACAATGCCTGCCGGGATCAGGTCATCAAAACCACTGCGCCTGATTTCTGCATTTATCAGCGTAAACAGTTCGTCATAACGAGGTTCAACAACCTCTGCCAGAGCCTGCCTGGATAGCTCTCTGGGTGCCCGATCTCCCACACTGGGAACCTTAATGGTTTCATCGGCACCCGCCAGCTGCGCCAGAGCACAGGCGTACTTAATCTTTATGTCTTCAGCGTTCTGAGTAGGCGTTCGTAGTGCCATGGCGATATCATTCGTCACCTGATCACCTGCAATGGGGATTACTGCCGTATGACGAATAGCCCCATCGGTAAAGATGGCGATATCTGTAGTACCACCACCAATATCAACCATGCAAACGCCCAGTTCCTTCTCATCTTCCGAGAGCACTGAATAACTGGAGGCCAGCTGCTCAAGAATAATGTCGTCCACCTCAAGACCGCAGCGACGGATACAGTTTTCAATATTCTGCGCAGCATTCACGGCACAAGTCACCAAATGGACTTTAGCCTCAAGCCTGACGCCAGACATACCATGAGGCTCTTTAATCCCCTCCTGGTTATCAATGGCATATTCCTGTGGAAGGATATGGAGAATGCGTTGATCAGCGGGAATAGCAACCGCCTGGGCAGCATCAATCACACGATCAATATCGGCACCATTCACTTCCCGCTCACGTATTGCAACGATGCCATGGGAGTTAAGGCTCTTAATATGACTGCCAGCAATGCCTGCGTAAACTGAATGAATCTGGCAGCCAGCCATAAGCTCGGCCTCTTCGACAGCTCGCTTAATGGCATGAACGGTAGAATCAATATTTACGACGACGCCACGTTTAAGCCCACGTGAAATATGCGAGCCAATGCCGATGACCTCAATGTCACCCTCAGCGTTGAGTTCTCCAACAATAGCCACCACTTTTGAAGTGCCTATATCCAACCCAACGATCAATCTTCCATTATCTGCCGCTGTCATGGCATCAATCTTCCCAAACTTCTCTATCCATCATGAATCCGAGCCTGCCTGACTGCTCTGACCCCAAGCAACCGAAGCACCATTCAAATACCGTAAATCCACCCGCTCTACCTGCTGCCAACGAGGTTCCAGCTTTGCATGGTAAAGCCGAACAAAACGCTGCAATCTTTCCATTCTTCGGTCTCGGCCAATATTGACCTCAACATGCCCGACGGTAAAGCGCCATGAGCCACTTTCACTTCGTTTCAGCGTTTTCAGTCTAAGCCCCATGGGTCTTAGTAACTGGCTAATGGCCAGATATTGCTGCATAACTTCAGCTGCTGACGCTTCTGAACCTGCAAGAACCGGCATCCCGGAAAAGTCAGCAATATCCTTCGGGGCAAACACCTCACCCTCATTACTGATAAGGTGAGTACGCCCCCATCTGGCTACCGGCTGCTGCTCCTCAAGGCTCAACTGAACACTATCGGGCCAGTGCCGCCGAACAGAGGCCTCTTTTACCCACGGCATTCCCAGAAGTACCGCTTGCATCTGCTTCAGGTCCAGAGAAAAAAAACGCACCTGCAAAAGCGGCTGCAACTCTTTCTCAACCTCTTCCCTGGACAAATACTCAAAAGCCGAATGCACTTCCACCCGTGCTATCGGCTGGTTCAACCAGTTCATCAGCCAGGGCGCTGAAGCCACCAACCCCACCAGCAGAAAAAGAGAAAACAGAATCTGCAGTACTCTTTTCCACGGCAGCGGCCTTCTTCCTTTTCTTCCGTCCTCCCATCGCCCCCCCCTTCGAGAAGCACCACGCACTTCCCCAGGGCGACTGGCAGAAACGAAAAATCCTTCTCTATCTGACATCCGCTGTTTTCAATATCTCAATGACCAGTTCATCGAAAGATAACCCGGCATCAGCTGCAGCCATAGGCATCAGACTGTGATCTGTCATCCCCGGAATGGTATTGACTTCCAGTAACCAGAACCGCCCCTGCTGATCCTGCATAAAATCAACACGCCCCCACCCCGAACACCCCAGAGCTTCAAATGCCGTCAGAGCGACAGCCTGAAGTTCCTGCTCCTTAATAGAAGTCAGTCCACAGGGAATTGAGTAGCGGGTATTATCAGACAGATACTTGGCTTCGTAATCATAAAACTCACCCTCTGCCTCAATCCTGATAACAGGAAGTGCCTGATCATTAAGGATACCCACCGTAAACTCAAGACCGTCGATAAACGCTTCAACCAGAACCGGACCTTTATGCTCACCTGCGCGCTCACAAGCAGCCTCCAGATCTTCTCTCCGATCCACTCTCGCCACACCAACACTGGAACCTTCCATACTCGGCTTCACAAAAGCCGGTAGCAAAGACTCCGCATGACCAAGATTATCCGGCCCCATAACCAGAGCAAACTCAGGAGTCGGCAAACCAATGGAATGCCACAGTAATTTGCAACGGTACTTATCCATCGCCAGTGCCGATGCCATCACACCACTACCAGAGTAAGGAATCCCCATAGTCTCCAGCAGCCCCTGCATGGTGCCATCCTCACCACCCCGACCATGCAGGGCAATAAAAGCATAATCAGGACCATATGCCTGCAGCTGTTCAACGGCATTTTCGCAGGTATCAATTAACTGGCACTTTACGCCCTGCCGGGTCAGCGACGCATAAATCCGCTCGCCACTGGTCAAACTCACTTCCCTTTCTGCGGAGTTACCACCAAAAAGTACAGCGACCTTTCCAAAAGCCTTTGGATCAAAGTGATCACAACTCCGATCGTACTTCATGCACTGTATCCCTTTTCTAATCAATTCGTAGCGGCGTTTTCAACGCCCTTACCCTTCAGCAGGCAACCCCAGCTCACTCTGAGCAAGCCTGAGTGCCAGAGCACCAATATCTCCAGCCCCCTGAGCCAGAAGCAGGTCACCATCCTGAAGCACATCCGCCAGTACCGATTCCACGTCTTCAGGCCGGGCAATAAAAATCGGGTCAACCAGTCCACGCTGACGAATACTCCGACACAGGGAGCGGCTGTCAGCACCTGCAATCGGTTCTTCTCCGGCAGAGTACACTTCCATCAACAGAAGAACATCAACCCTGGAGAGAACATCGACAAAGTCTTCGTACAGGTCACGGGTCCGAGAAAATCGATGTGGCTGATAAATCATAACCAGTCGTTTATCACCCCAACCGTCACGAACCGCTTTAATCGTTGCATCCACTTCAGTTGGATGGTGACCATAGTCATCCACCAGCATCACTTCACCAGCACCGGTATTAAACTCTCCCAACACCTGGAAGCGACGGCCAACACCGTCAAACAGGCTCAAACCTTCAGCAATAACCTGATCCGGCACCCCCTCATCCGAGGCCGTGGCAAAAGTTGCAAGCGCATTCAACACATTGTGGCGGCCCGGTATCGCAAGCTCAATAGTAACAGGTGTTTCTTCAGCATCCGTCGTAGCTCGACGAACCAGGTCAAATGTGGTTTTCATGCCCTGCTGGCGAACATTCACAGCCTGATAGTCTGCATCTTCACTGAAGCCATAGGTGATCACCTGTCGCTTAATTTCCGGCAACAGTTCCCGAACCACAGGGCAGTCGATACAGACAATTGCGACACCATAAAAAGGCAGGTTATGTAAAAAGTCGATAAACGTCTTTTTCAACTTGCCAAAATCACCATCGTAGGTGGACATATGGTCGGCATCGATGTTGGTGACAATTGAGACCATCGGTTGCAAATGGAGGAAAGAGGCATCCGACTCATCCGCTTCCGCGACCAGGTAGCGACTTCCGCCCAGCTTCGCATTGGTACCCGCTGAATTCAGCCTTCCACCAATAACAAAGGTTGGATCCATACCACTGAATCCCAGTACTGACGCAAGCAGGCTGGTCGTGGTGGTCTTACCATGCGTTCCTGCCACCGCAATACCATGTCGATAACGCATCAATTCCGCCAGCATCTGGGCACGAGGAACGATAGGCAAACGACGACTTTCGGCTTCAACAACTTCAGGGTTACTCCCTGCAACAGCCGTCGAGGTAACAACCACATCCGCACTGATTACATTCTCAGCCTGATGCCCAATAAAAACCTCAACACCCAACTGTTCCAGACGCTCGGTGACTGCCGATGCACGAATATCTGAGCCAGAGATTTCATAACCCTGGTTCAGAAGCACCTCAGCAATACCACACATTCCAGAACCGCCAATACCCACAAAATGAATTTTGCGGATTCGCCTCATCTCCGGTACTGCCACAACAGGAATACGACTCTTTAAATTAGGCATAGGAGACCTCCTGACCAGCCGCTTCAAGGCAGTGTCGAACCACATCACCTGTCGCCTGTGGCAGACTGGCGGCTTTTGCCGATGAGGCCATTACTTCAAGCCGGTCCGGATTATCCGCCAGCTCCAGAATCATTGTTGTCAAACCGTCTACATCCAAATCTTTTTGCTGAACCATCAGGGCAGCACCTCTGTCCACCAGGTAATGCCCATTAACTGTCTGATGATCATCCACCGCATGGGGAAATGGTATCAGGATTCCGGCTTTTCCTGCCGCGGCCAGCTCAGCGATGGTTAATGCGCCAGACCGGCAGAGTACCAGATCGGCCCACTCATAAGCCTGAGCCATATCATCAATAAACGGCTCAACCCGACCAGAAACACCCAGCTGCTGGTAACCGGTTTGGCACTGTTCAAAATTCGCCTTACCCGTTTGATGCCAGACCTCTACCCGGCCATCACATTTTTTTAGAACCTGTGGAACCCGTTCATTAATAGCCAGGGCACCGCGACTACCACCAACCACCAGCAAGCGCAAAGGCGAGCGAGGTTTACAGGCAGGAACCGCCACTATATCCGACCGCACCGGATTCCCGGTTAACAGCACTTTTCTGGCTACCCTCGAAGAGACTCTGGCAAACGTTCCCGGAAATGCCTCAAGCACACGGGAAGCAATTCTTGCCAACAGTTTATTTGTCAAACCAGCAACCGCATTCTGCTCATGAACCACCAGAGGAATACCTAATAACCTGGCCGCAACACCACCCGGCCCTGTTACATACCCCCCCATACCAACAACACACACGGGTTTATGAGCTCTCAATACCCGAACCGCTTTAATCAGTGACACCATCAGGCGCCAGGGGGCTTTCAATAAAAAGCTCAACCCTTTTCCTCGCAGCCCTGTCACCGGGATAAAACTGATATCAATCCCGTGTCTCGGAACCAGGTCAGCCTCCATGCTTCCAGGAGTACCCAGCCAATGAACACGGTACCCCTGTTCTATCAAACCATCTGCAGTAGCCAGACCGGGGAAAATATGTCCACCGGTGCCACCTGCCATTATAACCACCAGAGGTGCCTGAATAGCTGCCTGCTCAGCCATGAATACCTCCTCCAGCAGCTCCACTCGATTTTCTTTCCAATGTTTTCTCAGTAGCCTTGAGCCCGGAAACAGCCTTGCGGCCTGCTACAGGCTTAACCTCAACCGCCTTCGCCTGTCGCCGCTCAACATCAATGCGCAACAAAATACCAAATGCCAGGCAGTTCACAATCAAACTGCTGCCTCCATAGCTGATCAGCGGTAAAGCCAACCCCTTAGTGGGGAGCAAGCCAGTATTTACGCCAATATTGATCAAAGCCTGGCTGGCAAACAACAGCGCTATTCCATAGGCAACAAATCCATGGAATAACAACCCTTTGTCTTCAGATCTCGAACCAATCTGAAGTGAGCGCCAGGCAACAAACAGAAATAAAGCCAGCAATAATAACGAACCTACAACACCGAATTCTTCCGCTAAAACAGCAAAAACGAAATCCGTATGTGCCTCAGGCAGGTAAAAAAGTTTCTGAATACTATTCCCCAGCCCTTCGCCTAGCCAGGCTCCACGACCAAAGGCAATTAATGCCTGCGTCAATTGATAACCACTACCAAAAGCATGAGCCCAGGGATCCATATACGATGTAATACGTGCCATCCGATAAGGTTCCATCCAAATCATCAGACCAATCAGGATAATAACCCCGGCAATCATAACGAGAAACTGATGAAACCGGGCGCCAGCCATAAAGATCATACCCATTACAGCAACCGTCAGAACAACCAGCGCCCCCAGGTCAGGCTCCGCAAGCAGAAGTAAGGCTAATCCGGCCATAACAAGCATTGGTTTGATAAAGCCGCTCCACTGGGTACGCACCTCTTCCAGGTGACGGACCAGATAACCCGCCAGATAAATAACAACGCAGAGTTTGGCAACTTCCGAAGCCTGCAGGTTGAAGAAGCCGAGTGGAATCCAACGGACACTGCCATTGATTTCCCGACCGACAGCCAGTACAACCACCAGCAGGAAAAAAGCGATCAAAAGCCCCATCCAGCTCATCTGTTGCATCCGACTGATGGGCAAAAGCATCATCAACCCCATAGCAAGCAGTCCAACCCCCATAAACAGAAACTGTTTAAGGACAACTCTCAACGGATCACCATAGGTGGCACTGGAAACATCCATGGATGCAGAACCTACCATGACCAAACCAATAGCAAGCAGCGCCAGCACCGCGCCCAACAGAACCATATCAATGCTCATGGACATTGATACATCCTGTTCTGAGGCTTCTTTCTCACGAAGAAAGTTTTGGCGGACCCGTTTCAGCATAAAATCAAACCATTGACCAGCTCAGCAAATCGGTCGCCCCGATGCTCAAAACTGTTGAACATATCAAAGCTCGCACAGGCAGGTGCCAGCAACACAGCATCCCCTTCTTCAGCCAACTCAGCAGAAATACTTACTGCCTCTTCCAGGCTACTTGCGTTATGAATCGCGACACTTTCTTTACCAACAGCGCCTTTAACCGCCTGCTCGATAGCCGGACCATCTCTTCCAATCAAAACAAGATGACTGACATGTCGGTCTACTGCCGGTTTTAAATCGGTAAAATCAGCACCCTTGCCATCGCCACCGGCAATCAAAATAACGCGACCTTCAAGTCCTTCACCAAGACCATCAATAGCTGCAACGGAGGCTCCGACATTAGTGGCTTTAGAGTCATTAAACCAGGTAACCCCCCCATGCTCGCCCAGCCATTGGCAACGATGTTTCAATCCGGGAAACACCACAAGTGCTTCAAGCATGGCATTGGAGTCAAGGCCTATCGCCTCACCCAGAGCTAATGCAGCAAGGGCATTCAAATAATTGTGACGCCCCTTGAGTTTCATCTGGCGCGTATTTATCTGTTTTTCCAGCCCCTTACACAGCCAGGTACCTTCATCATCTGAAAGAAGTCCCATCTGCCCCAGGTCCGGAACTCCACTGGTAAAAGTCACTGCTCCAGCAGTTACTGGTAACAAAGGCGAGGTAAGGGGGTCATCCCGGTTAAATACTGCGGTTCCACATCCTCTGTAAATGCGTTGTTTAGCCTGATGATATTCAGCCAGTGTCGGATAACGATCCATATGATCAGGGCTAAGATTCAAAACCGTTGCAGCTGTTGCACGAAGACTGTGCGTGGTTTCCAACTGAAAGCTGGAAAGCTCCAGAACATAAACATCGATACTGTCATCATCCAGCAAATCAAGAGCAGGTGTTCCAATATTGCCCCCTACTCCTGGATTTAGCCCAGATTTCCTGACCATTTCTCCAACCAGCGTGGTCACCGTACTTTTGCCATTGGAACCGGTAATTGCCACAACAGGCTTCCCCGGTGAGCAAGCATTCACCGCCCGGCAAAACAGCTCAATGTCGCCAATAGCTGTGGCTCCATTCTCAATGGCTCTGGCAATAGAAGGCTCCACCAGGGCAATACCCGGGCTAACCACTAACTCATCAGCAGCCATTAACCAGGAATCATTAAAACCACCCGTATGAAGCGGAGCATCTGGAAATAACTGACGACACTCCTCTTCCCCAGGAGGGTTTTCTCTAGTGTCAATAACCTTGAAAGGCAACCCTTGATTATGAAGATAACGGGCACAGGACAACCCGGTCTTGCCAAGACCGATAATTACCCGGTTACAGCTGGAGCCAATCAATCCCATTGGCTCTCTTTCAACAACGCTGCTCGTCACAATCCCATTACCCATATACGCATTTAACGAATTTTCAAAGACGCCAGTCCAATCAGAACCAGCACGATAGTAATAATCCAAAAACGCACGATGACTCGCGGTTCAGGCCATCCTTTCAACTCAAAATGATGATGCAGTGGTGCCATACGAAATATACGACGCCCCGTCAACTTATAGGAACCGACCTGCAAGATCACAGAGACCGTTTCCATCACAAAAACCCCCCCCATGATAATCAGGACAATTTCCTGACGAACAATAACGGCAATGACACCCAGTGCAGCACCAAGGGCCAGGGCGCCCACATCACCCATAAAAACCTGTGCCGGGTAGGTATTGAACCAGAGGAAACCAAGACCCGCGCCAGCAATCGCAGCACAGAACACCACAAGTTCTCCGGCACCAGGAACCGCAGGAATCAACAAATACTGAGCGAACGTCGCATGCCCACTCAGGTAGGCAAAAATAGCCAGCGCTGAAGCCACCATAACGGTTGGCAAAATGGCCAAGCCATCCAGCCCATCCGTCAGGTTCACCGCATTACTGGAACCCACAATGGTCAAATAGGCCAGGATTATGAAAAAAGGCCCCAGCTGGAGCGTCACATTCTTGAAGAATGGAATAATCAGGGTCGTTTCTGTGGCCGAGGGCGCTGTAAAAAACAGAAAGAATGCAGCTCCAAGCCCCGCAACCGATTGCCAGAAAAGTTTCCAGCGAGCAGGCAGCCCCCGGGAGTTTTTCTCCACCACTTTCCGGTAATCATCCACCCAGCCAACGGCACCAAAAATGCCGGTAACGGCCAACACGACCCAGACGTAACGGTTATTCAGGTCAGCCCAGAGCAGAGTACTAATGGCAATACAGATAAGAATCAGGGCACCACCCATGGTGGGAGTACCAGCTTTGCTCAAATGACTTTGAGGACCATCATCACGCACGGCCTGGCCAATCTGATAAAAACTCAGCTTCCGGATAAAGTGAGGCCCCAACCACAGGCTCATTGTCAGAGCGGTTAAAACCCCAAAAATACCTCTCAGCGTGAGATATTTAAAAACCAGAAATCCATGGTAATACTGGGACAAATAATCGGCCAGCCAGACCAGCATCAGGCATCTCCCTTATAATCAGGCCCTGCCAGAGCCTGGACAATATCCAACATCTTCATCCCCGTTGATCCTTTAACCATTACTGAAACTGTTTTATCAGGGCTGTTTTTAAGCGTTGCATCCAGCCAGCTAATCAATTCGCTTTTTTCTTCAAAATGCTGACCATCGCCAAAGGCTTCACTAGCAAGACGCGCAGAAGACCCGTAACTCAAAAACCGATCAACCCCCTGCTCTCTGGCATAACGGCCAATATCCTGATGGCGCTCATCCGATATCTCGCCAAGCTCAAGCATGTCACCAAAAACCATAATGGTTCTCCCACCGCAGTCCACCAGCTGATCAATAGCTGCCATCGTCGCTTTCGGATTGGCGTTGTAGGTTTCATCAATCAGGAGCGCACCACTGACATGGGTAAATCGCTGCCCACGCCGCTGATAAGGCCGGGTATTCTCCAACCCGCGAACAATTATGTCCAGTGGCACACCACAGGCTGCTGCAACAGCCGCTGCACAGCAGGCATTCGTCACCTGATAGCGCCCCCAGAATGAAAGCTGGATCGGTGACAGCTCCACTTTCCTTGGCTCAAGTTCTGACTCAGGCTGCTTATTTCTCCCACAAATATTGAGCGTGAACCGTATCCCGAACTGGTTTGGTTCAACCTTACTGGCAAAACAGTCTGCCTCAGTATTTTTACCGCTGAAGCTGACGACACGTCGATTGTTTTCCTTAAGCACACGATCAAGCCACTCACTGTAAAAACGATCATCCAGATTCAAGACAGCAATACCGGTGGCTGGAAGTGCATCCAGAATAAAGCCTTTTTCCCAGGCAACACCCTCAACCGTTTTCAGGTCAGCCAGATGGGTTTCAGCAGCATTTGTGATCAAAGAAATGTCCGGGCGCCCCATATTGGCAATATATTCAATTTCACCGGGCGCACTGGTCCCCATTTCAACCACTGCAAATTGATGATCCGCGTTTATTTTCAATAACGTTAACGGGGTGCCCAGGGCATTATTCAGATTGCCTTCTGTTGCCAGTGTTGGGCCCGCTTCAGAAAAGATAGCCATCAGCATCTCTTTAACCGATGTCTTACCACAGGAACCGGTCACACCCACCAGGCAGCCACTAAAGCTATTGCGATTAGCTGCGCCCAGCAGCCCCAATGCCTTTTCTGTGTTTTCAACAACGATCTGGGGTAATGGCGCATCAGTAACATAATGCTCTGTCAGTGCAGCAACGGCGCCAGCAGAGTGAGCCTGCCTCAAATAGGCATGCCCATCAAAGCGAGGGCCTTTAATGGCAATAAACAGGTCACCTGATTTGAGAGTTCGGGTATCAATACTGACACCGGTTACCGATGGCTGATCCAATAAGTGATCGTGCAACTGCCCATTAACTATTTCAGCAATCATGGTCAGAGACATTGCTTCAATCATGCCGGTCTCCCGTCTTGAACAGCGTTATGGCCAAAAGACTGCAGTGCTGACTGAACCTGCTCTGCATCATCAAAGTGATGTCGAACACCGTTAATTTCCTGATAATTCTCATGACCCTTGCCAGCAATCACGATAATGTCGCCAGCATTGGCCTCAGTGATTGCTGAATGAATCGCTTCCGATCGGTCAGCAATCACACTCATTCGCTGACGATCCTGATTTGAAACACCTTCCAGGGCATCGGCAAAAATCTGTTCAGGATCTTCCGTTCTCGGGTTATCACTGGTAAGCACAATTTTATCGGCGCCATTGAGTGCGGCAGCCGTCATCAAGGGACGCTTACCCCGGTCCCTGTCACCACCACAGCCATAGACACAGACAATATTACTGACGCCTTGTTCGCACTCTTTTATGGAACGCTTTATTACAGAACAGTGTTCTCTCAGTGATGAGAGCACACTCTCGATGGCATCAGGCGTATGAGCGTAATCCACCAGAACAAGAGGCTGACTGCCTCCACCGAACTGCTGCATTCTGCCAGGAGGCGAAGAAATCAGGGGAATTGCAGCTAAAAGGCTATCGAGCGGGTATCCCTGAACCCCCAGAGCGGCGATAACGGCCAGAAGATTTTCCAGATTGAAGCGACCCAACAGAGCGGTGTTCAAATCACCACTCCCCCAAGGCGAATGAATACTTGCCCTGAACCCCTGGGAAAGCGTTTGAATATCGCTCAGATAGACATCTGCAGAGGCATCCTCCAGAGACCAGGTTGTTATATTCGCCCCCTGGGGACAGGATGAAAGCATCAACTCTGAGAAAGCATCATCTTTGCCGATAACGGCATAGCGATAACTGCAGTGTGAAAATAGTCTGGCTTTAGCTGCTGCGTACTCTTCCAGAGAACCGTGGTAGTCCAGGTGGTCACGACTGATATGGGTAAAAAGAGTAACTTCAAAAGAAACGCCGGACACCCGCCCCTGATCAAGCCCATGGGATGAGACTTCCATAGCCAACGCCGGAACACCATCATCAACCAGCTGAGCAAGGTATTGATGCAGGGAAACAACATCACTGGTTGTATTTAAATGAAGCCTCCATCTGGCCAGGCAAACCACGGCCAACGGTCCCCATCAAAGAACAGGGCTCTCCCAGCTGCCGCAGGATTTCAGAGATAAACCAGCAACAGGAAGTTTTGCCGTTAGTACCAGTTACACCGATGACTTTAAGCTGTTCAGAGGGCTGCCGATAAAAACGATTAGCAAGAACCCCAACTTTTTCCCGCAGATCGGGAACCATAAAAACGGACTCATGATCAGCAACAGAAAGCGGGTCAAAATCTTCATCCTCATCGACCAGCACTGCCGCAGCACCTTTTGACAAAGCATCTGCAATATACTTCCGGCCATCAGACTGTAAACCAGGAACCGCAATAAACAACTCGCCCCCGGTAATCTTGCGACTATCGAGGGTCAGATGATTCAACTCTTTATCAGCCGCCACTGCAGGTAACTGCAGCCCGGCGAGTACGCCATTCAGAGTATTCTCTTTCTCAGCTGTCATTGCCTTTTCGCTTTAACCTTCTTTAAACGTAGAGACAGAAGAGGCACCCGCACCTTCTGTTATTTCTTCCAACCGCAGTGCATAGGGAATAAATGCCATGCGATGACCTGAGCTTGCAGCTACCGAATCTGCCGGTTCAACACCTAACAGCCGAAGTGCTCCAGCCGCTACCTTGGAAAAGACCGGTGCGGCAGTCAAGCCGCCGTAATAGGTCTCTCCTGACGGGTCATCTATAACGACAACCATTGCGAGTCGTGGGTTATCAATAGGGGCCAAGCCGGCAAACATGCCTATATAGCGATCTTTGATATAACCGTTAGGCCCAACCTTTCTGGCCGTTCCGGTTTTCCCTCCAACCTCAAACGCATCGATCATGGCTCGACCACCGGTGCCACCATGAACGACCTCGCGAAGCATTTTTCTCAGATCATCAGCAACCTGCTGATCCATTACCCGAACACCATCGGGTATCACATCACGCTTGATCAGGGATACCGGGCGCATAATCCCGCCAGCACCAAGCACCATGTAGGCCTGGGCCAGCTGCAAAGGCGTGACGGTCAAGCCATAACCAAATGATAATGTTGCTATCTCAATATCACTCCAGCGATCCCGATACGGCAAATAGCCAGGATTCTCACCAGGAAACCCTGTCCCTGAACTTTGACCCAACCCAACTCTCTGCAACAGATCAAGCACCTTGTCAGGACCAATAGCCAGTGCCATTTTTGAAACCCCGACATTACTGGATTTTCTCAGCACTGTGGTCACATCAATGGCACCGTAATTCCTGAAATCCTTTACCTGATCTCTACCAAGGCGCATATATCCAGGCGTCGTATTAATGACCGAATTCTTGTAAAACTGGCCAGACTCCAAAGCGGCTGCAACGGTAAACGGCTTCAGCGTTGACCCAGGCTCAACCATATCGGTAACCACCCGATTGCGCATTTTATGCGCCTGCATGCCGGCACGGTTGTTGGGGTTGTAAGCCGGCTGATTGACCATCGCCAGTACTTCACCGGTCTTGACATCAAGCATGACTAGGGAACCGGCCTTGGCTTTATAGAGCTCAACCGCTTTTTTCAACTCGCGGTAGGCCATATATTGCAACCTCAGATCAATACTGAGCATCAACTCTTTGCCGGGGCTGGCACTTTTCATCAGTTCCGCCTGACGCGCAAGCTGACCTTTCCGGTCCTTTAATACTCTTCGCTTACCTGGCTCTCCGGTCAGCCATTCATTGTAGGCTAACTCCAGCCCCTCCTGCCCGGACTCATCAATATTGGTAAAGCCAACCAAATGAGCAGTAACTTCAGCCGCTGGGTAATACCGCCGATGCTCATTGATCGATTGCACCCCTGGCACCTTCAATGCCATTACCTTTGCACCCTGCTCGGGTGTCAGCTGTCGTTTGAGGTAAATAAAATCTCGGTTTTTGGCTACCTCAACACGGCCGGAGAGCCATTTAAGAGAAACACCAAGCTCTCGAGCCAATACCTGCCAGTGCTCACTGGCACCGTAAAGTTCTTCCGGATCTGCCCATATAGTGACGACAGGCGTACTGACAGCCAGAGGGTCTCCATTACGATCAAAAATAACCCCTCGATGGGCAGCTACCGACTCATAACGGACAGAACGCTTATCACCTTCATTTTGTAAAAAATGTCGATCCAACAGCTGTAAATCAACAATGCGATAACCAATGGCCAACCCGGCAACCAACAAAACGCCCTGCAGTACTTTCAGGCGCCACCTTTTCTTTAAAGTGTCGACAGAACCGCGCACCCAGCCTGCCTTCTTCTCTGAAGCAGACTGATTTTTCCGGGATACCTTCCGCCCCTGGCTCATGGCAGAACCATTTCTATCTGATCAGTTTTTGGCACATCCATGCCTAATTTCTCCCTGGCAACCTTTTCAATCCTTCCCGGAGATGTCAGCGTACTGTGCTCCAGAAGAAGTTTACCCCACTCAACCTGAGCACTGTTTCTGTTTTCAAGTTCCTGCTGAATCCGGTTATGAAGGCGCCGATTCTCGTAGGATACATACCCGACGGATAAACCAGACAACACCACCAAAACCAGCAGCACGAGAGTTAGCCCATAAGAATGGATAACCTTCATCCTGAGCAGGCGACTCTCCATAAACAACGCCATCATCAAGCCAGCTTTTCTGCCACACGCATTACAGCACTTCTGGATCGGGCATTTTCAGCCACTTCCTGCTTCGAAGGCTTTATGGCTTTACCCAGACTCTTAAGACGACGATTCAACTGGTCCTCTCTAACAGGCAGCCAACTGGGGTGTTCATCACCTTTCTGGTGCTTACGAATAAAGCGTTTAGCAATCCGGTCTTCCAGAGAGTGAAAGCTGATCACCACCAATCGCCCACCTGGCTTAAGCTTCTCCAATGCGCGATCCAGGCAAAGCACCAGATCTTCAAGCTCACGATTAACATGAATTCTGATTGCCTGAAACGCACGGGTAGCCGGGTGCTTACCTTTTTCTCTGGTTGGGCAGGCAGCAGCAATAATGCTCGCCAGACGCTTAGTGGTCAGAATTGGCTCAACCTCTCTCTCCCTGACGATAGCTCTTGCCATTCTGCGCGAAAACCGGTCTTCACCGTATTCCCAGATAACCCGACTGATCTCCTGCTCTTCTGCCCTGGCCAACCATTGGGCGGCACTTTCACCTTCCTGATGATTCATGCGCATATCCAGTGGGCCTTCCTGCATGAAGCTGAAGCCTCTTTCAGGATCATCCAGCTGAGGAGAAGAAACCCCGAGATCCAGCAAAATACCATCTACCTGCTGCTCGCCATTCACTGAATCAACATCGGTAAATGAACCATGATGAATCGAAAACCGGGAGTCCTGCTGCCCCAGTTCATTCCCTGTCGCAATCGCAGCAGGGTCCTTATCAATACCGATCAGTCGCCCCTGTTCTGTCAGGGAGCTCAAAATCAATCGACTGTGCCCGCCTCTGCCAAAAGTACCATCGACATAAACACCAGAAGGATCAGTCAGCAACGCCTCAACAGCCTCATAAAGCAACACAGTCTTATGAGCATGGGTTTTATGCATAGGGTCAGCCACCTCTTCTTCCCGGGCCTCGCCACTGCTTTCAATACGATCTAACGATTTCATATACTTTTCACAAAAACTGACGATTGCGGCCCTTCATAAAGAGAGCGTTACAAAGAAAGCGACTGCAGCTCTACCGGTATCTCTTCCGATTCACTGGCTTCTTTCAGGTATTGGTCACGGCGTTCGTTCCAGCAATGTTCATCCCAAAGCTCGAACTTCTTGCCCTGCCCCAGCAAAATACTGCGTTTTTCAAGACCTGCGTAATCACGCAACAGTGGAGGGATAAGAATTCGCCCATTACCATCCAAATCAACATCGGTGGCATGGCCAATTAAAAGCCTCTGAATCCGGCGGGTCATTGGATGAAAGCTGGGGAGCGCTTCAATTTTCTGCTGAATCAGTTCCCACTCATCCAGCGGATAGATTAGTAAACAGGGCTCATCGGTATCTATCGTTGCCACCAAAGCGCCGTCACAGCGATCCCGCAACACCTGCCTGTAACGGGTAGGTATAGCAAGACGCCCTTTGGCATCAAGATTAATGGCATTTACACCGCGAAACACGTCACCTTCTCCTTGGTTCCTGCGTTAGGAAACCTTACGGCACCCGTCATTTATGTAACCCTTTTGAAAGCTGGCTCCATCCAGCTCAACCCATCCCACCCCCACATTAGTCCACTCTGCACCACTAAAGCACACTATAGGAATCTGGAAAACCCACGTCAAGCGGGGGATCTACCTCACCTACCCGAGGTTAGATAATGGAATGAAAGTACAATTTAAAAATCCAGCAGCAATAAGCGCCAAATATACTGACTGTATTCAAAACAGGAACAGCACAAATAAAGCGAAATCGCCGCTGTAATTAGGAAATAACCGTTTTGGGATTAACTGGCGTTATCGCAAAGAAACCTAGCAAGGAATAAATCTGGAAAGCTTAAACTGGAAAGCAGTGACCCATGGCACAAAGAAAAGCGTACCTGATCACTGGCAGATGATCCGAAAATTAGAAACAAGCGTACTACTCGGAAACAGCCTTAAAAAGAAAAAGAAGCGAGCCGGCCTGTAAGCCGGGTTCTGTCCAGCCTGCCAAAGCAGGCCTGAGCAGTCATTCATCTGGGATGCCTGTCACCAGACACCTCAAGCAACCTACCCGAATCCAGTGCGGGACACACCTATAGGATTCCTATTTGGTCTTGCTCCAGGCGGGGTTTACCGTGCCATGGACTGTTACCAGCCATGCGGTGCGCTCTTACCGCACCCTTTCACCCTTACCGGTCTGCTTCTTTTCCAACAAGCGTCAAAAAAGAATACTGACTTAGGCGGTCTACTCTCTGCTGCACTTTCCGTAGGCTTTCGCCCCCCAGGCGTTACCTGGCGCCCTACCCTCTGGAGCCCGGACTTTCCTCCCTCCACTCTGATTAAACAACCAGAATGAACAGCGACTGCCCGGCCAGCTCGCGGCGGCGAATGTTACTTGCACTCCCTCAGTTAATCAACCGTATTGGACTATTTTTTTACCAAAGTGAATTTATTTGTCGGCCTTCATTGCCAAACCAAGCTCATAAAGGTCTTTTTTGCGTAAACCGGTCAAATCTGCAACGATCGCTGCAGCCTTCTTAATGGGTAAATCGACCATTAAACGCTGCAGCATCTTTTCAATGTCCGGACCCATCTCAGAGTCTTCCTTCTCTTTATAGCCTTCAACCAGTACAACAAACTCTCCTCGCTGCTGATTACTATCCGCTTTCAATATTGCCTGAACCTCAGACACAGTACCTGCCAGAACGGTCTCAAACGTTTTGGTAATCTCCCTGGCCAGCGCAATGTAACGCTCACCACCAAGAACTGCTGCCATATCATCCAGCAATTCCAGAATACGGTGCGGAGATTCATAGACACCCCAGGTGTTGGGAAAAGTTGCCAGAGAGTCTATACGCTTGCGACGAGCCGCCCCTCTGGCAGGCAAAAATCCTTCAAAGTAGAATCGATCAGTGGGCAAGCCTCCAACAGACAGAGCGGCTACAAAGGCACAGGCACCAGGCACAGGCACCACCCTGAAACCCGCCTCCCGCACCGATCGGACCAAATGAAAGCCCGGATCAGAAATCAACGGCGTGCCCGCGTCACTGATCAACGCCACCGACTGGCCCGAGTGCATTCGCTGGACAATCATTTCGGCCTGCTGTCGCTCATTGTGATCGTGACAGGGAATCAATGACGTATTGATCCCAAAATGATTCATCAGCCGCTTGCTGTGTCGGGTGTCTTCCGCCGCAATAATGTCAACCTGACGAAGCACCTCTATAGCTCTTGGGGTCATATCCCCCAGGTTACCAATCGGTGTAGAAACAATGTAAAGAAGAGAGTCAGACATGACAGAAAAGGACCGGTGTAATTTCTCAGGCCGTATCCTAACACTTTTTGATTATTTCAAGACTGCAAAAACAGGGCAGAGCAAATATTTACCAGTATCAGAAAAACCTATTTAAACCAAATAACATGAAAAGTAAGACAAAAAATCTGCTGAAAAACAGAGCCCAACAAATGAGCCCCCATTTATCCACCACTCGGACTCATTCCAGAGTAAGCCTTCACCGAAACATAGTTGCGTCCTGTTTGTGGATCATAACAACTGCCATCTGGCCTCTTCATAATGTAATGGTCACGCTTAACACCAAGACCAGCATCAGAATGATTTGCCATGGAATAGTTACAGACATGTATAAGCAGCCGCTCATTTCTGCATAAATGAGGTGGTGAAGAACGATGCACAGGACAGTGTTTTTTGACTTCTTTCCAACCGGCAGGATCATTATTTGTAAAATACCAGTCAGTAAGCCTTGAAGAACAGTAACAACGACCATCAAGCCCAAGCATCATAATGGCATTTTGGATACCAACAGGCCCCGAATAACCACCATTATTCAAATTTCCTCCAGGACCCGACTTTAATCCACCATAATCACGGACAAGCCTTGCTGTAATGCCATAAATCGCCGCTTCAGCACTACTATCTTCAATAGACTGCCCATCAAACTTATAGAGCCTGTTTTTTGGAAGACTTTTTATGCCAAGTTCATAAGCAGCTTGCCGCAGACATTGCGCTCCACAACTATTCACATACTGCTGCTTAGGCAGCTTACTGAAGTGATTTGAGCCAGCTAACGTTATTTTCCTGCTTTTCAGGTAAGACTTGATAAAAACGGCATCCCGCATTGGCCAGATACGATTAAATACAGCACTCTCAGGAACAGTCACTTTCCAGCGAAAAAGCCAGTAAACAGCGCCAGCGAGTCGGCCGAATCCTTTTCTGGTATTGAAAAAAAAGGATGCCACATCACGCCCGGAAATCTGCACACTTCCATTGCCAATAACACTTATACTCTCTTCCCTGAAAGGCTATCAAAGCCCAACTCCTGTAGAGCACACTCAAGGAATCCTATACAGCATTAAAAATCAAAAACATAACGAATCAGCAAGTACTACTGACAAAACCTGTTATCACACCTGCGACACCACCCTCCAATCGCTGGAAGTCAGGCCAAAACACGGTAAATTCAGCACCACAGTCGAAAATACAATAGCTATAACCTATAGTGTCGATTCCATGCCCTGTGTACAATCAAAGCAATTAACGAAGACATTCCCGGAAGAGCTGGCCTACGACTTCAAATGATGACCCATATTACCGCTCTGCGAAATACCCTACCTAAAAAGCTGCCAGCCATCGCCATGGCAGCACTTATTCCCGTTTTTATTACTGCCTGCTCATCTCAGCCAAAGGCAACACTACCTCCAATGGTTCCCTCCATTAAGAGCATTGATCAACAACTGGCCGAGGCTAAGAAGCTCAGTTATCCAGAACGGGCCAGCCTTACTCTGGAAATCACCAGAGAGTTGATTAAAAAAAATCCTGCCCGGACTCAACAGATTCTGAAACAGATGCCCTATGAGCAACTGCCAAAGCGGATTCAGGCAGAACTGGCTGTTCAACAGGCCCAGATTGCCCAGATCAATCATCAGGACTGGGCGGTCTTTGAGTGGCTCGATCGTGAAGCGGTCATCATCAGTAACGATACCTACATCAATGCCCAGACCCATATTCTGAAAGCACTGGCCTATTCAAGATTTGGTGAATACCAGGCTTCACTGGATGAGTGGCTGCTGGCTGGCCCCTACCTGACCGAAGCAGAGCGAGAGCCTCATTACGATAGCTTCTGGCAGACACTCCTGCATGTTCCTGCGGAGCGGTTGAACAACCTTTATAAGCAGGAAAAATCACAAAAGCTTAAAGGCTGGCTGGCGCTTGCATTAATTTATCAGAGCGGTCGTAGCCTGGATCAACAACTCACCGGACTTGAACAATGGAAGCGGGACTGGGCATACCACCCTGCGCACAAATACCTGCCCGGAGATTTTGAGTCACTGAAGAGCAGCTCAACGGAGCGCCCTGACAAAATTGCCGTATTACTGCCACTATCTGGAAGACTGGGCAAAGTAGGAGAAGCGGTTCGTGACGGCATGCTCGCCTCCCATTATGAGGACATGAGCAAGAACGAACCCCTCCCTGAGCTCCAGTTTTATAACACCCAGAGCGGCAACATTAATGACCTGGCCTCCAGGGCTATTGATGAAGGCGCACAACTGATTATTGGCCCGCTGAACAAAAGCCGGGTAAAAGAGTTAAATACTGATATTACCAATCGCATCCCGGTTCTGGCGCTGAATTACCTGGATGATACTCCCGACCAGCCTTCACCTGCCGGAGCACCCATACCACCCAGTAGCTACCGAACAGGCCTTTACCAATTCGGACTCTCTGCAGAAGATGAAGCTATTATGGCAGCAGAGCGAGGACGGCTGGATGGACACCGAACCGCAATTATCATTACGCCAAATACCGAGTGGGGCAAAAAAATCAATACCACCTTCAAGGCCAAATGGCTGGAACTGGGTGGTGAAATTGTCGGCTCTGGTGAGTTTGATGCAAAAACCCAGTTCAGCAGCCTTGCTGGCTGGTTGTTACACACGGACCAGAGCGAAGCACGACACAGGCAACTTAACCGTTTACTTGGAGAAAAGCTTGGATTCCAGGCTCGGCGCCGTCAGGATGTCGATATGGTATTAATTGGTGCCAACCCACAGGAAGCCAGACAACTCAAACCAGCCCTGGCCTATCAATACGCTGGCAACGTGCCGGTGTACGCAACATCCAGCGCTTTCTCAGGCATCACTAACACAAACCAGGACCAGGATATGGATGGTATTCGGGTTCCCATTATGCCCTGGCTGATTCCTGGAACCCCAAGCCAGCTGGAACAACAAATTAATACCCTTTGGAAACAATCCAGAAGCCAGCTTGGAACACTTTACGCACTGGGTGCTGACGCCTACAAGCTCTATCCAAGACTCCAGCAGCTTTCAAGTCTGCAGGGTAGCCAGCTGCAGGGCCTGACAGGCTCCCTGAGCATCACCCCCAATGGAAAAGTCCATCGTGAGCTTTCCTGGCAGGTATTCAGAAGTGGCCGGCTAACTCCGCTACCCATCGTTAAACCAAAGACACCCGAAAGCCAGCTCTCCAGAAAAAATAGAGCTATAAAACCAGCACCCACTGACAACCCTGCTCTCTATGCCCTGGAAGCTCAATCTCAGCAATAAGAAAGGAGCCGAAGCAGAAAAAAGCGCCCTGCTGTTTTTAAGACAGCAGGGCTTAAAACTTCTGCACACAAATTTTGCCTGTAAAGCGGGTGAAGTTGACCTGATCATGCTGGATCAATCCACGCTGGTTTTTATCGAGGTTCGTTCTCGAGGCAATCCACAATTCGGCAATGCAGCCAGCACAATTGACCGCTTTAAACAGCAGAAAATCCGAAAGGCTGCAGCCGTTTATTTACAAAAATATCGTCAGCACAACCATAGGATTTGTCGATTTGATGCAATATCCATTGACAATCATGACACTAAAGGGCAAAACAGCTTAGAATGGATCAAAAGTGCTTTTTAAAAACCTTCTGATTACTATTCAGAAGCGCAGAAGCGCGCTTTTTAGAAGAGCATCATTCTAGAAAAGCGATTCAGAAGGAGCAAAGTGAAAATCCTTTGCGGTTTTCATTTCAAGGTTTCAGGCATGCATGAACGTATAACGCAACATTTTTCAGACAGCATCGACGCCAAAATTCGTTCGGCCGATGTGCTCCCCCCATTGATTGCCGACGCCTCAGAGATGATGGTTCAGTCCCTGCTAAACGAAGGAAAAATGCATGGCATGTGGCAATGGAGGAGCAGCGGGCGATGCCCAGCACTTTGTTTCCGAACTGCTCAATCGCTTTGATCGCGAGCGCCCGGCCCTGCCGGCCCTATCCCTTTGTGCTGACAGCCTGACGATGAGCTCCATCGCCAACGACTCCAGCTATAACGAAGTATTTTCCAAACAGATACGGGCTCTGGGTCAGGAAGGCGATATACTGCTGGCCATATCTGCCCATGGCAATTGCGCCAATATGGTTCAGGCTATTCAGGCAGCCCATGATCGAAACATTCAGGTGATTGCCCTGACCGGTAAAGACGGTGGAGATATGGCCCGGCTCCTGCACCCTGAAGAGGTTGAGATCAGAGTGCCTGATATAAGCCCTCAGCGTATACAGGAAGTTCACACACTGGTGATTCACTGCCTTTGCGATCTGATTGATGAGTTCCTCTTTTCCGCCGAATAAACTGGAATCTCGCCTTCATTTCCGCCAAACCATTACTTCAGACAACTTTTATAAATAACGCATGACCAAAGGGAGAATCATGAAACCCATCGGCATTGTACTTCTAACCGGCTTATTGACCCTGTTAAGTGGCTGCGCAGCATTGGTTGACTCCGTCAACGAAGAACCTGTCAACATTGATAACAGCAAACGGACCTGGGGATCCTGGATGGATGACCAGACTATTGAAACAGTCACAGCCGTTAACATCAACAAGGCAGACCCGGCTCTGAGAGAATCCAGAGTCAAAGTCATCAGCTTCAATGGCATTGTGTTACTCATCGGCCAGGTGCCTGATGAAAGCCTGAAAAACCTGGCCGGTCATACCGCTCAAAACGTTGAAAAAGTCCGTCAGGTTTACAATGAACTGCAAGTCGGCCCAAACGCAGACATTCTGGTACAAAGCAATGACAGCTGGTTGACCACAAAAATCAAAACCTCAATGGTGACCAATGAAGCAGTTGTAGCCGACAGAATCAAGGTCAATACCGAGCAGGGAACGGTTTACCTGATGGGACTGGTTACTCCAAAGGCGGCACAGGAAGCCGTCTCTATCGCCGCAAACACTTACGGGGTTTCAAGGGTCATTAAGGTGTTTGAGTACATTCAGTAAAAAAGCACGCTCCAAGACCTGTCCCGGAACAGGTCTTCCCTTTCAAAGGGCCTCCCTCAAATAGCATAAGCCCTAAAATACAATCACAAACCAATCATTGCTACAGATCAATAGTTTTCATCGCACTCCCCGTCAAACTCTCATTTCTTTGATCTCGGCTAATACCTAGATATTGAAAATCTCATAGCTGATAGGATGCTCGTACCATGGAAAATCATCATTTCAACTTTCATGGCGATAAGCGAGCGGCGCATTCCGATCAGGTAAGCCCTCAAAGCTGTTTGAACTCGAGTATCAAGGGATCAATATAATGAAAGGCATTCAGATTACTGCCAGCGAAAATAGCGCTCTGGTTAACTCAATCTGGCTGATGGATGAAGCTGCTGGTGAAGCCCGCCTGATCTGCGCCAAAACTGATGAATTCAAGCAGGATGAAGTGGTCTCCCTGGAAACACTGGGCCAGTTTGAATCCCGTGAACTGGAGCTGGACGTTCAGGAAACCACCATCCGTGAAGGTGGCCAGCATCTGAACGTAAATGTCCTCTCCCGCGAAATGCTGGAAGATGCCGCTGCAAACCCAGAGAAGTACCCATCTCTGACGATCCGTGTTTCCGGCTACGCCGTTCGCTTCAACTCCCTGACTTCAGAGCAACAGCGCGACGTTATTACCCGTACCTTCACTCAGGATCTGTAATTCACTACTTTGTGATTTCAGATAGCCGGCCGTGACACCCAGCTCACGGTCTCCCCTCCCTTCCAGCATCATAAGACCGCAAAGAACTGCAGACACCCGCATCGGTCAAAGGATATAATTGACCCGCCAGCTTCCGGTGCCAATCCTATGCACTGCACTAAGCTGAGCCAGATGATTGTTGGAACGAACCATTAATGAAACCGAAAAATAAGCGCCTTGCGCTTCAGGACATCGCCGACCGGGTCGGTGTAACCAAAATGACGGTAAGCCGTTACCTCAAAGACCCGATACAGGTTTCAAAAGCAACCGGCGAGAAAATTCAGGCAGTCATCGACGAAGTAGGGTACGTTGCCAGCCGCGTTCCGGATATTCTTTCCAACTCCACCAGCAAAGCCATTGGTATTCTGATCCCATCGATCTCTAACCAGGTCTTTGCTGCGGTTGTGCAGGGCATTGAAAGCGTTACCGAGCCATCCGGCTATCAAACCATGATCGCACATTACGGTTATGACAAAGAAGTTGAGGAGAAACGCATTGAATCCATGCTCTCCTACCAGGTAGATGGCCTGATACTTTCTGAGTGCGAGCACACCGACAAATCACTGCGCATGATCGAACATGCAGGCATTCCGGTCGTCGAAGTGATGGACTCCCGACTCCCGCCTATTGATCTGGCTGTCGGCATGGACCACCTGGCTGCCAGTGAAGCGATGATCAACCATATACTGAACAGCGGTAAACGACATATCGCATTTATTGCAGCCCGAATGGATATTCGTGTAAAACAGCGACTCCAGGGCTATCAAAACATCATGAAAAAGATTGGCTGCAACCCTGTTGTAATATCCACCTCATCAAACTCTTCATTTACGCTGGGGGCTCAATTGATGGCAGAGGCTTTGGATAGTCACCCTGAGCTGGATGGTGTTTTTTGCTGTAATGATGATCTCGCAATTGGTGCAATTATGGAGTGTCAGCGACGAGGAATCTCCATACCGAGTCAAATGGCCGTTGCAGGGTTCAATGCGCTGGATATAGGGCAATCCATCACACCTAAACTGGCCAGTATCGAAACTCCAAGATGGGAGATAGGTTGTCGTGCAGCAACAATGCTTCTGGAGAAACTCGCAGGCACACAACCCAGCGAGTCCGTTGTAGACCTGGGCTTCACCTTGTTTGAAGGTGAGAGTATTTAATATGAACGCAATAACAACAGCACACACTTTTCAGTGAAAACATGTGTGCTGCTGTCAGAAATATCAGGAAACCAGCGCAACCGCTTCTGCCGCCAGGCGAGAGATCTCGGACCAGTTACGGGCAGCCAACAGATCAGCGGGTAACATCCAGGAGCCACCAATTGTGGCCACGCAGCTCAGCGCCAGATAATCCTTGATGTTATCAGGCCCGATGCCACCCGTTGGGCAGAAACGCACTTGCGGCAGTGGTGCAGAAATCGCCTTCAGCGCCTTAACACCACCGTTTACTTCAGCGGGGAAGAATTTCAGATGATCATAGCCGTGTGACAGCGCCTGCATGACCTCTGAAGGCGTTGCACAACCGGGGATTAGCGGAGCAGAGCCCTGGCTGGCATGGGCAAGAAGCTCAGGCGTCATTCCCGGAGATATAACAAATTTAGCACCTGCAGCTACGGCGGCATCGTATTGAGAAGCATTGATTACCGTACCAGCCCCCACCATAGCGTCAGGTATCGCCTCTGAAATCTGGCGAATTGCTTCCAATGCGGCATCAGTACGCAGCGTGACTTCAAAAACCTTAATTCCCCCCTTGCTCAATGCCTGAGCCATGGGTACTGCATCCTCAACATGATCAATCACCATGACAGGAACAATTGGGGATGCAGCAAATACCGCCGCTGGTTGGATAGCCCACTGGCTCATTTCTCACCTCGACAAAAAAGAATGGATGCGCCTTCTTCCGCACTGGAAACCGATTGACGACAACCATTGAATAATTCGCGACCATATCCATGGTGCAGATCTGATAAATCAGGACGACTCGCTTCTCTTGAAGAGAGGTCGGCCTCTACCGCAATTTCACCAGTAACCGCATTCACTGTTATTACATCACCATTTTGCAGATAAGCCAGCGGACCGCCCAACTGCGCCTCCGGGGTCACATGAATCGCTGCAGGCACCTTACCGGAAGCACCGGAGAGACGACCATCCGTTAACAAAGCCACTTTATAGCCTGCTTTCTGCAAATTACCCAGAATGGGCATCAACATATGGAGCTCTGGCATACCATTGGCAGCCGGACCATTGAAACGAACAACAATGATAGCATCCTGGTTTAATTCACCTGCTTTGTATGCTGCCTCAACTTCATACTGAGAGTTAAAGACCAAAGCCGGTGCTGTCGTAGTGAAGTGTTCTTCCGCTACCGCACTCACCTTGATGACAGCACGACCAAGATTACCGGACAGAACTTTCAACCCGCCAGTAACCGCAAAAGCCTGTTCAAAGCCAGCAATCACTTCCGGGTTACGCGTTTCAGCAATAGCCTTCCAGGTCAACCGCCCATTTTCCAGCTCTGGCATTCTCAGATAGTCTTCCATCGTCCCATAACACGGCACCGCATCCATATGCAGCAAACCACGCTCAGCCAGAGCAGCTAACAGAACAGGCACACCACCCGCCTCTTGAAACTGATTGATATCCGCAGGACCGTTGGGGTATACACGGGTCAGTAGCGGCACCACCTGTGAGAGTGCATCAAAATCATCCCAGGTCAGAATAAAGCCAGCAGCCCGGGCAACTGCAATCATATGGATTGAATGGTTGGTACTACCACCAGATGCCAATAAGGCCACCAGACCGTTTACCAGGCTGCGCTCATCCAGCACTTCATAAAGCGGGCGGTAAGCAGGCGCGCCGTGAATTTTACTGGCAATATCTTCAGAAATCTCACGGGTCAAAGCATCACGCAACTCAGTTCCAGGTGGAATAAATGCCGACCCAGGCAACATAAGGCCCATTGCCTCAAATACCAGCTGATTGGTATTGGCCGTACCATAGAATGTACAGGTACCCGGTGCATGGTAAGCATTACACTCCATGGTCAGCAGTGCATCTTTACCTACCTCACCAGCCACATACTGCTGACGGACTTTTACTTTTTCATCATTGGTAATACCGGTTGGCATTGGACCGGATGGAACAAAAGCAGTAGGCAGGTGACCAAACGACAGTGCACCAATAAGCTGACCAGGTGCAATTTTGTCACAGACACCCAGCAACAACGTTGCATCAAATGTGTTATGGCTAAGACTGATCGCTACGCTCTGAGCAATAACATCCCGGGAGTACAGGGACATATCCATGCCCGGCTGGCCCTGGGTGACACCATCACACATGGCCGGCACGCAACCCGCCACCTGAGCACTGTGCCCCTGTTGAGCCAGCGTTTCCTTGATGGTAAACGGATAGTCCTGATACGGCTGATGCGCACTCAGCATATCGTTATAGGCTGAGATAATGGCCACATTGGCACGGGTAAAATTCAGAATACTGTCTTTCTGCTGCGAGCCACAGGCCGCAACAGCATGAGCAAGGTTACCACAGCTCAGAGACTGGCGAATTTTACCAGTGCTGGCCTGATGCTCCATTCGATCCACATAATTCTGACGAAGTGCCGCACTGCGTTCAGCAATTTTTTGCGTAACCTCGAGCACGATAGGATTCATGCCGCTACCTCTCTGCTAAAACCGACAGAAGCCTCAACGGCCATGACAACAACCTCATCAATATCACAGGAGATATCGACACGAGCCACACCATTTTCATCAGCGCCAGGTACTTCAAGCGTGCTGAACTGACTCTGTAGCATACTCTCTTTCATGAAGTGCCCCTTACGAGCCTTCATTCTTTCCAGGATCAGATCATAGCTACCATCAAGAAAGATAAAATACACCTGATCATTACCCTCACGGATAATATCCCGGTATTTCTTTTTCAGAGCAGAACAGACGACAACACCTGTTTCATTTTTTGCCTGCACACTGAAGCAGACATCACGAATTCTTTCCAACCATGGCTGACGATCATCATCGTTCAGTGGATTACCACCGGCCATCTTTTCAATATTAGCTCTGGGATGAAGATCATCACCATCAATAAACTTTGCACTTATAGCCCGGCTGAGTGACTCACCTACCGTAGACTTGCCAGAACCGGACACACCCATTACTACAAATGTTTTGCCACTCACTTTTTTGATCTCGATCAATAGTTATCGAAAAAATACAGAAAATAAACTTCTTCAAACAGCATGTTACGGGTAACATGTTACCCGTAACATTGAATCATGAAAAGTTTTTAAATTTTTTGAGACGAATCAACCATGTCGGACCTTTCTCTGATATATACCGCAGCCGGCTCCATCCTGCTGCTTCTATTTCTGGTCATGAAAGCCAGATTGCACGCTGTAGTAGCACTGATTCTGGTGTCTATGGTTGCTGGTATTGCCACTGGCATGAATCCAGCTGATATCGCTGCCACCATCCAGAAAGGCATGGGCGGCACACTGGGCTTTGTTGCTGTCGTAGTAGCACTTGGCGCGATGTTCGGAAAAGTAATGGAAACTACCGGTGCCCTGGATCGCATTGCACAGACACTGCTGTCCCGATTCGGCAATGAGAAAGCCAACTGGACGATTACCTTTACCGGCTTTATCTGTGCTCTGCCACTGTTCTTTGACGTAGCTGTCGTACTTTTGATCGGTGTCGTCTTTGCCATCGTCAGAAAGAGTAAGGAAAGTGTTGTTAAGATGGGCATTGCCCTGCTGGCGGGTATCGCCACCTGTCAGGCATTCCTGATTCCTGCTCCGGGCCCTATTCTGGTAGCCTCCCAGCTGGGAGCCGACTTCGGCTGGATGATTCTGATCGGCCTGTCTGCCTCTATCCCGGCCATGATTCTTGCTGGACCAATGTTTGGCTCCTTCATCAGTAAAATCGTAGACGTACCACTGCCAGCTCACGCTGAAGCAAGCGAAGAGTTCAAGGATCGTAACGGCACTCTGCCTTCTTTTGGTCTGGCTTTTGCGCTGATCATTCTGCCACTGCTGATGATCGGCCTGCAGACTATCGGCTCCCGCTTTGTTGAAGCCGGCTCTACCATCCATGACTGGCTGATCTTTATTGGCCACCCTTTCACTGCCATCATGGTTGCCTGTCTTGCCGCCTGCTACCTGCTGGGCATCAAGCGCGGTTACACCAAAGATGAAGTCATGAATATCTGCGGATCAGCCCTGCAGCCTGCCGGTGTTATTATCCTGGTGACCGGTGCCGGCGGTGTATTCAAGCAGGTTCTGGTGGATTCCGGTGTTGGCCAGGCTCTGGGCAACATGCTGGCTGGCACAGGTCTGCCGATTGTTATCCTGGCCTTTATTCTGGCAGCGGCTGTTCGTGTTATTCAGGGTTCTGCCACTGTTGCCATGTTGACTGCCTGCGGCCTTATCCTGCCAATGCTGGAGCCTCTGGCACTGCCCGGCGCCCAGCTGGCAGCCGTCACCGTCGCTATTGGTGGTGGTTCAATCGTACTGTCACACGTTAACGACTCAGGCTTCTGGCTGGCAAACCGCTATCTTGGTCTGAACGAGAAACAGACTCTGCAAACCTGGACCGTGATGGAAACCATTATCGGTACAACAGGTGCTGCTGTTGCCGTGATCTTCAGCTTGTTTATCTAAGCGGCCTTCACAAAAAACTCCAGCAATCGCTGGAGTTTTTTTTATTTTCAGGTTTTTTTTTACATCCCATTCCGGAACGTCTTGTGATCAATCACCCCACTCTCTCTAACCTGAGTAAGTCCGGTGGAATACGCTTTAAGCAGATTAAGACAATATTCAGCCCTCTCCCACAGGTGCTGATCACCCTCAGGATCATCACCAGTAAATACCTGCCCCACATGACGAACAATAAGATGATCTGGCAGATAGCAGATCCGACTATTTTTATAGCTACTTGTCCTGAGTTCAACAACCGGGTACGAACCACCCTGCCCTGCAGAAATGGCAGTAATCAACGCCGGTTTATGTCCAAGTTCAGCAGTGCCAAACAGCAGAAAAAAGTTCTTAAGCCCGGCAGGCACCATACCATTCCATTCCGGCGCTACCACAATCAAGGCATCTGCCTCTTTCAACTTCTGCCTCCAAGGCGCCAGCCGGGCCTTCCATTCCTCATCACCAGACCAGATGGACTCATCCCATAGAGGCAGAGGATTTCCCGCGAGAGAAAGTATCTCTACTGAATCAAACAGCGAAAGCTCGTTCACTCGATCTGCCAACGCTCGGCTGATTCGCTCACTTTGTGACTCGAGACGATGACTGCCACTGATAATTGCTAGCTTCATTTTTCTTCCTGTTCTGCCCAAGACAATCTCACCCCAAACTTTAACAGAGATCTAATGTCTGGGTTTATTTTTTGCCATCCTTGCAAAATCGAAAACTCAACGCCCAGTAGCACGGACATCATCATGCCAGGACAGAAGCAGTTGCAAAGCCTCTCCATCCTCAAAACTTTTTATTGGTCTGACTTCCGGCTTATCCCACGATACGGTTGCAACTCTGGTTAACTCGCCCCATTTTGTAACGCTTAATACTGTTTTATCTTTTAAGTCCTTTATTTTTTGCGCTCTTGATTTCGTCATCTTATCAAAAGCAAGCTTATGAGCTTCACCCGGGTAATAAGAGTCCACCATGCGACCAACGGTCATCGGCCCAGGGCTATGCAAAGCTAACAAATACCGCAGGCTCTCCTTTTGTTCATTGACTGGCAATAACTTACTATCAAGCCCAGCACCTTTATTTTCCATATAGACCGATATTTTCACCATCAGAGCTTAGATACCTGTCAACATGCTCAATCTTTGGTTCT
Source organism: Endozoicomonas sp. (assembly GCA_965261315.1). Taxonomy (GTDB): domain Bacteria; phylum Pseudomonadota; class Gammaproteobacteria; order Pseudomonadales; family Endozoicomonadaceae; genus Endozoicomonas. Next base: position 12,016 of record CBDHDM010000074.1, on the reverse strand, counting down.
GCTTTTAAATACCCATCATTACGCTCACAAATGCTCATGACCGATATTTCGGTCACCCCGCACCATGAAAATTAGGCTCTGCCACAATCATCATGGTGCAGAGCCTGACAGTGGTCGTTATCTTTGCAGTGGCTTTTAGACCCTGAACACAAATTGACCCGGGCTGGATCGTTCGCACCCTCGCTTATCTCATGGTTCAGAACTGGCACCATCAAGGCTCCATTTCTGAAGCATTGAATGCACGGCAAACAGTCCTGTTCTCCAGGTGAGATTCTCTTGGGGAGAGTGGCGATCCGATCCAGTCCGCCAGGCTCTGCCGGACCGAAGTGAACGTTTGGAGCATAGACGATGCAACCCATTGTGAAAAACTGCGCAGGTATTGATGTCCATAAAATGATGGTCATGGTTGCCATTCGCAAGGAATTGCCAGAAGGCAATATCGAAACATTAACTCGTGAGTTTGGCACCTTCCGGAAAGATCGGGAGCTGATGTGTCAGTTTCTGCTGCAACATCAGATTGACCTGGTCGTGATGGAAAGCACCGGTGTTTACTGGAAAAGCATTTATGCATCCATTATTCATTATTAGCTGCCACCTGAACCCCTGGGTGGTGAATGCCCGACACGTCAAGAATGTACCCGGTCGCAAGACGGATACACTGGACAGCCAGTGGCTCGCCCACCTTGCCCATTGCGGCCTGGTTCGCCCGAGCTTTGTACCTCATCCGGATCAGGAACAATTGCGTTTACTGACTCGCCGGCGAGACACACTGGTCAAGCAAATGACCAATGAAAAGAAATTGCCTCATGGGCGGGACTCTGCCCGGGCAACAATGAGAGTGCAGGCAAGCGTAAAAGCGGTCGAACCCGAAAAGGGAATAAGATGGTCAAAACAATCCTGTGCGAAGTAGCCAATGCTGCCATCAAGACCAAGAGCCAGTTCAAGGGCAAATACCAGAGTCTGGTTATTCGCAAGGGGCATAAGCGAAGTTTGATTGCCATAGCCCACAAACTCATCCGTGTGATTTATACCTTACTGAAGCGACGACAGCCTTATATTGATCCTGACACTGATTACGAGGGTTTGATGGTCAGGAAGAATGCGGCGCGCTGGTTGAATAAACTACAGGAATACGGCTACCTGGCTCAGGCTCAACGGTTGGCCTGAGCCTTTGATTAATACGATGGTTCCTTGTTCTGCGCAGGGCGGATGCTTGCGTCCTGAATTCAGAGATTTTCACGGCAAAGATAAAAAAAGAACCGCATTGCGGCTCTTTTTAAAGGGTTCTGCAAGTTAAAGTGCTACTTAACCACTTTCAAATGAGGACGACCCGGCTTTTTTGGTGGCTGAGGTGGCTCTTCATCAGGCATTTCCGCCTGAATTTCTTCCCCCTCTTCCTGCTCATCAAGAGACTCCGCCTCAAAGACCATCCCCTGACCATTTTCCTGAGCATAGATTGCCATCAATGCAGAAATAGGGACCGTAATGGTCAACGCTCGACCACCAAAACGCCCATCAAACATGATGTAATCATTACCAATATTAATAGCCCGTACCGCCGTTGGCGAGATGTTCAGAACGATCTGACCATCCTTAACGTATTCCTGCGGAACCTCTACGCCACGGCGATGAGCGTCCACCAGAATATAAGGGGTACAATCATTATCAAGAATCCATTCATACAGTGCTCTGGCAATATACGAACGGCTACTGGTCATTGTCATAACAGCCTCCGGACAAATACTTCACGCCGCCAGCCAAGGTTACTCACGCATTTCCTTTTCAATCTCAGAAAGGCTCTCCTGGAACGACTCACGCTCAAATAAACGCTCAGCATAGTCCAGAATCGACTTACCCTGCTTGGGCAATTCAACACCCAGCGCAGGCAAACGCCAAAGGATAGGCGCAACACAGCAGTCCACCAGAGTAAACTCTTCACTCATAAAGAACGGCATTTCAGCAAAAATAGGCTCAACAGCCAGCAGGCTCTCCCTCAGCTCTTTACGAGCCCGGGCAGCCGGTGTTTCCTTGGTTCTGGGATCCAGAATCGTATCCACCAGAGCACACCAGTCTTTTTGAATACGGTGCATCATCAGTCGGCTCTGGGCGCGACTAACCGGATAAACTGGCAGCAACGGCGGATGAGGGAAACGCTCGTCCAGATATTCCATCATGACGTTTGGTTCATACAGAACCAGTTCCCGGTCAACCAGCGTAGGCACATTGTTGTAAGGGTTCAGATCGGAAAGCTCCCGAGGAAGGTTTTCCGGATTAACATTCTGAACGTCAACAGCAACGCCCTTTTCTGCCAGAACAATACGAACCCGGTGACAGTAATGGTCAGCTGGATCCGAGAAAAATATCATGGATGACTTTTTGGCAACTACAGCCATGAAGTACCCCCGCCTTCATGCAAAGGATGAGAGAGTTCGGCAACAAGCCCGGCCATGACAATAACCGGCGTTAACCACAGGCTACTGCATAACGGGTAAATCAGCCGCCCGCGAAATAACGAACTATCATAGCAAACTTTGCACCTGCCATAATAGCCCTATCAACGCAAATACTTACTTCAGGCAAAAGAGACCGAAAGACAATGGCAGACATATCAATCCAATCGTGTGATGGGAAACAAACAACATAGCGTTACTGAATTCTTCAAACAGAAGCTAACCTGCTAATAAAAATCACCCAGTGAGAATTACCTTAAAGCCACCTGAAAATACTACGCTCAACTACACTGAATTCCTGCTGCTCTCACCATCTCAGCGTCTGGTTAATCCATTAAAATCCTTTCTGGCATTTGCACCGTATGCATTCATTTGATAGCAATAAGTGATAGATACGCTGTTTTTCTATAAGGAAGCACACCTCAAAAAATTTATAGCGCCGGACTGATTGCTGAATACCCCCACACATCACTACTCAGGAGAGGAAACGTGGCTGAGAATACTGCAAGTCAGATAGACTACAGTGTCACCCCAGACACTCCCCCAAAAAAAGTAACTCGAACACTGATTCTTAATAATGGAAACCCGGAAAATAAACGACAGTAGATGTTAAACTATTTCCAGCAAACCTTTGATCAGTACGACTTACTGTTTGAAACCCTGGCTTGTGATGAGGCATGGTTTGAAAAAGCCATCCCACTCCGTCACCCATTGATTTTCTATTATGGGCATACTGCTGCTTTTTTCATTAACAAATTGATTACCGCAAAACTTATCTCAGAAAGGGTTGATCCACACATCGAGTCCACTGTTGCTATTGGCGTCGATGAAATGTCCTGGGATGACCTGGATGACCTGGATTATCTTGATGGGCATTGAACATGAGCGTATCCACCTTGAAACCTCTTCGGTACTTATTCGCCAGCTTCCCATCTCTTATGTCCAGCCTCACCGTTACTGGCAACACTGCACTGAAACAGGAACTTCACCGAAAAACCGCCTGATTGAGGTGACCGGTCGAGCGCTTCGCCTGGGCAAAGAGTACGAGGACTCACTCTACGGCTGGGATAATGAGTATGGAAAATTCGAGGTCACAGGCAAACAGATTCAGCTACCCAGTGAGGCAGAATGGTACTGCCTGCGCGAAGCCATTGATACCGACCAGCCCTGGTGGAATAGAGCTCCAGGCAATATTAATCTTGAATACTGGGCTTCCTCCTGCCCGGTTGACCATTTTCGAACCGGCGAGCTGTGTGACCTTATTGGCAACGTCTGTCAATGGACAACCACCCCAATCGACGGCTATGAAGGATTTCGCGTCCACCCATGCTACGATGATTTCTCAACGCCCACCTTCAATGGGAGACACAATGTCATTAAGGGTGGCAGCTGGATTTCAACAGGCAATTACGCCATTAAAGATTCACGCTACGCTTTCCGTCGTCACTTTTCCCAACATGCAGGCTTCCGCTATGTCGAGTCCAGCGCCATGACCAACACCTCTAATAACCCATACGAAAGCGATGCACTGGTTGCCCAGTATCTGGCATTCCATTTTGGCGAGACTTTCTTTGACGTACCCAACTACCCCGAAGCCTGTACACGAATCTGCTACGAGGTCAGCGGCGATACGCCACGTACCAGGGCATTGGATCTGGGCTGCTCCGTTGGTCGCACCAGCTTCGAGCTTGCCCGATGGTTCCAGCATGTGGATGGCATTGATTTCTCCGCCCGCTTTATCTCAGCTGCGGCAGAATTGCAGGAACGGGGAAAGGTTCGTTACCACTTACCCACTGAAGGTGAACTGGGTGACTATTTCATTGCCGATATGAATGAAATCGGTCTGGATGATATCAATACTCATAGAATCCGCTTTACCCAGGGCGATGCCTGTCACCTGAAACCCACTTATAACGACTACGATCTTATCTTTGCCGGCAATCTGATTGATCGTCTGAATAACCCAGCTCAATTCCTGAGCGTGATTCATGAGCGCATCCGCCCTGGAGGCATCCTCGTGATCACTTCACCCTATACCTGGCTGGAAGAGTACACTCCCAGGGAGAACTGGCTTGGTGGAATCCGTGAAAATGGAGAAGCCGTTGACACCCATACCGGACTGCAGAGAGCATTGAGCATACATTTTGAGGAGGTACGCCCACCTTTTGATATACCGTTTGTAATCAGGGAAACCGCCCGAAAGTATCAGCATACGGTTGCACAGTGCACGGTATGGAGAAGAAAATATTAACGGGCATCATTATTCTAATTTTTAGATCATGCATGCCCTCTATTTTCTGAGGGCAGATTTTACCAATTGCATTTTCTAAATCCCTATTGCGCTGTCGAGCTGAACAGAAATTCTGCGTTGAAGCTCCTCGCCATAGCCAAGGCTATGACTCGTCACTACGCCTTGCCTTTCTGTCCAGCCCACCATGCTCATAACGAGGTTAGAAAACTTAATTGGTATTATTTCAATTTCCTTGAATAGCTAACTCCCCAACACTTTTCTTAACCAGAAATTTAGACTGGTTATGATTATAAACCCAGATGATAGCGATACCTTTGTCCTAGTTTCAGTCAGGTTCAGGTTGAACGGTAAAATGGGAATATTTCGAATGATTATTTGCAAAATGGAACTAAGCAAAAAAGCCCGAGTCCAACTTACCGATCATGCAGTCAATAAAGATTTTCCTGATCAAAGTCGTTGAAATTTATTTCAAGAATTTCAGCATTTTAACTCTTCAACAAATACATTTCAGAGGTACACAGATAATGAATGGAGCCGGAGCCTTACCATCACAAACACCTGTGCAATTTACACCCCATACAAATACACCTGAAGTTCAGCCAGAAACATTTCAAGCCCCTCAAGAGGCAATGAATTCAAGAATGTCAAAGGCCGAACAACTCATCTCTAGAGATGAACAAAGAGGGAGTATTCTAGCCGATGCTCTTATTCAACGTTTAGGTCTCGAACAAGTTGTGATCTCAACTGAAGGCAAAGCTTTTGTTTTGTGTTTAGCCATGGCTGTAACCAACAACCAAAACAATGAAGCATTCCTGAAGTCAGTAGAATCTGACCATTTGACTGAAGATGAAAAATCCAGTCTGATGAATAATTCGAAAAGCGACAGCACCAATGAATATGGTGGTGTTACAATGGCATTGGAGCGACAGATGCTTGCCGAAAATTTAATCGATGAACGTGCACAAAGTCTTTTTAACGGCGACGAGGCAGCCACTCAAGTTAAAACAGCTGTCGCCACCATCAAAAACCTGGTCACTGCAGCGGGTACGACAAGATCTGGCCTACCAGACACCATTGAATGCAACATGCATGACCCTGCATCTATTGCCTTGATTTCAGCCCAAAGAATGAACAGGCTTGACCAGCTGGAGGCAATAACCACAGCGCTTCAAAATGCAACCAATACTTCATCAGAATTGTATACAACGATCCTGAACGATAAAACTCTTGTCGGAGAACTGAGTGAGACTCAGCAGAATGCGATGAAGCAGGCTCTGGTTAATCAGGAGGCAGGTAATGGTCCAGCACTGACACAGGAGGGTGCTGTTTTCTTAAGCCTTGTCGGCAAAGAGTTTTCCCCCCCATTTAAAGTTGAACAGGACTCCGATGAGAAAAAAGAAAAAAGGGCAGCATTTACAGAAAGGATGGGTTTCAGTGGAGAGGCATTAAACTGGGCAGCCAAAGAGAGCCATGTTTTAGGAACTGCAGCTAATGGGGGCTTCATCACGCCTGAGAACACCTTACCAAAAGGGCAACATGGGGAAGCTCTTAAAACCAGCGATGGCCAAGTACGAGAATTCTACGCAAAACTCCTTGGAAGCGATGAAGGACAACAAATTAAGAAGTCATATAAAGAACAGCATGGCACCTCCCCAACGCCGCTCCAAACCTATATGGTCCATCAAGGCTGGTTAAAATAGTCAGTACGTACACCATGGATAGATCACTATTTATGGTGTACCTGCCAAAAGGGCGTCAGCATCTCTTCCTAATAAGGTAAATAAAGTGGAGCCCCTGCTCATTTTGTTCGATAAGCGGGTGCTCAAGAAAATTACAGAACTTTGGGATATCGCGCTTAGTCGAGGGATCAGTAGCCAGCAACCGAACCACTTCACCTGGCGCCATATCCCTGATTTTATTATGCAGCATCATCACAGGTTCCGGGCAGAACAGGCCACAGGTATCCAGCTCATGCTGCACTTCAATAGTGTCAACTCTCTCTTCAAGCAACATATCTGACATCAAACGTTCAACCAGTCTTTCAAAACCAGCCCTCATATATACTCATGCCGGGCTGCAAACCAGACATCGTTCTTGCTAAAATGGCGATAGACCCAGATCAAACCAAGACCCCGGGCGGCCATGAACACGGTATAAGCCAGCCACAACCCCTGATTTCCAAGATCACGAAAGAGAAACCAGGCTGGAAGAAATACGGCAACCACCGCAATCAGCATTGTGTTCTGCATCATATCGGTTCTGACTGCACCAATAAAGACACCATCAAGCCAGAAACACCAGACTGCAATCAAAGGCATGGCTATCAACCACGGCAGGTAAACAGACGCTTGTTCAGCTACCTCTGGAATATTGGTCAACCAGCCCAGCAAAGAGTTCCCGACAAGGCCAAGAAACAGGCAGAACAGTCCACCACAGATCAGGGAACACCAGCCGGTCACCTTGACTACCTGATGAAACTGCCGGCGATCTCCTTTACCAATCGACTCACCGGTCAATGCTTCTGCTGCATGGGCAAAGCCATCCAGCCCATTGGAAATCAACACCATCAGATTCAACAACAATGCATTGGCAGCCAGAACCTCATCACCCAGACGAGCGCCCTGTGCAGTAAAAAATGCCTGAACCGATAACAGACACAATGTTCGAACAAACAAGTGGCGATTAAGCATCACCAGCCGACGAAAAGCGGCAACATCAAGCACCATCTCACGACTGAACTGACCACCTTCGTGCCCAAGTATTCGACTGACCATCAACAGTCCCAGCGCTAACGCCAGATAATCAGCAATGACCGTGGCCATAGCAGCTCCCTCGGTAGCCCAGCCCAAGCCAAGAACAAACAGCAGATCCAGCACAATATTGACTGTATTACCCAGCACCAGGATCAGCAGCGGCCCCTTGGGCTTTTGCATCCCAATCAGCCAGCCAATCAGGGCATAATTTATTAACACCGCAGGTGCTGAAAAAATTCGGGTCTGAAAATAGATTTCAGCCTGCCTCGCCACTACGCCACTGGCTTCAAAAAAAGGCAAAGCAAAGTGCAAAATCAAGGGGGAGCAGATAATCAGCAGCAAGCCGGTTACAGCAGCAAAGACCACAGACTGTAACAGCCACTTTCTGAGGGCATAACTATCATTTCGGCCTTTTGCCTGAGCTACAAGCCCTGTGGTCCCCATCCTTAGAAAACCAAAAGCCCAGAAAATCATACTGAACAAGGTTGCAGTTACAGCAACACCACCCAGATACTCAGGCGAGGATAGATGACCAAGAACAGCTGCGTCCACAAGCCCCAGCAGCGGAACGGAGATATTAGAAATAATGGCCGACCAGGCAAAATGCCATACACGCCGATAAGTTGCTGAAGCCGTTAGCAAAAGGTCAACTCCTTTTGTGCCTTAAACAAAGAGGAGTATTGTATAAAGCATTTCTGTTAACAGAAATAAGTAATCATTCACGACAGAGTATTAACATGTTCTATTACAAACGCCTTATAGCTTTGAGCTGCAGATGTGATAAGGTTCTCCGCTGCCATCGACTCCCCTGCTTCTCGATAATTTCAAACCAGGCAGACAGCTTCATAAGCTGTTCGGAATCAGGCTTCTCAGAATCAAGTCCCACCTTCACAGCACTCAATACAGTATCAAACTTCCCACTCGGGGGGTAAAAATATAATTGACTCAAAGCTTGGACTTTTCTTTTAAGCGCCTGCCCTTTCCCTCCATATTTCTGGCAAAACCCTATGCTATCAAACGCTTCTTTCAATATATCAAGATCTATTTGCACAGGATCATTTAAGAGTTTTTCTATTTCTGCCATATGCTGCTTAGCAATTTTTGCCAGACATGAATGGATGCTGCCATTCTTTGGATAAAAAGCTTTTAGCTTTTCCAACAGATTAAAATACTTACTCAAATTACATTCTGGCCTTTGCTCTGCTATTGATACCAGCTCCTGACATTTTCTTTCACTTAACGATTCAAGCTCCTTCTTAAATTTTTCTCTCTCACTAATGAGTTCATCAAAAAATGCACACGCACTTTCAAGTATAAACAAACGACCACTTTTATCCCCAAAAGCATCCAGTGCAAATTTTGCTCTCAATAAGTGCAACTCCGCTTGATAGCATGCAATTACGCTATTGCCTGGATACTCGCTATGAATAACTTCAACTGCTGAAAAGCAATCCTCAAGCAGCATTACTGCATCACTCTGTGCTTTTTTAACCAGCCACTCACATTTTTGAGACTTTGCTTTTTCTATTTTTCCTAAAACATCTGAACTATCCGTACTATCCAAGCCTTTAACTTGCTGAAAAGCATCTATTGCTTGATCGACATCTTTCTCACCACGACACTTATCAAGATAGACATCTCCAAGCATAAGGCTTGCCTCCATATATAGTTTTTTAAATCCACTTCCATAATCAATCAGCTGGCGCAAAACATTTATTTCTCTCTGAAATCCGTCAAGACATTTGTATTCAACTTGTCCGCCTTTACACTTTAATACTAACTGATGGACAGAGTGATAAGTTTTATCAATCTTTATCCAATCACCGAGAATTTTCTGTATTTCATCACAACGCCCTATTCTTTTTCCATACAATGAAAACTCACTTTCAGTACAATCCTTCACTTTCTCATAAAGACATTCAGTATGAATAAGATGAAGCTTATCCAGACCACAAGAAGTAGGGAATACCACTCGAAAAATATGGAATCCTCTCGCATATTCCTCTTGCAATCCAACACCCTTTTCTCTGGAAAAATTTTTATCACATTGAACACATTTTTTTCCAACATCTGTCTTATATTTCCCTGATCCTTCAGTCGTCATTTGATCAAAATTTGCAACCCCAAAATGACCAGATACACTTGGCATAAAACCCCTCAAAAATTATTGATATTAGACCCACTTCAATACAAAGATCATAGCCAAAGCGAACAAATTTCAAACAATAAATTTTATATTCTGCGAAATTAGTTTCAAAAATAAAAATCATTTTCTCATCCCACACCATTACTCCCTACCTTTTATTTAAAAAATCAGAACATCAGAATACTGATGAAGCCTGAAATACATCCCCCCCCGTTCCGAAGCCATAATGAGCTAAAAAATAGAACTTTTTCATTCTAAAATGGTCTAATAATGGAATTAGCAATTACTGAATAAAAAACGCATGAACTTAAGAAGCCTTCTTTCATACTGTTTACCGTGTGTAACAGAGCCTTATCATCCCCCGCCCTCTCATACAAGCCAACCGATCTCGCCAGAAAATACCTCTCAGCCCGGCGTCATCGCTCGAACAAATTTCGATTCACAAGTGGAAGCTAACAACAATGCTTTTTGGGAAGGAAGAACTGTGGATCAAATGGTTACATTGCCCGAGTGCACTTATACATCTTTAAAATCCTTAGAACTACCGACCGCTACCCCCCCCCTAAGTAGTGTATGGGATCGAGCAAAGAGTAGTCGAAATATTCATATCCTAGATAGTGAACCGACAAAATTACATCGTCACCCTGTTGCCCAAAGCACTGATCTCGCCATGTCTGACACCGGATTTTTCAAAGGTACTCATATACTGGAAGTTGAATGGCCAGCCACTATGCGAGGTACTCATGCTGTTATTGGAGTGGCAATGCAAGAAATGCCCCTTAATGGAACAGGCTATACAAACCTTCTTGGTAGCACTGAGAGCTCTTGGGGCTGGGATATAAAGAGAAACGAGTTACTTCATAATGATCAGATTCTTGGAAATTACCCAAGAGACAAACCAAAGAAAACATTTGCTGCTCCGGAAAAGATAAAATGCATAATAGATATGGGCCAGGGAATCGTAGGATTCAAAATTGATGATACCTATTTAGGAGATGCTTTTACTGAGCTAAAGGGGAAAACAGTTTTTCTCGCCGTATCTGCCGTTTGGGGACATGCAGAAATTAAAGTGCAGTACATAACAGGAGAGGAAAACTATACTCCACTGTCACTACAGGCTATAACAAAACTTTCATTACGAAGTCTGGTTAGTTTTGAAGAACAAGCTCTCTCCCTTTCTATTCCTCCACCTCTACAGAGATATATTGCAGATAAAGAAACAACGGACTCTGATAACCAAGCACAGGAAAACGACCAGCATAGCATTTGATGCCTACTGGTCGTTTTGTTCTCTTTTAACCTTAACTCCCGCTTAATTTTGAATTGGTGAGTTTACGGCCTGCACACCGGGCAAAAAAGTATAGTTTTTTATACACACCAAAATCTGATTTACAGGATCAGCTTGTGTTCATGGTCGCTCCGTTTATTTTTTATCCATATTTACATTTACTCGGTGTTTCCCGCGCACAGGCTATCCTGCGGTCAACGCAATTAGTTTAAAACAGAGTTTTCAGTCAGCGTTATGTACTAACCACGGCTCTTCTCACATCAAGTCGCTTTGACGCCTCCCACAGCCATTCCAGTGCCACTGTCGTTTTCACGAAGTGCAGTGTCCATTTTCTACCACTACAGGTGAGGCGGCCTACCGACCGTACAATCTTCCGGATCAAGGGGCGGATTCCATGCTTTCTTTCAGTTTTGGGCAATCTGGCCACAGGCGTAAAACGCTTGATTCGCATGAAACTTTTTACAGGGTGGAAATGCTGTATCACGTCGGATGCTACTTGTTGGCAAAGGCTGCGGGCAACGGAGTACAGGGCTTTCATCGCTTCCGCATTAAAAAGGGTCAGATATTCTCCCATGCGTTTGGAGGAGCGCACATCCTCAAGGCCAAGGAGGCTGATTGTTGGTGTGTCTGCACGCAGGGCATCCATGTCAGACAGCTTTCCGTTTCCGGCGCAGAAGTTATGAATCAGTCCAGGGAGAGCGTCTTTGTCATCGCAACCGCGGTTACGTTTCTTGAGATGGATATGTTCTTCAAGCAGGTCGGGCAGTTTGAGCTGGTTGGCCAGCCGGGCTATGAACAGACTTCCGGCCATGCCAGTCAGCTTGGCATCGGTAAAATCAATCTCGATTTTTTCAGGCTTTGGAATTACCATTTTGTAGCGTCCCTGTGCAGCACCTTATGGGGGCGTTGTTGTGAACACAGGTATTTTGCCTGAACAGCACAGGGGACGCTCCTTTCAATCCCTTCTGCCTTTCTTTTTCAAGTCGTTAAGCGGGAGTTAAGGGTACAAAGACCAGATTACAAATTTTCATGAAGAGGAGGACATTATTGACATCTCTGCCTTCCTGCCCACTGAGGCCAGTTCACAACCCGCTGAATTCATGGAGTTAACAGCCAGTGGAGGTAACA
>CBDHDM010000073.1:0-57031 GCA_965261315.1 Endozoicomonas sp. | reverse complement strand
TGTCGATTTAAAGAACTGGCTTAAGTTCGACCAAATGCAGCTTGATGACAAGGGGTTTGCAGGGCCAGAAGTAGACTTGTGTATCAGCATCCGTTACTTCAAAGAATGCATTTCTTCTTGTCAAGATAAGGAAATTTCAGGGCTTTTGACCAAAGCCATTAATCATGCATGTGATGCAATAGAAAAAAGTCAGCATCTCGATGCTTCATCTTTTAGTCAGTTAGGACACAGCGTTCGTATCGCAGCATCACTACCTATTGGGAAAGCACCGGATACCTTTCCAAAAGATGAATTGAACAAGCTTTCTTCTATCTTTTTTACCGAAGCAAATAAACTAGCCCCTAACAGGCAGGACCGGCTCAAAAATGAAGATTGGAGGAGCAGGGAACGTGATTTTTTAGCAAGGCTATCCTCAGGATAACCTGTGTTCTCTAACAAACTCAGCCTTAGTATTACAATGTGCGGTTGACCGACCGCTTACAAAGAAACACTTTTAGAGTTAATTATAGACTTGTCTCAAGATAAATAACTGGGGTTACAGAATGAGTCAACATAAAAAACTGGCTCCTCGTCCTTTGATGTGGATTTTGTAAGCAAATTTCTGTAAAAGACCCTTCTTTTTTTCACCTCAGAAGAAGTGTCCTGCCCATGGATGGAAATCAGATTTTTATACTCGGCCTCGGTTTACAATTTCCATGGAAACTGGTGAGTCAGCATCTGGATACTTCAACCAAACCCAGTACCCTTACGCTCAAGGTGGCTGCTGATCGTGGCAGCCTCTATCCATGCCTCTGCTGTGGCAAGGCCTGCCCTGCACATGACTTCAAAGAACTCACCTGGCGACACCTGAATTTCTTCCAGCACCACTGCTTCATTACTGCAAATGTCCCTCGGACCAACTGTGAAGAACACGGTATACGTCGTATTCATGTACCCTGGGCCAGAGAAGGCAGCAAGTTCACACTTTTATTTGAACAGGCTCTGTTGATGTTGGCTCGTGAAATGCCCGTCAAGGCCTGTGCAGAGTACATTGGTGTCGCGGATAAACGTATCTGGCGGGTTATCAAGCACTACGTCAGCAGAGCGCTGCTTGAGATGAACTTCGCTGAGCTGAAAGCCATCGGTCTTGATGAAACAGCCTCAAAACGAGGTCATAACTACGTTACCGTATTCATCGACATGGATCGTTCGGATAAGCCGGTGTTGTTCGCGACGCCCGGCAAAGGCAAGCAGACAGTCAGGGATTTCAAGACCTTTCTCGAAGAGCATCAGGGCAAGGCAGAAAATATTCTGGAGGTGGTTTGTGATATGTCCAAAGCTTTCCTGGCCGCAACGAAAGAAGAACTCCCCAATGCCAATGTGACCATTGACTGGTTTCATGTTGTGCAATTGTTTACCACGGCATTAGACGACGTGCGTAAGGCTGAGCGTAAGTTACAACACCTGCCGAAAGAGCTTCGCTGGGCGATTCTGAAGAACGCAGACGGGCCATTGACAGAGAAACAAGTTGAAGCACTTGCAGAACTGGAGACCAGTGACTTACATACAGGCACGGCCTGGAAGATCAAGGAAAAGCTACGCTGGATCCGTAAAGCTGAAACCATCAGGGCAGCCCGCTGGCGACTTAGTCATTTCATCGGTTATGCACGGAAGGAGTTGGGAGACATAGAAATCCTGGAGCCGGTACGCAAAGCTTTGGAAACGGTTGAACGTCATGCTGATAAGATTCTGCAACGCTGGTATTCGACGTATACCAATGCACGAATGGAAGGGCTGAACAGTCTGTTTCAGGCAGCCAGGGCAAGGGCAAAAGGTTACCGTAATACAGGGACTTTTATCACGATGATTTACCTGATAGCCAGCCCTGTGGCGGATATCCTGAAATCCATATGAAACGACGAAGAGCCTTTTTATTACGAAAAATAGCACTATAGAGCCATTACATTTAATAGGGATTTCACCTGTTTTATTACACCCATAAAAAATGGCAGCTTATAAATAAGCTGCCATTGTCTTAAGAAAGGCTTTACCATCTGAGCCTTTCTGCAGAAGGGCTAAGGTCGTTACTTATTTAATCTCAAGCACCTGCTCTTCAATCTTCTTCTTCCAGATCTGTGGACCAGTCTGGTGTACCGATTCACCACAACTGTCTACGGCTACGGTTACCGGCATATCTTCCACCTCAAACTCGTAGATCGCTTCCATACCCAGTTCGGGGAAGGCCAGTACTTCGGCTTTTTTAACAGCCTGAGAAACCAGGTAAGCTGCACCACCCACCGCAATCAGGTAGACCGATTCATTATCCTTAATCGCTTCAATAGCTGCAGGGCCACGCTCTGCCTTGCCAATCATACCCGCAAGACCGGTCTCTTCGAGCAGGGTCCGGGTAAACTTGTCCATTCGGGTTGAGGTGGTTGGGCCAGCTGGGCCAACGGCTTCATCACGCACAGGGTCAACAGGGCCAACGTAGTAGATAAAGCGCCCTTTCAGATCGACAGGCAGCTCTTCACCTTTAGACAGCATGTCCACCATGCGTTTATGGGCGGCATCCCGGCCGGTGAGAATCTTGCCAGACAACAGTACAGTGTCGCCTGGTTGCCAGCTCTTGATCTCATCGTGGGTCAGGTTGTCTACATTGACTTTTCGTACCCCTTCGCCCATATCCAGGCTGACTTCCGGATAATCATCAATGTTGGGGGCTTTCTGATAAACCGGGCCATTGCCATCCAGTGTGAAGTGAGCATGGCGGGTGGCCGCACAGTTCGGGATCATGGCCACTGGCAGAGAAGCGGCATGGGTTGGGTAATCTTTGATTTTAATATCCAGCACCGTAGTCAGGCCACCCAGGCCCTGGGCACCAATACCCAGTTTGTTGACTTCGTCCATAATTTCCAGACGCAGCTCTTCCACACGGTTTTGAGGGCCGCGCTCACGGAGCTCATGGATATCAATGGGTTCCATCAATGATTCTTTGGCCATCAGCATGGCTTTTTCAGCAGTACCACCAATGCCTATACCCAGCATGCCCGGAGGACACCAGCCTGCCCCCATGGTCGGCACGGTCTTTTTCACCCATTCAACAATATTGTCAGACGGGTTCAGCATAGCCATTTTGGATTTGTTTTCAGAGCCACCACCTTTGGCGGCCAGCTCCACCTCAACGGTGTCGCCCGGCACCAGGGTCATGTGAATAACCGCCGGCGTGTTGTCTTTGGTGTTTTTGCGGGCACCGGCCGGATCGGCCAGTACGGAAGCGCGGAGTACGTTGTCCGGATGGGTATAGGCCCGGCGAACACCTTCGTTGACCAGGTCTTCAACGGAGCGGTCGGTATCAAAGCGAACGTTCATGCCCACGCGGACAAAGACGGTCACAATACCGGTATCCTGGCAGATAGGACGCTTGCCCATGGCGCACATTCTTGAGTTCACCAGAATCTGGGCCATGGCGTCTTTAGCGGCCTTGGACTCTTCTTTCTGATAGGCTTCGTGAACCGCATCAATAAAATCAATGGGATGATAGTAGGAAATAAACTGCAGTGCGTCTGCAACACTCAGAATTAAATCATCTTCCCGAATAACAACACTCATTGGTTTTTCACCCCTTGTCCTACGATTTTATTTCGCAACTTTTTGCAACGTTATTTCGCAATCCAACCAAGCCTGAATCGGCTGGTAAACCCCATCGGGTATTTATTTTTATGCATGGATTATACCAATGCCAAAGGCTAATAACATTGATAAACAGCATAAGCCGTAAAGTTTTATCAAAATGAGCAGAAGTCTATTTTTGTAGCTTCCCTTTTCGGGATGTACACTTCGCAAATCATGGTTTACGTAACTTAGACGGGATTACACACGTGCCGGTTATTCAGTTTCTGGGAAACAGCTATCCGCTCGATGACAATGAGAATCTTCTGGATGGACTTCTGCGCCTGAATGCCAGAGCGCCCTACTCCTGCAGAGCCGGAATCTGTCACTCCTGTATGCTCAGGGTGACTACAGGTTGCGTACCCACAGAAGCACAGTCTTCGCTGACAGCGGAGCAGATCAAGAAGGGTTATATTCTTACTTGTCAGACGACGGTGAGTGAGCGTTTAAGCCTGACTCTGCCCGTTCGGGATGAGGTCCCTGGCATCCTAACGGATTTAACGCCAATCAGCTCAACTGAAGTGACGATCAAGGTATCCACACGCTTACCTTTTGAAGTCTCTATTGGCGAGCATATTACACTGGTATCAAACGAGGGCTTTGAGGCCAGCTATCCCGTTGCTGACTTCGATGAAGATATACAGACACTGGAGTGCACCATTACCCGATCCGCAGGCGGCAGCCCATTCAGCATCTGGATTCATTCCGAGGCTAAAACCGGCGACCGCCTGATGGTGATAAAGAATGGTTAGCATTTTATTCTTTGACTGGTAAATCATGCAGGGTTTTGTCATGCCCCATTCTTTCAGGATCAACATGACTGCGCGAGAACATATCACGAGGCATGCACCCGGTTTCGACATTGATCAGGCTGAAAGAAGGCTGGCGAACGACCTCCTGGAAAGCAACGGTTCCATCAGGCATCACCACGGAATGAGCGAGATAGGCATCCACCAGCCCATGGGTATAATCAACACCTTCTGTCTCAAAACTCTTTAATACCACGACCTCATTGGCCTGACAGCCCAGTGCAATTTCATCACCCTGTACGGTGCTTTTAATGATGGCCGGATGACGGCTACCGAGTGGAAATTGAAGGCTGCCGTAGTAATGATTATCCCCATTACTTTGAGGCTCCACCAACACGTCCCAGAAGGCAATCACATTAAGGAACTCCCTGCCCCGGTTATCCTTAACGATATTATCGCCATGCTCACCTTTATCCAGGTATGAGCCTGCCACCTTGAAGCGGCGGGTAATGGCCTGATCAAAATTGATGATTTTAGGGTCCTGCTCCGATGCAATCTGGTAAGCGACAGGACGACTGGGCAGAATATTGGCAGCCGCCTGTTTAATCTGCTCTGCTTTTTCTGCTTCTTGTTTAGCTAACTGTGCAGCCTCTTCTTTTCTCTTTTCAGCCAGAAGACGCTCCTTCTCTCTCTCATTTCGAATGCGCTCCAGTTCCTCTTCTTTACGTTTCTGCTCCTGAGCCAGGGTATCTGCTTTCTCCTTTTCAGCCTTTGCTTTTTCTTCTACCTTACGCTTTTCCTCAGCCAGCCTCAACGCTTCCGCTTTCTGCTTTTCAGCCTTTGCCTGTTCCCTTGCCTCACGACGTTCTATAGCCCGGGCGATTCTGGCCTCTTCCTCTTCCTTTTCTTTTTCTTTATCGGCTACCGATTTTTCCGCCGACCTTACCTCACCCACCGCTTTCCCCTTATCTTTTTGCACTGTTCTTGAATGAGGTGCTGGTCGTTCTTTTTTCTTATCAACCTTGGTGGGTTTGGTAATTTTTTGGGGTTCCTGTTTTTCCTCGGTTTTTATCACTGGTGTAACTGGAGGAGAACTTACCTCTTTCTCGGCTTGAGGCTTAAACGCTTTCTGCTGTTCACTTTGTCTTGCCTGCTCGGCAGTAGCTAACGCTTTTTCATCCAGGCCAACCTGACCCGGTTTTTCGAGAATAGTCGCTTCGGGCTCATTTTCCTTCACCAGCACCACCTCTTCATTCAATTCCTTTTCTGCCAGCCGGATATCCATGAATTGAAGGAAGGTTTCTGCCTGTGCCGGGTCAGTCAGGTCAAGCGACGCGACCTGTTTGTAAAACTTGAAGTCCTTGGAAACACTGAGATTTTGTGGGTTACGATTCACCCTTCTGTTTTTATGCTTAGACCGACTCCTGGGCTCTCCATCAGCCTGAACAGCGTAAGGAGGCACTACTTTTCCTTTATCACTGTCGGTGGCTTCTACTTTTTTCGCATGGGCAATGGTTGAAGAGGCAGCGATGATCACCGCAGTTGACAGTACTGTCATGGCAAATTTCGCTGTCTTTCCAGCAAAACTTTTATCCGGATTTCCCATGAGATCTACACCCTTAGATATAGTAAAAGGAAGACTTCGCCGTATAGACTGAGAGCACCTGAGCAAAGCGCTTCTACACCAAAGTGGTATGAGCATAGACCATGAAAAAAAATCATCCATAAGCATGGAAGCGAATGGTCTACAGCCTCAGGGAATAGCGTTATATAATGGTTTCCTGAAAGCCGGTAAGACAAAATCCTTGTCGTTCGGGCCAGGACTAAAGAGGTGGTGTATGGGAATGAGAGAAAATATCATCAATAAGCTGAATGAGTCCTTACAGAATGACTTCATTGATGTAGCTAACGAGAGCCACCTGCACAATACGCCTCCGGGCTCGGAGTCACATTTTAAAGTAGTGATTGTCAGTGAGGCGTTTCAGGGAAAAATGCCAGTTAAGCGGCATCAGATGATCTATGGTTTTCTGGCTGATGAATTGAGAGAGCAGATTCACGCACTGGCTCTTCACACTTACACACCGGCAGAGTGGCAGGCAAGAAACCAGTCGGCACCAGCAACGCCGGATTGTCGTGGCGGCAGTAAAAAGTAAAGAATGAAAAGAGGTGCAAGAAAGCGTTATATGTTCATCAGGCTTTTCAGCCCGATGAACAGGCTATTGCAGATAAGCGCTAACTCGATACCGAGGTGTGCAAACCACACTCACGGTGTCCATAGACTTTAGTTGGGTCGTAGTAATCTTCCTCAATAGGAAGGTCGTGAGTGACCAGATACTCCTCAACGTCCAGCTCAGTCCAGTTCAGAAGAGGCGCAACCCGATAGTAGCCGTCACGGGTCTCACTGACGACATCAAGGTTCTGCCTGAACCCGGTCTGATCCTTGCGAATGGCTGTCAGCCAATAGTCCGGAGCAGACACTTTCATGGCACGGGCAAATGGTTCCAGCTTTACCTGACGGGTAAACTCATCATGCTCAGAAGTATCAACTTCTGGTACACCGCCATAAATAGCATCACGAAAGCCACGACTGTATTCCGGGTGAAAAACCTGGATATTGAGATTCAACCGTCGAATCAACCCATCTGCAAAGCGGTAAGTTGCCCGGGTACCGTATCCTGAATCAATCCAGACTACCGGGATATCCGGATTAATCTGAGTTGCCATATGAATAATGGCCGCTTCATGCGGTCCAAAGTTAGTTGTCAGAACCGGTTTACTGGCACGCTGGACAGCCCACTGAACAATAGCCTGTGGACTCAGTGTCGACAGCTCCTGGTTCATCATCTCCAGATTCATTATTTGTCCCATCAATCCATAACTGAATAGATGCACTATAAGAGCGGCAACTTATAACTACAAAGACTAATATGAACTATAAATATTACTGAATACACCAACAGCGATGAATCCCCGGTCTGCGCTGAAAATCACGGTCAATGGTGGAAGCGGTCATTTCTTCCACCTTAAATTGCTGACTCAGCTCGTCTGCCAACTGAAAGCGGCGGAAGTTATTGGAGAAATAAAGTACCCCTCCTTTTCTCAGCCTCGCCATGGCCAGGTTGATCAACTCCACATGCACTTCCTGAATATCAAACACATCCCGCATGCGCTTGGAGTTGGAAAAGGTTGGGGGATCCATGAAAATCAGATCATACTGACGCTTTTCCTGCTTCAACCATTCAACACAGTCTGCCTGCTCCAGGCGATGTTTACGATCCACCAGGCCGTTCAGCAAAAGATTCTTTCTGGCCCATCCCAGGTAGCTGTTGGACAGATCCACACTGGTGGTACTGGCAGCACCGCCCACTGCAGCATGAATCGTGGCCGTGCCGGTGTAACAGAACAGATTCAGAAAATCCTTTCCTTCCGCTTCTCTGGCAATGCGTAAACGCATTTTACGATGATCCAGAAACAGTCCCGTATCCAGATAGTCCCTTAAATTCACCAGAAGGCGACACAGCCCTTCTTTAACTTCAAGCATGTCACCGGACTGCTCAAGTTTTTCGTACTGACGTTTTCCAGACTGACGCTCACGACGCTTGAAAACCACCTGCTTTTCAGGAATGCCCAAAACACCCGGAATAACCTCAAGCGCTTCTAACAGTCGTTGACGTGCTTTGTCTTCATCAATACTTTTTGGCGCAGCGTATTCCTGAACATGAACCCAATCTTTATATATATCAACAGCTACCGCATATTCCGGCATATCCGCATCGTAGAGACGATAGCACTCGATACCTTCTTTCTTAACCCACTTACCCATCAACCTCAGGTTTTTCCTGAGGCGATTGGCAAACATTTCCCCACCCGGTGTACTGGCCTTAAACACGGCCGCGGGCTGAGCACTTTCAGGTTTTGCCTTACCAGGCTGATCTGGCTGACGTTCACGAATGTCGTAAAGGAATAATTTACAAGACAGGGTTCCATTAAACAGGGTATAGCTCTTTTTAGGCCCCATCCCCAGGCTTCTGGCCAGCGCCTGAGATGAGGTGAAAATACCGGCCTGCCAGCCCGGAGTTTGCTGTTTCAGCTTTTCACCCAGATGCTTGTAGAGGTAAACAAGACTGGTTTCATCCCCCATACGCTCACCGTAAGGCGGGTTGGCAATCACAAGCCCCGGCTCTATACCGGTATCAACTTCGAGGTTAGCCAGCTCCTGTTGTTGAATCGTCACCAGCTTACTCAAACCCGCGCGCTGGAGGTTGGCCCTGGCGCGTCCTACAATTTTCGGCAAACCTTCATAACCGATAATTGTTGATTTCATCGCTGAAAGACCCGCAGTGCGGCGTTCCCGGGCTTCTTCCAGAACACTCAGCCATAGTTTTGGTACATGCCCCATCCACTTATCAAACCCATAGCGGAGTCTCAGCAGGCCCGGAGCGATATCCGCAGCCATCATGGCCCCCTCAATAAGCAGGGTTCCCGATCCGCACATTGGGTCAAGCAAGGTTCCGCCCTGTCTGGCCACTTCCGGCCAACCGGCACGATACAGAATAGCAGCGGCAAGATTTTCTTTTAATGGCGCCTCGCCCGCTTCCAGACGGTAACCACGCTCATGAAGACTCTGACCCGATAAATCAATGGCAACAAATACCCGCTTATCCCTGGCATGCACATTGATACGCAGGTCGGGATTACTGTTACTCACCGATGGCCGCCAGCCATGGCGGTCACGCAGCTGATCAACAATCGCATCTTTCACAAACTGTGAACCAAAACGAGTGTGAGTAATATCTGGCGTTGCGCCGTTAAAATCCACCCGGAGGCTGGAACCCTGATCAAGGTGTTCATCCCAGTCGAAAGACTGAATCCCCTGATAAAGTAAGTGCTTATCTGAAGAGTCAATTTCTCCAATGCGCAACAGAATACGACTGGCCAGTCGGGACCAGAGACAAGTTTTGTAGGCCAGTTCGAGGTTACCGGCAAAGCTGACTCCGGCAACGGTTTCTGCCACATCACTGGCACCCAGTTCCTTTAGCTCCGCTGCCAACAGGGATTCCACCCCCTTGGGACAACTGGCAAACAGAGTCAGCATCGTTGTACTCATAATTTCATATTCCTGAAAAAGCTAAACAGCAGCTTTTATTAACTAAAAATTCTCAACGTTTTCTCAACAAAAGCGACAGATTTGGATAAAACTTAGAGCATTGACTTTCCTTGGGTGAATACTTTCTTCAGTTGACTCTTTACCCGTACTGTTTTTTGGGGGACAGTTAGCACTATGCGACTAGTTACCCCCACCATTGGGTGAAGTCTGCTGTGTGGTAATACAGAAAGAAAGCCTGAGGCGCCATGGAGGCCGTCAATAACCAAATCAGCAAGAGGCAGTTACCATGTTGAAAAGACACAAAAGGGATAAATCAGATAGAGCCTTTAATAAAGGATACCAAATAGGCCTGTCTGGCCGCTCCAGGGACATCTGCCCCCATCAGGAGCCAGATTTACGCCAGTCGTGGTTAAGTGGCTGGCGAGAAGGTCGAGTGGATAACTGGGAAGGAATGACGGGCATTTCGGGGTTACACCGAATGTATAACTTCTCCCACTCCTATTCAGCCGACTTACTCTGAATACGCTGGTTAAAAGCCCCTGTACCGGGGCTTCCAAAAGGCTCCCGCTGATCTCACAGAAAAACCAGTTGTTATTGACCCTGTTTTTATTGACAGGGCTCTGCGAGATCAGGATGTCTATCTATACCCAAAGAATTTCAAGTTGCTACGCGGCAGCAAGTGAGCGAATGCAGCCAACTAAAGTAGCAACTTTACAGGCGACGGGTATATGCATCATAGCCTTTCTTATGATTCAACCGAGTAAACTGCTTCTGCCGCTTCCCGAATCAGCTCTGGACCTTTGTAGATAAAGCCTGAGTAAATCTGTACCAGACTGGCTCCCGCCTTAATCTTATCTGCCGCCGTCTGTGCATCCATAATACCGCCAACACCAATAATTGGCAGCTTACCAGAAAGTTCGCCGGCAAGCAGTTGGATGACTTCCGTTGATTTATCACTCAAAGGAGCACCACTGAGCCCTCCCGCTTCCTCGGCTGTAGCAAAACCACTGACCTTGTCACGATCCAGCGTTGTATTGGTTGCAATAACCCCGTCCAGCTCATGAGCAACCAGTTCAGCGGCAACTTCGGCAATCTCCTCATCCGTCATATCCGGAGCAATTTTGATCGCCAGTGGCACTACCCGCCCATACTCCCTGGCCAGCAGAGCCTGCTCTTCTTTGAGTGCAGCAAGCAGACTCTTTAACGCTTCACCGTATTGCAGTTTTCTCAGCCCGGGAGTGTTCGGAGAAGAGAGGTTCACTGCGACATAACCAGCGTGAGGGTATACCTTACGAAGACAGGTCAGATAATCCTGATTGGCATCTTCAACAGCGGTGGTGAGATTCTTACCAATATTGATACCAATCACACCTTTGTACTGGCTGTTACGAATATTGGCAATCAATTGATCAACACCGAGATTATTAAACCCCATTCGGTTGATCAGAGCTTCTTTCTCAGGGATGCGGAACATTCTTGGCTTTGGATTACCCTGCTGACCAACCGGTGTCACCGTACCCAGCTCAAGAAAACCAAAACCGAGGCTACCCAGTCCATCCACACACTCGCCATTCTTATCCAAACCCGCTGCCAGTCCAACCGGGTTATCAAAGGTTAACCCCATCACCTCCCGTGGTTTGGAAGGGACTGTCGGCGCGATCAGCCGGGTAAGACCAAGGCGCCCGCCTGCACTGATCATTTCCATGGCGAAATCATGAGCAGTTTCAGCAGAGAGGCAAAACAGGGCACTTCGTGTCAATTTATACATAAGAGTGATCGATCAGTATGCGCCAGACAAAATTCGGTGGATTATACGACCTGCAATCCCTTTTGTCTCTAGGGGAAGCTTCTAAAATATTTACAATAAACAGATGAAACGATCATCCCCTTATCTGGTCTGAACCGTTGGTTAAAATTATTCCAATGCTCAGGGCAAAATAATGCTGGCTATTACGTCGCGTTTACCCCCCTTTTCTACGAGTCAAAATCAGCAACTTCACCCAACAGCCAATAACCCCTGCAGTCACGGCTCAAATAAAATACCGATCAGCCATCGCAAAACTCAAATCATGTCAGACAGCAGCCTATCTTCTTCCGACATAACTCAAATAGATCTGGAGAGTCCGGATCCAGACAGGGACATAAGGTTATCCAAAAAAAAGAGTTCAAAAAAACCTAAAAAATTAAAGAAACCCAATAAAGCTCGAAGAAAGACCAAAGCGCCTGCAACCTAT
This sequence comes from Endozoicomonas sp., assembly GCA_965261315.1. Lineage (GTDB taxonomy): Bacteria > Pseudomonadota > Gammaproteobacteria > Pseudomonadales > Endozoicomonadaceae > Endozoicomonas. The sequence continues at coordinate 45,293 of CBDHDM010000073.1, read as the reverse complement.
ATCCCTTGCAGCACAAAGCTTCCGCGCGCCCCTTCCCCCGAACTACCACAGGCCAAAATACAAAAAAAAAACAACGTTCCCACCGGCAGCAAAGTAGCAACATCAGATACAGGTACAGAATACAGCTGGCATACAGCAACTCAAAATGATAATGATGGCAGTCTGCCTACCGAAACGGATGCATCTATCCGGCATCAACAGACTGTGCCTCTGGACAGCCAAACAAAAGGCCTCTCTCCCTCGAATGCTGACGGCTCTCAAACACAGCCAGTAAATGAAAATATCGAAGATCCCATAACAGCCCACGTACCATTACCTTCTGAGCAACTAGAGAGGACACCATCCCCAATAGAAGCTGAAGATGTCTACTGGCAACCCATGAACACCATTATCCAGTCAGGAATTGAAGCGCTGGCAAATACTGCTCTACCGATACCAGCCCTAAGTTCGGAACTCATCAGCCCTGATATGGACTACCAGGATGAAGAGCTTGAAAATGATCAGGGCAACTGCTCTCCACTCGATGTCGACGCAATAGACAGTGACCTGAACAAGCAAGGCATCCCCCTGGACAGAGCCCCACCGGAAGAACTCTTAAGCGCATCCTATGAGTCTGGTGAAAATTATTTTACCCCGGATGAAGCACCTTCAGGCAAGCGCCACACTGACGACTCAAAACATGACAACCCACTGCCACTCGAGGAAATCTACGAACAAAAGCTTCCCGTCTTGAAGCTCTCTCCGGTTGCCTATGGCTACCCCAGCGATATTTCATTAGATCAGGAAGACGATACCCCGGAACTATTCATCTCCCTTTATCCGCACGGCATTTTACAGGTTTTGCTGCTTCTATACCCTGCTACCGCGATTGGGATTATTAAATGCAGGCTTGAAATGCTCAACGAAATTGATGACACAGATCTTGAAAAACTGAGAGAAAACCTCAAGCAAGTCGAAGATGACATTCAACACCGTAATCAACACTTTGCTCTCCTGCGGAATTTGAAAGCATTTGAACATAAGTATGATTTGTACTCTCTTCAATCAAAGATGGATGCTGACTTTCTGGTACGAAAAGGAAGAATTTCTTCAAAACTGCTGGCAACGCCTGTTGAGGAGATCGAGAACAATAAATTCAGGGATCCTCAACTCGAGAACTTCCGGACGTGGCCAAGAGTCATGGGGTTGTGGTGCAAAAGGCGTGAATATATTCTACGCGGTGCCATTCGACGCCTGGGAGAAAAAAAGCTTGAAAGTTCAAGGCAGCTGGCTATAGCTGAACTTGAGAAGTCCTCCTTAGTCAAGGTTTCGGTTGCCAGGGGAGATATCTGCAAAAAGGATGTATTGAACCAATATATTCAGGAACAGCCTGAAACAATTAAAAGACTGTTGACCTATCTGGTTTGTTTTAACGTTAAGTGTCAACAAAGCATAAGAAAAATACAGGCAACAAAAATCGTTCTGGCGATTGATCAGCTAGAACAGACACCAGAAAGCATACGGGCTTTATTAGAGCGACTTGTCAAACAGAATCTTTTGCCAGAAATAGAGAAGCAGCTGGCAGATGAAATTTACTGGCATCATTCCATTCGCCTTGAGTATGAACTGAAGTCTTCAAAAGCTACTGTTAGCCTGCCTGTATTGTTAGATCAACGCCAGCACCTCCTTAACCTTGAATCAATAAACCATCAAAGAACCAGCCCTCCTTCTGACAGGAGCCCAAGCGCTCTTAACATTCAGGGAAATCGAGTTTCTGCACAGCTAATCCATCTGTTTCTAGCGGCCCAACCTTCTTCAAAAGAGCCGTCCCCAAAAGAATCTGACTTATTTCCGCCTTGTTATTTCTTAAAACAGCCCTCTGTCCAACATATACACACCGTTCTTGCCCAAACTGAAGATAGTCCTGAAAAGTCTTTCTACCTGGCCACTTTGAAGTTCATCGATGCACTGAGCCATGTTAAAACTGACAACAGTTATGAGCGTGATTTGCACTGGATGCAGTGTTATTACCATGTCGCATTTTATGAGCAACAGCTTCTCATTCACTTGATCGAAAAATCAGAACCTCACCCTCTGCTACCATTTGAAAGCTTTGAGCAGAATATTAGTGTTCTCTGGCAATTGGGAAAAGCAAGAAAAAAGATTGGTTATCTACCACTTAATCCGGATTCCTACGCATATTATCTCAGCTATCTCAACTTTGTATGGCAGGAAGAAGATGAGATGGAAGATATTATTGCTGAATTGTATCGCAAGAGATATCTGAAACTGCTTGAATACAACCCGTGCACAGAGTTTAAAAACCTTTTCTATGACACGGTCAAATGGGGAGCGCCAACAATTCGATCAATAGCTACAAACGCCTGGCAGTTAATCCAGAAGTTTCAAAGCTCAGGCCCATCTGATTTACTTAATACTCTCTATCAAGAAGGCAAAGGGCTGATATCGTTGTTGTTCTCAGCTGAGAACCCGGTCCATTCTTTTATTACAGAAACTCTGGGTACAATGCTTGAGGTTGCTCAACAATGTCCAAAGTTTTTTCGAGTCATGTGGGGTGACTTTGCACTGCTGCTGCCTCAGCTTGAAAGCCTGCTTGGACAAGAAGCATCCGTATCCGGTCTACTTGAAAGAATTAGCGTCTGTATGCGTGGTCAGGCCCTTGCCTTAATTTTTTCCGGAGACAAGCCACTCCCACTGGATTTTGATCCAACGCAAAACCCACGATTTGCAACCTTTATTAAACGATTCCAACTACTCCGAGACATCATTTCAGCCCTGCATGCTGGTCTACCCGTTATAGAAATTTTCCTGTGCAGAAATTTCAAAGATCTGGAAAGCAGTCTCAGAAAAGTTACATGGAACACATTATCTACTTACCTTGCCAGACAGTGCGTCAGCAAGATGAAGCCGCCAATTCTCAGACTATGCAATAGCCTGCGCTATGCTCAGGATTTAATGCCCAGCCTGTCCCTTGGGCTGTCATCAGACTTCCTGGCATCAATGAGCCCTGATAATACCGTCAGCCTGGCGCATCATATTGGCAGGCGTTCCGGTATAGTTACAGGCGCTATCAGCTTTCTGCTCGCTCCTTTTATAACTCGTTTCGAGAAATACAAAGATAAAATTAATAAAGTAAAAGCAGATCCTCTTAATACCGAAGCTCGCAGTGAATTGCAATCGGAGAGAAAAAAAGTTGCAGGAATTCTGGGAATTTCATCGACGCTTTCAACGATTGCAATCCTGTTCATGAACGCATTCAAAATTATTGTTTTTGTCGGTAGCCCCATTTTAACGACAGCCATTATTGGAGTCTCAACCTTCCTGTGCAGTGGTTGTGTTGTAGCCCGCCGCTACAATCAGTTTGATGAAGTCTGGACATCTATAAATGAGACCGTTGCAGAACGGATGAAAAGGACCTTTGCCAAAGACAGCCCCGGAGCCATTGAAGCAAGTAAGCGGATCCATGAAATCAGCAAAACCACTCTGGACAACATGGCCGAAATCAGACAACAAGCGCTTTCTGGCTGGAATATCTGGAGAAGTAATAAGCTTCGAATTGAGTTGAGTCAGTATTGGAACCAGCTTCAGTATAAAGAAGAAATACTTCAGCACATCAAAGCCCGAATTAAAGAAAAGCATCATCCTGACTTACAACAAGACGCTAAACACATACTCAACTTTGTTAAAGCCAAGGCTCTGGTCGAAAAAGCCATGAAAGATCCGGATAGTCTGTCAGCCAACCCAGGTCGATTTTCTGATTTCAACCAACAATTAACCGGCCTGTTTTTCTCACCACTTGATGCATCAGTTTTACCATACCAACTCCAGTATCTTATCGAGGAAATACATGCTTTTTTAGAATTTTCCTGCGGCACGGTCTCTCCTGGAGAAGGCCTTGAGACCATCATAAGTACACTTGAAGCCCATAATATTGAGCTGCACAAGGGAGATCATGTATTCAACATTCTGCATATGCGACATATTCGCTCTTCTTTACTGAATACACGTATGGCAGACAGTCTACAATCTCAGGACGAACAGGACTCTGATGGGGAGGACAATGAAAACAAGCTGCTACCGCAATTACCTGACGTACATGATGCCCAGGCTATTCTGACTGATGCAATGCAGAAGTGTGACGAACAGCAACTGCAAAAGGAGCAGCAGGCTCGGGAAGCCAGAATGGTGATAGTCAACAAACGGGCGTTACTCGAGTGCCTTAAGAACTATACAGCCAGCAGTATACCCAATTTATCGACCAGTCCCTTATTCAAATCAAACCTTGAAATACAAATCAGAGAGCTTGAAGGAGCAAGCAAACCCTGGTTTGTCGATGAAACACGACAACCTTCTCAAAAACAGGACTCTGACCAACCCTTATATGGCTGTACTTATAATGCCATGGAAGCATGTAAAGAGGCTGTCGCAAAAGGTAGCAAGCGCAGCCCTTTTTCAACGATATCTAAAGCCTATGCGCGGGTTAGGAATTGTCCTGAAATAATTCCTACATTTCGCCTATAGTAAAGCCTAAATATCTTCCTTGAGATTCTTTCCTGTGCGAAGGGTAATTATTCAGAAGTAGTTGACTCAGATGATGGATTTTTTCTGTTCACTCAATGAGCAGATCGGAGAAGGTACGCTGCTATTGAAGCAGTGAAGTTGGGTCATGGAGGTATCCAGTACATATCTCAATTATTGCTGCCATCGGGAGACTGTCGTTCATGGAATAACTGAACTTAATTCTGAAGAACAGCTCACTACCGGATTCAAGAGGGGGGAAGAAGAAGACTAACGGTGGTATGTCCAAATTTGGTTGATAACGTGCTCCGCATTCTACACGACCATACCGCAGGTGATCCAATACGACAGGAAGTCCGATGGACAAATCTCTCCCGTCGAAATATTTCAACTTGAGAAGACAGACACTTAAGAATACAAGGTGCTTTATGAACAAGGAAGGAGACGATGGGCCATAACAAAGATCGCGACGCTCAATTTAAGAATATAGATTGAACCCTACTTTGGACACCAAAAAGTGTTGGGCAATTTCTATCGCGCAGGAGTAACGGATGCTATGAGCCAACGATTGTCAACGATCACGATTTTCGCCAGGGTAATGGCAAGGTTATACCTCATGGGATATACGACTTAGGTAAAAACAAGGCACTGGTTCATTTAAATACCAGTAAAGATACATCTGAATTTTCATGCGAGTGTCTGGCTCTCTGGTGGCTTGATCATGGACAGCAAGACTATGCAGGTGAAGATGAGGTATTGGTTGTGTGTGATGGTGGCGGTAGTAATAGTTCATCGTCCTACCTGTTTAAAGAAGATTTGGAAGCACTCTCCAACCGGTTGGGGTTAAAGATTCGTATTGCACACTATCCCCCTTATTGCTCAAAGTTCAATCCAATTGAGCACCGGGTATTCCCTCATGTGACAAGAGCCTGTAGTGGTGTACCTCTGGAAAGTATTGAGACTGCGAAGCACTATATTGAGAAAACTGAAACGACGACGGGGCTGAAAGTAGTCGTGAAAATAATCGATAAGGTCTTTGAAAAAGGCCGTAAATATGCCGCCGATTTTAAAGAAAAGATGAGCATTAAATTTGACACGTTTCTGCCAAAATGGAATTACACTGCCGTACCAGACGAAAAATGAAATGTCGGTTTTATTTCGGGACAATTCCTTAGCACTGCATAGGCCTGATCAAGTCTGACAAAAGGACACCTGAAGCTCTGACTGCCGAAAAAAAAAAAATTCCGCAGTCAGAAGACAGGTGTTCTTTACAAAGACAACACTTATACACTGACGGAAGGAGTTTCTGTTAGAGAACCCTCTTTCCGTTCAGCAGCAATGCATGCAGCAGCGGTAAACACCACATCTGTAGAGCTGTTAAGGGCTGTTTCCAGAGAGTCCTGAATTACCCCGATAATAAAGCCAACTGCAACCACCTGCATGGCAATATCATTGGAAATACCAAACAGGCTACAGGCCAGGGGAATCAGTAACAGGGAACCACCAGCAACGCCGGATGCACCACAGGCAGAAACCGCAGCAACAACACTTAATATCAGTGCCGTTGGCAGGTCAACGGAAATACCCAGAGTATGTACCGCTGCCAGCGTCATCACCGTGATGGTGATAGCTGCACCCGCCATATTAATGGTTGCTCCCAGAGGGATAGATACAGAGTAAGTATCTTCATGGAGATCCAGACTCTTGCACAGTTGCATGTTTACCGGGATATTGGCAGCTGAGCTGCGGGTAAAGAATGCAGTAACACCACTTTCCCGGATACAACGAAGAACCAGAGGGAACGGGTTCTGACGGATCTTCAGATAAACAATCACAGGATTAACAATGAAGCCAATGATCAACATACTGCTGATCAACACCACCAGCAACTTGCTATAGCCCAGCAGAACACTGAATCCGGTCTGTGCGATCGTGTTGGCAACCAGCCCGAAAATACCGATGGGAGCCAGCTGAATAACAAAGCGTACAATGAAAGAAACGGCCATTGAGAAATCATGAACCATTGTCCGGGTAGACTCACTGCCGTGACGCAGCGCCAGCCCCAAACCAATAGCCCAGGCAAGAATACCAATGAAGTTACCGGTTAACAGTGCTTCAACCGGGTTTTGGACTATTTGGAACAGAAGCGTATGGAGAACCTCCATAATGCCTTCCGGAGGCAGAGCCCCCCCACTATTCGTCACCAGCGTCAGAGTGACAGGAAACAGGAAGCTCATGGAGACCGCGACAAAAGAGGCCGCCAGCGTTCCGAGAATATACAGAAAGATGATTGGCCGCATATTGGTGTGCTGCCCCTGCTTCTGATTAGCAATGGAAGAAGCAACCAGAACAAAGACCAGAATGGGTGCCACGGCTTTCAGCCCCCCGACAAACAGGGAGCCCAGAAAAGAAATGGCAACCGCCGTATCCGGTGAAACAACCGCCAGACCAGCACCCAGGGCAATACCGATGATAATCCTGAGAACCAGGCTGGTGTTTGCCATTCGTTCATATAATGATTGGGCTTGACTCATGATTTACCTGCTGTACTACGTTCAAGTTTTTATCAGTCAAAACTGCAGGGCCTGGAAACTACCCCAAATAGATCCTTTAGTTCCAAAAGGCCTGCGTTCACGGTATTCCGGCTAAATTCCACTTAGCGTTTTTACAATAAGCTGTTGTTGCTGTCTGGATAACGCAACACTTAACAGCCGGGAGGTTTCACCGGAAAATTATAATCTCGACAAAAGTGATACCTATGTCATTTCACATCGGGAGAGATTTCTGACTAATATTCAGCCAGTAAAATCGTATCCACATAACACTTATACACTTTAAAAATCAGTGAGAACAATGAAAGAATTGAGGCGTTCTTAATTGTCTGATCAAAGTGGCTAGCGCTATTGAATGAGTGGGATGCCAAAACTTCAGCAAACCAACCAATTCATGAAATTCCCGAACATGAACGTACTACTGGTTTGTGGGGATTACGTAAGGATAGTATCACAGTACTGAGGATAAAAAAGCCTGCTATCAGTATCCTGAGCACCTTTTCCAACAGGGCTTTCTTTTGCAAAAAGAAAATATTGCGATAAGGTATTTTGAAAAACAAAATAAAAAGATAAATTCTACTACCATATCCAGAAACCTCATCACAAAGCTCTACCCGGTCATCAAATGACAGTGCTTTTAGTCAGCCGGCACTGAGCTTTTCAATTGAACCATTCTCATGTCAGGTCGAAGCCGAATGAACAGCCAAAAGAGAAAAGACGTTACAAACATCAGGAACACCGCTGGCATCCAGAGTTCAGGTATATAAAGGCCAGCAAAAAAGGCTATTGGAACCAACAAACAGGCAAAAATATTGAAACCATGGAAATACCAGTAAGTGCCCCCACTCTGATATAGCGAGGGAATATCGACACGCTTAAATTGATAGAAATACCACACCAGCATTGTGCCAGTAACAGGGGCAAACAGCGTTCCTATAGTACCCATATGATGCACATAGCCACTAATAATGTCCGGAAAACAGGAAAGCAAGCCCGCAACCAGAGTCACAATGACCGTTGCTCTGAACCGGCCTATCTTTTCAAACGCATTGCAAAGAGAGAGGCCACCTGTATAAAGATTAATCACATTAATCGTCCAGTTATCCAGAAAAATAACCAGTGCCACCAGCAGTATAATCAACACATTCGGCTGTAACTGCGTAATGGTTTCAAAAGGGTTGATATTGTCCGCCCCTCCAGCAATAACTGCATAGGCCCCAAATGAAGCAGCCACCAGCGTTCCCACCAGAGAACCGGAAATGGTTCCAATCAGCAAAGCATTTCCTGAGCGCGTGTACTGGGTAAAGTCCGAGGTATCGTCACACAGGTAAATGATGTTGAAACAATTGTGTTAAACCATAATGCTGCCAGTGGCCACGACCAGTGAAGTCCCTCCATAAAAATAACTGCTTCAGGAGTTGCATCGCTGCCACCTGCATCAAGGAGAAACAGTATAAGAGCAATGAACAGAATCAGCTTTGCAGGAAATGAAAATACCGACAGCCATTTAAGATAGTGATAACCAACAATAGCTACCACTCCCTGGAATAAAGCAAAAACCAGTGAAATTCCCCACAGAGGTATATGTAGCTGAAAGCAGTTCCTCAATATTGCGTCTATGGCCAGCGCACCAGCCGCTGTCTGAAAGGCAAACCAGTAGACCTTGATAAGGATTCGCTGAAATATTAGCCCCAAGCATTAAACCACCGTTAGTATTACGGGGGTGACGTAAAAATAACTTCAAGTCCGGAAAGTTCTCAAACAACTTTGTCGAGACCATTCATTTTATTCTGCATATAATTTCACTTGGGCCATATTTAACCAAAAGATGAACATGCTCCTTGCTTATAACTCCTTTGAGGATATCTATCTCAAATGCTTGGCACGTCTCTCTGATAAGCTCTCTTGCCTTGAGACCAAAATCAGCCATAAGACCCTGATACCGATACTTGGTAACAATATAAGGTAGAACTGAATTTCGCCGGGCTATTTGGAATATTGATATTTTCAGTTTTTCTTTCATCGCTTAACACTTTTCGAGCCATTTCAGAGTTTGGCAAAGAATCCCTTAATCCGCGCTCCCTCTCTTCTCTATCTTTTTCGAAAGCGTATTCCACCCCCTTTATCAACTGATCAATTAACTGCGTTCGATCTTTAGCTACGCTTGCTGAACATAAGTACTTATCGGCACCTCATTTACTGATATTTTGAGAAATTTTAAATACAATTCATTTCCGAATTCAGGCAATCTACCACCATATTTCTTTGCAAGTTCGCTCTTCCATTCATCAACAAACATTTTCATACCCGCCGTAGACATGGTAACTACTGTTCTACCTCCAAACGTGCTTAATCAAACAAGCTCATCAGTATCCCAGGAGCATTTAATACAGGTTTTGAGGACATTATCCGAGTATATATTCATAATATATTTTACTTTCTCTTGAATAATTATAATTTTATTTACTATATAATGAGAATCAGTTGTTACCATGCAAACTAACCTGAGCCAGGTCCATCAACTCACGATTGGCAACCGAAAACATGGCCAGATCCGCCTGAGGCGCGCTTCGAATGTCCGCCAGCATGTTCTGCCAGCGGGAAATCAGTGCATGATTCTTCACAATCCATTCATCAATGGTCTGCTCGATAGGAACCCCATCCTGAGCCAGGCCAATCAGACCTTTCGACAGTTTGCGCTGCTGCCAGTTCAACTCATCCCTCGCGCTGTCACGGGCCAGTGACTGCCAGTGGTTCGTTACTTCCAGCTGAGAAAGAGCATTACCGTACCAATTCAATTCCAGCCGTGCACCTACGGCAAAGAAGGTTCTGATCGCCACCTCCAGAGGTACACCGGTTTCATCCGCTGCGCGAATAACCGGCAATGCACTGAGTAAATAACGCTGACCAGCAACAATCAGTGCCAACTCCTGCGGAACCCCTTCCGCAACCATGGATTCTACAGCCTTGTTTAACTCAGCTCTTTCTTCTTCACTGAGGGATTCAGCAAAGCAATCCAGAAATTGCCGTACTCTTGGGCCATAATGTTCGACACACTCAGCAGGCGCCAGATCCTGACGCTTCAGGCGGATAAACCAGCGGGTAGTACGTCTCACCAGCTTGATTAATGAACCCATCATTTTATACTGCAGAGCACTGGAAATCTGATGATCCAGCTGCTCAATCATCATCCAGTAACGGGAAACATCAAAAACATCACGACTGGCGCTGAATGCCCGGGCAATCTCGGGAGATGAGGCTCCGGTGGTCATTTGCAGTCGATGAACAAAAGTGATCCCCATCATATCAATCAAATGGTTGGCAATCTGGGTAGAGATTATCTCTTTACGCAGACGGTGCCGCTTAATCTCGTCCGGGAACTTTTCTACCAGAATCTGAGGAAATGCACTGTAGAGTTCCTGTGCAAGATAATCATCATCAATCACCGTTGAGTTAAGTAGAGCCTCTTTAAGGTCAGCTTTACTGTATGAGACCAGCAGGGATAACTCTGGTCTGGTCAAACCTTGTCCACTGCCTGACCGGTCAGCGATTGCTTCATTATCGGGCAGAAACTCAATGGTACGATCCAGCTTACCCTGCCGCTCAAGATGTTCCATAAAACGACGATACTCGCCCATTCTTGAAACAACATCCGATTCAACAACAGAGATTGCCTGGGTTTGGCGATAGTTGTTGGTCAAGACCAGACTGGATACTTCGTCCGTCATACTTTCGAGCAACTGGTTCCGCTGCTTAACCGTCATATCCCCACTGGCCACAATATCATTCAGCAGAATTTTGATATTGACCTCATGATCAGAACAATCAACGCCACCGGAATTATCGATAAAGTCGGTATTCAGTCCCCCTCCCTGCAGCGCATACTCCATACGCCCAAGCTGGCTAAGCCCAAGGTTGCCACCTTCCCCCACCACACTGGCCTGCACTTCACAGCCATTAATTCTCAGCGGATCATTGGCCTTATCACCGACATCATTGTGGGTTTCGTTCATCGACTTAATGTAGGTTCCAATACCGCCATTCCATAAGAGGTCAACCGGGGCCCGGAGCATACTGCGAATCAACTCATTCGGCGGTAGATGGTTGGCCGTGATGCCAAAACGTTGCTGCATGGCAGGGCTTATGGCAATTGACTTTGCCTGTCGTGAAAAGATTCCCCCACCTTCAGAGATCAGACTCGTGTCATAATCAGTCCAACTGGAACGAGGCAGCTCAAACAGTCGCCTCCTCTCTGCATAGCTCTGATAGACATCCGGATTGGGATCCACAAAAATATGCAGATGATTGAAGGCGCCCACCAAAGCAATGGTCTCAGAGCATAACATCCCATTACCGAAAACATCACCGGACATATCGCCAATACCAATCGCAGAGATCACATCCTGCTGGACGTGGATTCCTTTTTCCCGAAAATGTCTCTGCACCGAAACCCAGGCGCCTTTGGCAGTAATTCCCATCTTCTTATGGTCATAACCAACACTGCCGCCAGAAGCAAAGGCATCCCCCAGCCAGAAGTTGTATTCCGCGGCAATACCATTAGCTATATCTGAAAACGTTGCTGTCCCTTTATCAGCGGCCACCACCAGATAACTGTCACTTTCGTCATAAATCACTACACCTTCCGGATGGACAACACTCCCTTCCACCAGGTTGTCAGTGATATCAAGCAGCCCCCGGATAAAGGTCTTATAACACCGAACACCTTCTGCCATGACCTCTTCCCGACTACCATCCAGCGGCACCTGTTTTGGCACAAACCCACCTTTTGCCCCAACTGGAACAATCAGCGCATTCTTCACCTGCTGCGCTTTAACAAGACCCAGAACTTCAGTCCTGAAATCTTCGACCCGGTCAGACCACCTCAACCCCCCTCGAGCGACCTTCCCTCCTCTCAGGTGGACACCTTCAACAATCGGTGAGTAGACAAAGATCTCATAAAGTGGAACAGGCTTGGGAATATCCGGTATCTCTCTGGCTGCCATTTTGAGCGAGATATAGGATTTGGTATTGCCTGTTTCATCCTGCTGATAGAAATTGGTTCTCTGAGTCGCTTTGATAACATTCTGATACCATCGTATTAGCTTGTCTTCACTCAAAACGGCAACCTGATCAAGCGCCTGTAGAATATTCTGCTGAATCTGCTGCTGATGAGCCAGGCGCTGGGTTTGAGACAGCTCCAGCTGCGGATTAAACCGGACTTCAAACAGCTCAACCAGTAACCGGGCGATATCAATATTGTTGCACAGTGTTTCCGCAATATAGGACTGACTGAAGCCAACGCGAACCTGCTTCATATAACGGGAATATGCCCTGAGCATGGCGACCTGCCGCCAGCTCAGACCTGCCGATAACACCAGTCGGTTAAACCGGTCATTTTCCGCCTCCCCAAACCAGATTTTTTCAAATGCTTCCTGAAAGACTGGCCCGACTTTCTGCAGGTCAATATTGATTCGAGAATCAAAGCTTAATTGAAAGTCATGAATCCAGATGGTTTCACCGGAGCTGTTACGAATCAGGTAGGGGTATTCGCCCAGCACACGCAAACCAAGATTTTTAATAATAGGAATCTGGTCAGCTAACGGCAGAGGCTCAATAAAATGGTACAGTTTCAGGTGCACCTGTCCGGTTTCATCATTCAGTGACTGATAGAACCCCATGGACAGTGGTCGATGGGCACTCATTCTTTCGAAATGGCGAATATCCGTTACCGCAGACTGCGGCTTGAAGGCTTCCTTATAGGCTGCACTGAATCCATCAGTGAACCTGGACAGCAGCTTGTTACCCCGGACCTCCCCAAATACCTCCAGCACCGCTTCTCTGAGATCATCACTCCACGAAGATGCCGCCAGAATAATTTCACGGGTAATCACATCCAGGTTGTAATCAATTCGTCCTTTCAACTTGAAAACAAAATGGACTCTGGCCAGGATCGACTCAGAAAAATACGTGGTAAACTCACTGTCTTCTGCTTCAAGGCGGTGACAGAGAATTTTTTCTATTCTCTGGCGAAAATCGGTACTGTAGATATCTCTTGGGACAAAGATCAGCGCTGAGCAAAACGGACCGTAGGGGTCCTGTCGAATGAAGACTTTAATCTGCTTCCGCTCCTGCATGCGCAGAATCGACATCGCTGTTTGGAACAACTCATCCTGAGTCGTCTGGAAAAGCTCATCCCTTGGAAAAATCTCCAGAATCTGCACAAGATCTTTCCCATGATGGCTTTTAGGATCGAGGCCTGACCGCTGAATAATCGCCGAGACCTTATTACGAATATAGGGAATCACATAGGGTGTTTTACGATAAACAGGAGAGGTGTACAGACCAACAATACGCGCTTCACCCACTATTCTGCCCTGCTCATCAAAGCGTCGTATGGTAATAAAGTCAGGATAAGCTGGACGATGTACACTGGAGCGGACTGATGCCTTAGAGAAAGAAAGCCTTTCTGTCAACTCGAACAGATCATGTTCAATAAATGGTTCCAGTGCCAGCTGCCCTGGCCCACCTTCATTAGCGGGTTTCAGCAGCCCTAACAGAGATTCAGATGGGCGTATCAGCCGTCGATCTCCCTCATGTTCAGTGACAATTAGCTCTTCATAGCCAAGAAAGGTAAAGTTGTCACCCAGTAGCCATTCCAGAAACTCCTGAACTTCATCTTCTTCCTTCAGCAAAGTACCAGGCAGGGTATTCAAATGACCAATCACGGCTGCCAGTCGTTTGACCCGGCCGGTCATTTCATCAAAATCATCCACTACACGACTGACATCGCCCAGAACTGCATTCAGCTGGTCCATCAATTGATCCAGCTCACCCTGATCCTCACAACGATCTATCTCAAGGTAAACAAAAGATTCCCGACTGACAAACTCACCTTCAACCTGCTGATCAGCAAAAAGTAAGGTCATATCCTCCGAGCGGCGGGAATAAAGCACTCCGTTACGCAGCAAATGAATAGTGGAGCCATATTCATTCAGTTTCATTCTGACTGAGTCCACCACAAAAGGCATATCCCGATGGAGAATACGGATGACCGTATGGGTTGAGTGCCAGCCATGCATATTATATTCAGGATTGATCACCTCAATGCGCGGGTGACTTGGATTATGATACTGAATGAATTTCCAGAATGACTGGGTCGCTCCCAGGAAGTCCTGCCAGTCACCAGACACCAGATCCTCTCTGGTATCCAGGGAGTAATACCGGTAGACAAACTCACGAAAGCTATCCATTTGCTCTACCGGAATATGGTCAGCCAAGTCATCAATCAGTTTGTCCAGAGTCTCTTCGCGTTCCTGGCTATTTAACTGCCCCATCCCTGGCATCTCCAATGTGCATACAAATTCGTTGTTAGTGAAAATCCTTGTACTAGACCATCGGCCTTGGCGAACCTATATTGAAGGGCGCTGTAAAAAATAAGGTTTATAACCGTAAAGCATTCGCCAAGACCTAATTATAGGGCTTATAAATAGTCCAAATGACTTGTAGAATTTCCAAACTGTAAAGTGGGGTGTGCCTGGTGCTTTCAGATAACTCTGGAGTATTTTAAACCCTTTCATGCACTCCCTTTGAAAGACGCAGACAGATTTCCGGGTTGAAATAGAATGTCAACAAGCCACTGTTTTACACAATTCAGCCAGCTGAAAAATTATCTTTCCAGCACAAATTATTGGTCAGAAGCATCTGGTCAACCGCCTGCTGATCACCCTGCTTGCCGATGGCCATCTGTTGGTTGAAGGCGCGCCTGGTCTGGCTAAAACCCGTGCAGTTAAAGCGCTGTCGGATGGTCTGGATGCTGATTTTCACAGAATCCAGTTTACCCCTGACCTGCTGCCCGCGGATGTCACCGGTACCGACATCTATCTGCCGGAAGATGGCAGTTTTCGTTTCCAGCCCGGCCCCATCTTTCACAACCTGATCCTTGCTGATGAAATCAACAGGGCTCCAGCCAAAGTGCAGTCCTCATTGCTGGAAGCCATGGCTGAACGTCAGGTCAGTGTGGGCCAGAAAACCTACTCCCTACCTGATGTATTCATGGTGATGGCGACCCAGAACCCCATTGAGCAGGAAGGCACTTACCCTCTGCCGGAAGCCCAGCTGGATCGCTTTATCATGCATGTACGGGTTGGGCTATCCGGATGTTGAAGCTGAGCGCGCTATTCTGCGGCTGGCCAGAGGTGAAGCCATGCACGCATCGGTTGAGCGCCCGGAAAACCCTCTGAAACAGGAAGAGATCCTTCTGGCCCGTCAGGAAGTCTTGTCGGTTCATATGGAGCCTCTCAGTAGAGGAATATATCGTTCAGCTGATCAATGCCAGCCGTAACCCAACCCTGTACAGCGACCAGCTGGCAGGCTGGCTTGAATATGGCGCAAGTCCAAGGGGTACTATAGCTCTTGATAGATGTGCCAGAGCCCATGCCTGGCTGGATGGCCGTGACTTCGTCAGCCCTGATGACGTTCAGGCGATCGCCCACGATGCTCTTCGCCATCGGTTGCTTCTGACCTTTGAGGCTGAAGCGGAAGGAAAAGACGCAGACCAGATTATCAGCCAGTTATTGAAACTGGTACCTGTAGCCTAAAGGGCTGTCGCAAAGCGGTTTTGGAAGAACTATGAAGCGGTGCCTATTGCACATTACAAAGTCTGGTGAACCTGCGGCTTCAGGCTAAAGACCTGCCACTGTTCGCCCCGGACGAAGCCACCAGCAGATGCTGGGAAATGCGCGCTCTCCTTTTAAAGGACGAGGCGTGGATTTTGAGGAGGTTCGGGCCTACCAGTTCGGTGATGACATCCGTTCCATCGACTGGCGGGTTACCGCCAGAAGAATGAAACCCCACACCAAAGTCTTTCAGGAAGAGCGTGAACGGCCGGTTATGGTGTTATTGGATCAGAGCCACTCCATGTTTTCGGCAGCCAGCACAACTTCAAATCGGTCACTGCGGCTGAAATCTCAGCACTGATCGCCTGGGCAACACTGAGTCACGGTGACCGCATCGGCGGCGTTATTTTTTAATGAGCAGGAGCTTCAGGAAACGCGACCAAAACGCTCCAGAAAAACACTGATGCACTGGCTGAACCAGACAGAAAGGATGAACCGAAAACTTCGAGCCACATCCATATCGAGCCTGGATGCCGAACATGGCCTGACCAGAACCCTCAGGCATGCCCGTCGCGTTGCCCATCCGGGAACCCAGGTCTTTCTGATCAGCGACTTCAACCATATCAACGAAGAAGCAGAGCAACACCCTGTCCCAGCTTGCCCGCCACAATGAACTGATGGCCATCAAGGTGAGCGATCCTCTGGAATCAGAGCTGCCAGCGCCGAATCGATATTCTGTTACCGATGGCATGCACAGCCTGATGATTAATACCCGTCAGCAACAGCTCCGCCAGCAATTTCATCAGCATTACCTGAAACAAAATGAGCAGCTGCAGAAAATGCTTTCACGCTTTCGAATTCCCTTACTGAAAATAACGTCAGCGCAACCGTCCGCACAACAGCTTCTGGGCCTTTACGGTGTCAGGATCAACAATCAGGATCAGCATCAGAATCAAGAGAACTCATGGAAGCACAAAACCCATTAGATCAGCACCGCCCCAATCACCTTCCAGACCCTGTTGGCCTCTGGCCACCCGCCATTGGCTGGTGGGTGCTGACAGCAATCGTGATCACCTTACTGGCCCTTCTGACCTTATACGTCTATCGTCGATGGAAGAAAAACCGCTACCGCACGGTCGCACTGCACCAGGCCAGCAAGGCACTTTTTGAGTATCAAGAGCATCAGTCCCCACACCGTTTTGCCCGTGACTGCAATGAGCTGTTAAAGAGAGTTGCGCTGCACACCTTTTCCAAACGCGATGTGGCTGGCCTGAACGGTGAATACTGGTGCCAGTTCCTGGCTGAAACAGGAAGCACGCCGGAGTTTCTCAACAACAGCGCATTCAATAATGACCGTTATAACCCCAACGCTTCACTGCACACTGAAGATATCTACACACTGACCCGGCGATGGATAAAGAAACACCATGTTTGAGTTTGAATGGCCCTGGATCCTGATCGTACTGCCGCTGCCTTTGCTGGTTTATCGTTTTGTGAAACCCGCCAGTGATGTTACTGGTTCAGCACTGCATATTCCCTTCTACCGGGAATTATCATCAATGATTGGCGAACAGAAAACAGAAAAAACGACACCATCAAAATCCCACAGGATACTTCCCTGGTTTATCTGGGCGCTTCTATTACTGGCTGCCAGCAGACCGGTGTGGCTCGGGGAACCCATTGAGCTTCAGAACAGTGGTCGTGACCTGATGATGGCCGTTGATCTCTCCGGCAGTATGGAAATCAATGACATGGTTCTCAATGGTCGCCAGATTGATCGCCTCACTGCTACCAAATCCGTAATGAATGACTTTATTGAGCGCCGCCGGGGTGACCGGCTGGGTTTGATTCTGTTTGGTACCCAGGCCTACCTTCAAACCCCTCTGACCTTTGACCGGCAAACGGTGAAAACACTGATGAATGAGTCCGGCATCGGCATGGCAGGCAATAAAACGGCCATTGGTGATGCACTGGGTCTGGCGGTCAAACATTTACGCAAACGGCCGGAGGACAGTCGGGTACTTATTCTCCTCACCGATGGCGCCAATACTGCCGGAGAGATCTCACCATTACAGGCTGCCCAGATTGCAAAAGAAGAGCGGATTAAAATCTACTCCATTGGCCTGGGGGCTGATGAGATGATTGAACGCAGCTTTTTTGGTGCCCACCGGGTGAACCCATCTGCCGACCTGGATGAAAAAACACTGAATGAGATGGCAGAGCTGACGGGAGGTCAGTACTTTCGGGCCCGTAATATTGAGGAACTCAACAAAATTTATGCCCTGCTTGATCAACTTGAACCCACGATACAGGAAGAAGAGACCTTCCGCCCCAGCAAAGACCTGTTTTTCTGGCCTCTGGGACTGGCTCTGCTGCTCAGCCTGATACCCGCACTCATGAAAATTTTGCCTGGGAGCTCCTTTACCCGACCGAATGCTGATACCAGGGGGAATGCTGAAGCTAAAAGGAGAGCATGGTTATGATGGAGTTGATCTCACAGTTTCACTTTTTAAGGCCGCTCTGGCTTCTTATGTTACTCCCCTGCTTTCTGCTGGTTTTATTTCTGTTGAAACAACAGCGAACTCAGGGAAACTGGACAAAAATCATTGCCCCTGAACTGCTTCCCTGGCTGCTTGAAGGAGACAATAAAAAGCCGGTTCGCTGGCCACTGATGCTGGTTTTTTCTGGCTGGGTTGTCACCTGCCTGGCAATGGCAGGCCCTACCTGGATCAAACAGCCGGTTCCCATCAGTAAAAACCAACAGCCCCTGGTGGTTGCAGTTGACCTTTCTTTCAATATGTTTGCAGCAGACCTGTCGCCCAATCGACTCACCAGAGCCCGGTTTAAACTGCAGGATCTGTTCAATCTACGCAGTGAAGGACTCTCCGCACTGGTAGCCTACGCGGGATCAGCACATACCGTTGCCCCCTTAACTGACGACAATCGCACACTAAACAACCTGGTCAAAGCCCTCAGTCCCGATGTTATGCCTGTGCAGGGCGTTCTGCCAAATGAAATGAAGCCCGTTGATGCGATTCGACTGGCTAAAGAACTGATCACCCAGGGCAGCAATGAACCCGGCGATATTCTACTGGTCACAGGCTCAATCTCTGAAGCACAGGCAGAGCAGATTACTGACCTTTTGAAAGATAGCCCGCTTCGCCTTTCCATCCTGGGAACAGGTACCGAACAGGGAGCCCCCATTCCATTACCCAAAGGTGGCTACCTGAAGGATAAACAGGGAGCCATCGTCGTCCCCCAGCTGGATCAAGACCGGCTGCTGGCACTGGCCAGAGCTAATGGTGGGCGTTACCAGACGATGACCCTTGCGGATACCGACCTGAAAGCACTGGTCCCCGCCACCAGCAATAAGCAACTGTTTTCTGAACGTGAGTCTGCCGACCAGACGTTGGACCAATGGTATGACGCCGGTTACTGGCTGGTATGGTTACTCCTACCTGTTGCCTTGTTTGGCTTTCGCAGAGGATGGTTAATGGTGGTAATGATTACCCTGCTACCGATGACACAGGAGGCCAGAGCATTCAGCTGGGATGATCTCTGGCAGACCCGGGACCAGCAGGGACAGAAGGCGCTTCAGGCGGGTGACCCTGCAAAAGCGGCAGAACTCTTTGAGAATCCTGCATGGAAAGCACAGGCACTGTTTGAAAATCATGAATATGAAGCTGCGGCTGATATCCTCAAGAACCAGAATGACGCTGAAAGTGACTATAACCGTGGCAATGCTTTGGCTAAAGCGGGTAACTTAGAGGAATCGATAGAGGCTTATAAAAAAGCGCTGGCAAAGAACCCGGAATTAAAAGACGCTGCGCAGAATCTTGAGAAGGTGACTGAAGAGCTGCAGAAAAAAAAGCGCGAAGAGCAACAACCAAGCCAAGGTGGAGATGGTGGTCAGCAAAATCAAAGTAATCAAAAACAGCAATCTGGCCAAAAAGATCCATCAGGACAACAGCAGGACTCTGGAGAAAATGAAGGCCTGGAAAGCCAGCCAAGTGACTACCCGCAAGACCAAAATGGAAAATACGGGCAGGAAAGCTCTCAGAACCCTGAAAGCCAATCTTCCTCCAGCAGGGAAACAATGACACCTGATGAGGAAGGTCAACAGCAACGTCAGAAGGAATCATCAGGAGAACAGTCGGAAGAAAACGCCGAAAGTACCACTAAGCAAGCTGGAACGACAGGTCAAAACAATGCAGATGATCAGACCGGACAGACAGCAGCAAACTCATCAGATGATCAACCCCTTTCTCCAGAGCAGCAAGCGATAGAGAGCTGGCTGAGAACCATCCCTGATGACCCGGGTGGCTTATTAAGAAGAAAATTCCTGCAACAGCAACGCGCTCTTCAGCAAAAGCATATCAGGGAGGGGGCATCATGGTAGACCATCGATTACTCTGGCGATCATCAATCCGTTTTTTATTTTGTTTTCATAAAACAGCCTCACAAACCATGAGAAACAGTCCTGCTAAACGCTTAACCAAACCATTCGGAAGCATGCTGGGAAGCATTTCCCTGGTGATGCTGATATGTCTTATCACACCTCTAATGGCTAATGCGGCGTATACAGCCAGCGTCAACAGAACCGTTATTGCCAGCCACGAGACCCTGGAACTGACACTCCGAACCGATGTGAATAACAGTGATGCTCCAGACCTGTCACCTTTGGAATGGAGCTTTGATGTCTTGGGTACCCGGCAGCAGAGCCAGACCAGCATCATTAACGGTAAACGGGAGTACACCCGAGACTGGGTGATCACTCTTGTTCCCAAGCAGCAGGGTAATGTTGTCATTCCTCCGATAAGACTCGGCGATCAGCAGTCTGAACCGGTCGCCATTACGGTCAGAGATAAAACAACAGACGATTCAGGAAGCGATACCAGCCCGCTGTTTATGAAGGCTGAAGTCAGCAGTGAAAGTATCTATGTGCAACAGGAGCTGATCTTCACCCTGCAGATTTTCTTCAGCGTTCAACTTTACGATGATAACCGCTTAAGTGCCCTGGGTATTGACGATACGCTGATTCAACAGCTGGGTGAAACCCAAAAATTCGACACCATTATTGATGGTATCCGTTATCGCGGCTTTGAGCTGAAATATTCAGTTCATCCTCAGGCCGTGGGTGAAATGGTTATACCATCACTTACGTTTACCGGCGTTGCTGCTGAACCCCGTGACCCATTTGGCAGTATCTTTTCAAATGGTGGCAAACCGGTCATTGCCCGCTCACCGGAAATCCGGATTGAAGTAAAACCAAAGCCTGATAATTACCCTGTCAAAGAGACCTGGCTACCCGCAAGAAACCTGACTATTGAGGAAACATGGAGCCAACCTCTGAACACGTTGAAGGTCGGTGATGCCATTACCCGAACCATTACGGTCGAAGCGGATGGCCTCAGTGCCGCTCAGCTTCCTCCCATACTGATGCCTCAACCTGAGGGTGTTAACAGTTACCCAGACAAATCGAGCACAGAAGATCGTGAAACCCTCAATGGTATTCAGGGCCAGCGCACTGACTCTATTGCCATGATTCCAACCCATTCGGGAACGATCACATTACCAGAAGTCGAATACAGCTGGTTCGATACGACCAGTGGTGAAACCAGGGTCTCCACTCTGCCAGCAACCACCATTCATGTTGCAGAGGATCCCAATGCCAAGGCACAAACGCCCCCTCTGATAACCACTCCAGCAGAGTCAGAAGAACACAAGGCCACCAAATGTCCGGAACCTGTCATTGCTTCCAATGAACCCGATCACACGTCCATTCGCCTATGGCAGGGCTTAACCGGTCTCTTCGTACTGTTATGGCTGGTAACCCTTGGCATCTGGCGATGCAAATCAAGTTCCAGAAAACAGACGAACAGCCATGGAAAAATAACCGATGATTATCACCCCTCTCAGAATCAGGCTCAGGAGGCTGCAGCATTTGACCATCTGGAAACTGCCTGCCAGCAGAAAAATGCGCGTCAGGCATTGAATGAATTACAAAACTGGAGTCGTTTTTATCTACAGAATGAAAAACTTGCATCACTGTCTGACTGCCTGAATCAGCTTGGCTCAAGTGAACTCAAAGCAAGCTGTAATGCGCTGGAAGGTAGCCTCTACTCGGCTGAGCCAGGTGCTGCTGATATACACGCTCTGCTAAACACACTGCTTGAAGAGTGCCGAAGAATCAGAAACGAAAAGACTGGAAAAGGAAGTGACCAGGAACTTGGCAATCTCTATCCAGGATAAACTGACGACAGTTGACGAAATCATTGATCCATTGGAGAAACCAGTGAAAGTACTCTTTATCCACGGTAATGGCGGTTGCACCGCCTCCCATCATTGGTATAGATCCGCAGCCAGAGAACTTTCGGCACTGGGGTTTGATGTCGTTCTTGAGACGTTCCCGGATAATATCATTGCTCACCAGGACATCTGGCTGAATTTTATGGAAAAGCAGCTAAACGGAGACAGTGAGGTTATTCTGGTCGGCCACTCTTCCGGAGCACTGGCGGCTATGCGCTATGCCGAAACCCATTCCCTGGTTGGAAGCATTCTGGTTTCAGCCTGTCACACCGACCTGGGTGACCCAACAGAAAAAGCCAGCGGTTTTTACGATGCTCCGTGGCAATGGGAGGCCATAAAAGCTAACCAGCAGTGGATTATTCAGTTTCACTCGGAAGATGACCCTTTGATCCCGGTAGAAGAAGCAAGGTTTGTGCGTGACCAACTGACCCCGAAATATTATGAACTCAAAAACCGGGGACACTTTATGGGCAGTGACTCGGGAGGAAAGGATTTTCCAGAGCTGGTAGAAGTGATAAAACAGAAAACCTGAAAAGAAACGCCCTGAGCAATTAAAAACACAAGGCATTTATATAAAAACGATAGCTCATACCAATTCCGCTTTCTAAATATGATTTTGATCAAGCTATTTTGGACTGCAGGGCAAGGCGGAATGACAAGTAATAGCATGGCTATTACGAGGAATTCCAACGAAGATCCAGCTGTTCAAAATGGCTGCGCAGTCCATGCTTAGAAGGTGGAATTGGTATCAGGTGCGGTAAAGCACCTTTATCACATGCCAGCCAAATTTGGTTTTCACTAAATGAGGTGTCAGCAATTCCCCGGTAAAGCAAACCTTGTCAAAGGCCGGCACCATCTGACCTTTTTTGAACTCACCCAAGCTGCCACCTTTTTTTCCTGAAGGGCAGGTGGAGTGTTTCTTAGCCAGAACATCAAACTTAGCGCCTTTCTTGAGCTGTTTGATAATATCTTCAGCAAGCTCTTTATGCTTGACCAGAATATGTAATGCAGATGCAGTATAAGCCATCGTAAAGCCTGTTTATAAGGGATCCAATGGACTGCATTATATCGTTCAAACCTGAAAACAGGCCAGCCATCCAGGTGGGGCGTTCTCAATAAGACCTTGCCAGTAGCTCCCTCTCTACTCCATTTGCAGTATGTGACACCTGACCGGATTGACAAAAATGACCCCAACAGCCATGCGTTGAAAATGCAGTTTCTTCAAAGCCTATAGGCTCCCTGAGGAATACAAGCATTTTCAAAGTGAACAATAATAAAGACGGCAGTGAAAACTTCTTATGACGACTGATAACAATCTTCCGGAGCCAGTAGAGCTTGGCAAAATCCTGGTGACTGGCGGTGCTGGCTTTCTGGGTAAAAACCTGGCGAGAGAGCTCCTTGAACGTGGCTATCAGGTTCGGGTCTTTGACCTTGCCCAATGTGACCTTGAGCACCCTAACCTGGAAAAAGTTGAGGGGAACATCTGCGATAAAGTGCTGGTGGCCAAGACTTGTGAGAGTATTGATACCGTCTTTCATACCGCGGCTATCATTGAAATCCGCTCAACCAAAGTCGTCAGTCAACAAGTCAAAAAACGTTCCTATGACATCAATCTCGGTGGCACCCAAAATATTATTGATGCCTGCCTGACCCAAGGAGTTAAACGACTGGTTTACACCAGCTCCAACAGCGTCGTCATTAATGGTCAACCCATTGCCAATGGCAATGAAGCTCTGCCTTATGTTGGTGGCTTCCGCGATCTTTATACGGAAACCAAAGCCAAGGCTGAACAGCAAGTGCTCAAGGCGAATGGACGAAATGGACTTTATACCTGTGCAATTCGACCCAGTGGTATCTGGGGGCCTGGCGATCAGACGATGTTCAAATTACTGATCAAAGAACTGATCAATGGTTCCTTTAAAGTCCTGGTGGGTGATGGTAAGGCACGGCTTGATAACTCTTATGTTCACAACCTGATTCATGGAAAACTTCTGGCTGCCGGCCAACTGAGCAAAGGTGGAAATGCTTCTGGTCAGGCCTATTTCATCAATGATGGTGAACCCATTAATATGATGGCATTTTCCCAGCCACTGGTAGAGCAGTTGGGTTACCCTTATCCCAAAAAACGAATCTCCTACAAGCTGATTAAAACGGTTATCTCCGCATGGGAGAAGCTGCATCAATGGTTTAAAGTCGGAGAGCCGCCACAGTCCACACTGGCCCTGGAACGCATAGGCATTGATAACTTCTTCAGTATCGATAAAGCACGTCGAGATCTTGGCTATGAGCCTCTCTATACAACTGAGAGTGGTATGAAAGAGGCTATGCCCTATTACAAGGAACTACACAACAAAATGAAAATGGAAACTCACTAAAATAGTGTAACGATTGATATTAGGGAAGGGACTATAATCCGGTTCTCAATGCAACACTGCGCCTGTTTGAATCCTGCATTGGTGTAGGGACAGACCTGCTTGCCTCCTATTTTCTGGATAAGTGTTATCAGAAAAGTAAAAAGCAAAAGTAAGCCTCTTTTCCCCACCAAATCAAACCTTACAAAAATGTATAGTTCCGGAAACCTTCCTGAAAATCTCCCCGGGTAAAGTGGCCACATCGACACGGGGTGCCCCTGTCGGATTAATCCTGGTTATGAGGAAGTCACAGTGAAAAAGTCAAACATTGTTAAATCTGCTGCACTGTCTGCCATTATCGGTATGAGCGCAATGATGACCACAGGCTCTGCCAATGCAGGCGATGCACCTAAGTCTCTGAGTGAAGATGCCGTTCCTCTGCTTAAAGCAGTCGAGATCGCCAGAAACCATACCGGCGCAGAACCACTTGAGGCAGAGCGGGAAGTAGAAATGGGCCAGGCAGTTTATGAAATCAAACTGGCTGATAAAAACGGCGAAGAAATCAAGACGATTATTGATGCACAAACCGGAGAAGTCATTCTGAGCAGATCACGTCATGACCATGATGACCAACTGGAAAACGCGCTGTGGCTGTCAGGTATAAGCAATGGCAAATATCTATCTCTGAAGCAGGCGGTTCAGCAGTCAGAGTCTGAGTTTGGAGGAAAGGTGTGGAGTGTTGAAATGGAGGACGACCACAATACCGTTTCATACGACATTGAGTTGCTGAATGCCCGTGGCCAGCGCATTGAAACCAGGGTCGATGCCACACTGCCTGCCAGCAAGTCTTAACAGACAACAATCCAATGCTATTTGAGGATTAATGCATGAGAGTGTCCGACAAGAAATTTACGCTGTGGTCCAGAGCCCGGTCGTTAGTCATGAGAATACGCAAAAATGGTCTTAAAGAAGTGACCGGCGTGTTATCGTTCTCCCTGTTTTTCATGATGGGGCTGGTGACACTGGGCGCTTGTTTATTCGCGGGCGTGGCGGCGGTGATCATTGCTAAATGCCAGCAATACAAAGCCCGGGACAATGATGTTGCTGAACCAGGTGATGCTCAGGAGCCCAATAACCCAATCGTTGCGGCATAAGCCGCAACGATGTATTCCACAAAAGAGAGTACGGCCATGCGGGTATTGCTGGTAGAGGATGATGCAAGCCTCAGCAGTTTTATTGAAAAAGGCCTTCGGGAAGCAGGCCATCAGGTGGAGGCTATCGATAATGGTAAGCATGCCCTGACACTCTGCATGACTGAACAGTATGATGTCGCGGTTGTCGATCGCATGTTACCGGGGATCGATGGGCTTTCTCTGGTAAAGGCATTACGGGCCGCTCAGGTGGCAACACCTATTTTGTTTCTGACCGCTCTGGGTGGCGTTGATGATCGTGTTGAAGGTCTGGAGGCCGGTGGTGATGACTACCTGACCAAGCCCTTCGCATTTTCCGAGTTACTCGCACGGATTACCGCACTGTCACGCCGTCAGGTTCTGAAATCAACCGAAACAAAGCCGGAATTGACGTACGGCGATGTGATTCTGAACCTGTTTGAACACACCGCCATACGTCAGGGGAAGACACTGGATCTGCAGCCCAAAGAGTTTCGTATTCTCGAACTCTTCCTGCGTCATCCGGGCCGGGTGATTACCCGTACCATGCTGCTTGAGCATGTCTGGGATATTCACTTTGATCCTCAGACCAGTGTTGTTGAAACACACATCAGCCGCCTGAGAAACAAACTGGAAAAACCGTTTGGTGATACGCTGATTCAAACGGTTCGTGGTGCCGGTTACAAACTGGAGCATAAAACTACGACAGGTATGTGCTCATGAAACTCATGCTTCCCTCGTTATCAGAAATGCGCCTGCATATATTGCAAATACGGAAGCATGTACCCAGCCAACTTCCCTCATGGCTCAAAAGTTCTGCGATTCAACAGGGCTTAATGTTTGGTGTGGTATCGATCATCAGTCTGGTACTGATGGCCTCTGTCACCTTTCTCTATGTGGATTACGAACTGGGTAAGCAGAGCCGAGAAATTGTCAAAGAGTCCAGAGAGCTGGTGAGGGAGCAAAACCGGGATTTCAGTGATATTGATGATGACCCTATCGAAGACGACGAGATTCTCGCCGTTCTGACCTCAGGCTTTATTCTGGCAGGCATACTGGTCTCGATATTCACAACCGTCATTGTTATGGCATTAAGCCGCCACAGTCAGAAGCGAATTTCACGAATTGAGTCAGTATTGAGTGCTGCTGCAGAAGGCAATCTATCAGCACGCACCAGTGAAACGCATACTTACAATGATCTGGCACGGATATCCGTCTCCATTGATGAAATGCTTTCTCGACTGGAAGGCTCCGTTGCGGCCATGCGGGATATTTCTGCCAATATAGCCCATGAGCTTAAAACGCCTATCACCCGATTACGTCATAACCTGCTCTCACTCAGGGATGAAGCAGATCAATCCCACGCCGGGGAAAATGAGGCCTTTTTCAGAGAGCTGGATAATGCTCTGGAAGATTCACAACGATTGACGTCAATTTTTGATGCACTGCTGCGAATCACCCAAATTGAATCGGGCGCACGCAGAAGTCGATTTACTGACATAGATCTGACTCATATCGTGGATACTGTCGCAGAGATTTATCAGGACGTTGCAGAAGATGCGCAGATGGCACTGCATGTTGTTAAAGAAAACAGCCCGGTTATCATCCAGGGAGATAGGGAGCTATTAATCCAGCAGACAGCAAACCTGATTGAAAACGCCCTGCGTTACTGCCCGACAGGCAGCAGTATTACACTTGGCTGCGGCCTGGATAAACTTCAGGGGCTTGCATGGCTGAAAGTAGAAGATAATGGCCCGGGCATTCCGGATGAAGAGAAAGATCGGGTATTCGAGCGATTGTATCGTGTTGATAAGAGCCGTACCGATGCTGGTTTAGGGCTGGGACTATCCCTCGCAAAAGCAGTAGCCGGTTTGCATCATGGTTCAATCAGACTCAGTAACCGTAAACCAGGACTTGGAGTAACAGTAACATTACCTACCACAATGAAGAATTGTTAATCAGTAATTTAATATTTGGTCTTCTTTGCAGGTACCCCAGTCAGTAAGCAGCTCATTGCCCATACTACGCAGATTAGCAATGACAGCCTCTTCAGCATCGTCCGCTTGATCCATGAGGCCAGACTCGGCTTCAACAATATCCAAGAGTGTAGAAACTCTACGTTCTAGTTCAGGGTGGGCAGCAAGTCTATCAGCAAGAGACATAGGTGAGGACATGGTACTTAATGATGGGTGGTGGTGCTCACGGGCTGGAAGAGTACAACCTGATTTATAAGAGCTTTTATAAAAATGGGATAGATAAGAATAACGATGTTCCGCTCATTACCCGCTCGGGTACCTATCGCATTTATTCCTTTGACCATGCTGTGAAAGGGCAGGGTTACATTGGGCTCCGCCTTAAATCGGGAAATGGCAAGTATACCTACTGGCTGGAATATAGAACCCGGGGCGCAATTTTGAAGATAATTCTAAAAGTGGCGTACTGGTCAATGTGGAAGGGTACTTTGAAAAAGAAGAGGATCCCGAGTTCTGGAAAACCACCACATATATGCTGGACATGACACCAGGGTCTGTATCATCAGGTCTGGATACCAGAGATGCTGCTCTGATGATTGGCAAGACTTACAGAGATTACTGGGGTAAGTTCAGGATAACGCCTCTCCGAAAAGGAGGACAGAGTAACTCAGGCTATGCCTGGATAGAAATAAAGGTGGAAATACTGAAGTAAGGAAGTATTTCTTTCAGGAATTAACTGCTCAGACTTAGCTCTGAGGTCAGTGCAATAAAAAACCGGGGAAAACCCCGGCTTTTGCGACTGACTGCTTGTTTTACCAACCGGTAATTTCTTTCAATGCTTCGCCAATATCAGCAAGGCTTCGAACTGTCTTAACACCTGCAGCTTCAAGAGCAGCAAACTTCTCACCTGCAGTACCCTTGCCACCGGCAATAATCGCACCGGCGTGCCCCATGCGCTTGCCAGGAGGGGCTGTTACACCGGCAATGTATGAAACGACAGGCTTGGTCACATGATCTTTGATGTAAGCAGCCGCTTCTTCTTCTGCAGAACCACCGATCTCACCAATCATCACGATGGCTTCGGTCTTATCATCATTCTGAAACAGTTCCAGGATATCAATAAAGTTAGCGCCAGGAATTGGGTCACCACCGATACCAACACAGGTAGACTGCCCAAAGCCATAATCTGTGGTTTGCTTAACCGCTTCATAGGTCAGCGTACCGGAACGGGAAACAATACCCACCTTGCCAGGCAGATGAATATGGCCAGGCATGATACCGATCTTACACTCACCAGGCGTGATAACACCCGGACAGTTTGGACCAATCAGGCGAACACCCAGCTCATCACATTTAACTTTGCATTCCAGCATATCCAATGTTGGGATGCCTTCGGTAATGCAGACAATCAACTTGATACCAGCGTAGGCTGCTTCAAGAATAGAGTCCTTACAGAAAGGCGCAGGAACATAAATAACGGAAGCCTCAGCCCCCGTCTTATCAACTGCTTCAGCAACCGTATTGAATACCGGCAGTCCCAGATGAGTCTGACCACCTTTACCAGGCGTTACACCACCCACCATTTGAGTGCCATAAGCAATGGCTTGCTCTGAGTGAAAGGTACCCTGAGCACCAGTGAATCCCTGGCAGATAACTTTAGTGTCTTTATTAATTAAAACGCTCATTACTGGTTCCCCGCTGCTTTCACTACCTGCCCCGCAGCCTCGGTCAAACTGTTAGCCGCAATAATATCGAGTCCACTGTTGGCAAGGGTCTGTGCACCCAGCTCTGCATTATTGCCTTCCAGACGAACCACTACAGGTACTTCAACGCCCACTTCTTTAACCGCGCCAATAATACCTTCCGCAATCAAGTCACAACGGACAATACCACCAAAGATATTGACCAGAACGGCCTTCACACTGTCATCAGAAAGAATGATCTTGAACGCTTCAGTAACACGCTCTTTCGTTGCGCCACCACCTACGTCCAGGAAGTTAGCAGGTGCTCCACCATGAAGTTTGACAATGTCCATTGTCCCCATAGCCAGGCCAGCGCCATTCACCATACAGCCAATATTGCCATCCAGTGCAACGTAGTTCAGTTCCCATATAGCGGCATGAGCTTCACGGGCATCTTCCTGGGAAGGATCGTGCATGGCTTTCAGCTGAGGCTGGCGATAAAGCGCATTGCTGTCGATGGTGACCTTGGCATCAAGACAGTGAAGGTCACCGTCTTTAGTGATAACCAGGGGGTTGATTTCCAACAGAGCTAAATCACACTCCTGGAACAATTTTGCCAGACCGAGGAAAATCTGTGTAAATTGCTTAATCTGCTTGCCTTCAAGGCCAAGTTTAAACGCCAGTTCACGCCCCTGGTAAGGCTGAGCACCGGTCAGAGGATCAATGGTTGCTTTGAGAATTTTTTCCGGCGTTTCTTCAGCGACCTTCTCAATCTCCACCCCACCTTCCGTGGAGGCCATGAAAATGATTTTACGGGAGGAGCGATCAACCACTGCGCCCAGATAAAGTTCTCTATCAATATCAGTGCAGCTCTCAACCAGAATCTTACTGACTGGCTGACCATTTTCATCCGTCTGATAAGTCACCAGATTCTTGCCCAGCCACTGCTCAGCAAAAGCACGGATTTCATCTTTGCTGGTAACGAGCTTTACACCACCGGCTTTACCACGGCCACCGGCATGTACCTGAGCCTTTACAACCCAGGTGTCACCACCGATTTCATCGGCAGCGGCAGCGGCCTGCTCTGGAGTATCTGCTGCAATGCCCTGAGACACTGGCAGCCCATATTTGGCAAAAAGTTGTTTGCCCTGATATTCGTGAAGATTCATTCTGACGCGGCCCTCTATTTTTATTTGAGCGTTGTTTTTAAGTTTCTCGTCAATCCATTTCCCTGGGTCTATCTTGGTAGCAGATAGTAGATGAAGATAGGAGCAAGTCGACCTTGACCGCTCCCTTTCAAAGACGCTATTAGCGACGCTTACGATTGGCGATGTGGATAGCATGGCCATCAACAGCCAGAACTGCTTCGTGCAAAGCTTCACTGAGTGTTGGGTGAGAGAAAATAGTCAGCGCAAGATCTTCAGTGCTGGCAGCAAACTCCATTGCTATAACGCCTTGTTGAACCAGCTCGGCAGCACTTGGACCGACGACATGAACACCAAGGATACGGTCAGTAGCCTTGTCAGAAATGACCTTGACCATGCCATGATTTTCATTGGCAGCAAGCGCTCGACCACTGGCAGCAAACGGGAAGGTACCCACCTTGTACTCGTCTCCACTGGCCTTGACTTCTTCTTCACTCTTACCAACCCATGCCACTTCAGGGTGAGTATAAATAACTGAAGGAATCAGGTCATAGTTCATCTGTGCTTTCTGACCCGCAATGATTTCTGCCACCATGATCCCTTCTTCACTGCCCTTGTGGGCAAGCATTGGGCCTCGAACGACATCACCAATGGCATAAACGCCAGGAACATCCGTTACACAGTGGTCATCAACAAAAATAAAGCCACGCTCATCAAGGTTTACACCAGAGTCAGTCGCCAGCAGTTTTTCAGTGTAAGGGCGACGACCAACAGCAACGATCAGTTTATCAAAGGTCAGTTTCTGCTCATCACCATTGGCATCCTGATAAGCAACTTCTACCTCTTTACCTTTCACTTCAGAGCCAGTGACCCGAGCACTCAAACGGATATCAAGCCCCTGCTTTTTGAAGATCTTCTGCGATTCTTTGGCAATCTGCTGGTCGGTCAGAGCCAGGAATTTATCCTGAGCTTCAAGAACAACAACTTCCGAACCGAGACGTCCCCAGACGCTGCCCAGTTCAAGACCGATAACACCGGCACCAATAACACCCAGACGCTTGGGAACTTCACTGAATTCCAAAGCACCGGTAGAGTCAACAATAAGGCCTTCAGTTAAAGGGGTTGGCGGAATATCGATCGGTCGTGAGCCAGTCGCGATAACGACATTGGCGGCTTCAACGATTTCAACGGAACCATCCGCTTTGGTTAATTCAATCTGCTTTCCGGCCAACAGCTTGCCCGCACCTGCAAGCAAGGTAACGCCGTTCGCTTTGAACAGGCCGGCAACGCCGGTGGTGAGCTGATTTACAATGTTGTCCTTACGGGCAATCATTGCAGGTACATCAATATCAACACCACTGTGCTTGATGCCATGCGTGACAAAATCTTCCTTGGCTTCGATGTATTTGTGGGAGCTATCCAGAAGCGCCTTTGATGGGATACAGCCAACATTCAGGCAGGTGCCGCCCAACTTGGCCTTGCCCTTGTCATCGGACCACTTCTCGATGCAGGCAGTTTTCAGCCCCAGCTGGGCTGCGCGAATAGCGCAGACATAGCCAGCCGGGCCTGCACCAATAACTACCACGTCGAACTGATTTGCCATAAGTGTTTTCCAGAACAAACGGTTTATAAAACAGGGTATAACAGGTCAAGACGCTAATGGGCAGCACAGCTTAATAGATACGAAATAAATCGACTGCCCATAGAGTCTGGATTTATACATCCAGAAGCATTCTGGCCGGATCCTCCAGCAGCTCCTTGATGGTCACCAGAAAGGTGACTGCTTCCTTACCATCCAACAGTCGGTGGTCATAGGACATTGCAAGGTACATCATCGGTAAAATTTCAACCTTGCCATTGACCGCCATCGGACGATCCTGAATTTTGTGCATACCCAGAATTGCGGACTGAGGAGGGTTCAGTATTGGCGTTGACAGCAGAGAACCAAATACACCGCCGTTAGAAATGGTGAAGGTACCACCTGTCATCTCGTCGATGCCAAGCTTACCATCCATTGCCTTTTTACCATACTCCCGAATTTTCGCCTCAATATCCGCCAGACTCATATTTTCTGTGTCACGAAGCACGGGGACCACCAGACCACGGTCACTGGAAACGGCTACACCGATATCCTGATAACCATGGTAGACAATATCATTACCATCAATAGACGCATTAACGACCGGATGACGACGAAGTGCTTCCACACAGGCCTTAACAAAGAAAGACATGAAACCGAGCCGCACACCATGTCGCTTCTCAAAGACATCTTTGTACTGAGCCCGAAGCTCCATGACCGGCTTCATGTTGATTTCATTAAATGTAGTCAGCATGGCCGCATTTTGCTGAGCCTGAACCAGTCGTTCAGCAACTCTTGCGCGCAGACGGGTCATAGGTACGCGTTTTTCAACACGCTCTCCGGAAAATACCGGAGCAGTTGCTTCTACCTTAGGCGCAGAAGTAGCAGGTGTTACCGATGCTGGAGCAGGAGTAGAAACAGCCGGACCACCTTCTTCTACATGACGAACCACATCTTCCTTAGTGACACGACCACCTTTGCCTGTTCCCGCAATAGCAGCATGGTCAATACCCTTTTCATCGGCCATACGACGGGCCGCCGGGCTGAGAATCGGTTCTTCAAGAGTACTTTCTGCTTTAGCAGTGGGTGCAGCTGACACTTCAGCTACAGGGGCAACAACACCTGCTGACGCCCCCTCTTCAAATATACCGATGACTTCACTACTGAGAACAACTTCACCCTCAGGTTTTAGAATTTCACTCAAAACACCATCTACAGGAGCGAGGACTTCCAGAACCACTTTATCGGTTTCAATATCAACAAGGAGTTCATCTCGATGGCACTGTTCCCCGGGCTTTTTAT
Organism: Endozoicomonas sp.; assembly: GCA_965261315.1. Classification (GTDB taxonomy): domain Bacteria; phylum Pseudomonadota; class Gammaproteobacteria; order Pseudomonadales; family Endozoicomonadaceae; genus Endozoicomonas. The sequence goes on along the minus strand of CBDHDM010000073.1, from coordinate 12,098 downwards.
GCCAGGTCGCAACGGTGCCATCAGCAACGGATTCAGGAAAAGTAGGTGCTTTAATTTCAGTGGCCATTATTGATCCTTTGCGTCTTCGCCCCTTTGAGCGTTAAGCACAGTAACCGCGTTAACTGCTCTGGCCTGACCGGTAAAATACGCCGACAGGCCGTTTAATAAATGTCACCGCTCAATGATGAGCGGTGAATATCACTTTTACTGAGAAAATATCGCTCATATGCTCATTATGCTATTTGCGAATTGAGCATACGCTATTTTCAGTTCAAGCCTGCTCACATGCCGAAAGCGTCATTTACCAGTTCCTGCTGCTCTTTGGCATGGATTGACATATAACCACAGGCAGGCGCTGCTGATGCATCACGCCCTGCGTACCTGAGATTCAGTGATTTATTAGGATGCACAGCCACTGAACGGCGCATATGATGCTGACTGCAGTACCAGGCACCCTGATTCATCGGCTCCTCTTGACACCAGACGACATCCTCCAGATTTGGATAACTGCTAATCAGCTCATCCAGGTCATCCTGAGGGAAGGGGTAAAGTTGCTCAATACGAATAATAATCGCATCTTTGAGTTCCTCTGATCTCTTCTTCTCAAGCAGGTCATAGTAGACCTTACCTGAGCACATAATCATCCGTGTAATCACAGACGGTTCATGGTCATCAATATCAGGGATGATAGTCTGGAATCCGCCATCTGCCAGCTCCTCCAGAGAGGATGTTGCCAGTTTATGACGCAGAAGGCTTTTTGGTGTAAAGGCAACCAGTGGCTTACGCAGCGGTCTGAGCACCTGCCTTCTTAACATATGGAAAACCTGAGCTGGCGTAGTCGGGACACAAACCTGAATATTGTGTTCAGCACACAACTGCAGAAAACGCTCAGGTCTCGCAGAAGAGTGCTCTGGTCCCTGCCCTTCATACCCATGAGGTAGCAACATGGTCAGACCACACAAGCGTCCCCACTTATGCTCACCACTGGTGATAAACTGGTCAATCACCACTTGAGCACCATTAGCAAAATCACCAAACTGCGCTTCCCAGATAACAAGGGAGTTGGGCTTGGTCGCAGAATAACCATATTCGAAGGCCAGAACCGCCTCCTCAGAGAGGAAAGAATCCCAAAGCTGGAATCTTGGCTGATCTTCAGCAAGCGTTGTCAGGTTAATCAGTGTAGAGCCATCTTTCTGGTTATGGAAAACAGCGTGCCGGTGAGAGAAAGTTCCCCGTCCGACATCCTGTCCGGTAATCCGAACTTCACTGCCTTCCATCAACAAAGAGGCATAGGCCAGCAATTCAGCACAACCCCAGTTTATCGGTAAGGCACCGGCTGCCATTTTACGACGGTCTTCAACAATTTTGCTGACCTGACGCTGGAGCACAAAACCTTCTGGAATCTCACAAAGCTTTTGACCGAGAGCCTGCAACGTACCAACCGCTACACGAGTATCGTGACGGGCTGTCCACTCATGCCCAAGGTAAGGAGTCCAGTCAACAAACAGCGCTTTATTGGGCTCTTTAACCAGCGCCTTTACAACATGCTCACCGTTATCCAGCGCCGTTCGATAATTTTCTACCAGCGCCTGATTATCAGCGTCAGCAATAACGCCCTGCTGCAACAATGCCTGGGCATAAAGGTCGCGAGTGGTTGTGTGAGTTTTGATTTTGCTGTACATCATGGGCTGGGTAGCCGATGGCTCATCAGCTTCGTTATGGCCACGACGGCGGTAGCAAACCAGGTCAACCACGATATCTTTGTGGAATTCCATCCGATAGTCCAGGGCCAGCTTAGTAGCGAACTGAACCGCCTCAGGGTCATCTCCATTCACATGAAGGATTGGTGCCCCCACCATTTTGGCAACATCGGTGCAATATTCAGTGGAGCGGGCATCTTCACGGAAACTGGTGGTAAAGCCTACCTGATTATTGATGATGATATGGATGGTACCACCGGTTTTGTAGGCACGGGTCTGAGACATCTGCAATGTTTCCATCACCACACCCTGCCCGGCAAAAGCAGCATCACCATGAAGGGCAATAGGAACCACCTGGTTACCGACTTGATCGTCACGACGATCCTGACGAGCCCTGACTGAGCCTTCGACAACGGGCGTAACAATTTCCAGATGCGAAGGGTTAAACATCAAAGCAAGATGCACCTCACCACCGGGAGTCATAACATTGGACGAGAAGCCCTGGTGGTATTTCACGTCACCAGACCCGCGTTCAACGAGCTTTTTCCCTTCAAACTCATCAAACAGGTCCCCGGGCTTCTTACCCAGAATGTTAACCAGAACATTCAATCGCCCACGGTGAGCCATCCCGATAACCAGCTCCTTAGCACCATAGGAGCCCGATCGTTGAATAATCTCATCCAGCATAGGGATCAGAGACTCGCCACCCTCAAGGCCAAAGCGTTTGGTTCCCGGAAACTTGGTACCCAGGTATTTCTCAAGACCTTCAGCCGCTGTCAGACGCTCCAGCAAATGAAGCTTGGCTTCAACACCCACTTCCGGACGACTGCGAACGCTCTCCATACGGCTCTGAAACCAACGGCGCTCTTCCGTCTGAGGAATATGCATATACTCAACACCAACGGCTTCACAGTAAGTAGCCTTTAATGCGTCATATATTTCCCGGAGTGAGGCGTGTTCTTTGCCAATAAACAGGGTTGACGTCTGAAAATCCGTATCCAGATCTGCTTCGCTCAGTCCGTGGTAAGCCAGCGTCAGGTCTGGGAACTCTTCACGTTTCATAACCCCAAGAGGGTCAATGAAAGCCTGCTGATGACCACGGATACGAAACGCACTGATCAGGCGCAGAACCTGAACCTGCTTGCGCTCATGATCACTGGAGACAGAAGATGCCTGAATAGGGCGGGTGGTCTGACGCTGACGCGCCATCAGAATGAAGTTTTCCTGGATGGTAGAGTGAGGGACATCTGCACCTCCACCATTAACCGGGGGCAGCTTTTCGAAATAGTCACGCCACTGCACTTCCACGCTATTGGGATCGCGCAGATAGCGTTCGTACAACTCCTCGACGTATGCAGCATTTCCCCCTGCAATGTGGGATGAGCTCCACATCCGCTGCATTACACCTTCTTGCATGATCATTACCCCGTGAGTCTGGGGCTTTATCCCGGGAAACTTGTCTGTTTTTTAACCGCTACGATTGAAAAACAGATGTCACTGATGGTGTCGATAGTCAATCAGTGAACAATCCCCCTCAGATAGGATCGGATGTTTTCCGACCGCCCCTGCTGGTTCAAGCTATTGCGGCTCCAAAAAATCGCGGATGGCAGCAGCACAATTCATTACACAAATATACTACGTTGCACTCTTAAACAACATCTGCCTGATATGACCAATAGCCCTGGTTGGGTTCAGGCCTTTTGGACAGACATTGACACAGTTCATGATACCTCTGCAGCGGAAAACGCTAAATGGATCATCCAGCTCAGCCAGACGCTCTTCAGTAGCGGTATCCCTGCTATCGGCAAGGAATCGATAGGCTTGCAGCAAACCGGAAGGACCAACAAACTTGTCAGGATTCCACCAGAATGAAGGACAGGCCGTTGAGCAGCATGCACAGAGAATACACTCATAAAGACCATCCAGCTTCTCCCGATCCTCCGGAGACTGTAAGCGTTCAATAGCGGGTGCGGGATTCTCATTAATCAGATAGGGTTTAATCTTTTCATATTGCTTATAGAAAAGACTCATATCCACCACAAGATCTCTGATCACTGGCAACCCGGGCAACGGGCGGATAACCAGTTTATTACCCTTGGCAGCTTCCGAGAGAGGAGTAATACAGGCCAGACCATTGGTACCACCAATACTCAAACCATCAGAACCACAAACGCCCTCACGACATGAACGTCGATAAGTTAATGTCGGATCCTGCTCTTTGAGCAGGTTCAAGACATCCAGAACCATCAAGTCTTTGCCTTCCGGAATGGCAACATCAAAGTCCATCATGTAGGGCTTTTTGTCGGTTTCCGGATTATAGCGATAGACAATTACCTTCATAACCCTCTCTCCCCTGATCTTATGGAATTAGTAGGTTCTTGCCTTGGGAGGGAAAGCCTCCATCGTTGCAGGGGCAAAGTTGACTGCTCGTTTACTTACCGCTTTATCAACCGGAGAGTAAAGAGAATGAACCAACCAGTTTTCATCATCACGCTCCTGGTAGTCATTACGCGCATGAGCCCCACGTGATTCCTTTCTAACCTCAGCAGAGACTGCCGTTGCATAAGCAACCTCATACAAGTTCTCGAGTTCAAGCGCCTCGATACGCGCTGTATTAAAGGCATTACTCTTGTCTTCAAGATGCAGGTTACCCAGACGCTCACCCAGTTCATCCAGCAGACTCAAACCTTTCTGCATGCTCTCCCCTTCACGGAAAACACCGAAATAAAGCTGCATGGTGTTTTGGAGATCGGCCCGGACCTTGGCAACACTTTCCCCACTGTTTGACTGGTTCAACCGATCCAGTCGAGACAGGGCTGCTTCAACATCACTGTCCGATGCATCGACAGAATCAAAACCTTCTTTCAGGTTTTTCTCAATCTGAATACCTGCAGCACGACCAAAGACCACAAGATCCAGCAGGGAGTTACCACCCAGACGGTTAGCACCGTGAACAGATACACAGGCGGCCTCACCACAGGCATAAAGCCCTTCAATCACTTCGTCGTTGCCAGCTGCATCCTGGCGCAACGCCTGACCACCAACATTGGTGGGAATACCACCCATCATATAGTGACAGGTTGGCACTACCGGCACTGGAACCTTTACCGGATCGGCGTGAGCAAAGGTTTTGGACAGTTCACAGATACCCGGCAAACGCAGATTCAGGGTCTCTTCACCCAGATGATCCAGCTTGAGAAGCACATGATCTTTGTCAGGGCCACAACCTCGACCTTCAAGAATCTCAATAACCATGGAGCGAGCCACTACATCACGGCCTGCAAGATCCTTGGCATTTGGCGCGTAACGCTCCATAAAGCGCTCACCTTCACTATTGATCAGGTAACCACCTTCGCCACGACAACCTTCCGTTACCAGCACACCCGCACCATGAATACCGGTAGGGTGGAACTGCCACATTTCCATATCCTGCATCGGGAAGCCAGCGCGCAGCGCCATCCCAATACCGTCACCGGTATTAATTAATGCATTGGTCGTGGAAGAATAAATACGACCAGCACCACCGGTTGCCATAACCGTAGCTTTTGCCTTGATATAAACGGTTTCGCCACTCTCAATATCAATGGCGATAACACCAGCAACCTGACCTTTCTGATTTTTCACCAGATCAACTGCGTACCACTCATTCAGGAATGTGGTCCCACCCTTCAGGTTAGCTTGATAGAGAGTATGGAGCAGTGCATGACCGGTTCGATCTGCTGCTGCACAGGTTCTGGCCGCCTGACCACCTTTACCAAAGTCTTTGGATTGACCACCAAATGGACGCTGATAAATACGCCCTTCTTCAGTACGAGAAAATGGCAACCCCATGTGTTCAAGCTCAAACACAGCCTGAGGACCCACAGAGCACATATACTCAATGGCATCCTGATCACCGATATAGTCAGATCCCTTAACAGTATCAAACATATGCCAGCGCCAGTCGTCATTAGGGTCAGAACTGGCTATTGCACAGGTAATACCACCCTGGGCTGATACGGTATGGGAACGGGTAGGAAATACCTTAGTAACACAGGCCGTTGAAACACCAGCCTGAGTGAGCTGAAGCGCAGCACGCATGCCTGCGCCACCACCACCTATAACGATGGCATCATAGGTAAGGGTACGAAGTGCTGACATCTATCAAAGCCCCCAAAGAATTTGCACGCCCCAGATCACATAACTGAACAAGGCAATAAAGCACACTATCTGCACAGGAAAACGAATTAGAACGGACTTACTGCCAAATGCACGATCGTTAAAATAATCAGTAGAGATCGTCCACATCCCAACCCAGGCGTGAGCCAGAATGGAGATCAGTGCCAGCAGAGTAAAAATCCTCATCCAGGTTTCATCAAACAGCTCAGCCCACTGACTAAACTGCAACCCGGGATTCATAACAAGGTAACCGAGCAGAAAAACAGAGTAGGCACCAAGAACAATCGCCGTCAGCCGTTGCAGCATCCAGTCATACAGTCCACTGCGGGACAAATTGGTGATATTGGTTACCATACCCAAACCCCCGCAAGGATAATCAGCACACTTGACAGAACCAGAGTCACGATGGCCCCAAACCTTCCAGACTCTTTGCCATCCCCCACATCCACATCCATTAACAGATGCTTCACGCCGGCAATAAAATGATAAATCAGGGCAGACAAAATCCCCCCAGATCACAAATTTCGCCAGAGGCGCTGACAGCAAGTCTTTGAGAGAATCAAATGATTCCTCAGAAGCAAGCGACAGTTCCAGTCCATACAAAAGAAAACCCAGACCAATAAACAGGATGACACCCGATATGCGGTGCAATATCGAAGTGTATGCAGGCAGGGGTAATTTGATTGTTGTAATATCGAGATTGACAGGTCTTTTGCTATTCACTCTTTTGCCCCAACGCTCGGTGGCGTACACAGCAGAATCAGCAAGAACATCCAGGTTCTCTGGACCCTACGACAAGCAGGCAGGAACCGCCAATTTGCTAGTAAAAACGACTCCCCCTCAAATGAAGCCGAGGGTCAAACACTTAGCCCTTACGGCTTCGGGGTCGGAGTATATACACTCCCACATGTAATTACAATTGCTCACTCTATTAAGCACTTACACCTAAAACACCTGTCTGTAAATCGCATCCCTATTACGGATTACATGAAACATTTAGTTCGTTTGACAAAAAAATATATCTCTCTATAGTGGTCGAACCGTAAACGGGGGCCAATAACACTTAATTCGAATATTTTTTAAACAGGCCCTGGCTTTTCATCGACCATCTTTTATAAAACCGCTTTTATAAAAAGCTCGAAAAGCAACCATCTTAAGTAACTATAACGAGACCAAACGGCATGACAGGAGGCCATAAATGGCTGACAAGAAAGCTCTACTCTCCATTGACGGCACGGACCAGACTCTGGAGTTACCGATTTACTCAGGCACACTTGGGCCTGATGTTGTTGATGTAAGGGGCCTGACTTCCGGCGGTCTGTTCACTTACGATCCCGGGTTTGTTTCTACTGCATCCTGTGAGTCAAAAATCACTTACATTGATGGTGACAAAGGGATTCTTCTGCATCGCGGATACCCTATTGAGCAGCTGGCTGAACAATCCGACTACCTCGAAAGTTGTTACCTGCTTCTTTACGGAGACCTTCCCAGCCGTCAGGAAAAGGAAAAGTTTGAAAACACCATCATGCGTCACACCATGATCCACGAGCAGATGAGTGACCTGTTCTCCGGATTCCGTCGTGATGCTCACCCAATGGCAGTTATGTGCGGTGTTGTTGGTGCGCTTTCTGCGTTTTATCACGACTCTCTGGACATCACCAATGAGGTGCACCGTGAGATATGTGCCTACCGCTTGATATCCAAGATGCCTACCCCTTGCAGCCATGGCCTACAAATATTCCATTGGCCAGCCGTTTGTCTACCCTCGCAACAATCTTAGCTATGGTGGCAACTTCCTGCACATGATGTTTGCAACCCCCTGCGAAGAGTACGAAGTCAAACCAGTACTGGCCAAGGCCATGGATCGCATCTTCCTGCTGCACGCTGACCATGAACAGAATGCGTCTACCTCAACGGTACGACTGGCCGGCTCTTCTGGCGCCAACCCATTTGCCTGTATTGCAGCTGGCATTGCGGCTCTCTGGGGACCGGCCCACGGTGGTGCAAACGAAGCGGTTCTGGTCATGCTGAACGAGATTGGCGATGAAGCAAATATTGATGAATACATTGCCAAAGCTAAAGATAAGGATGATCCTTTCCGCCTGATGGGCTTTGGTCACCGTGTTTACAAGAACTTTGACCCTCGCGCCAAAGTCATGAAACAAACCTGTGATGAAGTTCTGACTGAGCTTGGCCTGGAAGATGACCCTCTCTTCAAAATCGCCAAGCGCCTGGAGAAAATCGCCCTGGAAGATGAGTACTTCATCAAGAAGAAGCTCTACCCCAATGTGGACTTCTATTCAGGCATTATCCTCAAGGCACTGGGCATCCCAACCGAGATGTTTACTGTAATCTTTGCTACCGGCCGTACTCCGGGCTGGATAGCTCACTGGCATGAGATGATCAGCGGCGACTACCGTATTGGTCGTCCTCGCCAGCTTTATACCGGTGAACCTAAGCGCGACTACGTGCCTGTAAACGAACGTAAGTAAATACGCCCTTTATACCCCGGTTTCATCACAGTGATTCCGGGGGGTAATTCATATACCTCCCCCTCCCTTTGACCACCAGTCTGCTACCACCTATTAGTCTAAGCTAAAGTAAAATACTCTTTAAGACCGATGGAAACAGGCAATGGATCTGCTATTTACTCCTGAATCACTGATCGCCCTGCTCACCCTGACATCCCTTGAAATTGTCCCGGGAATCGACAACATCATCTTTCTCACCATTCTTGTGGATAGACTTCCCGAACACCAACGGACTTATGCACGGAATATTGGTTTGGGCCTGGCCATGATTACCCGCCTTGGCCTGTTATTCTCATTAATCATGGAAATGCTTAACTCTCCATTCAGAAAGCGACTCAGAAAACAACCTGAACCATGAAAGCCGTATTAATCTTTGATATGGACGGCGTCATTGCCGATTCCTGGGAAGCGTGCTACCCATGCTGCAAAAACTTTATGGTGGCATTAAACCAACCTCAACTGTGCAGTCAGGAAGCGATTCTCAGGCTCTTTGAAGATAACTTCATGACCAGCCTGACCCGCATTATTGATCCCTCCGATATCCAGTCAGAATTTTTTCTTGCAGCTGGCCAGTGAACTGAATGAGGCCATGGCCGTTGCGTCCTGCTTTTCAGGAATAAAATCTGTACTTAAAACACTCAACAAAGACCATTCACTGTATCTGGTGACCGCCAATTTCGCTGTGGCGGCCCAGACATTTCTGAACAATCATCAGCTGGACTGTTTTATTGAAGTCATGGGTGCAGAGCAGTCTTTCAGCAAAGTCGAGAAAATTCGCTCTATTGCAAAACAACACACAGACCGTTCTGTTTACTATATTGGAGATACCCTTGGCGACATGATTGAAGGCAGGGCAGCAGGTGTTCAAACGGTGGCCGCAGGATGGGGATGGCATGATGCCCCCACGCTATCCAAAGGCAATCCAGACTATTTTATTGAACAGCCTGAAGAATTACTGACGTTTATGAAATATTGAGCATTCCCAGGGGGGCGCTCTCAACTCAACTCAGCTCTGGTTTTAACACGGGAGAAAGTACAAATGACAACCTCTGTTTCCAGTAAGCTGACACTCATCACTGAACAACAATACTCTGTTGAAATTGATATGGCCTATGCCACCAAGAATAATTTCACTGGCAGGCCGGTTTATAAAAGCGCTGACTGTTATTTACACCCAGCAGCAGCGCAGGGACTTAAACGTGCAACGGCACTATTAAAACCGTTGAATATGAAATTAAAGGTCTGGGATACCTTTCGCCCAAGAGAGGCTCAGGCTGAGCTATTCAGGTTTATGCCTGACCCCAGTTACGTTTCGGACCCCGAAACCGGAGTTTGCACCCATTGCCGGGGAGTAGTCCGTTGACCTGACAATTATTGACCATTATGGCCGGGAGCTTGATATGGGCACTGAGTTTGATGACTTTCGTCCACTGGCACACCACGGAAATGAGCAGGTTTCTGAAGAGGCTCAGCGCAATCGCTTTCTTCTGGCCGGTGTGATGAATATTGCTGGCTTTGACGCCATTGATACTGAATGGTGGCACTATCAACTTCCTGATGCTAGGAACTACCCAATCATTAGGCCAGATGAAATACCATCAGAGCCAACTTAAACCCTACCCCATTAATTTTATTAACATATTTGTTTTATACAGCGTTCATTACCTCCACTCCTCAAAAGTTCACCCCATAAGCCTCAATATCCCCTTTTTATTCCTATAATTTTCATATGAGGATAATTAATTCAAAAAAAATCACTCCCTTTAATTCCACATTCAAGGATGACATGTGCCAGAAGGACCTATTCGAATTACAGCACCGGTTGTTTTACTGACAGAGCAACCGGCTGAACAGAAAAACGGTATAACCGGATAGCCTGTCAGCTCACTGGGGCTCCCATCTGATATCTCTTGGTGAATGGCGCAAAGAGGCAAGCTGCCAGCCTCCTGAAGATCGTGTTTTTATTAGCCATCAACGAACGCCTCTCAATTTCCGGGAAATTAGCCTGGTTCAAGAGCCAACCCGCCATATTCAGTCATTCGGTACAAAAGACCCAGAACATATCATCCAACAACCCTCTACCAGCCATAAGAAATGGCAAGCTCGAACTATCTCATTTATAAACTGGCAGCGCTCTACACCAAAAGACCCTATTAAGGATCTCTTTTTTTCAAGCCAGTCCAAGGCCCTTTCAACCAGAAGAGTCAGACCCACGTTTACAGCTGAAACATTCTCCTCACAGCTACCTTTACTGAAACCACGCCAATTTAACAAAGTCGAGTTACTGGGGCTCCGGTAACTTTGGAAATGTATACAAGGTACAGGATGAGGCCGGACACACCTTTGCCCAGAAAAGAATCCGTAAAGACGACCCGGCCATCAGGGCAGAAGTCGAAACTATGGAGGCTCTCAAACAGACAGGCCCCCATAAGAACCTGATCAACCTGGAATGCATCTACAGCGATGCGTCTGGGGACCATATGGTTATGGAACTTGGGGGCAAGAGTCTCGACTCCAAATTGAAATCAGGCAAGCGATTCCAGGGGAAACGAGCTTCGCAACCTGATGTACCAAATAGCCAGTGGCACCTCAGCAATGGCCAAAATCGGTTATCAACACAATGATATCAAGCCGGACAATATATTGATTGATGCCAATAAGCAGCTGAAACTGTGTGATTTTGGGGTAGCAACTCTGAAGGGAAGATGGCCTTTGAAGTTTCCCAGACAATATATGTTCTGAACATATTCTGAATAAGTCCTATTTCAACCAACATTAACCTTTTACGGCTATTCTCCTCATACTCTTCTATCCATAAAGCGGGAAACCTTCGAATTTCTGACTATGCTTGCCCTTTGCCCCCTGGATGGAGACTGAATGATGACAATAAATACGGTTGGCAACCTGGTCCTGCTTAGTGAAAAGAACCACCCGCTTACAATTGACCTTGCCTATGCTGGCAGTAACAACTTTACCGGCAAGTCGATTTATAAAAACGACCTCTGCTATCTGCATATCGATGCACTGGAATGCCTGTTGAAAGCCATTGAGCTTCTCAAACCTCTGAATCTAAGGCTTAAAATCTGGGATGCATTTCGCCCACTGGCAGCACAGGAAATTTTATTCAAACATATGCCTAACCCTGACTACGTCGGTGACCCTGAGTCAGGCCTATGCCCCCACTGCAGAGGAATTGCAATAGACCTCACCATTACGGACCGCTTCGAACGCGAGCTGGAAATGGGCACCATTTTCGATGACTTTCGGCCACTGGCTCACCATGGTAATGATCTCATTTCTGAAGAAGCACAACGTAAACCGACTTTTGCTGGCAGGCGTAATGAATATCGCAGGTTTTAAACCTCTTGAAACTGAATGGTGGCACTACCAGCTACCCAACGTGAGTAGTTACCCAACGATCCAGGAAGATAAAATGCCTGAAGGCATTATGTGAAGAAAATATCCTTAAACACATTAATAAAATAAATGACTCATAAGCCTGAACGGTATCAATATTTACCTCTTTAATGGATGGACTTCCATGCTCCTGGAATAACCTCCCTGATGAGTCAAAATATGCATCAACGGCAACTGCTTACTGAACTAAATATACTGCGCATTTCTGTTCTACTTGAACTATTTTTCGGTATTACAGTGTGTTGGTGGCCTTATACAGTGGATCTCAGGCTGTACTTCTTGACGGCAGTTA
>CBDHDM010000072.1:0-67343 GCA_965261315.1 Endozoicomonas sp. | reverse complement strand
TTAATACTTATAAACGAAATTTTCTGCCTGATGCTAACCGGTGAAGCAGATAACACTATAAACACGAAGCTCAGACAAATAGGTGTATCCCGGCTGAATGATAGTAACAGACAAGTGTCTTTCAGGGGATCGTTTGTATGAACTAGTTGGAACATACGTTTGAACCCTTATTGACGTGCTGGTAGACTGCGTTTGCGCAGATGTGTGAACACAGGTTGCTGAATGAAAATAAAATTTGTCTGTCCGGTTGTTCGTTATCTGTTCGATAATTCAAGATCAAGCCAATAACGAGAAGGGAAGGCTGCGAACTCATGAAAATATTAGTAGCCGTCAAAAGAGTCATTGACTATAACGTCAAGGTTCGTGTGAAGGCGGATAACACTGACGTCGATCTCACCAACGTCAAAATGGCAATCAACCCTTTCTGTGAAATTGCTGTTGAAGAAGCAGTAAGACTTAAAGAGAAAGGTGTCGCTACAGAAATCGTTGCTGTATCCCTTGGGCCCAAGGAGTGCCAGGAACAGATACGGACAGCGCTGGCTCTTGGTGCTGACCGTGGCATTCAGGTTCAGACTGATGGCCCTCTGGGCTCCCTCTCAGTCGCTAAATTACTTAAGGCGATTGTGGATGAGGAGAAACCGGATCTGGTTCTTCTGGGTAAGCAGTCCATAGACAGTGATAATGGCCAGACCGGGCAGATGCTTGCAGCTCTGGCGGGCATGTCACAGGGAACTTATGCATCAGAAGTCAATGTTGACAGCGGTAAAGTCAGCGTGACTCGAGAAGTTGATGGCGGTTTGCAGACAGTCAGTCTTAATCTGCCAGCCGTAGTTACTACGGATTTGCGTCTCAATGAGCCCCGTTATGCTTCACTGCCCAACATTATGAAAGCCAAGCGTAAGCCTCTGGATGTTAAATCACCAGAAGACCTGGGTGTTTCAGTGTCGTCTACTTTAACAACTATCAAAGTAGAGCCACCTGCAGAACGTCAGGCTGGTATCAAAGTGGCCAGCGTGGATGAGCTGGTAGAAAAATTAAAAAATGAGGCGAAGGTGATCTAATGGCCATATTAGTCGTTGCCGATCATGATAATGGCACACTTGCACCTGCAACCCTGAATACCGTAGCCGCAGCTACAGCAATTGGAGGTGATATTCATCTTCTGGTTGCTGGCGCAGGTTGCAGCAGTGTTGCAGAGCAGGCTTCCGCCGTATCCGGTGTTTCCAAAGTTCTGCTGGCTGAAAACCCGGCACTTGAAAATCGGCTTGCAGAAAACGTCAGTCTGCTGGTTGCTGAACTGGGCAAGGATTACTCCCATATCCTGACATCTACGTCAACCGATGCCAGAAACATGATGCCTCGTGTAGCTGCCATGCTGGATGTGGATCAGATATCCGACATTATCAGTGTGGTGAGTGAAGATACTTTCTCCCGCCCTGTTTATGCTGGCAATGCTATTGCGACTGTTCAGTCCACTGCTTCCATTAAAGTGATTACTGTCCGCAGTACTGGCTTTGATCCTGCAGCCTCCGAAGGTGGTTCTGCGGCTGTTGAAGCGGTTGCCAGTAGTCATGACGCAGGTATATCCAGCTTTGTCAGCGAAGAGCTTGCTCAGTCTGACCGTCCCCGAACTAACCGCTGCAGACATCATCGTATCTGGCGGTCGTGGCATGGGTAACGGTGAAAACTTTGAGTTACTCTATAAAGTAGCGGATAAACTGGGGGCTGCTGTTGGCGCTTCCAGGGCAGCCGTTGATGCTGGCTATGTACCTAACGACATGCAAGTTGGGCAGACCGGCAAGATTGTTGCGCCTAACCTGTATGTTGCAGTTGGTATTTCCGGCGCAATTCAGCACCTCGCAGGCATGAAGGACAGCAAGGTTATTGTTGCCATCAACAAGGATGAAGAAGCCCCTATTTTTCAGGTGGCGGATTACGGCCTTGTAGCTGATCTGTTTGAGGCGGTTCCAGAGCTTGAAGGTAAGCTCTGATCAGCAATAAAAGACAGTATTCTTTTTTATAAATAGAAATACCACTTTCCAGTAAAGTGGTATTTTTTATTATGAAAATGCTGCTCTTTAAAATTAATCGTCTTCTGTCTTTTTTCTGTCTGGGGGTTTCCAGACTCAAAAACTCTGTGCATAATCGTTCACAATAAAATTATAAGAAACGTACCGGAGTATATTGTGATACGAGTTCTGGTTGCGGATGATCATGATTTGGTGAGAACAGGCATCTCACGCATGCTGGCGGACATTGAAGGCATTGAAATTGTTGCCCAGGCCGTCAGTGGTGAAGAGGCCATTAGTCTGTATCGAGAATTCACCCCGGACGTCACATTGATGGATGTCAGGATGCCCGGCATCGGGGGGCTCGAAGCAACACGAAAAATCTGCCAGATTAATCCCCATGCGAAAGTAATCGCTGTTACGGTTTGTATGGATGATCCATTCCCTACAAAACTGATCGAAGCGGGTGCATCGGGCTATGTTACGAAAAGCTCAAATATTACTGAAATGGTATCAGCTATCAGAACTGTTTTTTCGGGTAAAAAATACATATCCCCCGAAATTGCCCAGCAAATGGCCCTGAAGTCCATACAGCCCGATAGTGCCTCGCCCTTCAGTCAGCTGTCACACCGGGAAATGCAGATAGCCCTGATGATCGTTAATTGTGAAAAAGTTCAAACCATCTCAGACAAACTCTGCCTTAGCCCAAAGACAGTCAACAGTTATCGCTATCGATTGTTTGAAAAGCTGAATATCACCAGTGATGTAGAGCTGACACATCTCGCCATTCGTCATGAGCTCGTTGATACCCTCGCCGAATGAAGTGCTGGTAGAATCGTGTGCAATGAAACTGATTTTTCATTGCTTCCTCTTATAATGCCTTGTTACTGTTTTCTCCTCATTTCAGCACCTCGCATTGCTCAGGCCGGTAAATTAACGTTATCCGGTTTAAATCCATTCAAGAGTGTTCGTTTCCAGCCCCTCTGAAGATATAATTCACAAGCGGTTTGATAAGCTTCTTTTGGTGTTTCATGGCAGATAGTGAAGGAAATAAAACATTTGATCACAAGGCTTTTCTGGAAAAGGCTTCGAGCCGTCCAGGCGTCTATGATATGCGTGATCAAAAGGGTAAAACGCTTTATATCGGTAAAGCCAAGAACCTCAAAAATCGCCTATCCAGCTATTTCAGAGCGACCGGCCTCACGACAAAAACAATGGCGCTGGTCAGCAAAATTGCCGATATCCAGCTAACTGTCACTCATACCGAAACCGAAGCGCTCCTTCTGGAGCAGAACCTTATCAAGGACAGGAAGCCGCCTTACAACATATTGTTGAGAGATGATAAGTCCTATCCTTATATTTACATATCGGGTGATAGCGACTTTCCCAGGATGGACTCCTGCAGAGGCCGCAAACGTCAGAAGGGACATTACTATGGCCCATATCCCAGTGGAGGTGCGGTAAGAGAGAGTCTTCACCTGCTTCAGAAGATTTTTAAAGTCCGCCAGTGTTCAGACAGCTATTTCAGAAACCGTACCAGACCCTGCCTTCAGTATCAGATTGACCGCTGTAAAGCCCCTTGTGTTGGGTTGGTAACGCAAGAAGAATATCGACAGGATATTGCAGACACTCAGCAGTTTCTTGAAGGTAAAAGCCAGCAGCTGATTCGGTCTCTGATCAAGCGTATGGAAACTGCGGCTGAAGCACTTGATTTTGAAGAAGCCGCGGCAGTTCGTGACAAGATTAATCATCTCAGAGCAGTTCAGGAGCAGCAGTCTGTTACAAAATCGGCCGGTGATATCGACATTATCGGTTTTGCACAAATTGCTGGCAACAGCTGCTTTGATGTTCTTTTTGTTCGATCCGGCAGAGTGCTTGGCCACAAATACTATTTTCCTGACTTTAAGATTGAAGCAGCGTCTGCTGACCACCTTGAAGACTTTATGGCGCAGTTTTATGTTCGACTGTTTGCAAGTCGTGACCTGCCGGATGAAATTGTAGTGCCATTTGAACTCCCGGGAGCAGACACAATTGAGCGTGCGATCACCAGCGTTTCCGGGAAGAAAATTAAAATTAAGTGTAAAGTCCGTTCTGAGAGGTATGACTGGCTTAGCCTTGCCAATAAGAACGCACAGCAAAACCTTGAAAGTCATCTGGCCAGCAAAAGTCATCTGACCAAACGCTTCTCTCAACTTCAAGGACTAATGGGTATTGATGACCCAATACTGCGCATGGAATGCTTTGATATCAGCCATACCATGGGTGAAGCCACTGTTGCATCCTGTGTGGTTTTTGGACCTGAAGGACCAATTAACAGTGAGTACAGAAGATTTAATATTGCAGGTATAGGGCCAGGTGATGATTATGCCGCTATGGCGGCTGCTCTTGATAAACGCTACCGAAAGCTTGCCCTGACCCCAGAGGGGGAGGGGGTAAAGCCGGACCTGATCGTCATTGATGGAGGCAAAGGCCAGTTGAGCAAGGCTTCTGAGGTTATGTCTCAGCTCAATCTTACAATCCCATTACTCGGTGTTGCTAAAGGTGTAACCCGAAAAGCAGGTCTTGAAACACTTATATATAAGAGCAAAGAACTTAACCCTGCAGGCCATGAGGCAGCACTGCTTTTAATACAGCAGATCAGGGATGAAGCGCACCGCTTTGCAATTACAGGACACCGACAACGCCGTCAGAAGGCAAGAAAGCGCTCGATTCTTGAAGATATCCCGGGGATAGGCGGCAAAAGGCGTTCTGCGCTACTAAAGTTCTTTGGTGGTCGCGAGAGTGTGAGTAATGCAACGGTTGATGAATTAAAGAAAGTTGAAGGAATCAGCCTTAAACTGGCACAACAGATACATGATTATTTGCATAATGACTAGCACCGGGGAGCAGTACTGTGTACCGTATGCCCCAAAGAATCTCCTGCTTTGATTTCTGGCTTTTTATGAACGTCCCAAATTTTCTAACACTAACACGTATAGTTCTGGTTCCTTTTCTTGTCATCATATTCTATCTCCCCTTTGAGTGGAGTTATCTTGCCTGCGCAGGAATATTTGCATTCGCCGCTGCAACGGATTGGCTTGACGGCTATCTTGCCCGGCGCCTCAATCAAACAACCCCTTTTGGGGCTTTCTTTGATCCAGTGGCTGATAAAATCATGGTCGCAACGGCGCTGTGCTTGTTGATTGATGAATTTCGGGCATTCTGGGTCACTGTGCCTGCACTGATCATTATTGGCCGTGAAATCGTTATATCTGCGCTCAGGGAGTGGATGGCTGAGCTGGGTAAGCGAACCAGCGTAGCGGTCAGTATGATTGGAAAAGCAAAGACAATGGCCCAGATGGCATCCATTACGTTGCTATTACTATCACCGGTTCCTGTTGATTCATGGGTTGGCTTACTGGGAATTTTATTGCTCTATTTGTCAGCAATACTGACACTATGGTCTATGTATATTTATCTAAAGGCGGCCTGGCCAGACCTGTCCCCATTCAACAAGCCTGACTGATACGACGGAAAGCGGTTGACATCAAAACAAAAAAACCTACAATACGCTTCGTGTTCGGGCGCTGACAGGGAGTTAGCCAAAGTCGTCGAGCACTTGCTTTTGTAGAGTGCGCGGGAATAGCTCAGTTGGTAGAGCGCAACCTTGCCAAGGTTGAGGTCGCGAGTTCGAACCTCGTTTCCCGCTCCAGATTCAGGCGAGTTAGCAAAGCGGTTATGCAGTGGACTGCAACTCCATTTAGACCGGTTCGACTCCGGTACTCGCCTCCAGAATAAAATTGCAGGCCTAAGCCTGTTTTTTTATGGCTTTACTCTGTAATATTCAAATATTGCCCGAGTGGTGAAATTGGTAGACACAAGGGACTTAAAATCCCTCGATCGCAAGATCGTGCCGGTTCGAGTCCGGCCTCGGGCACCATCCTTTTATATTTTTAACTGTTTATTTGAAAACAGGGCGAGTTAGCAAAGCGGTTATGCAGTGGACTGCAACTCCATTTAGACCGGTTCGACTCCGGTACTCGCCTCCATTTCTTTAACACATACTCCCTTCTATTTTTTCTGCTGAATAAAACTTGGCTAAATTTGTTTTTCCTATGCAACTGAATCAATAGTCATAACTATTGAGGGTAAGGTAGAATGCTACCTCAAAATGCAGGTTGAAGATCTCAACTTTCATTTGAAAAACCAGTCAATAAAGGAAAATAATAATGCTTGACTTGGTCGCTATTGAGCAAATAAAACAGCTAAAATCCCGATATTTCCGCTTTCTGGATACTGCAGACATTGATGGTCTTAAGACAGTGTTTACTGAAGATGCAGGAATACACTACAGAAGCCCAAGTTATGAGTTCAAAAAAAATGGCTGGACTGAGCTGGCTGATTTTTTCCTTGAGTGTTTCACCAAAACCAAGTTTGGGATCCATACCGGCCATCACCCCGAGATCTCCGTTGATGGTGATCAAGCGAAGGGTATCTGGTACTTACATGATAAATTTGTGAATCTTGATGAGGGCATCATCTTTGAGGGGAGTGCTATCTACCAAGACCGGTATGTTCGCGAGCATGGTGAATGGAAAATTTCATTTTCTGAGTATGATCGTTTGTTTGAGGAAATTACCAAGCGAAACGGCGATATGATAGTCACCTCAAAGCCGGTAAATAAAAAAATTGTAATAACTGATTAAAAGATTTTGATGCCAAAAAACACTTCTCTCGTACAGCTGGTGAGCGAAGTGTTTTTACTAACGTGAATTCAGATGCTAGCAGTCGTAGCTACTCAGATAAAGCTGGAAATTTAGACCGGTTATGAGGAATTAAAATATAGGAACTCGTATAGTATTCAGCTGAAATTTGGTTGATACCCCATGCATCAGCATAAAGCTCTGAATTTCTAATATAGAAGGGTATTGCTTCACCACTAACTATACTTGCATTCACATACCCTAGCTGCGCAGGGCTGCATACAGACTTCGTAACATGCAACCTGGACTCCTCTATCTCATCTTCTGAATTATAAACAATCACATCAAAGTCTATTGGATGGCTTGATGGATATAGTCGGTAATATTCCAGGTAAGCCTGTACGTGTCTTATTTGTAGCGTCCTCGCGCTTCGCTGCTCTTTTGGCTGGTACGAATTGCCTTCCCCCTTTGCAAACTGGAACTGATTAACAATACTGCCGCTAGCAACATAAACCTCCTTAATTAGCCAACCATCCTGGGCTTGAATTTCCAATGCGCCACAGAAACCGTCAAATGTAGAAAATGCAGAAGCTAGCGACCTTATAACGGTTGCGCCATGCTTGAAATAATTCAGCGGCCAGATAACTTCCAAGCCAAGAGCAAGCGCAGCATCCATACTGCCAGTGCCAGACGGTTTCTGCCTGCCAGATCTATAGGGATTTTTTTGCACCGCTTGCGTGCTCTCTATGCTGTCAGTATTGATGCTTGTTCTTGATGCTGCTTCTATTTCACTTGCGCTTACGAACATGATATCCGAGAAGGATATAGCTGATACCAGAAACAGCACGATATAACAAAAACTGTTTTTTGATGACAGTAATGTGCTGCAGAGGTTGATCTTTGAGAAAGTCATAGCCAACGGTCTTGAGGTTTAATAATCACATTGGACAATAACTTTATTTTGAAGTTCGTAACCGATAGTGCTGTTGTATGAATTCTCGACAAATCGCTGCTTGTTGAGAGTAAGATGATGAAGGTGTAAACCGTCTTTAGCTGTAAAAAAAAGAGCTCCAGCGTCCCGGGAATTTTTTCTTCTCCTTGATAAACTCAAGAAGTGACGTAAGCGGCATATACTTCAGCGATTCTTTTGCCTCTCGAAATCCATCCCCGTAAATAGGATCAGTACTAAGCTCTATTTGCTTTCTCCTGAACTCAGCATCTTTGGTATCAAGATTTTTCAGCCAGATATACTCCATCAGAACGCACATCCCTTCTTCAACATTAAGTGGCAAATTCTCGTAGTAATTGTAAAAAAACCAGGCATGGGTGAGTTCATGAATCATTACTGTACGAAAATGCTCTTCAGGCAAATTGATTTGAATCAGGATGCAGTCAAAGTTTCTCGCCAGAACCCGGCCTTTCTGGTGGGTTATCGTGGTACGGGTAACGCCCAGAATGGGGTGATTCTCATGAAAATCGTGATGACTGGCATCATTTAACTCATCCCTAGCGCACAGTTTGACCGGGGTTTGTGTCGAGTTGAGCTTTAGTCCAACTGATGCCAGTGCTGAGCGCATTTCTGCAGCAATGATGTCCGCACGCTCCTGGGAAGAAACGCCATTCAGGCTACACCGGTTACATATAACAACACCATCCGGGTATTGCATGCCGCCATCAGTAAGATTTGCACACACAAGTCGACTACAGCTCGAACACTCTGGATGATTTTCGTGCTGATTACAAAAAGCATTACCCCAAAAGTCAATATAATAATTTGGAGTTAGCGGATTTCTACATACCGAGCAGAGTGGGGCGGTCTGCTTCTGGGCGCAGACTGGGTGCCATGGCATTCTATCAAGTTCAACATAATTTCCTTTTACAGGCTTTCTACAGCCGGGACACTTGAGGCAGTCGGGATGATAAGCCCGGTTTCTGAACACAACAAATGCTTTTCCTCCAAAGGGCTTCTTGCATCCACTGCATTTGAAGCATTCAGGATGCCACCTGACTCCCATGGCCTTAACACACTGCCCCTTGAGTGGTTTTTTACAGCCCTGGCAATAATTCATGATCTTCCCTGACGCATGATTAATAAATCCCCAGACCATTCTGGAAGAATTCCCCCCATTAACTGTAACAACAATTCTTCATAGAGATATGGTCTTCTCTTCCTGTCGTATTAGATATGATGATCGGCAGCCATCTTTTTCAGTCTACTTGCTTCTGCATGATAGTATTGGCTTGTGGTATTGATTGAATCATGACCTGCAAATATAGCAAGATCTTCGATATCCATTTTTCGAGCCAGGTGTGTAAGAGCTGTGTGGCGAAGCGTATGAAATGGCAGGTCCTGTAGCCGGTGTTTGATGGCCGGCGTTGCCTTGCTTTGACAATAGCCTATAAATGATCGCCACCAGTACCGGAGTCCTCTGGCGGAAAGGGCTGTTATAACACCCTCTGTTTTACGGGTCTTTGGCGCCAGTGGAAAGCCGTCCCCATATAGCCCGGAGTACCCATTAATGCGCCTGTAGTCAATGACTCCCCGTTGAAGCGCTGCATTTAAAGGAACTTGTCTTCTTTTTCTGCCCTTTCCCAGAATACTGAGATAATAACCATTATCATTGTCCGGATGTATGTCAGAACACGTATGTCCCGTAAGCTCAGACTCTCTTAAAGCCAGCCCGTAACTCAAAGAAAGAACGAACCGGGTACGTGCTGACTCAATACGCTCCCTGTCAGTGGCTGACGGGAGGTTTTCCAGGCACTCTCTGATAAATTGCCACTCATTATCATAAAAATATCTGATGATGGTGTTGCCCCGAGCGACTTTTTCACCTGACCGGATTAACGAAGATGCTGGATTTCCGAGTGTATAGCGATTTTTTTCAAGAAAAGAGAAAAAGGAAGAAGTCACGTCAATGACCTGATCGGTGCTTTTTCCAGATTTTATGGATGATCGAAACATGATCCTGTTTGGCTGACCGGGAAGAATGCCAGCCATAAGCCAGCGCTGTGGTAAATTTTGAATAAAGTGCAAGTACGCCTGTAGATGTTTAAGTCGAACGTCTTTATATCCAATACCTAATTCCAGATATAAAAAAGCAGTCAATCGAGTAATCTCTCTCTCATAACGCCGAAGAGTCTCTTCTGATCGAGCGCCGGACTTGTTCAGGAATAGGGTCATGGCCTCGCCATCACTGTTCGCTCCCATCAGGTTGTCGTGCCCATGATCACGAGAGGAAAAGGGGGAGAGGGTCGTGTTCAGTATAATGGGAGGAATAATAGACTGACTCACTGCTTCATTCCTTCGATCTCAGTTCTTTTCGGTAATGCCTTTTCAAATGCCTCTGCAGCACCACGGACTCTCTCAAGTTCAAGCTCCATAGCGCCAATCTGTTTGATTCGCTCTTCTGTTTCTAAGAGGCGGTTTTCCAGCTTTTCATTCGCTGTTTTCATTGTATTGTAGTGTTGTTGCATCATGAATGACTCTCTGGATTCAGTTTGCAGATTGCGCACGGCGCCCAACAAGTCATTCTGGTCACAGTCCAGCAAAACCATTAGCTGATTAGTCAGCTGAGCAATAGCTTCTATCTTGTCTCGTCCCGAAGACAGCGTATTTCTTTCCTCGCAAGCCTGAATGTATGCTTTTGACTTGCTATCCAACCGGCTCTGCAATTCAAGATTGGCTTTTTTCAAATCGTGCTGCTCTTCGTTTAGCTTGTTTATCTTTTTTTCCAACCCCTGCTTTAGCCTGCGCTCATCGTCGACTACGCTCAGCCAGTGGTTCAGTTGTTCTTGGCTTCTATGATCCATCTGTTTCTCCAAAGTGCTTATGGCTTGGAGGTGTAGAGTCTTCTGTTCCTCTGCCATTGAGTGGAGGTGCTCATTTTGCTTCTGTTCCGATTTCAAGAGGGATTCCAGTTCTTTGAAGTCCTGCTTTTTACTTTCCAATTCAAGCTTTATAGTCTCGAGCTCTGAAGCCAGTCGCTCATTCTCATTCTGCAGACCAGCATTGCTTCTGGTTAGTTGATCGCTTCTTCCTAAAAGTTGGCTCAGACTTTCCTTTAGCTCATCTATCTCCTGGTTTGCAGCTTCTTCGCAAGTTCGTTTCTCTTCCGATAATTCATACTTCCACTTGGCGATACCTCTTTTCAGGCCTCTAACCAAATCTTCTGGCAGCTCAAGTTCCTGCTCTTCACCGAGAGTACCCAGGAACCGCCATTCATTGTAATAGGGCAGTATGGTCTGCTTTCCCATTTTTCCTATACGGGCAACTTTATCGGCGTTAATCCTTTCACCTTTCTCTTTCAAGTCATCAAGAATACTGAAAATGTGCTGCCTTCTCAGTTGCCCCTGGTCAGAACCTTTCATAACTTTCAAAACCCACCAAAACGTGAACCATTGACACTAGTATTATAATACCAGTATCAATAGTTCTGCAATAAGGTCACTTACTGCCGGTAACTGAACTTACCGGCAGTAAGTGACATAATTATGACAACTAAGGTGAAAAAGTACTGCTTATGGTGCTGGTTTCATAAAGAGGGGATGAGTGTGCCGGATGAAAAACTAGAGGTTATACCCCAAGCTTATTTCTTCATTGATACCGGTGTCTGATAGCCAATTGAACTTCATTGAGTCACACATTATTCCTCCTCTGCCTATGAGAGTAGTGGCGCTGTCCAAAATGGATCGGCCTGCTGTTTAGAAGTGACCACCTCTACTGTTGATGGCGCACTGCGCTGCATTGTGTCCATGCAGACAAAATTCTGGTATTTACCAAATAGACACCTTATACACCCAAAAGCCTCCAGTGACCGAATTCAGAATTACTCAATTTGCTGATACTCCCCCTTTTTTTGACAAACATTCTGCGAACTTAAATCTCACACTCTGATAAAGAATGCCTTTTGTTCCACATCCTTAAAATGATTCACACCTAAATCCTGCAAAGGTTCTCCGATCAGAAGTTGCAATATCCTGTAAATAAAGGGATTAAGTGATGTTTTGGGTTCAATAAAACATCACTTTTTCCATGAGCAAAAAACACAAGTCTAAAGCACGTTTGAGGCAGCAGAAGGTTCATTTCACCAAAGCGTCAAAGCCGATCACCAGCCAAGCTGGACTGATTCCGGCTTTCCGCTTCCTAAACCGACTGGGGCTTTCCGCCATACTGGACAAACGGATTACTATTCAACGAGGCTCTAACGCCACCTTTTGGTTTTCAGTTGTATCTGGCATCAGAAGGGTTGATCCATCAGTGAGCAGAACACGCCGCTGGTGCCATAGCCAGGAGTCTGGGCTGGCTTTATCAAGTTTAACGCCTGATTGACACATCAATGCCTTAATGGATGACTCCGTTAATCGCTTGCGAGCCTTACAGTAGGCACTGGTATGAGTATTGGATGGTTTTCTATCCATGGCAGCCTGATCTCTGGCTTCATCAATCAAGGCATGCCGACATGACTTGGTATCACTGGCGACTTGTCGCATGAAGAGCGTTAACGTCTTGACTGGAGGGAAATCACGACTTCTGGAGTTTGGGTAATGGGCCTGGAACGCACTGAGATCATCTGAAGAAAGGACAGAAGACAGGTCATCATTGTCTATTTGTGCAAATTGCTGAAGACAGTCATCAGCGAGTGAAAGGAACTCTGGACTACACTTGGTCATGGCTTGCTCGGAGGTTGGAATATCACGACTTTTTATAGTCGCTCTCTTTCGGGCAAGCCCTGATTTTATTGACCTTTAGCCTTAAGTCAGTGCCATTGCGCCTGGGTCAGCCATTCCGTGCCATGAACGTGATTTTTGGTCTGGAACACTTGTCTGCATTGAGTGTTGAGATTATGACCACCTCCCTGTTTGGTGGTGCTGTCTTCACGTACGTAGCCATGTCCCATTTCGGTATTCTGCCCAAGCTGCAGAAGCTGGTGCTGGCCGGCGCCATGGGTCTGGGTGTTCTGCTGCTGGCGATTGCCAATGTTTACACACTGGCTACCGTACCGGCATGGAATAGCGGCTGGACTATCTTCCAGTTTGTGATGACCGCATTTGTGGTGGGTATTCCTGCTGCGGCGCTGCTGCTGAGAAGCCAGTCTGCCAAGCTGGGTGCGTTCCAGAAAAACACGGATCGTGCACTGGCTACCCTGGGCTTTATCACCCTGGGCCTGGTTCTGGTGGGATACCCGCTGTACCTGTTCTGGCTGGGGCAGGTAGACCTGCCTGCTAACCCACTGGGTCTGTTTGACTACCACGGTAGTCTGATGCTGGCTCGTCTCGGTCTGCTGTTTGCCGGTCTCGGTGTTTGGGTGATCAATGGCACTGACTTAAGGCCCTACCCCTTGTATTTATTGAGCCTCCGGGCTTGTGATCTTGAGTGCTGCAACCTCTGATGTGGCTTTGGTCGTCTTTTTACCGCTCGTGGTTCTGATCTTCCCGGACGATTGGCTACAATGTGCTGACTAATAATTTTCAGCATACTGTTGACCTTTCTTTCCAATGAATCAACTGGTGCCATCAGTAATGTTTGATGAAACGAAACAAGGGTCTCCTGTGCCGCTTTAAAGCTGATTTCTCTCGGCTTTTTCCCGATATACTGCGCGGCCCTCCCCATTAACGACTTTATCAGGTTGAAATCAAGAAGATTTATACAAATTTCTTTACGCACCATTTCAGGACTTTTGCAACGAAGCATATCCATTTTCATCGTCGTTTTTATTGCATCAAAATCAAGTTCTACATTCCAGCGCTTGAGGTACAGAGCAATAATTTCAGTTCTTGGATAAGTTTCAGCATCAAGCATTGTCGTAACTATTGTGCGGCGTTTGTTCTTAACAGCCCGGATAATGAGTTCTTCAGGCATCTGATCATATAATTCCTGACTCATCCATTCAGGGCGTACAGGTCGCTGTAGCTTGAATAATCCATCTTTGCTGTTCAGCTTCTTGTAGCACTTTCTGAAATCCAGCTTTCGGGAGCCGTTTTTCTCGAAAACCACATCCGCCTTCACCTGGAGCAAAAGAGCCAACAGAAAGTAATTTTCAAAATTCGCATCACCAAGAAGAATATCGCCGTCGTTCAAATGGCTTAATAATTTCCTGAGCAAGGCCTGCTCACCCGTTTCTTTGCCTTCATAGGGCGCCACTTCAAAATCCAGTAATGCACCGCTACCAAGACTCATCAAAACAAGGATTCTTAGTATGGGAAATCCGCACCCTTTTTTTGGGATTTCAGCTGAGGATAAACCTTTTGGTTTTCAGCTGTATCTGGCATCAGAAGGGTTGATCCATCAGTGAGCAGAACACGCCGCTGGTGCCATAGCCAGGAGTCTGGGCTGGCTTTATCAAGTTTAACGCCTGATTGACACATCAATGCCTTAATGGATGACTCCGTTAATCGCTTGCGAGCCTTACAGTAGGCACTGGTATGAGTATTGGATGGTTTTCTATCCATGGCAGCCTGATCTCTGGCTTCATCAATCAAGGCATGCCGACATGACTTGGTATCACTGGCGACTTGTCGCATGAAGAGCGTTAACGTCTTGACTGGAGGGAAATCACGACTTCTGGAGTTTGGGTAATGGGCCTGGAACGCACTGAGATCATCTGAAGAAAGGACAGAAGACAGGTCATCATTGTCTATTTGTGCAAATTGCTGAAGACAGTCATCAGCGAGTGAAAGGAACTCTGGACTACACTTGGTCATGGCTTGCTCGGAGGTTGGAATATCACGACTTTTTATAGTCGCTCTCTTTCGGGCAAGCCCTGATTTTATTGACCTTTAGCCTTAAGTCAGTGCCATTGGTTTGGGTGATTGCTGCAACCCGCGGCAATAACTCTGCAGTTGGTCTGGCAGCAGTGAGCACCGTTCTGGTACTGACGGCTGAATTGTGTGGTCGTATTTTCTTCTACGACCTGCATATGTTTGCCAGCGGGATGTAACTCTTCCCTTCCCTCTGCAGGTAACTGCAGAGGGTCTTGTTTGCTCTGTTTTTAATTCTGTTCTATTGCATGGATTAAAGTACTTTTTAGATGTGTCGACTAATAAGCAAGAGGATTTGAAGACTATTTTAATAAGTGAATTGTATAGCAATGGATGGTATAAATAGGCCGAATGGTATAAAGCGTAATAGGTTTGATTCAGACGAATTAAACTCACCACAGGCAAAAAAAAAATTAATTCCTACTCATCTAGAGCCTGAAGATGAAAGAGTAACCAACAGATCAATAGGTGAATATCAAATCCAAAACAATACCGTTCCTCATCGCAGGAATGAGGCTGATGATGGCTATGTATCCGATAATTCAAATCATGCTAGTTCATCCGATAGTGAGCAAAATAGGGCATATCAAAATACATTTCTATCCAAGCCAGCAGTGAAACTGTTGAAAAAATGTCTTGCTGATGAGGGTGGCGTTAAATCTGAAATTCTTGAAGGTGTGAATACCTGCATTATCCTCAGGGATACCAAAAATCAGCCTCGATTTATCTTTAAACCTTCTAATGGTGAATCTGCACTAGGTCGAAATGGCGAAGTTCTCAGTTATGGAATTCCAGCAGGTAAATTCTATCTTCGTGAAGTTGTACCTATGCTGTTTGATGATGAACAATTTTTTCCTGTTCCAGAAACATTCATTTGGGAGTTGGATTCACTTGGTTCTTGTCAGAAATTTGTCCCTGATGCAACTCCCATGGGTAGGAAAATAATTCAAAGGGAGAGAGTCGATTTTATTGATAAAGAAGATCTGGCGAGACTGGCTATTTTGGATATTATTATTGGAAATCAAGATAGGCATTTGAATAATATATTGATATCAGGAGATCGAGCAGTTGGTATTGATCATGGCCTTTCCATGAGCAGCCTTCCTGACGAAGAAATAAAGATTGAGACACCTGATATTCCTCAATATAAGCAGGAAATAAGTGAGGATATCATCAGGTTTTGTCAGAGGTTGTATTTAACAAAAAGGGTTAAGATCCAGGAAAAGTTGCTTGCTCTTGGTATCGAGAAAACAGCAGTTAAGTGTTGTATGGCACGAATATGTATTTTATATGAGCTATTAATAAGAGGTCGTACACAGGACGTTTCATTTAGTGTTCATGAAGTAGCGCACTTGGGGAAATTTTTGTCCAAATACGTAATTGCTAATGATTTTGAAAAGGTAGTTATTCCCAAAATAAATGGATTGCTTGAATTAAAAAAGGAAGTGAATGAAGTGCTTGAAAATGGTACAAGAGCAGAAAAGATTAGAGTTATATATAATGCACAATTTCCTACAAAAAAGTTTATTCAGGATGAAATGGCTAAAATGCTCATGATATCTGTTGATGAAGCTGCGAATCTCTGGAATAGTGCCTTCTGGCCAGTGATTAAGTAAACAGGTTTTTCTGCAAAAACATGTCTGCCCGATTCGCCAGCAATTCCCGATAAGTTGATTACCATCAATATGGAGTGGTTATAGTTTTCCGGACACACAAACACGGGTAATATCAAAGCCCCTTAAGGTGTGTCCAGATGTCAGAAAAGAAGTCAAAAACCTATACAGCGGAGTTCAAGGCATCTGCTGTGAAACTGGCTGTAGAATCCGATCAGCCAGTCACTGAAACAGCCAGCGATCTCGGTGTTAACGTGAACACCCTGCATACCTGGATTGGTAAGTATCATCGGCCTAAAACATTTGGCAAGGCCGAAAAGAATGATGAGCATGTATACGACGAACTGAAACGTTTGCGCAAAGAGAATGCACGACTGAAAGAGGAGCATTCCATTTTAAAAAAGGCGGCAGCCTTCTTTGCGCGAGAAAGTCTCTGAGATTCAAATTCATCAGAGACTACCAGGAGAGCTTCAGCATCGCAGCCATGTGCAGGTGCCATTATTTATTCAAAATGAAGAAGCTTGGAAATGTTAAGCAGGCTATCTGCCAGGCGCACTGCGGCGGAGGTTGGGTAAAATATGATAAACACTGGGAGGGTAAGGAGTCGGTCATTAAACTTACTGGCTGGAAAAAGAAATTAAAGAACGAAAAACAACACTGGCTTTAATTGAAGAGCCTGAAAACATCAAAGTCTATGAATACTCTGTTTTAGTCACCAGCATGGATAATGGTGTGGTAGCGATCATTGATCATTATCGCCACAGAGCAAACTGTGAGAACAATTTTGATTCAATAAAAAATATTTCGCCGCAGTTAACTCCAATTCAGGTATGGTGCCGAATTTTAACGAAAGCTGTATCGAAATTTCTGAAAAAAGGGCAGGTAATAGCGCCATTGCCATTAATTGATTCAAGTTAACCCTGAAATCTTCGGTAGGGTTAAAACGAAAAGCTGCCTAATTTGGGGTGGCTTAGGCCTGTTCGACCGCTGAATTTAGGATCAAGCACTGGCTATTATGAATGACTCTCTCGGCCTGAATCCAAACGATCTCAGGAAGACAAGGCATTGAAGGCAGAAATCAGGGTTATACACGAGAGAAGCCGTAAAACTTATGGCGAACGTCGTATCAAAGACGACTTGGCTCTTTTTTAAAATTGAAAGCGGGCAAGAATATTAGTCGCCAGAGGATTAACCGACTTATGAAAGAGGAAGAGCTGGCTTGTAAAACAAAGCGTAGATTCAAGGCAACAACTGACTTACGACATAATAAGCCAGTGGCGGATAACTTGTTGGAGCGTGACTTCCATCGGGACCAGCCGAATCAGGCATACGTCGGAGATATTACGTATGTCCCAACTCGCGAGGGCTGGTTGTACCTGTCGATATTTATTGATCTGTATTCCAGAGCAGTTGTTGGTTGGTCTATGAGCAATAGGATGACAGCAACGCTGGTAACCGACTCGCTGGAGATGGCGATGTGGAAACGCAGGCCACAGGCTGGCTTGCTGGTGCATAGCGATCGTGGTAGCCAATACGTTTCAGAACGCTATCAGTCATTACTAAACGACAATCAATTTATCTGTAGCATGAGCCGCAAAGGGAATTGCTGGGATAATGCAGTGGCCGAGAGTTTCTTTCACACGCTGAAAACAGAACTCATTCATCATGAGGATTTTCAGACCAGGAAGAGGCTCATCAGGCAATTTTTGAGTATATCGAAGTGCTTTATAACCGTCAGAGAAAGCACTCGAGCAATGGCTACCTGGCACCGTTCAAATATGAACAACAACTTGCCAAGGCAGCGTAAAAAAGTGTCCGGAAAATCCTTGCCATATCAGATTGTTACAAAAAGGTATCTATGAAAAGGGTTCTAGCAAAGCAATAAGAGAGAAGAGGGATATTAAAAGAGATGAGGGTGAGGGCCCCATAGAGTAACTTCTATAATACTCTCACAACGTGCAGGCCCTTATATTCTTGACTGACTCATTTTAGATAACGAGCTTTCTGCTTAATTTTCTCAACCAGCTTTTTACCTTTAGCAGTCAAAGTCAGCTTGAAATAGCGACCATCATCTTCATGCTGCACTTTTTTTATCAGCCCCAGACCAGGTCTGTCATGCCTTCCTTCACCTAGACGCTTAACACTAACAGCAATGTCACTCGGGGTGCCACAGGTAAGCTTTTCTGCATTAACAAGATCTGTAATGGTTTCACCAGGGTTTTCTGCAACCACAAGGAGGATTTGCCATTGGATTACAGTCAGTGGCTGTTCCTGCATCAACTGGGTTAATTTAATAAGACCTTTCAAAGTCATTGGCAGTTACCTTTCTCTAGTTGGTTTTGAGGTTTGTTGTGGACTAGTAGCGTCGTTTACTTTCCATGCTATTAGGCTTCAGCCTAGTCTGTACAACTGTTACGGCGACTGCTATACCAGAATAAATGTTAGACAGTTTTCTACTGTTATAGCAAGTTTCTGGTCAGAGTCGTTAAATATTTCGGCCATGGGTGACAAAACTGTTACGTTAAGAAACAGCCTTTCAAATGTCATTCCGTTCACTATATAGAGCGTTCAGGTCGGTCTATAGCTCAGCCAATGACGACTGA
Organism: Endozoicomonas sp.; assembly: GCA_965261315.1. Lineage (GTDB taxonomy): Bacteria > Pseudomonadota > Gammaproteobacteria > Pseudomonadales > Endozoicomonadaceae > Endozoicomonas. Next base: position 48,675 of record CBDHDM010000072.1, on the reverse strand, counting down.
AGGCAGGTAGAACACGATGACGTCTATTTAAATTAAGCCTCTTTGAAGCTGGCTGAAGTGTTGGACAACTACTTTTTGAAAAAATTCTCTAAAAAAATACATTACGCATATATTGTCGTGAATAATGCTCTTGACAGGTGCTTTTTTCCTGAGAGATGGGTTTTATCTCGATGATATTATTATTCGCATAATATATATTATGTTAAATAAATATTGTATTTGTCACAGACGATAACTAGTAAATACAATACTAAGTAAGAGTTGTCAGGGTGAAAATGAAACGATGAAAATGGTAAGCTTCAATGTTAACGGCTTGAGATCACGCCTACACCAACTAGCCAAAGTCATTGATAACTATAGTCCTGATTTTATTGGCCTTCAGGAAATAAAAGTCTCTGATGAGGACTTTCCAGTTAATGCTATAGAGGAAATGGGTTACAAGGTATTATTTCATGGTCAGAAAACCCATTATGGTGTTGCATTACTCAGTAAAGTTCCCGCTGTAAATATTCAAAAGGGGTTTCCAACCGACCTTCCTGATGCCCAGCGACGAGTTATTATCGGAGATTATGAGATCAATGGAAAAACCTTGAGGGTGATTAATGGCTACTTTCCACAAGGAGAAAATCGAAATCATGAGATCAAGTTTTCAAGTAAAGAAAAATTTTACAATGATTTACAAGGGTATTTAGAAAAGCACTGCCTTCCCTCCTCCAATGTATTGGTCATAGGTGATTTCAATATCTCTCATACAGATCAGGATATCGGTATCGGTGCTGACAATGCCAAGCGATGGTTAAGAACGGGAAAATGCAGCTTTCTGCCCGAAGAGCGAGAGTGGTTTGACCGACTCCTTAGTTGGGGGGTAACTGATTGTTTTAGAAGCTTATATCCGAATGAAGACAAACTGTTCAGCTGGTTTGATTATCGCAGTCGCGGTTTTGATAGTGAACCGAAAAGAGGATTGAGGATAGATGCAGTTTTAGCAACGGCTTCTTTAATGAAAGAGTGTCGATCAGTGGTTATTGATTATGATATCAGGGCAATGGAGAAACCATCTGATCATGCACCCGTCATCGCTGAATTTTCTGGTTAAATATAAATTGATTTTTATAACAGGTGCTGTAATTTAGTCATATCCTTTGCTTGAGAATCGTTCTTATTTGCATCATTTTAAAGACGGTCTATTCTAAGCCCAATCAATAACAAATGATCGGGATATAACTATGACCGCTTTTCAAAAAAGCAGACTGCTTTTGATGGTTTTCTTTTTCTTTCTTTCAGGAAGTTTATTGGCGGGGCCAGATGATAGTATAAAAGAGCACGAAATATCATTAAATTACCTGAATAATGGAGCACTAAATGGCCACGTTCGTGTTGACTGTTTTGATGAAAGCAATAGCTGTGAATCAACATTGGAGTTTGAACAGGATGGCGATACTCAATACAGTGTCACACCACCTTCATTGAGAGGAATGAAGTTCCAGGGGCATTTTCAAAGAGATTTAAATGAATTGTTAGAGCTTGGTTCAATAACCATACAAAAAGGCTGTGAAAAGACTAAAATTCCTTTGAGTATTGATTATGACGAATTACCCCTTGGTGATAAAGATAACTCAATAACAAGGGCTATTATTACCCATCTACACCCTTCCATAATTAGTCATGCCAGGAAAGAGTTAGAGCATATCACTGAGATTTCAGACTATCTGACTGGTGCAACAAAAAATTCTGAAACCCTTCATCTATTTAAGCCAGAACCACACAAGCTTTCTTATAAAGATACTGAGAAGTTGGCAAACTCAATTAATGGGGATTACATGGTGCTTGATATTGGTGAAAGCTACTCGATGGTTCTTATTTTCAATCAGGATAATATACCAGAATCCATTTATGTGCTTGACCGCTGGAAACTGTATAGGGACCCGATTTTTAAAACAATTATTGGCTATGGCGATTTGTTCGGGCTAGTACTGCATGGATTAGATTTTATTGATTACGGTAGAGCGGTATTAGGCTTTGGTAAACATGCTGGCCATGCCCACAGTTTTATTGGCGCTGGTTTTCATATAGCGGAGATTATTGACCATACTCATGGCGTGGCTGAGTTTATTTATGGAGGTCAGAAGCACTACCATGATCATGATCATGGAGTATTGGGAGATATTTTTGGTTACATGCATTTAGGACACACAATCTACGAAGTGACAACTCATCCTTCTCCAGCGCATGTCATTCAAACTGTTTTAACCTTTGCAAGCTTTGGCTATCACCATGTGCCACATCATTATTACGAGTACTCAATGTCAGAGGTTTTACGTTCAGTAATATACTCCCAGAGTCAATCTTCTCTTGATTCTAGAACTCTGAACTAGCTCACTACATTCACTTAGCACTCTGATCACTATTGAACAGTGTTCAGAGTAACCCTCCCCTTTCATCGTCCTGTTGAACTATAAGAAACTGGTCGCATTTCTAATGAGATATTGCGAGAATTGCAGTCCTTAAGGAGAGCAACAGGCGTCTGACGTAGTATTTTTCATATACGTACTTCAGTTACTCGGTTGGTAGACGCTAAAAAATGGACATATGTCACGGCAATGAATGCCAGCTTAGAATAAAAATAATGACACTGGGGTATTATAAAAAGTGCAAAAGTTAGTCAATGTGAACGGCTCGTGGCTGGCCGCCGGTGTAATTGCGGCTGGCATTGGGATTTTCCTGCTCACCGCCGATGTCGTGAATATCAATGATACTGACAAGATTACCCCTCCTGCACAGGAAACACATACTAAAGCAGTCATCCCCGTAGTTCAGGCCACTCATTTTACCCAGGAACCCGTGAAACGTACGCTAACGCTTTATGGTACAACGGAAACAGATCGAACCGTTACCGTCAGTTCTGAGCTGGCAGCACGAGTGATCAACATCTCAGCAAATCGGGGCCAGTTAATGTCTGCTGGGCAGGAAATTGTCCGCCTTCGGGAAGGCAGTCTTGGCGTACAGCTAAAGTCAGCTGAGGCTAAGATCAAACAAGCTGAGCAGGACTATCAATCCGCCCTTTCATTGCAGAAGAAAAAACACATTGCTGATAATCAGATTATCCAGTTGGAAGCAGCCCTTGCAGAAGCGCTGTCACAGAAGGAGCAGCTTCAGACACAATGGGATAATACCCAGATAAAAGCACCGATCTCGGGAATTCTTAATAAGCGCCATGTTGAGATCGGTGACTTTATTGATAAAGGAAAACCCGTCGCTGAAATTCTTGACCTTGATCCACTGGTTGTCAGTGTTGATGTTCCCCAAAACCATATCAGTCATTTCAAGCCAGGCCAAAAGTCTATGGTTCGCTTTCTTGGAGGCCAGACTACCGAAGCAACTATTCGTTTTATTGACCGTCAGGCAAATGCTTCTACCCGAACCTTTTCGGTTGAGTTAATTATTCCTAACCCAGATATGAAAGTTCCTGCTGGGCTGAGTGTCGAAGCAGACCTGTTAATGGAGGAGGTTCTGGCCCTGGAAATCAGTCCAGCCTGGCTGGCTCTGGACGAAACCGGTCAGCCCGGTATCAAGTGGGTGACTACAGCCAATCGGGTACAGTTCACTTCTGTCGATGTGGTGAAGTCTGAAAGCAACCGTCTTTGGGTTACCGGGATTCCAGAGCAGGCAAGAATTATTACCCGGGGGCAAGGTTTTGTCCGTGCCGGCGATCACGTGGATGTGGTAAGCCCTGATTTATCCTTGGTTGCCGGGGAGTAATAGTCAATGCACAATTTAATTTCTGCTTCGCTGATGCGAACCCGTACTGTAATGATGCTGTTGGCTTTGATTCTTGTAACAGGGCTTGCCAGTTATCTAACGATTCCAAAAGAGTCGAGCCCTGATATCACTATTCCTGTTATTTACATCTCGGTATCTCATGAAGGTATCTCCCCTGAAGATGCAGAACGGTTGCTGGTATTACCTCTGGAGAATGAGCTCAGAGCCATAGAAGGAGTTAAAGAGCTTAAGGCAACGGCCTCACAATCCCATGCATCCATTACGCTGGAATTTATTGCTGGTCTGGATACTGATGAGGTGCTTGCCGATGTTCGGGACAAAGTGAATCTGGCGAAAAGCAAACTACCCCAGGATACCGATGAACCCATCATTAACCAGATCTCTTTTGCCAGCATGGAACCGGTTATTACCGCCGTTCTTTCCGGTAACCTGCCTGAGCGGGCGCTGGTTAGAATGGCCAGGGAGCTTAAGGATGAGCTGGAATCAAGAAAACAGATTCTTGAGGTAGATATTGCTGGTGACCGAGAGGAAGTGGTCGACGTAATCATTGATCCTTTAAGGCTCGAAAGCTACGGACTTGTCCCTGCAGATGTCATCAACCTTGTTTCTCAGAATAACCAGTTGGTAGCCGCCGGTAATCTGGATAATGGCAAAGGCCGTTTTTCAGTTAAGGTGCCTGCTGTCTATAAAACGGCTGCTGATATTCTTTCACAACCCATCAAGGCTGACGGCGATCGTGTCATCACCTTTGCGGATATCGCCACGGTTCTGAGCACTTTTAAAGACGGTGGTGGCTACGCCAGGATGAACGGGGAAAACAGTATTGCCCTCGAAATCAAGAAGCGACCTGGTGAGAACATTATCGAAACCGTTGCCCTGGCCAAAGCCATTATTGCAGAAGGGCAAAAGCTGGCACCACAAACCCTGAATGTTGATTATGTGGGTGACCAGTCTATTGATGTTGTTGATATGGTTAATGACCTTCAGAACAGCGTTTTAGCGGCCATTATTCTGGTGGTAACGGTCATTGTCGGGGCCCTGGGCTTCCGTAGCGCTGTATTGGCAGCCATAGCGATACCGGGTTCTTTTCTTGCCGGTATTCTGATCATTGCCATGATGGGATTGACCATCAATATAGTGGTGCTGATCTCCCTGATGATGGCGGTAGGAATGCTGGTTGATGGCGCCATTGTGGTGACCGAGTATGCTGACCGGAAAATGTCTGAAGGTGTTGCTCGAAAACAGGCCTATCAGGAAGCGGCTTTACGGATGGCCTGGCCGATCATTGCATCAACGGCAACAACGCTGGCGGCGTTTTTCCCGTTGATGTTCTGGCCAGGCATCATGGGTGAAATGATGTCCTACCTTCCATTAACGCTGATCGCCACCCTTTCTGCATCGCTGGTTATGGCGCTTATCTTTATACCGACCATTGGCTCAGTCATTGGTAAGCCCAGAAAGCTTAGCGATCAGGAGCGACGCTCTATCACAGAAGCGGAGACCGGTGATTTGCATAACATTCCCGGGTGGCCGGGTTTTTACATCAAAGCCCTTTCCAGAGCCATTCAGCATCCGCTGAAGATCCTGTTTTCCGGAATGGCCATGGTAGTGGTGATTTACGCAGCTTTTATCAGTTTTGGCAAAGGCTTCGAATTTTTTCCTGACGTTGATACCAACAACATCATGGTAAAGGTTCGTGTCAATTCCAGTAACCTCTCTATCGATGAGAAAGATGTCATTCTGAAAAAGGTCGAAACGATCCTTCTTCGTCAGCCTGAGCTGAAAACGCTTTATGCCCGAACCGGGGAAAATCAGGAAGTCGGCACAATCCGTCTGAATATGGTGGACTGGAAATATCGCAGAAAAGCCGCACTGGTGGCAGAAGAGATCAACCAGAAACTCTCGCACTTTGCTGGACTGGATATTACGGTTGAGCGCAAAAAAGATGGTCCTCCCCAGGGAAAGCCCCTGGAGCTGGTGATCAGTGCTAACAACCTTAATGTTCTGCATGATACCGTGAGCAAGGTTAGAGCGGTACTGGCCGATATTGACGGCTTCACCAATCTGGAAGACGACGGCCCTACTCCTGGCTACGAGTGGCGGATTGATGTGGATCGGGCGGGTGCTGCCCGTTACGGGGCGGATGTCAGCAGCGCCGGAGGTCTTATTCGCCTGGTAACATCCGGTTTAACTGTTGGCAGCTATCGCCCGGACGACAGCAGTGATGAAGTGGATATTCGAATCCGCTTTCCGGAATCAGACCGCCACCTTGAGAGCATTGATCAGCTTCGCCTGATGACCCAGGCAGGCCTGGTGCCCATCAATAACTTTACCACTCGTGAGATTGCCCCAAAGGTTGACAGCATAAAGCACCTGGATGGAAAACGTACGGTCAGCGTAGGTGCCAACCTTGCGGAAGGTGCATTGCTGAATGACCTGTTGCCTGAGCTGAAAGCTGTCCTGGCAGATTTGGATGTCCCTCAGGAAGTCAGCTTTCTCATTAAGGGGCAAAATGAAGATCAGCAGGAAAGCAGTCAATTCCTGGTCAAGGCATTCGCTATAGCCCTGTTTGTCATGGCCATGATTCTGGTAACTCAGTTCAATAGCTTTTATCAGGCTTTCCTGATTATGTCAGCCGTTGTTCTTTCCACGGGTGGTGTGTTACTTGGGTTACTTCTGGCAGGAAAGCCTTTCGGTATTGTTATGTGTGGTATTGGTGTGATCTCACTGGCCGGGATTGTGGTGAACAACAATATTGTATTGATTGACACCTACAACCTGCTACGCAAACAGGGGATGAAAGCTGAGGAGGCTATTCTGCGAACTGGTGCACAACGTTTGCGTCCAGTCATGTTAACCACCATAACGACAATTCTTGGCCTGATGCCCATGGTTCTCTCAACCAATATTGATCTGTTCAATCACCGGCTTGAAATAGGTGGACCTACAGCGCAATGGTGGAACCAGCTATCTACTTCCATTGCTGGCGGGCTGGCATTTGCGACACTTCTTACACTGGTTCTGACGCCATGCCTTCTGGTGATCGCAGGCAGAAGACAGGATAGAAAAATGGCTCAGTAAGCAGTCCGCTTCAGGCAATAGCAATAGTAAATGCTATTGCCTGAAGCGGGTCCCTCAATAGCTGCACTCATTTCACAATAGACACCCTATCCCCCACCCGGATCACGCCTGCATGATCGGGGATAAGATTCTGACCAAAGATAACCCCCAACTCCGTTCGACGATATTGAGCAAGCGTAAACAGAGGCTCCCTGCCCTCTTTTTGCCCGGTTTCAGGGTTTATCGTTATCATCACACACCGAGAACAGGGTTTGGCTACCCGAAACGTTATTTCTCCTACCTTAATTACTGACCAGATATCTTCTTCAAATGGCTGTTGACCACTGATTACGATGTTAGGCCTGAAACGCGACATAGGCACCGTATCTGTCAAACGTTGATTAAGGTCCTCTAAAGACGCTTCATTGGTGAGAAGAAATGGGAAGCCATCAGCAAAGCTGGTGTGATCATCCGGCTTTGAATATCTGGCATCGGTTTTCCGTATTGAGTTATCTGGCTGATAAAACAGTCTGCACTTGATGCTCAGGAAATCACTGAACCATTCTGCTGCATTGTCTCCAGCATCAAGCGCCCGGCAATCATCTTTCCAGACCGTGACGGTAGATGAATGAGCACCCTCTTCAGGTGTTGATACATGGAGCCTCTCAGTCGCTGGGCGTGTAATCAATAATCCACTCTCAACGATTGAGGTGGCGATGGTTGCCAGGGCTGGATATTGTCGCTGAGTGATAAACTTTCCATTTTCATCGGTTAACAGCCAGCGACGGTCATGCTCAAACCCTCTGGGGGTTACATGAGCACTTTCAAGCGTAATTGCCCTGGTTGATTTTATCGGATAGATCGCCAGCCGGGTTACTTGCATCAGCACCTGCTCCTGTGTTTTATGTAGCCAGATTGTCAGACGTTGCTTAACGTAGAAGAACGAAGGACTGCACAAGGATACGGGTATCGCTTGTTTATGAGAACGATGAGAATCAAAATAACCGGCAATCTACATTCGTTATCACAGGATCTTCGATGACACTGCAACTGGTTGATATAGGCGTTAACCTCAGTGATAAGTCTTTTGACAAGGATCGTGATGAGGTGGTCAGTCGCGCTCTGGAACAGGGCGTTACTACAATGATCCTCACCGGCACCTCTTTAGCAGAGTCACAACAGGTATTGGGTTTAGCCCGAAAATACGCTGGCCATTGTTTCTGTACTGCTGGAATCCACCCTCACGGAGCTAAAGAAGCTAATTCTCAGGCTTTCAATGAACTGAAATCTTTATTCAGTGAGCCAGAAGTCGTCGCAGTCGGAGAGACAGGCCTTGATTTCAACCGTGACTTTTCCCCACGGCCTGTTCAGGAGAAAGTATTTGAGAACCAGCTGGAACTTGCTATCGAGTGCGGCCTTCCCCTGTTCTGTCACGAACGGGATGCTTCAGAGCGCTTCGCAGAAATCATTAAAAGTTTCAGAGATCAGATCAGCAAACTGGTTGTACACTGCTTTACGGCAGATAAGATGGCCCTTTATCGCTACCTGGACCTGGACTGTCATATTGGTATTACCGGCTGGATTTGTGATGAACGACGGGGAACCCATCTTCATCCTTTAATGAAGGATATTCCGGCAAACCGGTTAATGGTGGAAAGCGATTCGCCATGGTTACTGTCAAGAACGCTGACAACAAAACCAAAAAATCGAAGAAATGAGCCTGCTTTTCTTCCAGAAGTCATCCAGATGATAGCCACTCATACTGGCCAGACCCCAGAACAGGTTGGCCAGCAAACCAGGGAAACCTCACTGGCGTTTTTTAATCTCACGTCTCTTCATCATGACCTTCAGGGTCCAGGTGAACAATAACATCAGCTTCGGGCAGGTATTCAAGCACTGCCCGTTTCGCCAGGACACCCAATTCATGGGCGTATATCAGCGGGGTATTTGGCTCAAGATCCAGGTGCATTTGAATGAACGGGATTGATCCTGATACCCGGGTTCTGACGTCATGAATACCCAGAACACCTTCTATCGAAAGGGCTCGTTTCTCAATTTCCTGCAGTTCTTCTTCTGGAAGTGCTTGATCCATCAATTGCTGGATTGCCTCCCAGGCCAGATTTCTAACACTGAACAACATGTAGCCGCCGATGAACAGCGCCAGAATGTTATCAACCTGCTTATAACCAAAGCTGGCACCAAAAAGTGCTGCGAGTACTGCCATATTGGTTAGCAGGTCAACCTGGTAATGAAGCGAGTCGGATTTAATGGCTGCGGAGTTGGTTTTCTTGATGACATAGCGCTGAATGGATAACAGAGCCAGCGTAGCGATGATCGAAAAGATCATGACAATGATACCGGCACTTTCATTACCCATAATCACATCATCCCCAGTGATACGATCAAGCGTATTAAGTATCAGGACAATGGCAGAACCGGCTATAAATGCTGACTGGGCAAGAACGGCCAGCTGTTCGGCCTTGCCATGGCCAAAATGATGATCTTCATCGGCTGGGGCAATAGCAATTCTTATCGCAAATAATGTGATCAGAGAAGCCAGAATATCCATTGTGGAATCCAGCAAGGTAGCCAGCAGACTCATGGAGCCGGTCATAAACCAGGCGATCAGTTTCGCGATAATCAGGAGACTTGCCGTGGCAACCGAAGCGTAAGTTGCCAGTTTGAGTAGACGATTTTTTTCTTCAGACACGTTATTTCCAGAATTGCTGCTAGTAAGCTCAGACGAAACCTGGGTGTAGTTAATCATGCGATCCTTGCCAATTAACAACTGTCGATAATTTTATCCTAACCTGAAACGGGTTGATTCAGCCAGTCATTCAACGCCTTCAGGGCAAATGGCCACCCTAGCTCCCTGCCCTCTACTGTTGCTATTACGGGGATCCGGACACCATAGAGATCAACCAACCGATCATCCTCACTAATCTCTACGGCCACCCATCGACAAACCTGTTCATTTTGCAACAGCTTCAGCATTTCCTCAGCTTCTTCACAAAGGTGACATCCGGAAGTGGTATATAAAGTGAGTTGAATCATAAACTATTCCCTAAAAAGGGGGTCTATCATAGCGATAATATAACCATAGAGTTAGTAAAGATTATGTAGATATAACTACAACATTGTGTTTTTGCTTATACTCACACTGGGCACTAATAAATTCAGCTGGCGATCCCATGGACTTTACATTTTTCAATCAACTCATGCTTATTCTGGCTCTGTCAGCCGTCACCATTGCCTTTTTCAAGCGGTTCCAACTGCCTGAAAGTCTTGGCTATTTATTTGTAGGGATCATTCTTGGACCGACAACCTCCGGTCTGATTCAGCAGGACTTTGATATTGCCCTGCTGGCCGAAATTGGTGTGGTTTTCCTTCTCTTTACGCTGGGGTTGGAATTCTCAATGAAAACCATTATGGCCATGAAGAAAGAAGTATTTGGCCTGGGGGGATTGCAGGTTCTGCTGACAGGGACGGGGATTTTCGGGATCTTAATGGCCTTTGACTTTGCCCTGCTTACGTCTTTGGTCTGCGCCTCGGCACTGGCATTGTCATCCACAGCGATTGTTTCCAAAGAGCTTACCCAAAGCAATGAAATTCGCTCCAGGCAGGGACAATTGGCGATTGGTGTCCTTCTTTTCCAGGACATTGCTGCTGTTATCTTTCTGATTATGATCCCTGCCCTTATCGGAGGCAGTGACTCTATCGCCTCTTCCCTGGGGTTTGCCTTTGCTGAAGGCGTCGTTTTTGTGGTGATCATGCTGGCCATCGGAAAGTGGGTGCTACCCATTATTTTCCATGAAGTAGCCAAGGCAAGGTCTGAAGAACTGTTTGTCTTAATGGCACTGGTCATTGCCTTGATGGCAGCCTGGCTTTCTCATGCCATGGATCTGTCCATGGCTCTCGGGGGCTTTGTGGCGGGCATGATGATGGGTGAAAGCCATTACAAGCATCAGGTTGAAGCCGACATCAAGCCTTTTCGTGATGTACTGTTGGGGTTGTTCTTCGTTTCAGTTGGCTTAATGCTGGATATGAATGTCCTGGCAGACTTCTGGAAAGAGATTCTACTGGGTACAGTAGCGCTGATCGTTTTCAAGTTTCTTGTTATTTACACCCTGGCCAGAACGTTTTCTGAAACAAAGAATATTTCCCTCCGAACCAGCCTCTCACTGGCACAGGGGGGGGAATTCTGCTTTGCGCTGGTTGCATTGGCTTCACAATATGGTGAGAGCGGTGGAAATCTGACCTCAATCGTTCTGGCTGTCACCATTCTATCTATGATTATTGCCCCTCTCCTTATCAGAAACAGTAATGCCATTGTTAAACTGGTCAAGTTCGATAAATCCGAGCAAAGCATTCATCGTGTTAAAGAAGAGGAAATCCGTAAACAGACGGCTCATATACATCATCATACTCTGATCTGTGGCTATGGCCGTGTGGGTCAGACAATAGCCCGGTTCTTAACTCAGGAAAACAAGGCGTTTGTAGCTATTGATGATGACCCGATTCATGTTCATGAAGCAGGCCTTGCAGGTGACCCGGTTTTCTTTGGTGACTGTAGAAAGCTTGAGCTGCTTATGGCTGTGGGGTTAGAAAGAGCCAGCCAGGTGGTCATCTGTATTGATCGCCCGGAAAATGCACTCAAAATATTGGAGGCTGTTCGTCAACAATCGCCTCAGATACCCGTTCTTGTTCGTACACGAGACGACAGCCAGTCTGATGAACTTAAAAAGGCAGGCGCTACGGTTGTTATTCCAGAAGTACTTGAGTCAAGCCTGGTCATTGTTAAGCACGCCCTGCTGATGCTGGGTATGAATCCAGCCCATGTCCGTCAAAGAGTTCATGAAGCTAGAACCAAGGGGTACGAAATTCTGAATGGATTTTACCCTGGACTCAGTGATTACCTGCTGGAAAATGATAAGAAAACATATCGCCATGCTGTTACGCTAAGTAAGAACTGCAAGGCCAGCCAGAAAACGATCGAATCCCTTGATTTTAAAGGTACTGATGTCTCTATTGTAGAGGTTCGACGGGATAATATGGTGTTGCAACCCCAGCTTGGCATGATTCTACAAGCGGGTGATATTGTGGTATTGACCGGAAGTAACAGTGATATTTCTCATATTGAGAAACTTTTTGACTGATTCATAGACTAATAAAACGCTAACACCGTTTAAATAAACCAGTTTGTTTCAGGCTATGTCTGCATAGCCTGAAATACATAGCCATAGAGTGAAATGGCAACGGAGTGCCTCCCATTCAGGATGGTAGGCATGCCAGAAACAACCCTCTTTAAGTATTACTTCAGATATTTTCTATCGTTACGGCATACCTCGTTAATTTTATACCTTTGTTTACTGGTTAACTCCCCACAGGTTATTGCATTTCATCAAGATGAACTTTACCTGCTATCTCCAGACATGAAGACTGATTTGGAGATAGATACTGCAGGACACCAGGAAATAACAATAGCCATAGACAAAAAAGTTCTTGAGCAAGACCTTCAGGGAAAAATCCCAGTACAACTTATTTTGGATAATGATAATGTAACATTTGAAAATGGCGAGCAGCAGCTATTCTGGCACCACAGGATACTTGCTCTGGAACAAGAAAAAAACAAGTTTATTAATAACGATCCTTTTATCTATCTAAAACTGAATATGGATGAAAACTTCTTTGAAAAAAAACTAAAAGTAAGAATTAGAAAGGAAGAAGACATTTCGAAGCTCTCTGCAATGGCCGCTTTTTTTCCACAGATGTTGCCCATTATCCTTATGGGTGAAGTCACATGGGGGCCCAAACCGGTAATTTTCTATGATGCACTGATGCGATGGAATTATAAGGTTCTTGAGAGTGATATAATCAAATCAACTCGAGAACTTATCCTTAGTCAGTCTTTTGGAAAGAACAAACCTCTACTGGCTCAATGTTCAGCAGATTTCATTGAGAGCTTCCTGCTATTCGAAGCCGCAAATTATGGAGAGACCTCAGCTTCTATAAAGGCAAAAACACAAACATTCCGGACATATATTATGAGTGCGCCGTTCAAACGGCTAATGGATTGTATGTCAAGCACAGTGTCAGCAACACTCATTGATATTCAGGAAAATCAAATTACTGATGAGTGGCAATATCTGAAGAAAATGAACAGAGAGTCAATTAATGGCCTTTCAAAAATAATGGTCGGATATGGTTTTAACACGTTTGCATTTGAAGCTGGAGACTTCTTTAAATCATTGAAGAAGACCATTGGATTTTCTAACGCTACTGATGATTTATTATTGCAAACGGATCTGGACCGGTCATTAGTTAAAGCAGCCCAGTACACACTTCAGTCAGGATACGAAGATTTTTTTAAGGGCCAACTCAAATATCACAATTTAAATGAGAGATATTCCATGCCACTTTCCGTTGGTGCAGGCGTTATTGAAATACTATGGAGGCTGAATGCCTATCAGAGTATGACAGGGCGTGATCGAACACATCAACTCCACTCGTTCACTAAGCGGGCAGAAGCAATAGGCGTCTCTATCAATAAGACCCTGGCATTAACGGATCTGTCTGATGTACAGCTACTGATGCTTGGTGTAACAATTCCAGCCATAATCTATGGCGCATTTAAAGTTTCTACTGGATATTATTCTTCAGACCCGGTGTTTAACCTGTTCAATACTGCATATGAAGGAATGGTTCTTGGAGCCGTTACCCATTTAATCTCACCGGTTCTACAGAAATATGGCATCTGGGCAGCACAGACAATCCAAAAACCAATTATTGAATATATGGATTCAGAATCAGGCAGCTGGGCTGAATATTTTCTGGCTGATAGTATTCGGTACAGAATAGATATTTTTACTGAAAATTAGTCATATCTCATTTCAAAAGAATCGACTACTTATTTCTATTATTTTAATTATTTAACATATACAAATTGTTTTATATCTTTTTTAGTAATATAAAAGGAATAAAAACGAAAAATATATCTCAATTAATTATGACAAAAAAAACTTAAATTCGTTTAGAATATATGCAAAGTTTTCTCAATAAGAGATTTAACTACTTAAAAACAGTTGAATTCAGGTTTTTCTGCGGCAATGGATAGCCAGGCTACTGAGGTGGTAATAATGGCTTACTTGTTGCAATTTAAATCCAGCAAAAACATTGAGCAATCAAATTCGATAGCATTCGTTCGCCACCATTTAATAAAGCTATTCTCAGTCATAAATAAACTTGCAAGATACAAAACCATTCCAACAATTTTTATTTGTATAATATTTTCTGTCAATGCTGTTGCCTTAAGCCCTCAGATACTTTTACCTGAGAAGAATAATTCTATAGAAATCACAGTCAACAACAATGAACCTCTTCATATTGAAATTGATACAAAGACATTAAAAGAACAAATCTACGGAAAAATACCTATAAAGTTTCGATCGGACTATGATCAAGCTTTTTTTAATAGAGGAGATGATGAAGCCAATGAACTTTATTGGCATAACCAGAAAGCCCCGGTTCTGGAAAATGGAAGGGTTACTCAATCAAGCAATGATCGATACATTTATTTAACGTTGAATACTACCGATGAAATGGTAGGTAAGAAAATAAAAGTTGTTCTTGAGAAAGAAGAAAATCTTTCCAAAGTAGCGGCTGTGGGTGCATTTGTCCCCCAGATATTACCCATTCTGGCCATGAACACTGTAACGTGGCAGCCCCACTCTTTCTGGCCATCAGTGTTACGTTGGAATTATCTGCTGCTCGAAGTGGATATCATTCATTCCATTCGGAATCTCATTCAAACCCAGGTGTTTGAAGACAGGAATTCTCTTTTTGCACAGTGTTCAGCAGATTTTGTTGAAGGCTTTACTGTATATTCCTTATTGTCAAATCATGGCGGAGCCGTTACAGGAGACCCCAACAGACCATCGGCGGCTGATGCAAGTGCCAGTGACATTCCCAAGAATGCAGTTAACAGGAGCAAAACTGAAACGTTCCAATTGTACCTCAGAACGACACCGACTAACCGTATGCTCGACTGCATTTCATCCGTTGTTGCCAGCTCGCTAAAAACCCTTCACAACGAAGGTCGTTTACACAAGGTCTTTGGTCGATGGCCAATGCTGGATACCCTCAATGATGAAACACTGGATGGCATGGCGATGCTTATGGTGGGCTACGGCTTTAACCTCTTTGGTAACGTTTCGGGAGACACTCTTTCCCTCCTCAGGAGGGATCTCGGGTTTGAGCATATATCCAGTCTTGCCGGTGACTTTAACGACTCTATCAAGACCAGTATTCAATACACTCTTCATAATGGCTACATGAAGTTCTTCAAAGGTAGAGGATGGGATGCAACTTCTGCCTATGCCCTCTCGGCAGGTGCTGGATTACTTGAAATTGGCTACCGCTTCTATCAGGTTAAAAGAATGATCCCTATTGGTGAGGATGAGACCTTTGACCCTCTAAACATTGATCTCCAACACCAGATAACGTCCATTGGCGAACGGGCTGAAGCAATAGCGTCATCAGGCTATCAGTTGATCCCTCTTCCTGAAAATATTAAAGAATATGCAGTCCCTGTAGCGGCAGCAACCATTATCCCTATGGTTACCTATTATGCTGTGAATGGAATACTTAATTACTATGCAACCGGAGGCTTAAATATTGCGCTGCAAAAAGCACTGACCTCAGCGACCAATGGTCTGGTTCTGGGAGCCGTGGCCTACGTGATACTGCCTCACGTCAAAGAATATGGAGCCTGGCTGACTCAACTGGCTGCCGATAAATTTGTTTCATGGTCAGAGGCTGAGAAAGACAGCTGGATCGGGTATTTTGCAGCAAGAGATACTCAATACAGAATCAGGGTCATCGTTGTTAACTAACCATACTGATTTATACCTGTCGCCTTTGAAGTTGCTACGTTGCTACATTAGTATATCTAAGCTCCCGGGGCTTCGCTCTCTTGCCACCGTGTAGCAATTCCAAATCCTTTAAGTATAGCAACTCAAATGACAACATCTTAGAATGATGGAACTATAGCTAAAGGCGAGAATTGGCTGATGTCTGACAGGAAAGGAACGGGCATAAAATCAGTTGTATTTAGCGCACTGTCTGCTGCTTTTGGCGTGCAAAAAAAATCGAACCTGGAAAGGGACTTCCAACAGGGTAAGCCAGCGCACTACATTATCGCTGGTATTATCGGCACAGCCTTATTTGTTGTGGTTCTAATGCTGATTGTACATGTGGTTCTACAAGGAACATGACCGTCTACTGAGTGCTTACCCAGTATACGGCAGTAACAACCACCAGAGTGATCAATGCTATAGCTGCAATCGCGTCAACAGTACTGTCTTTCATTTTGTAATCTCTCCATTCTTAACAGAATATATTTCAACTCACTCAAATTAGCGAAATCCTGACCAACCATCAACTGCTTGCTACTTTTTGAGTTATTACTTTTTCATCTACTTTTATTTAAAAATAGTAGTTTTACGTATAAGTAAAAGTCAGTATTCTTCTAACGTCCCAGGTTTCTGACCTGTTCCCTAGATGTGGCTAATCAGACGAACAATTCATGTATAAATACGATGATTACGACCAGCGTATAGTTGATGAGAGGGTCCTGCAGTTTCGGGATCAGACTCACCGTTATCTCGCAGGCGAGTTGCCAGAAGATGAGTTCCTGCCTCTTCGCCTTCAGAATGGACTTTACGTACAACGTTTTGCCCCCATGCTGAGAATTGCTATTCCTTATGGGATGGTCAGTAGCAGACAAATGCGTAAGTTGGCACATATTTCCCGCCGCTTTGACAAAGGCTATGTTCACTTTACCACTCGTCAAAACCTTCAACTGAACTGGCCTCGCCTTGAAGAAGTACCAGAGATTCTTGAAGAACTGGCCAGTGTTCAGATGCACGCCATTCAAACCAGTGGCAACTGTATTCGTAATACAACAACTGACCAGTTTGCAGGGGTGGCTCATGATGAGATTGTTGATCCCCGGCCCTGGTGTGAAATTATCCGTCAATGGTTCACTTTTCACCCAGAGTTTGCTTATCTCCCACGAAAATTCAAGATTGCCGTTTGTGGCAGTGAGCAGGACCGGGCAGCAACTCAGGTTCATGATATCGGTATTCATGCCTTTTTGAATGAGAGTAACGAGATTCGATTTAAAGTTCTGGCGGGTGGCGGATTGGGGAGAACACCCATGGTGGGCTCAGTCATCAAATCCTCCCTGGAACCTGAACACCTCCTGAGTTACCTGGATGCAGTCCTGAGAGTGTATAACCGTTATGGGCGACGGGATAATAAATACAAAGCCAGAATCAAAATTCTTGTTAAAGCGCTCACTCCTGAAGTCTTCTCCAATAAGGTCGAGAAAGAGTGGTCTTACCTGAAAGACACGCAAGCAAAGCTCCCGCAGCAGGAAATTGATCGGGTTCAATCCTTTTTTACAGAGCCGGACTACCAGCAACTGACCAATATCGACTTAACGGATCTGGCGTTATCCGGTGAGCCTGACTTCCAACTCTGGCTAAAGAGAAATGTCCATCCACATAAAAAACCGGGCTATAGCGCTGTCACCCTGACACTCAAGGCGACTGCTGATGCTCCGGGTGATGCCAGCGCAGAACAGCTGGAAGCTATTTCAGACCTTGCTGACGAGTTCAGTTTTGGCGAACTCAGAGTCAGTCACGAGCAAAATCTTATTTTTTCCGATGTTGCTCAGAGTAAACTTCAGGCGCTTTGGCGGAACCTGAAACAGCTCAACCTCGCCACACCAAACCAGGGCCTGTTAACCGATATGATCTGCTGCCCGGGAGGTGATTTCTGCGCGCTGGCTAATGCCCGTTCTATCCCATTGGCAGAAAGTATTCAGCGACAGTTTGAGAGCATCGATTTTCTGCACGACATTGGTGAACTTGATCTGAACATTTCAGGCTGTATGAATGCCTGTGGTCATCATCATGTAGGTCATATTGGTATTCTTGGTGTTGACCGTAAAGGCGAAGAGTATTATCAGATTCAGGTTGGTGGGGCATCGGGTCATGATGCATCACTGGGTAAAATTCTTGGGCCATCTTTCAAAATGGATGAGGTACCTGAGGTGATCGACAAGATCCTGAAGACCTATGTTGAACTGCGGACTCCGGAAGAGCGTTTTATTGATACCTGCCGACGCGTTGGCGTTCAGCCATTCAAGGAGAAGGTTTATGCCAAAGCTGCTTAAGGATCAGCAAATCAGCAATGATCACTTTCAGATACTGAACCAGGATGAGAGTGAGGCTTCGTTGCCTGAAGGCAATTTGCTACTGCACGTATCGGCAATTGATGTTGCCATCAAAGCCAATACTGATCACAACGGTCAGATCGGAATCTGGTTTGACAGTGCAGATGAGCCAGAAATGGTAGCGGATGCTCTGAATCAGTTCGAAGTTATCGCGGTTAACTTTCCAAAGTTTATGGATGGTCGAGGCTATTCCATAGCTCGCCTGCTTCGGGAACGCTTCAATTATCGGGGCGATGTGAGAGCAATTGGCGATGTGCTTGTAGATCAGCTCTACTACCTGCAGCGCTGTGGATTCAGTAGCTTCAGGCTAAGAGAGGACCAGAATCCGGATTATGCAGTGGAAGCACTGACAACGTTTAGTACGGATTATCAAACCGCTGCCGATAATTTAACTCCTGTGTACCGGCTAAGACATCAGTTGTAACCACAGTTTGAAATCTCTTCCTTATGGAAGAGATTTACCCCTTCTGCTGCACGAAAACCAAACTGTTGGTTATACTGTTCTTTCCATAAATAATCTAAGAATGAGCCTTTAATGATGGAAAGCGGTTCCCTGCTCTTCTCTTTTTTTCTTATTTTCACAGGGGCAGCGGTACTTGCCACTGGCGCCTTATTCACCCGTCAGCCATTACTGGTTGCCTATATTGCGCTTGGAGCGATACTCGGGCCGTTTGGCCTGGAAGTTGTTAATGACACCAATCTACTGAATGATATTGCCCATGTTGGTATTATCTTTCTGTTATTTCTGCTCGGACTGGATATGCAACCCAGTCACCTTGCCCACCTGCTTAAGAAAACCGCTACGGTTGGTCTGCTAAGCTCATTTCTCTTTGCACTTACCGGTTATGGACTTGGCTTGGCATTTGGCCTGCCGCAGAATGAGTCGATCATCATTGGCGCAACCATGATGTTTTCCAGCACCATCATCGGCATCAAGCTTCTCCCGACAACAGTACTGCACCATAAACATACCGGGGAAATCATGGTTAGCCTCCTGTTATTGCAGGATTTGATGGCGATTATTGCTCTGTTGTTACTGTATAATCTTGACCCGTCACACAGTGCCAATTACAGCGAACTGATCATGGCGTTTATTGCCTTGCCCGCTCTGATTTTCACTGCCATCATGCTGGTCAAATATCTTCTACTGCCCTTAATGGCCCGCTTTGACCGTTTCCACGAATACCTGTTCCTGATGGCCCTGGGTTGGTGTCTCGGTTTCGCAGAGTTGGCACACAGCTTAAACCTATCTTATGAGATTGGTGCCTTTATTGCCGGAATCAGTATTGCCACTAGTCCGATAGCACAATACATTGCGATAAACCTGAAACCACTAAGAGACTTTTTCCTGGTTCTGTTCTTCTTTTCAATTGGTGCCAGTTTTAACCTTGACCTGTTAAGCCATGTTCTTATCCCTGCACTTGTGATGACAGGCATTGTTATAGTCATCAAACCGGTGGTTTTTGGTTCTCTGCTTCGCAAGGTCAGTGAGAAGCGTTCAACAGCCTGGGAGGTCGGTTTTCGTTTAGGCCAGACCAGTGAGTTCTCTATACTGATCGCTGCTTTTGCCAGTGGCCAGAATCTGATTGGGGAAGTTTCGGCTCATATTATTCAGGCTACGGCGATACTCTCACTGATCGTCTCTTCTTATATTGTTGTATTCCGCTTTGAATCGCCGATTGCTTTATCAGAACGTTTGAGAAGGGATTAATAGAACTCACTTTCGGCACCTAAATGGCGTAACCATTTGATTTGAAAGTGTCAAAAGTCAATGTGTTATCAAGAGGTGCTGAAAGTGGGATAGAATAGCTGTGAACATACTTTTAGCTGAAATTAATCCGCACCCATAAAGTGTCCATTATCATGCACGAGCAAGATGGCATCTGGACGTAATAGCTCACGCCTATAGGTTGAAGTCCAGTCTATTGGCTGGCCATTTTCATCAACGGCCAGAACTATGTCCCCGCGAATATCTATGACGGTTATTGGTCTATGGACAACTTGAGAAGCAAAATAGATATCGTATAAATCAGCAAAGCATCCCTGAATTCCTATTTCCTCAAGACCAGCAGCGACTCGGTCCCGCTTTCCGGGAACGGCTGCGATTTCTTGTAAACGAGCAAATACCCGGGCTTCAATCGGTGAAAAATTGCCATTATCAACTGGATGACGTTGTTGCCAGACTCTTGCAAAATCAGCAACCTGACGACGAAGGTAGGCTGTCCCATCTGCCATCTGAGGACAAAACTGATGAGCAATCGAATCATAGAAACAGTTACCATCACGGCTGCTTTGGTAAAAACGATGTCCATATTGTTCTAGTAAAGATCTGACATTCCCTTCCTGCAGAAGAATAAAGTCTTCTGCTGCTAATAGTATGTCCCCTGAATTATCAGCAATTGGAGCTGGACGATATGGCGGCGGTACAACCCTAGAAGTATTTACTACTGGTGGGGGGCTATATATCGGTGGAGGACCTGCAGGAGGAGTATGGGCCTGCGGTGGCTGTAATGTAGGTGATAAAGCTGGTGCCATTGGTGCCGGATGGGTTGGCGTCCCAGAAAAAGAATATGCTGCTGGTGGTGTAACCACAGAAGGTGAATAAGGCGGTGGTTGGACAGGCATCGAAGGCGGTGTATGTACCGGCGGCTGTATAGATGTTGCAGAAGGTTGAACAGCGGGAGGTTTTGAAGTCGTTGCAGTACTGGCATTACCACTGTGGTGGTAAAAATACCCAATCATTGCGATACCCAGTACCACGGCAACGGCTCCCGCAGCAATGATTGCAGCAAAAGTACTGACAGAAAAAAGTGCTGCAACACCCCCTGCAAGAGCCCCTAAGGCTAACACAGCAAATCCGGCTACTGCTCGGACAGTCCGGGATTGTGTCCAATGCTTTGTCTGACCAACCGTATTATCCGGTTGAGACTGGCTATGGGTATAGCCAGTCGGCGCTGGTACTCCAGCAGTATTCATTGCGTTATGCCTGTCTGAATAAATAGTAAATAGCCATTTATTGGACTATTTATTGGTTCTATAGTTCAAACCAAACTCGATTAAATCAGAAGAAGAGACCCTAAAGCTCAGGAGTCTGTCGGCTAAGCCCGACAAGCTCCTGGAATACTGTGTAAAATAGAAAAATAACCGCCTGTCAGGAAAAGAATCGACTGGTATTAAACCTTCCCCACCATTTCATCAGGGTGTTATCCAGAGCTGACTCAGCGGCCAGGCCAAGTTTATCAGCAACGCCTTTTTTCATTACATATTCAATCTGCACCAGGTCTGCCTCATCTACCTTCTGGTAGATGTATTCATCGCTGGTACTGATCTCATCAATCAGATTCAGTGATAGCGCTTTCTGGCCGTACCAGATTTCACCCGTAGATACCTGATCAATTTCAACAACTTCCCGCTCAGCCTTTACAAAGTCTTTGAACAGTTCATGGGTATCTTCCATATCCTGGATAAACTTCTGCCGTCCTTTTTCGGTATTTTCACCCAGCATGGTTAACGTGCGCTTATATTCCCCGGCGGTATGCAACTCAATATCAACATCGTGCTTTTTCAGCAGGCGATGCACATTTGGTAGCTGAGCCATCACACCAATTGAACCCAATACGGCAAATGGTGCTGCAACAATATGATTGGCAACACAGGCCATCATATATCCACCACTCGCAGCTACTTTATCTACGGTTACCGTCAGTTTCACACCCTTATCCCGGATTCGTTTCAGCTGGGATGCTGCCAGACCATAGGAGTGAACCATGCCTCCGCCACTTTCCAAACGAACAACCACCTCATCCCGCTCTTTATCAGCGAGGGAAAGTACGGCCGTAATCTCTTCACGCAGAGATTTGACGGCTGATGCCTTGATATCGCCGTGGAAATCAAGAACGAAAACTCTGGGCTTGACCGCTTCATCAACCTCTTTATTTTTTCTCGCCTTTTTCTCAAGTTTTGCCTTTTCTTTTTCTTCCTTGGCTTCTTTTTTCAACTGTTCTTTATCAAATAATGCATGTTTCAGGTCATTCTGCAGGTGTTCGTAATGCTCGTTCAGGCGGGTAATCTCAAGATGCCCCTTATGCATTTTCTTTGCTTTCTGACCGATTGCGGTGACCAGGGCAACCAACATCGCTACACCGCCAATCAGCGTAACGGTTTTTGCCAGAAACAGAATAAAGTCTGCCAAATACTCCAAAAGGACCTCCTTATAAGGTTTATGAGTTCCAATATTAAATTTGCCTATAGGATAACTGATTTATCAGTGCTGGGGACTATAAAAAATCGTGGGGCAGGAAATAGTTTACGCAAGTGAATTCATACAAGTGTTTGAATTGCATTGACACATTCGGCCAACACTCATAACCTTCTTTTTGTTGAAGCCAGAAATGCTTAACGCCAAGAAAAAGGATAAGAGAATATGAGCACAGTTGCTGAAATCATTGAGTCCATGAAAACCCGTTTTAATGCTGATGCTGCAGCTGGCCTCGATGAGGTTTTCCAGTTTGATATTGAAGATGCTGATACCTATCACCTGGTGATTAAGGATGGTACTTTCGAGATTGTCCAAGGTACCCATGACGATCCCAGTGTCACGTTGCTTATGGACAGTGAAACGATGGTAGGTGTGATGTCCGGTGAAATGGATGGCATGCAGGCATTTATGATGGGTAAACTGCGCGCCGAAGGCAATATGATGCTGGCCACCAAGCTTAATGTTCTATTCCCAAACTGATAGAGCACTACTTCCTGGATAACAGTTTCAAAGACAATTCATCGCATAAAAGCCGGCTCTGCATATTGGCAGCGCCGGCTTTTTTGTGAAGGGTTTCTCATACCATTCATTGAACTTACCGTTTATCCGGAAATATCGACCACTTGTCTCGAATGAAGTGAGATCTCAAACAAGAAAAGATATACAATCACTGACTTTTAATAACAACAATATATTCGAATTGTCCCGGGCGATTTCGAAGATACCGGTGACACTGCTCTTATTTATTGGACGCCTTGCCTTTCTTTCCATTTCTGTGCAAATCCAGCTCTGCCATGACCGCACTAAATATGTAGAAACTCTGCGTTCTAGTTCAGGGTGGGCAGCAAGTCTATCAGCAAGAGACATAGGTGAGGACATGGTACTTAATGATGGGTGAGAAATACTCCTATATTATCGTTCAATATGGCAGGCAGGGAACTGGGGAGAATGATGCCAACTGCCTCACTCAAGTACCGTTTGCCTGAATATCAAACACTCGTGCATTAGAAACTTGAGAGTCGAGTATCAGGTAATCCATGAGGGGAAAATATCCGGCTATGCCTACCACGATTATGCATTGAAGCTGGCCAGGCACGGTCGGTCGACGGTCGATATCAATACCCGCCAGCTTGATGTCATTATTATTTCGCCCATTGAAGAGCCCCTTGAGAACAATCAACCCTTCACTGTTCAATCCGATGACGAGTATACCCTGCGGATTCTGATGCCCAGGGCACTGGCCCGTCGAAATGAAACTCATCAATACCAGCTATCCATTGCGGTTGACCGGAACTGATTCCTAATCCACTTCATAACGATGCCCTCAATCCCGGATGTCGTTTTTTGTGTCTGGTAATTGCCCTGATTCTCCTGTTTTTCCATTGGCGATATTATCCTGTTTTCATTTTCCGAGTGTTTTTATGTCCGCCCCTATGTACAGCCAGTATGCCAATGAGTATGCACAGGCGATTACCAGTAATGTTTATAATGCACTGCTTGAACGCCCTTCGATGCTGGCAATGCTGCCTGAGCTGCAGGGCAAGTCGATTCTGGACCTGGGGTGCGGACCGGGAGCCTATGTTGAGCATTTCCTGAGTCAAGGGGCCCGTGTTACCGCCAGCGATGTTTCACCGGAAATGGTGCAGATAGTTCAAAAGAAGTTTGGTGATCAGGTCACTGCATATGTTGCTGATTTGAGCCATGGCCTCCCGGATGAACAGGATTCATCCTATGATCTGATCGTCTGCCCACTGACCATTCATTATATTGAGGATCTTAGTCCTCTGTTCAATGATGCCCAGCGGGTACTCAATCGTGGTGGTTCATTTTTCTTTTCGACCCACCACCCGATCGTTGACTTTGAAGTGTCTCCATCAGGTAATTACTTCTCCCGCGAGTTGATTATTGAGGAGTGGGACACCATTGGTCATCCGGTTCAGGTTCAGTTTTACCGACGCTCTCTGACTGAGCTGTTTAATGCTATCGCCAATGCGGGTCTTTATGTAGCTGCACTGAACGAAGGCCGCCCTGCTGAAGCCATGAAAGACATTTCGCCAGAGTCATACAACCACCTGTCGAAGAACCCGAGCTTTTTGTTTGTCGAGTGTAAATCCTTTGCCTGACAGAGCTTTTTCAGGCATGAATCAACAATAAACCGATCAACACGGAGCAGTCATCTTTGGAAGCTATTGTCACCGCAGTCAGTCGCAGTGCAGAACACAATTTCAGTAAGCAGAACCAGTCATCCATTACGTTGATCGAAGGTGTGGGCGTTGAAGGTGATGCCCATGCGGGCAAAACCATCAAGCATCTCTATCTGTTAAAGAAAGACCCATCACGTCCCAACCTGAGACAGGTTCACCTGATTCAGACTGAACTGTTTGATGAGTTACTGGAAAAGGGCTTTTAAAGGCTGTGATTGACAGGAACGAAGATGGCAAGATGATCCGCAAAACCGGCGTTATGGGGGTTGTTATCGCTGGCGGAAAGATTGTGCCAGAAGATAGCATTCGAATAGAACTCCCTGCCGAGCCCCACCAGCCACTGGAATATGTCTGGTAACAATGATTAACTTCACAGGTGAGGTGACCTCTTCTCACCTGTATGATTGGTTACAGTGCCCATGGATCGGGCTTAAAGCAATGAGTTAACTGAAAAATAATGAAGCCATTTATAGAAATTCTTAAAGAATCACTGTTTTTCTTCAAAAGCAATGTTCGCAGCATCTGTGCCATCGTACTACCTGTAATTATTCCCCTGGAGATATTCTATGGAATTTGCGATGCCCTCTATCAGGGCGACAATGATTCTATTTTATGGTTAGCCTCAGGCGTTGGTCTATTGCTAACACCAGTCTACCAGGGTGCTTTGATCCTCTTTCTGGCTTCAGTACTGACGGACGAGTACCTCCCTGTTAAAACCTGCTACCAGCGGGCACTGAAGTTCTGGTTACCGCTCATGGCTGCCTACATTCTGTCATCACTGGCCACAGCGGCCGGGTTTATGCTGCTGATTATTCCCGGCCTGATTGTTTTGGGTCGGCTGGCTTTTGCGGAGTTCTACTGCCT
Source organism: Endozoicomonas sp. (assembly GCA_965261315.1). GTDB lineage: Bacteria > Pseudomonadota > Gammaproteobacteria > Pseudomonadales > Endozoicomonadaceae > Endozoicomonas. The sequence goes on along the minus strand of CBDHDM010000072.1, from coordinate 23,210 downwards.
GTTTCACCATAAGAGTGGTTATGAAGCATTATTGGCCAGTTGGAAAAGCAGTCGCAACGAACAATGGCAGTTAGTCGCTGGATTACTCCTTATTCCTGTCGCCATCACCGTTCCGTTATTGCTGCTTGAATCATTTCTGGATCTGTTAGAACTTGCCGGGCCTATATTCACGTTTGTTTCCGGTGTTGTGAGCTCTGTTCTTTTCACCCTATCGACGATCTTTGCATTCAGAATGTATACCCTTGAGCCGGACCGGTATGCCGGCTCCGAACTACCTGCGAATACAGAAGATTCCGCTGAATGATGAAAAGAAAGCATCCTTCACTGACGTTTACCGTTCTTATCTCATTGACTGCTTTTGGCAGCGAGTTGAAACCTTTTGTCAGTGATGGCTGCAGCCTTTTTCCAGATGGCTGGATTGGCAAACAAGATGAATGGCTGGGGGTTTGGCTGGGACTACCTCGTTTTTATGCCCCCTGTCAAAAGAAGAGCTGGAGCAGATCCAGACACACACCAGTGGAGAAGTCTCAGATACTGATGTTACTGAGACACCTGCCAGGTCATCATTCTGAACTATTCAATATTATTTGGGTGCGTAAGAATGGTGGCAGTGGCGAATGAGCCAGTCTCCAGAAAAACAGAAGCTTGGCGATCTCGGTGAGTCATTGGTTGCCAAACACTGTCCCTGCGCTAAATGTAAACGAGAAAATACACTTAAATTGCTCCCCAAAAACTTTAAGTGTGCAGATGTTGTTTGTGAGGTGCCATCGGGTGCTGTGGTCAGGCTGAAATAACAACCTTTTAGAAAGGTACCGGGTATTTACGGAAAACAATATTGATATCCGCCAGCACCTCCTGTGACAACTGGAGATGATAGGCTTCAATATCTTCCTTTAGCTGGGAAAGAGAGGTTGCACCAATGATTGTGGAAGTAACGCCTTCAGTCTGGTAGACCCAGGCCAGAGCCATTTGAGTCAGTGAAAGCCCATGGCGTTCTGCCACAGTGGCGTAAGCCTCAATAGCCTCATGGGTCACCGGTGTATCACGAAAAAGGCCATTTCTCTGCCCAATGGACCATCTTGACCCTTTAGGCACCTGGCCATTCCGATATTTACCTGAGAGTACTCCGCCCGCCAGTGGGGACCAGGGAAGGTAAGCAACATCATTCAACACACAGGATTCCAGCAGGTAGGGGGAATCCTTGGCATGTATCAGATTGAATTCATTCTGTATGGACACCATTCTGGGCAGGTCATACTTTTCACTCAGGCGAACATACTCGCCGATTCCCCAGGGCGTATCATCGGACAAACCACAATGACGTATTTTCCCTGCCTTGATGCACTCAGCCAGCCCACCCAGAATATCCAGCATTTCCACTTCCTGCTGGGCCCGATCCACTTGCGTATGGGGAAACATTCCCGGCCAATGCTTGGCAAAATGTGGTGAGATCCGGTTTGGCCAGTGCAACTGATAAAGATCAATACAGTCTGTATTCAAGCGTTGCAGTGAGCCTTCCACTGCTTCTTTGGTCGTCTTACCACTGATTGGACTGGCATTTCTAATCCAGGGTAACCCCACACCCGCAATTTTTGTCGCTATCACCAGATCATTACGTTTACCGGGGTTGGCACGAATCCATTCACCAATAAAACGTTCAGTCTCTCCACTGGTTTCTGCGTTGGGAGGAACCGGATACATCTCTGCGGTATCAATAAAGTTAATACCCTGATCCAGCGCATAGTCAATCTGCTCAAAAGCCTCTGCCAGAGAGTTCTGCAGCCCCCAGGTCATTGACCCCAGACAGACTTCCGTCACTTCCAGCTCACTGCATCCCAGTTTAATTCTTTTCACTGCCTGGCTCCCAAGTCATGCTCTCAAGGGTTTAAAAAATTATCATTTGGATAGTCAGTAAGCAATCCAGATTACTCAGCATAACCGTGTAGCCATCATCCATTGACCTGACAGTGATACCATCGAGAGCGATTATCACTATAGACAGCCTGCCCCCATAAAGTACCTGCCATAAAACAGCAAATAATGACTGAGTAGATAATAAAAATCTGTTCTCCACTGATACCAAAGAGCGACTGTTCCCTGACTGATAGTGTAAGAGAAATAATAAAAGGCGATATCCCAAACCAGGCGAATCCACTCATTAACCGTTGGAAATTATCCACGCTTTCCCCCTTCCAGATTACAAACCGCTCAGATACTCTTCCATCATGTTAAAAAACCGCCTTCAGCATTTTGAGTCGCAACAGCGACCTTCTCGCTTCAGGCGCCGTCGAGTCATTGTATCGTAACCCCAGGTCAGCCCCTGTCTGATCCCGGGCAACGAGATCAAAAAGCCCAGCCACCACCAACGAGGGAGATGGCACAACAGGAAACTGTAGCTACTCATACTGGTCAGAATGACACCATCATCACAAAGAATATGCAGTTGCTCTATTGCCCTTTGAGGATTGATCCCTTTTGCTATGAGCACATCATCCTGTCCGGTAATATCAAACCATTGAATATCGCAGGTATAGGCTTTATCACGCCATCGAGACAGCGCTTTAAGACAGATTGGACATTCTCCATCGTAAAAGACAGTCACTTTCATCGATAATTACCTGATAGATACCGGTTTAGGCTCTGTTTGATCAAACCTGCATTCCGTGTGTAATTGAGCTATTTCAAGCTTAGCTGTATGCATCCCACACTAAAGATTGATTACTTTTATACATATTCAAGATATATGTGAAAATCAGGCTAACCAGACCCTAACCGTGAGGATGGGTTTATTATTGGTAAATGAATGTGTTAGCCTGAAATGGATAACAATCAGAATAACAGAGCCGATAAATTGTTTAACCGATCGACCTTAATCAGGTCGGAGTGGCCAATCTCATACTTTCACTGGTCGACTCAGCCACTGAAAAAATCAGTTAGGGATATGGCCAGCCAGGTTGACCTTTATCAGGGATTGATAAATGGGAGCCTCTGTCGTGTATATTCTGCGATTGAATACTGCCGGCCAGCCTGTTGAATGGCTGACATGGCAGGAAACAGTATGCCTTTATTCCAGAGAGTTGGTACGCTGGAGTCTTGGGGACGTTATTTACCGAATACATGGGGGTTATAACCGATGGCTTGAAGATCGAACGATTATCGAGCTCACAAGTATTGTTGCCTGCGGTGGTAAACGCCTGTTCCCCTGCCGAAATAACCCTGCCCTCACCAATTATTCACTGTTTGAACGAGACAATCACCAATGTATGTATTGTGGTCACTTCTATAAACGCCGGGAGCTGACGCGAGACCATATATTACCCAAATCAAGAGGCGGTGTGGACGACTGGATGAATGTTGTAGCGGCCTGCCGGCGCTGTAACCAGTTTAAAGGTGATAAGCTGTTGGAAAATATAGATATGTCATTGATTGCCCTGCCCTATCGTCCCAACGCTGCGGAATACCTCGCGCTGGTGAACAGTCAGCGAATCCTGCCAGACCAGGCAGATTATCTCAGTACTCAGTTTTCCAAAAATTGTCGTTGGAAAAGTCGAAACCGCAATCAATCCATGGGCATTTTACAGCCTCATTGATGTATGACCTATTCACTTCCTCCTGTCTGAGCCACAGGGGCGAAGTGGCTACCCAGGAATAACGATGTAAGGAAAGAACACCCTTTTAAAGCAACCTGTAGATAGCTCGATACGTATGGAAACAAGTGTTAGCTCACGCAGTACAGTGTATTCTCGAACAGCCTCGTGATGTAGAATCGCCGCCTGTCAATTTATACCGGAATAAGCAATGCCCCTGACTCTCGACAATGATGGTTATCTGACCAATCTTGACGACTGGAATACCGATGTAGCCAATCAACTGGCGACCCTTGAGGGTATTGTTCTCACTGAGGCTCACTGGGAAGTCATCCACACACTCAGGGCTTTCTATCAACAGTATGAACTGGCACCCAGTCAACGTCCCTTTGTTAAGCATATTGCCAACACCCTGGGAAAAGACAAAGGCAATAGCATCTACCTGATGGCGCTCTTTCCCGAAAGCCCTGCCAAGGTTGCAGCACGGATAGCTGGACTACCAAGACCCATTAATTGCTTCTGAACCTGATAAACAATCGGAAAGTTCAGCCGAGAAATAAAGATCCACCAGCTTCCGGGCAATGGTGAATTCCGGGGGTAAGTCAGGGGGAGTATCCCGATGGAACCATCCACCAAAACACAGTTCTTCTTCCTCCAGAACCAGCTCACCACTTTCATATTCTGCATGAAACCCCATCATCAATGCATGAGGAAATGGCCAGCTCTGACTGAAACAGTAATGAAGTCTGCCAAGCGTGAGTCCGGTTTCTTCAAATACTTCTCGGTGAACAGCCGTTTCTGCGCTTTCACCCGGTTCAATAAACCCAGCCACCAACGTGTGCATGGTTGATTGTTTACCGTGGCGATGGTGTCGAACCAGCAGCATTTCATCGCCCTTTGTTACCAGGACAATGACACAAGGGGAAATTCTGGGATAGGCATGGTGACCGCAACTGGAGCAAACCATCGCCCACTCACCAATCGTTTCCTCCTTTCGATGACCACAACACCCGCAAAAAGCATGCTCTTTGCGAGAAGTTAAGATTTGAAGGCTATGACTGATATGAGCATAAACAGTGGCATCTGAAACAGAAAGTAGTGATCGAATATTGGTTTTGGGGAAATTTTCCGAAGAGTCGGATAGCTCAATGACACCAACGGCCAGCCCATGAAGGTAACCCGTTACAATGCCCTGCTGACTTATAACCCCCTCCAGTGGATTCAGGTTCTTCCAGAGATAGTGCCCTTCTCCATTCATCACTATCTGGCCGTCATTAAGAATCAGCCAGGATTGAGGCTCCAGCCCTGGCTGAAAACCCGATAAGGGCTTGTATTCAATGTCGGAATTAAGCTCCGGACTACCCGCATATCCCTGATCAAACTGCAAAGTACAACTCCTTCATTGGTAATCCGGGATGACAAAAACTAAATGAGATTACTCACTGGCAAGCCAGAGACAGTTTCCGGATTGTTTCTGAATTTGTTCAAGCTTCGTTTTGTGGTTTTCCATTTCAGAATCGCTGGCAGTGATTACTGGAAGTGGAGGTCTGTCTGATGCAAGGCGACGAATAACACTGCCCTCCTCTGAGCCGTCAGCATCTTGATCATTCCCACCTAACAGAAGTGCTGTCTGTCCCCCGGTCATGATCAGATAGACTTCCGCCAGGATTTCAGAGTCTAACAATGCCCCGTGCAGGGTTCGTGATGAGTTATCAATAAAATAACGTTTGCATAAAGCATCAAGATTATTTTTCTGACCCGGATGTTTTTTGCGAGCAAGAGCAAGTGTATCAACCACACCACAACAACTTTCTACATTCGGAAAGCCGCGGCGAAGCAGTGAAAATTCATGATTGATAAAACCAATATCGAACGGGGCATTATGAATGACCAGCTCAGCGCCACGAATAAACGCCAGAAACTCATCAGCTATAGCACTGAATACGGGCTTATCCGCCAAGTCCTCATTAGTAATACCGTGAACGGCAATGGCTTCCTGCTCTACGATACGCTGCGGATTGATATAGACATGGTAATGATTCCCCGTCAACTTGCGGTCAATCAATTCAACACAGCCTATTTCAATAATCCGGTGCCCCTGCTTCGGGTCTATTCCGGTAGTTTCTGTATCCAGAATTATCTGTCGCATGGGTTAAATAATCTCAATTTTCAGATCTCAATAAAAACAAGGACTCACTTCCGGAATGATTCTGCACCTTTACAGGCCAGCTGATCTGCAATTTCATTTTCACGGTGCCCTGCATGGCCTTTAATCCAGCGCCAGTCTATTTCATGTCGTTGACTCTGCTCATCAAGCAGTTGCCAGAGATCCTGATTCTTCACTGGCTGCCTTGATGCCGTTTTCCAGTTTTTGCGTTTCCAGCCTGCAAGCCATTCCGTAATCCCCTTACGTACATACTGAGAGTCAGTGGTAAGAATAACCGTACAAGAGCGCTTCAGCGCTTTCAGGCCTTCAATGGCTGCCATAAGCTCCATGCGATTGTTCGTGGTTTCCGGCTCACCACCATAAAGCTCTTTCTCAACGTTGCCGTAACGGAGCAAAACACCCCATCCTCCAGGGCCGGGATTACCCTTACAGGCACCGTCTGTAAAAATTTCAACTGTTTGACTCAAGAAGAACTCCAGTCCTTACTAACTCTACCTGCACTGGGCCGAGAGAGAGGTTGACCAACAAACCGTCTTCTCACATCGGACCAGACCTTTCTAACTGGGGTTAACCCTGGCGTTTCACGAGTTGCAATCATCATATAAAAACCACCAACCGGCAGCTGAAATTGCTCGAGACGTTCTTCGATCAAGTCACCTCGCAAACCCGTGAAAAACTTTTTCAGAGGATGTACATAGCCACCATAAACCACTTTTTCGACACTGAAATTTAGCAGTGCCAGCCAATCTCTGAGCCTGGATGGTGATATAAAATGAGTATCCCTCAACAAACTGCGTTGACTGGGTACACACCAGCGAGTGATATTACTCAGGCTGTATGGGTTAAAACCAATAATCACCAGTTTTCCATCCGGTATGATGGTATTGGCTGCTTCACTCAGCAGGCGATGAGGACTGTCCGCAATTTCCAGAGTATGCTGCAACAGAACCAGATCAAGGCTGCCTGGAGACACTGGCCAATAGAGGGGGTCTGCAACAATTTGAGGTCTTGGACAATCAGCAAGGTGAGCTGAACTCAATATAAACTGCCGCCGAACCGGACTGCTGGACATAAGATCAGCTCGCCAGGATGCGGAAAACTGCCCTGCATGGAAGCCAAATATCGTACTGAGTTCTCTCTCCAGAAGACTCTGCTCATAACTCACCAGAATTTTTCCGGAGTCGGTCTCCAGCCAATGCCGCAAGTCTCCAATTCGATCAGAGAGACTGCTTTTGGTCCTTTTTCCAAAACATCGAATCATGCAAATTATTGTACCAATAAAAAGCCAGCGTTTTTTTTCAAACCTAATGTCTATCCGGGCCAGCAGAGTGATTACAGTATTCGAGCAACCTTCTCAAATCAACAGGGGCAAAACAGGCTACTTTTCATAACCATGTTTCTTCATGTTAACCTCACTGTGTCCCAGTTTACACTGAAAAAATTCATCAATGTCATCAATGATGGGTTAACGATGACTCCACATGATACCGACATTCTTATAGTATGTGGCTCATTCAATGACTTTCCCCGTGCAATGATGATCACAGGGATGAAAGTAAGGACATGAAGGCAATGCTGATCATATCTCCGATACCTGCATTTGATGACAACTATATCTGGATGTTTCATTCACCGGACAGCAGGAATGTTTACGTTGTTGACCCTGGTGACGCCAAATCTGTTCAACAGGTACTGGACGAACGTAAACTTAACCTTTCCGGCATTTTGATCACCCATCACCACTTTGACCATACCGGAGGGGTCAAGGAACTCACCGAAGGAAAAAATATTCCGGTATATGGGCCTGACAACAAGAATATTGATGGCATAACCAATACACTGCAAGATGGTGACACCATCAACCTGAATGGAAATCTGTTCAACATTGTTGCAACACCGGGCCACACGCTTGACCATATTGCCTACTTCACAGAAACCGGTGAAATAGGCCATCCCGCACTTTTCTGTGGAGACACACTCTTCGCAGGTGGTTGTGGCCGACTGTTTGAAGGAACTGCAGAGCAAATGTATGCCAGTCTGTCGCGTCTGGCAGCACTTCCCGGCGATACCCGCGTATACTGTGCCCATGAGTATACTCAGGCCAACCTGAAATTTGCTCAGGCTGTCGAGCCTGAAAACCGGATCCTGAAGGAATATGTGGAAGAAGTAGCTGAACGCCGGTCTGAAAATCAGCCAACAGTGCCATCCACACTTCAAAAGGAGCTGGCAACTAACCCCTTTTTAAGATCCAATCAGCCTGACGTTATTAAGGCTGCCTGTAACAGGGGAGCACCCTCAAATGCCGAACCCGCTGAGATTCTAAGGGTAATCCGAGCATGGAAGGATAATTTTTGATAGTGGTAAAATAATGAGCTGATAACTCTCAGAAACAGATATATGACCAAAACCCCCTACTCCAAAGGCCAGCGAAATTTTCAATTTGGCCCTATCGTTCCAAAACGTGCACTGCCAACGCTGGCCTTTTCCCTGTTTCTGACGGGTTGCCAACTGGTTAGCACATCATCCACTTCGTCGACTCTCTCTTCAGAGAAAAAAGCGTCAAAACCTGTTGTAGAAAAGGTTGAAGCCCAAGAGCCGGTGAAGGTGGTTCCAGTTAAAGCTCCCGTGGTGGTTGATAATCTCTGGGTTCGGATTCAATCCGGCTTAGCCATGGATCTCAATCAGAACAACAGCCGGATCCAGGCAGAACTGGAGTGGTACAAACGACACAAGTCCTACTTCAGCCAGATATCCAAACGGTCAGAGCCATACCTCTATTTCATTGTTAAAGAAGCAGAGGCCAGAAATGTTCCACTGGAACTGGCACTGATGCCTATTGTTGAAAGTAGCTTTGATCCTTTTGCATATTCCCATGCTGGCGCTTCAGGACTCTGGCAGTTTATGCCGGAAACTGGCGAGTATTACGGACTCAACCAGAACTGGTGGTATGACGGTCGCCGGGGATGTTGTGCATTCAACACGCGCAGCACTGGATTACATGCAGAGCCTGTACAATATGTTTGGAGACTGGGAACTGGCACTGGCCGCCTTTAACTCCGGACCAGGTCGGGTTCAACGAGCCGTACGAAAGAACAAAAAACTGGGTAAATCAACACGTTTCTGGGCGCTGGACCTTCCCAGCGAGACCACAGCCTATGTACCCAAGTTGATCGCCCTTGGGAAAGTGGTTCGAAACCCGTCGAAGCATGGCGTCAAGCTCGACCATATCCCAAACAAACCCTATTTTGCCAAGGTTCAGACCAGTGGTCAGCTGGACATGGCAAAAGCATCAAAGTTATCGGGTGTTGAGCTTGAGGAACTCTATCGACTCAATCCTGGACTTAATCGCTGGTCAACCCCCCCTGAAGGGCCTCACCATCTGGTGGTTCCAGTAACCTATGCTGAACACTTCCGTACTCAGCTGGCAACCCTGCCTCCGGAAGAACGTTTAACCTGGCATCGTTACACGGTCAAGGCGGGTGATACGCTTGGCACCATTGCAATGGAGTACCGTACCAGCGTTAATGTCATAACCGATGTTAACAAGCTCAACAGTACGATCATCCGTGTTGGTCAGGGATTGATGATACCCGTGGCAGCCAAAGCCTCTGAATCTTATACACTCAGTGCCAGCCAGCGCCTTGCAACCAAGCAGAACCGTGCGGTGAATGGTCGTAATAAGGTGGAGTACCGGGTGAAGTCCGGCGACAGTTTCTGGACCATTGCGCAGAAATACAATGTCGGCGTTAATGAGCTGGCCCGCTGGAACAATATGTCGCCCCAGAGACACACTGCGGATCGACCAGAAGCTGGCTGTCTGGAAGAAACGGAGTACCAATAATGCCGTTGTCCGAAAAGTGAACTACAAAGTTCGCTCCGGTGACTCTCTGGCTAAAATCGCCTCAAAGTTTAATGTTAATGTCGATCAGATCCGTGACTGGAATACCGATATGAATGGAAGATACATTCATCCCGGCCAGCAGGTAACATTGTTTGTGAATGTAACCCGCAACTTCTGATCTTTTAGCTTCCCTCTTACCAGGTGAAGTCGAGTAACCCGGCTCCATCTATCTCCACCTTCCGGCAGCTGCTATCCTGATAGCTCTGCTGCCGGAAGGAACAGTTATTTGACCGTTCAAAAACAACAACAAGCCTGAAAAAAATAACTCAATCAGTCGATAAGCCTATCAGCACAGGCATTGAGGTTCTCCAAATGCGGTTATCATTATCAAGGCTCAAGACACCGCTGCTTCTCCGCGCGCTGCTTAACGGCATCGCTCTATTCGCCATTTCAGCATCTACCATGGCTGAAACGATTAAGTTACAACATGCCATCAGCCTTTATGGTCAACCCAAATATTCCGAGAATTTCCAGTTCTTTGATTACGTAAACCCCAGGGCACCAAAAGGCGGTGAATTGAAACAAGGCGTCATTGGCCATTTTGACAGTCTAACGCCCTACATAGACCGTGGTACAGCAGCCGCTGGCAGCCACCTTATGTACGATACGTTGCTGGCCAGATCCTGGGATGAACCACTCACAAAGTATGGTTTGATTGCCGGGAAGATAGAGCTGGACCCGAAAAATGAGTGGGTGGCCTTTTACATCAATCCCCTGGCCAAATTTCATGATGGCCAGCCGGTTACTGCCGGGGATGTTAAATTCAGCTTTGATCTGCTCCGGGAAAAAGGCTCAACATTCTACAAACACTTTTACCAGGATATTGAAAAGGTCGAGGTCACCAGTAACAACAGGGTGCTCTTCATCTTCAGACATAGTCATAATAAAGAACTTCCCCTGATACTTGGCCAAATGCCAATCCTCCCAAGACATTACTGGGAAAAAAGGGATTTCTCATCACCAGGCATGGAAATACCCGTAACCAGCGGCCCATACAAACCGGTGCGTATTGAGCCAGGACGTACCATTACCTTTGTCCGCGTTAACAATTACTGGGCAAAAAACCTGCCCGTCAATGTTGGCCGACACAACTTTGACAGCATTCAGTATGAATATTATCGAAATAACAATGTTCTGCTCGAAGCGTTACAAAAAGGTGAATATGACCTTAAAACCGTGAGTGATCCCCGTGTATGGCATGACCAGCTGAGAAATGAATCACTGGAAAAATATCAACTGATACGATCCTCGCTGACCAACCATAACCCACAGACGTTCACGATCACCTATAACTCTCGAAGACCCCTGTTGTCTGATCCAAACGTCAGAGAAGCACTGGGTTACGCCATCGAGTTTGAATGGATAAATCAGCACTTATTCCACAGTATGTACAAAAGAGCTGACAGCGTGTTTGCAGGGACTGAACTGGGAGCATCCGGAAAACCTTCCGAGCAGGAGACAGAACTGCTTTCAACCTGGCAATCAGAAATCCCGCAGGAAGCACTTAATCAGGTATGGCTGCCACCCGGCAGTGAAGCTGGCATTACCCGTCGCGAACGCAAAAGAAGAGCCCTGTCACTTCTGAAGCAAAGTGGATGGAGCATCAAAAAGAACCAATTGGTCAATCGTGACGGAAAACCACTTGAGATTGAGATTTTATTATCTTCTCCGGAAGATGAGCGCATCTTTATTCCAGTACAAAAGACACTGCAAGGTATGGGGATCAGACTCAATATACGGGACCGTGGATGTGGCCCAATACGTAGAAAGGGTTAGAGGTCAGGACTTTGATATGGTCATGCACACCTTTCCCCATACCCCTTCACCCGGTACAGAACAGGCAAGTCTCTGGGGCTCAAGCACTGTTGATCAGCACGGCTCAAGAAATATTGCAGGCATAAAATTGAAATCCATCGACACACTGACAGAAAAAATACCCCAGGCCAATTCCCGCAAAGAGCTATTAACACTGATCAAGTCAATGGATCGAATTATTCTGTGGAATCACTATGTCCTTCCACTCTGGTATCAACCGGACTGGTTGGTAGTCCATAAGAAACAACTGAAATACCCGGAAAATCCGGCCCCCTATGCACTGGATTTGAGCACCTGGTGGTATCCAATCGGACTTGTAAGTGGTCAACCATAAAAAAGGAACCCGTCATATGGCTGACTTTTTAAGAAAGGGAGTTGTTTTAATAGCCCTGACGCTATGGCTAAACACTCAGGCAAGCCCTATAGAAAAACACTCAACTACTGCTCATGGCCTGAGCTTTCACAATACGCTTAAGTACAGCAGTCACTTTACACATTTTTCCTATGTTACCCCCAATGCACCTAAAGGAGGCATCCTCCGTAAAGGCGTCACGGGAACTTTCGATACATTCAACACTTTCGCGCCAAAAGGCATCTGGGCAGATGGCAGTTACTTTCTCTATGACTCATTAATGGTGAAATCGGGTGACGAACCCTACTCAGTTTACGGGCTGATCGCTGAACATATTGAATATCCCAATGATTTCCGATGGGTCATTTACCACCTGAACCCTGATGCCCGATTTCATGACGGCACTCGAATCACCGCAAGTGATGTGGTATTTACCTTCGAGTCACTGAAAAAGAGAGGACCGCCTCACTATAAACATCTATATGGAATCATTAATAAAGTGGAGGCCATCAATTCCAAAACAGTCCGTTTCAGCTTCTCAGAATCACCGGCTAAAAGTCTGGTTTTACGACTGTCTCAACTTCGTATTCTGCCCGCTCATTACTGGCAAAAAGAAGAGAATGATCTCTTTAAAGCAACCATGAAACCACCTCTGGCCAGTGGTCCTTATAAAGTTAAGGACTTTAGTCCAGGGCGCTATGTCGCCTATGAACGGGTTAAAGACTATTGGGCCGCTGACCTACCCATTAATAAGGGCCGGCATAATTTTGATATCATCAGAACCGACTACTATCGGGATGACGGCATTGCCCTTGAAGCATTCAAAAAGGGTGAATTTGATCTGCGCATCGATGCCAATCCCCGAAACTGGTCTCAGGCGTACAAAAAAAACAATTCAAAGCAAACGACATTTATTCAGGAAAAGATTTTCAACAAAAGCCTGGGGATGCGAGCCTTTGTATTCAACTTGAGAAGACCTGTTTTTGCGCAGAGAAATGTCAGAAAAGCGATATCAATGGCGTTAGACTTTAACTGGATGAATCAGCATCTCTTTTTTGGGATGTACTATCAGGCGTACAGCCTTTTCTCTAACTCAGACCTTGCTGCTACAGAGCAACCTTCTGCTAAGGAAAAAGCACTTCTGACTCCGTGGACGTCGGAGCTTCCTCCAGAACTTTTCGACAGCCGCTGGACACCTGTGGAAACGGATGGCACTGGAAACTGGCGTAAGAATAAAACCCTTGCTTTGCAGCTGTTAAAGACCGCAGGCTGGTCCTACAAAAATAAGAAGATACTGGATAAAGATAACAAACCGCTTAAATTTGAAATTCTTCTGACAGATCCAGACTATGAACGTTTTGTGATTCCATTCGCTCGAAATCTTCGTGAGCTTGGTATCTCTGCCACTATCAATACCGTTGATACGTCCCAATACATTAACCGCGTCAGGAAGTTTGACTTTGATATGGTCATTCATGGTTTCTACCCAAGTGTTACGCCAGGCACCGAGCTGAAAAACTTCTGGAGCAGTGCCAGTGCAGACAGTGTGGCAGGGCAAAATTTGAGCGGGATAAAACTGGATGTATTGGACAGCATGATTGATAAAGCCATCAATGCAGAATCCAGGGAAGAGTTAAAGCTGTATACCTGGGCAATTGATCGCATTGTGCTCTGGCACTACGCAGTGATTCCTCAATGGTACCTGCCCTATTGGCCGATGGTCTACCGGCCAGGCCTGAAGCACCCTGAAGTTGCTCCCCCCTTCGAAAATGGCTTAAGTACCTGGTGGCGGGAATTTTGAAAAGCACTTAGCATAAAACCCGTCACGATTACAAAAGCATTACTGGTACTTAACAACAATCCATGGTTAAGTCTATATTAGAACGATTGCTTATAAACAAGACTCCTCAGAGATTTTAAAACACTAACGGTTTCTTATGATGGTAATGAACTCTGGCTCTCTCAAAGCTGCAACACTGACCTTGGGGGTTGCACTCTCCTTTGCTGCCTATTCTTCAGCCAGATCGTCCGAAACAGCATCCGATATATTATCCAGTACTGACACACAAACAACGCTGGTCCTCCATGGCGATGCAAAGTACGGACAACCGGGAACAACCTTTAAACACTTTGACTATGTCAATCCTGATGCGCCAAAAGGTGGCAGTGTACGAATGGCTGCCAGCGGTACTTTTGACAGCCTCAACCCCTATACCAATAAAGGAACGCCCGTCACCGGTATAGGTCTTGTGTACGATACGCTGATGACCCAGAGCCGTGATGAACCCTTTTCTCTTTACCCGCTCATTGCAGAGTCAGCAGAAAAGGCAGCGGATAACAGCAGCATCACCTTTAACCTGAACCCCCGCGCACGTTTTCACGATGGTAAAGCCATTACCGCCAATGATGTAAAATACACTTTCGAACTGCTTACCCAAAAGGGGCACCCCTTTTATCGCAGTTATTATTCCGACGTAGAATCCGTGACAGCGCTTTCTGACAGGCGTGTTCGCTTTAACTTCAAACATGCTAACAACCCGGAATTGCCTTTTATTCTCTCAGAGCTTCCAGTCTTGCCAAAACATCACTGGGAGCTGGAGGAAAACGATTTCTCATTAGCCTCTCTTAAGGCGCCTCTCGGTAGCGGCCCTTATCAGGTCATGAACGTTGACGGTGGTCGCAGCATCACCTACCACAGAGTGAAAGATTACTGGGCACAAGATCTACCCGTAAATGTGGGCCGTTACAACTTTGATGAGATCAGTTATGACTACTACCGGGATGAGCATGTTGCACTCCAGGCGCTGAAAGCGGGAGAGTACGATCTGCGATATGAGAATGTGGCCAAAAACTGGGCTACTGCCTACGATGTTCCCGCTGTACACCGGGGTGATCTTATTCTGGCAACAATCCCTACCCGTAACCCTGCGCCCATTCAGGGATTTGCTTTTAACCTGAGGCGCGACGCTTTCCAGGACCCACTGGTTCGCAGAGCCATTGGTTATGCACTGGATTTTGAGTGGTTAAATCGTAACCTCTTTCATGACAGCTATATTCGCTCACAAAGCTATTTTGGCAATTCCGGAATGGAGGCTTCGGGTGTTCCTGAAGGCGAAGAGCTTAAGTTGTTACAACCCTGGCGCAATCAGTTGCCTGAAAAGCTGTTTACCGAACCTTATACACTGCCAGTGACGGATGGTTCTGGAAATATCCGCCCACAGTTGCAGAAAGCCCTGACACTTCTGAAAAGCGCAGGATGGTCTCTGGACAAGAACAGGCTGGTGAATAATCAGGGCCAGCCTCTTAAGATCGAGTTACTGATCGCCCAGCCTTCCCTTGAACGAGTTGCGCTGCCTTTCAAGAAAAATCTTGAACAAATGGGTATAGAACTTAATATTCGTACAGTTGATCTATCCCAGTACATTAACCGTATCCGAGACTTTGATTATGACATGATCGTGGTGGGCTACGGTCAGTCTGCATCTCCGGGGAACGAGCAGACCGGTTTCTGGGGCAGTAAAGCAGCTGACACCAAGGGCAGTAGAAACTATATGGGCATTCAAAGCACCGTCGTTGACGCCATGATTGATAATGTTATTAACGCCGGGAGCCGGGAAGAACTGACCACTGCCGTTAAAGCACTGGATCGTGTACTGCTTTGGGGAGAGTACCTGATCCCACAATGGTATTATCCCTACGACCGGATTGCACACTCCAGCCGATTGGTGAGGCCAGAAACAGATCCATTGTACAGTACCGATATTTATACCTGGTGGATCAACAATACGCCTGCACAAAAGAATGCAGTAAAGGTGAAAGGTGCTCCAGACTCTTCCGCAAGTTCACCACAAAGCAACATCCCATGGCATTATTCAGGCCTGATATTGCTGGGCCTGATCCCGCTCTGGATTTATCGACGCAGAAGAACGGTTAAATTCGCCGATTAGCACCAGAGAGCCATGAGCCTCTAAAGAAAGTCCAGGAGAATCACCAATGCATAACAGGAAGTCTCCATGAGCAGTTATATATTGCGACGACTTGCTTTGATGATCCCGACCCTGCTCGGGATCATGCTGGTTAACTTTGCCATCATTCAGGCAGCACCCGGCGGTCCGGTAGAACAGATGATCGCCAAGCTTGAAGGTTTCGAAGTTAATGCCATCAGCCGTATTGGTGGCTCCAGTAATGCGGAAGTCCAGCAAATGAGCCTGGATGAAAGTGGAGAATACCGTGGGCGCAGGGGTCTTGATCCTGAGCTGATCAAAGATATTGAAAAACTTTATGGCTTTGATAAACCAGCCCATGAACGCTTTCTGCAGATGATCAAAAATTATCTCACCTTCGATTTTGGCGACTCATTTTTCAGAGATGCCAAAGTTATTGATCTCATTAAGGAGAAGCTACCGGTTTCCATTTCACTTGGTCTCTGGAGCACCTTAATCATCTACCTGATCTCAATACCACTGGGTATCCGCAAAGCCATTAAGCACGGCAGCCGCTTTGATATCTGGTCCAGTGCCATCATTACCACGGGGTATGCGATTCCCAGCTTTCTGCTGGCCATTCTATTGATCGTTCTCTTTGCCGGCGGCAGTTACTGGAATTTCTTTCCTCTCAGAGGGCTGGTGTCAGATAACTTTGAAGAGTTGAGTTTTTTCGGCCAGATCTGGGATTACATCTGGCACATGATCCTGCCTGTTATCTGCATGGTCATCAGCGGCTTTGCCACGCTGACGATGCTGACCAAAAACTCCTTTCTGGATGAGATCCATAAACAGTATGTACAAACTGCCAGAGCAAAAGGCCTTGATGACCGACGGGTGCTTTACGGTCACATCTTCCGAAATGCCATGCTTCTGGTCATTTCCGGTTTTCCCGCAGCCTTGATTGGCATCCTGTTTACCAGCTCCCTGCTTATTGAGATTATTTTCTCTCTGGATGGTTTGGGTCTTCTTGGGTATGAAGCTGCAATAAACCGTGACTATCCGGTGGTTTTTGGCTCCCTCTACATTTTCACGCTGTTAGGCATGCTGATTAAACTGGTTGGCGACCTGACCTATGTAGCAGTTGATCCCCGTATTGATTTCGAAGCCAGGGACTGACGTTGAATGATCAAGTTTACTCTTAATCCGCTGAACCAGCGTCGCTGGCAAAACTTTAAGCAGAATCGACGTGGCTATATTTCACTCTGGATTTTCTCCATCCTCTTTGTCATCACCCTGCTGGCAGAAGTGGTTTCCAATGATAAGCCCCTGCTGCTCTGGTTTGATGGCAGCCCATACTTCCCAGCGTTTATCACCTACCCTGAAACCACCTTCGGCGGTGAGTTTGAACTGGAGATGGATTACCGTCAGGACTTTGCCAGAGAACTGATCGAGCCGAAAGGCTGGATGCTATGGCCACCCATCAGATACAGCTATGACACCATCAATTATGCTCGAATAGCACCCGCCCACCCGACTTTAGAGAACTGGCTGGGCACTGATGACCAGGGACGTGATGTCCTGGCCAGAGTTATTTACGGCTTTCGAATTTCGGTACTGTTTGGTCTTGCCCTGACATTGTTCAGCACCATTATTGGTGTCGCTGTCGGAGCACTTCAGGGGTTTTATGGTGGAAAAATTGACCTGTTCGGTCAGCGTTTTATTGAAATCTGGTCAGGCATGCCTAACCTCTATCTCCTGATCATTCTGTCCAGCTTTGTTGAGCCCGGCTTCTGGTGGCTATTGGGAATCATGCTGCTATTCCAGTGGATGGCATTGGTAGATGTAGTACGTGCAGAGTTCCTGAGAGGTCGGAACTTGGAGTATGTGCGAGCGGCAAGAGCCCTGGGTATGACCAACGGCCGTTTGATGTACCGGCATATATTACCCAATGCCATGATCGCCACCGTTACCTTTATGCCATTTATTTTGACGGGGGCGATCACCACACTCACATCACTCGATTTTCTTGGGTTTGGCTTACCTGCCGGTTCGCCATCACTCGGAGAGCTGATTGCCCAGGGTAAGAACAACCTTCAGGCTCCCTGGCTGGGCATCACGGCATTTCTGGTGATGTCCATCATGCTGACTTTACTGGTTTTTATTGGTGAAGCCTGCAGAGATGCCCTGGATCCCAGAAAATACTATTCCAGTTAGCGAGCCCAACTAGAGAGCTCCAGGTAAGAGAAACGTTATGGACAAACCGTTACTGGCAATTAACGATCTGAAAATCCGTTTCCAACAGGGAGACAGTGGTGTTGATGCCGTTAAAGGGGTTACTTTTTCTGTCAATGCAGGGGAAACTGTCGGACTGGTGGGCGAGTCAGGTTCTGGCAAGTCCATTACGGCGTTGAGCATTCTGCAGCTACTCCCCGAGAATGCCAAATGCTCAGGTACTGTTCAGTTTAATGATGAAGCGCTGCTGGACTATTCAAAGTCACAAATGCGAAAAATCCGGGGCCATAAAATCAGTATGATTTTTCAGGAACCCATGACGGCATTAAACCCTCTGCATAGCATCGAAAAACAGATATGCGAAGTACTGGGTATTCATCTGGGTCTTAAAAACAGCGAAGCAACAGCGAAAGCCCTTGAGCTTCTGGAACTTGTTGGCATCCGGGGTGCAAAAAATCGCTTAAAAGCCTACCCCCATGAACTGTCGGGAGGACAGCGGCAACGGGCAATGATAGCCATGGCCCTGGCTTGTGAACCCACGTTATTAATTGCCGATGAACCAACAACCGCGTTGGATGTCACCGTTCAACGGCAGATCCTCAGTCTGCTGGCCGATCTGCAGAATAAACTTGGAATGGCCATCCTGTTCATCAGCCATGACCTTAACTTGATTCGGCACGTTTCCGATCGTATCTGTGTTATGAAAGATGGGACCATTGTTGAACAAGGGCAAACAGAAACCGTCTTTACCACACCTCAGCACCCTTACACTATTGATTTACTCAATGCTGAGCCTACCGGAGAACCTCAGCCTCTTAACGAAAGTCCGATAGAATTAGTGTCAGGTGAAAACATAAGGGTCTGGTTTCCTATCAAAAAAGGCTTTTTCAAAAAGACGGTTGGCTATGTCAAAGCCGTAACCGACCTTTCTCTGGATATTCACCAGGGTGAAACCCTGGGTATTGTCGGAGAGTCCGGTTCTGGTAAAACGACATTAGGAATGGCACTGCTTAAGCTGCAAACTTCAGAAGGCCTGATTCAGTTTGAAGGTCAACGTATAGATTGCATGAATCAGAAGCAGTTTCGCCCGCTTCGCAGGGAAATGCAGATTGTCTTTCAGGACCCTTTTGGCAGCCTTAGCCCAAGGATGACCATTGCTGAAATTGTGGGTGAAGGCCTTGATATCCATAAACTGGCCACAGAAGAGAACCGGGAGCAGATGATCATCTCTGCCCTGACTGATGTGGGCCTGGATCCCGAATGCCGTCACCGCTACCCCCATGAATTCTCCGGTGGTCAACGCCAACGCATATCCATTGCCAGGGCTCTGGCTCTCAAGCCAAAGTTGATTGTTCTGGATGAACCTACGTCAGCACTGGATAGAACCGTCCAGTCGCAGATTATCGACTTATTGAGAACATTGCAGCAAAAGTACAATCTCAGCTACATTTTCATCAGTCATGATCTTGCTGTGGTCAAGGCAATGAGTCATCGCATCATTGTTATGCAGGACGGCGAGATTGTAGAACAGGGGTATACCCATCAGATTTTCGATCACCCTGGAGAAGAATACACGCGCGAATTAATTAATGCGGCTTTTGAATCACAGAAACGAGCATAAACTCTATTCCATAAATATTTTTCTCTCAATGAATGGCGGCTTCACAACCAATACCAATCGAATGTTCGATTGGTAGAACACTCTGATTGCAGATAACACCGTAAGACTGGCAATCTCAAATAAAAAGAGGCCTCCGGTATTTATCCGGAAAATACCTTCGCGGCAATCAGAGTGATATTAGATGAGGCCGCTAGGAGCCTGTCGGACTTAGCACAATTTTTGAGTATAATCCTCGACAAGATCGTAAACGAAAGCAAGTCTGCCAATGAAAAAATGGACTTTCAAACCCATTGACCGAGATACCCCTGACTTCTTTCCTGCTTCTGTGCAGGATTATTTGCCGGAGGTGCATCTCGCCCGTTTTGTTGTCGAAGTAGTTGAACAGCTTGATCTCACTTCTTTTACCAGTGCATATAAAGGAACAGGGTCGAAAGCCTGGCACCCTGCTCTCATGTTATCGCTACTGTTTTATGGGTATGCGACAGGGGTATTTTCCAGCCGCAAGCTTGAGAAAGCGACTTATGACTCCATCGCCTTTCGATACACCTGCGCCAATGAGCATCCCGATCACGACAGTATCAATACCTTTCGCAAGCGCTTCCGTAAAGAAATCAGCGCACTGTTCGTCCAGATATTATTGATTGCCAGGCAAGCCAACTGGTTGAAAATGGGCACCATCAGCCTCGATGGTACCAAAATGAAAGCCAATGCCAGCAAGCACAAGGCACTCAGTTACAAGCACGCCTGCAAACTTGAGGCACAGCTCAAGGCAGAAGTTGAAGAGCTTCTCAAGATGGCTGAGAAAGCAGATACAGAACAACTTCCGGATGCGCTTTCCATTCCTGATGAGCTCAAGCGCAGGGAGGATCGTCTTAAGGTGATTGCTGACGCCAAGGCTGAAATTGAGCGGCGAGCCGAAGATCGTTATCAACAGGAACTGGCAGAGCATCAGGAAAAAATTGCCCGTCGTGAAGCCGTCAAAAAAACAGGAAAAAAGCCCCGGGGCAAAGAGCCCAAGGCACCGGTTCCAAGCCCTGGAGACAAGGATCAGGTCAACCTGACTGACCCGGAATCACGCATAATGCCCACATCAGGCAGTGGCTTTGTGCAGGCCTACAACGTACAGGCAGCAGTCGATACTGACAGTGGCCTGATCGTTGAAAATCACGTCACTCAAGCGACGAATGACAAACAACAGATCGAGCCAG
Organism: Endozoicomonas sp.; assembly: GCA_965261315.1. Taxonomy (GTDB): domain Bacteria; phylum Pseudomonadota; class Gammaproteobacteria; order Pseudomonadales; family Endozoicomonadaceae; genus Endozoicomonas. The sequence goes on along the minus strand of CBDHDM010000072.1, from coordinate 2,401 downwards.
CTCTTGAAGTACTGGCTTCACGTGAAGAGGTGATTGGCAAGCCCCCTGCGCTCCTTGCTGATACGGGTTACTTCAGCCAGGCCAACGTGTCTGCTGTGGATAACTTTGGTGCTATACCTTACATTGCAGAAAAGCGGGATGCCCATAACAAACCCCTGTTGGAGCGTTTTAAGCCTGATGATCCGATGCCTGAAGGCGACGATGTTACTGCACTGGATTTGATGCGCTGGCGATTATCAACCAAGGAAGGGCGAGCGGTATATGCACTGCGGAAAAGCACTATTGAACCAACATTTGGCATACAAAAAGAAGTGATGGGTTACCGCCAATTCCTGGTTCGCGGCCTTGAAGCTGTGTCTGCCGAATGGGATCTCTTGTGCATGTGCTTTAACCTGAAGAAAATGTTCAGCCTAATGCTGAAAGATCTTCAGAACGGTCTAACTTTTATGCTGTTTTCACGGGCTTACAGGTTGCTTATCGCATCTATTTGGACGTTATGGCATGAGCAACTGGTGAAATCAGTGCGTGTCAGAGGCTGATCCGGCAAAATTGAGAGTTTTTGGCCTCATTCTCCAAATTTTGTCTCTAAGCCCGACAGACTCCTAGTGGTTAAAGTTGTTAAACGATTTTGGTTGCCTTTGTGCAGGCTCCCGCTGGCCAGACTGCTTCTGTCGGGCATCATTAACCCGTATTGGACGGCCAGCAACTTCCTTGCCATCCATAGCTCTTGCAGCTTCGGCTTCAGCTTCTTTTTCAAACGTAATAAATGCAAAACCTCTTGAACGATCAGTCTCGCGATCTCTCATCAATTTGATATCTTCAATAACACCAAATGATTCAAAAGCCTGTTCAAGATCTTCCTCAACTGCAGTATAAGCGAGGTTGCCGATGTATAAAGTCCTTTTCTGCATGGAGAAACTCTGTTTTTTTCTCTTGTTTACACGCAAATCCTTGCGTAGACAGGGTTTAATTACCTCAATAAATACAACAATTATCAGATTCTCACATCAGATAGATGTTGTCCACTGCCTTATCGGCAATCTACAGACTTTCATTAACAGGTATTAGAATGAACAAAGCACACGAAAGAAAAGATGATGCTTTTCTTTGTGTGCTATGTGATCTCTGTTGTTCAAATCAACTACTGAACACTTTCATTTTCGGAGAAAACACCTTCAAACAGCGCCGTTGACAAGTAACGTTCGCCTGAATCAGGAAGAATAACGACAATAGTCTTACCTTTATTCTCAGGTTGGCCTGCAACTTTCAACGCAGCACTCACCGCAGCACCGCCAGAAATACCGGCAAGAATACCTTCTTCACGCATCAACCGATGAGCCGTCTCCATGGCATCGTCATTGGAAACCTGCTCAACCTGGTCCACCAGCCGAAGATCAAGGTTTGCTGGAATAAAGCCAGCACCAATACCCTGAATCTTATGAGGCGCGGGCTTCACGTCTTCACCCGCCAGTGTCTGACTGATGACGGGCGAAGCACTGGGTTCTACAGCAATTGATTTAATCATCTTGCCCTGAATTTCCTTAATGTAGCGGGATACACCAGAGATTGTTCCACCAGTACCAACACCTGCCACAAAAATATCAATATTACCCTCAAGGGCATTCCAGATTTCCGGGCCGGTTGTCTCTTCGTGAATCCGTGGATTAGCTGGATTCTCAAACTGCTGAAGCAACAAATACTTCTCAGAATTTTCTTCGGCCAGCTCTTTTGCCTTTGCAATAGCACCTGGCATTCCTTTAGCAGGTTCGGTAAGAACAATGTTCGCCCCGAGAGACTTCATGACTTTACGACGCTCAATACTCATGGAGGCAGGCATGGTCAACGTCAGCGGAATCCCTCGGGAGGCCGCTACAAATGCCAGGGCGATACCCGTGTTACCGCTGGTTGGTTCAACCAGCTCCATACCAGCTTTCAACTTGCCAGAACGTTCTGCATCCCAAATCATACTGGCGCCAATACGGCATTTGACACTGTTTGCAGGATTTCTGGATTCTATTTTTACGTAAATCTCATGGCCTTTTGCCAGACGATTCAGTTTAACCAGTGGCGTATTACCAATAGCCTGAGAATTATCCTGATAGACCTGTGTCATAAAAGTCCCTTCCTTATATTCTGTAAATAATTATGTCCCTGTTTAAGGCATAATCATCGCCTTGAACTTTCTTATAGCGTGAGACTATCTCGATCAATAATATTTCGTAAAGTAATTTAAAATTATATAGTTATATAAAATATCTATAACTCGATTCCGCAGTTCTTGATCATTGACAAGTCTCATTAATTTTATTAGGCAGCCTGTCTCGCATGATAGATCAAAGATTCAGTTGGCTCCTGCCTGCCAAGATCAAGACCTGCCATATGCTTACTGGAGTCTCGTGTT
>CBDHDM010000071.1:0-30541 GCA_965261315.1 Endozoicomonas sp. | reverse complement strand
GGCATTACCGAAAGCCGCCTGCTTGCGGCAGTACCCGGCTTTCTTACTGCACTGGGTGTCATTGGTACTTTTATTGGCCTGCAACTGGGTCTGGCTCAGCTGAATATCGCCAGCGATGTATCCATTGAGGAGATGAAAAGCGGTGTTGCCGGCGTCATCAATGGCGCCAAATTTGCCTTTATGACATCGGTATGGGGTGTGGCACTCAGTGTCATTTTCAATATCCTCGAAAAAATCATTGAAAGGACTGCCCGTCGTAAGATCGCAAACCTGCAGGATCGGATTGACAAGCTTTTCCCACGTATCAGTGCCGAGAGCCAGCTACAGAGAATTGCAAATGATGGCGAGCAATCCAGAGAGAGCCTGCAGGGGCTGGCTGAAAAAATCGGTCATAAAATGCAGGAGTCTCTTGGAGAGGCCACAAAAGGCATTCAACAGGCAATTGAAAGCTCATTGCTAAAAATCATGGGACCAGCTATGGAGGATCTGGTTAAGTTCAATAAAGAAGGTAACCAGGAAGCACTCGAGAACCTTCTCGAAAAATTCATGGAGAAATTTAGCGCCGCTGGAGATGAGCAACGAAAAGGCCTTGATACAGCCGCAGAAAATCTAAACTCCTCGTTAGCAACCTTTGGAACTGCGATGCAGACATTTCTCCAGGCGATGGAAAAATCTCGAAATGAATCTGCAGGCCGTGAAGAAGCACTGGTGCGAAAAATTTCAGATCAAGTTGATCATCTGGTTGAAACTACCAACAACCAAAACCGGGCACTTACTGAGTTTATAAAAACGACTTTGGATGACCTGCTCAAAGACCTTCATGAGCGAAATAACCAGAATATAGCCCGCGACGAAGAGTCGAATGAGGAAAGAAACAAGCAAACCGAAGCTATGCAGAGTGCAGTTCATGACCTTCTGACACGTGTTGATGAGGGAATGAAAGCTCAATATACAGCGACTAAGGAGCTTCTTAACCAAAGTCAAACTCTGCAGTCGGCAGTCAAAGACGTTGTAGAAGCCAACTCAAAGGTTGCTCTCAGAGTGCAGGGTTATGCAACAGAATTAAGTACAGCGGCTACCAAACTTAATTCATTTGGATACCAGATCAATGAGGCGGGAGAACACATGCGTACTGCCGGTAGTGATCTTGCTGATGCTGTCAGTAATGCTGTTGATACGACCGCTGACCTGGCTGAACAAAATCGGGCCAGCAGTCATGACATGAAAATACTTCGAATGCAAATTGTAGAAGATACTGCTGCATTCAAAGATGTCATCAGCAGCCTTAATGAAGTGATCGACGCTGCAGATCAAACCTTCGAAAACATGACAGACCATCAACAAAATTACCTTAACGGGCTCAAGCAGAATGTGGAAGAGCTGGCAGCTAAAATGAAAGGCCTGTTGGAAGACTATGCAACGCAGGCCAATAGCCAGACCGCTCGTCATCTGAATGTTTGGGCAGAGGGTACGACAGGTTACGCTAGCCAAATGAACAGTGCGTACCAGGCTCTGTCTTCAATAGTTGATGAGATTCAAGGAAAACTGGACGGCACCAGACGATGAACAGACGTTTTGGTTACCGGCCAGTTACCGTGGATGAAGAGAACCCATACTGGCTCTCTTTTTCAGATCTGATGTCAGCATTGCTGGTTGTATTTATTCTGGCATCGGTGGTGCTCATTATTGAGCTAACCCAGACTCAGAAAACCATCCAGCAAGATATTGAAGAGTTAAGGAATGCAGAGAGCGCTCGTAAAGAGATTCTTTATGAAGTTAAAGAGGCTTTGAAGGCTCAGCAAATACTGGTCGAAGTCACCGATAACGACACAGTTCTGCGTATACCCCAGGAAAGCCTGGCTTTTGATAGCGACAAAGACAGCATCCCTGAAAAAAGCCGAGAGACGGTTGAAGCGATTGGCCGAGTATTGCACACAGCTATTAACCAGCCATTTTCTGGAAAAAATCAGATCATGCGCTTTGAGTATCTGGATACAGTCTTTATCGAGGGGCACACCGACAGCCTTCCTTCACCAAGGGTAAAAGGTAACTGGGGGCTTTCAACCTTTCGGGCTATTTCTTTATGGGAGTACTGGGAAGGGCATTTGCAGGTATCACCGGGTTTTAATGATATGACCAACGCTTTCGGTCAGAAGCTCTTTTCTGTAAGTGGATATGCAGCCTCCCGGCGTATACAAACCACTGAGCTCACTCCTGAGCAGCGTCGCCAAAACCGGCGTATAGACCTGCGTTTTACGGTTAAGCGTCCTTCGATTGCAGAACTTGAAAAGATTGCTGACCGATGAAACTAACTATTCAACAGTTGAAGTTCACACTGCCCGACAACCCCTTTGGTCATCATCTCAGCGCCATAAGAACGCTGACCAGAGAATTATCTGAGCTCACTACGAGAGTGGGAATAGACAACAAGGCATTTGAGCATGCATGCCTTGATATCCAGCACAGTATTCAGAAAGAACATGATCTGGCTATGTCATTAGATGCACCTATCAAACTAAGAGCGCTGGCATATGCTCTCGGTACCAGAGTCGGGGAAAAAGTTACTTTAACTCAGCGTATTCTCCAGAAAATAAATGAAATCAGAGCCGTACCAAGCACTTTACTATTGGAAAGCGTTTACCAGTTTTACCTGAAGCGGTACGACAAGATGGGCGACTATCAGGCGGTTGGCCGCTGGTTACTGACTAACCTCCCTGCAAGAAACTTATTGCAGCCCCACCATCAGGACTTGCTGGGGCCCGATGGCCCTAAGTGGCTGGTGCAGGAAGCCATAAGGGAAAATCGTGAATTGCCTGACCAGATTGTCCATTTTGGTCTTGACCGCTATACCTCTGGTCGTTTCATGACTGTGGCCAATAGTATTTACTACGTAGAACAGTTGAAAACCATCCCTGTTAATCAGCCACATCCTTTACTGGAAGAGGTTCAGAAATCCTCTGTTTACGACAGTCCTTATGATGAGCATATGCTTATAGGCCATAAAGTTCTGGAGATATTGATTAGTCGATCGGCTCATACCAAAGTTACGGATAGCTGGCTGCATACGGTTTTGGCTATTGCCGGTGATCCGCGTGTTCCACCTGAGCATCCAAAATATCAGAAATGGTGGAGCCAGCTGGATAAAAGCCTTCATATTGTTGTTCAGGGTTGGTTATCAAAACTGGATATACGCCTATTCCTGGAGGCGCTTGAAGATTTCTCCAACCTGCCGGGAAAAGAGGAATTACGTCGCATGCTCCCTGCCCGAAAACGATTCCTTGAAGGCTTATATGAAAAGGAGCTGATTAACCATGTTCGTCTATATCTGTCCCGTGGTGCAGATCGTTACTTAAGGCTGAACTACAAGTCTGAGCACTTGCCAGAATACTCCCTAGTTGGCAACGGGGATAAATCATTAATTTATGTACAGCTTTCACATGGACAGGCACACCTGATCGAAGGCAGTCATAGCTGTTATCTGTGGATTTACCGACGTCTGCATGAATCGGCCACTGTATTTAACTATGCCCATAACACAGTCAATTACGAAGACCTGACCTCTGGATTGGACAGAAAAATGTCCAGATTTAGATGCCAGGCAAAAGAAAAGATCGTGCACAACACCTCTTGGCAGCGCAGAGCTATTGAAACTCTTAAGAAAATTGGCATTAACATTTCTGCCCAGGATGTACTCACTCCAGAGGAATATCAGAAATTCAAGCGACAGGCTGGCATTATCTAAATGAATATTAAAAGCTGGTTAGACAAGCTGCGTGGCACCTCTCCCCTGACTGAAAAGTACTCCTTAGACGCCGACTTTGAAGGTCTGAATTTCTTCACAACATCAGAAGTACAGGCAAAAATTGCCAGCGGACAGGCCAGTGGCTGGATAACCCATCAACACATCGCCCTGTCCATGCTGACTGAACAAGGCGATGCCGAAAAAATTCCTAACGGGTTTATTGTGCCCACAGAAGTGGCTGTTCAATTGGGGGATGAAGACAGGGAGATTCTGGAACTCCCCCCCAAGTGGCAGGGAAAAATAAAAGCTGAAATTAAGGGCACCACCAGTGGATCCAGCTTTTCAGTAAATCTGTCTGTGGAAACACCGGGGAGCAACTTCTCCCGAAGCTACAAGATTATAGGCCCAATACTGCGATTTACAGAACAACAGCAATTTCTATTAACACCGGCGCAGCAGCTAATTTTTGGTGCCCACCAGGCACACGGTCAGTCAGAAAAAACAGAGTATGACAACCTGAAATTAATGCTGGCTCTGCAAAAAGCACAGAGCTTTGGCGCTCAAATCAGTCTTGGTTCTTTCAACAAACTCAATGTGAAAGCACCGGATGCTATTTCCATCGAAATTGAACTTGATGCCCAGGGCAATCTGATACTCACCCCATTTATGGGACAGGATGCCAGCAATGAGCGTATTAACCGGGTATTAGGGCAGCTCCATTCAACACAGGCATCAGCCCTGAGGGTGGATGATGAGATCATTCTTTTTGATGAGAAAAAACTGAAAGCGGTTCATGAGATTCTTAAAAACCGTACAATACCAAAACGCAGTATCAAGGAGTTCCTGAGTAGCCCCAGCGCCTTTATTGACGCCAGTCAGGTCGATCTGGATCTGGGCTTTTCAGCCCGCGTAAAAGGAGCCACACTTTTCAAGCATGCCTACTTTGGCGAAACAGACAACTCTGGTATTGACTGGTTTGGACGTTCCTTAGCCGAGGATAGCATTTACCCATTCGGAAAAATTACAGAACAGGTAGAAGACAAGGCAACACTGCATGAAGTGAAAGTGGATGTGGAAAATGCCCAAAAAACCGGTGCGCAGCTGTTTGAATTTCAGGGCAAGACCTATGACATCTCCTCCTCTGAAGCCGTTTCCGATACATTGGAAAAGCTGGAGCAAAAGGTGGCCAGGGAGAGCGACTGGTCTGGTGAAGACGATATTTCTGACAATAAAACGTCATCCCCTACCAAACCAGAAATCGTTGTTGATATTGACCTTAACGATGAAATACTTAGCCACGCATCGCCTCAGCTCGCGAAAGAAATTGCAGAAGTTTTATACCCAGGAAAACTCAGCTGGGACAACTATGCCCGTCATCCATTCCCTCATCAGCTTACCGGGGTTCAGTGGATTGTTGGATTAGCACAACAACATGCAGGTGGATTATTGGCGGACGATATGGGGCTGGGAAAAACATTTATGGCACTTTCCGCAATTGATCATCTCTATAAACTGCAGCCGTCGCAAACCACTAAAAAACCAGCACTTATCATTGCTCCTCTCAGTCTTCTGGAAAACTGGAAGGATGAGGTAGAGAAAACTTTTACTGAATCCCCCTTTAAATCAATTGTGTTGCTACAGTCTGCCGCTGATTTAAATCGCTATCGTACCGGCGGAAATGAAACCAAAAGCTTAAAACACAATCTTACCGATGAAGCCCAACCCCAATACTCGCTGCATGTTGGCTCAAATTTTGGTGCAAACCGCCTTGACCTGCCGGAACGTCTGGTGATTACAACCTATCAGACACTGAGGGATTACCAGTTTTCACTCTGCAAGATTGACTGGAGCATAGTCGTCTTTGATGAAGCCCAGAACATCAAAAATCCCAATACTCTCCAGACAAGGGCCGCCAAAGGATTAAAAGCAGACTTCAAACTGGTAGCCACTGGCACACCGGTTGAAAACAGCCTTGCCGACTTCTGGTGCCTGATGGATACCTGCTGCCCAGGCCATTTACATCATTATCAAGACTTCCGGGAAAAGTACATTACCCCCATTGTTCGGGCTGCAGGGGATGAAGTGGGTGATCTGCGCGATCGTATAGGAAGAGAACTTAGACTGGCAGTTGGTCCATTAATGTTACGGCGTCTGAAAGAAGACAACCTTGAAGGACTCCCCAAAAAAAACCTGTATGTTGGCATCCAGAACGATAAATGGGCATTCCATAACTTACTGTATGGAAAAATGGCTGGCTATCAATTGGACAACTATAACGCGACCCTGGAAGTTCCAAGAGAAGGAAACCAAGTACTGGGCTCATTGCAGAGATTAAGAGATATCTCCTTGCACCCACGTCTAGCTGATAAGGGTTTATTACACGTACCTGACAAAATCCAAGAAGTACAGTCCCTGTTTAACGAGTCAGCTAAAATGCTGAGCCTTATAGCAACTCTGGAAGAAGTCAGGCAGCGTAACGAAAAATGCATTATTTTTGCAGTCAATAAACATCTGCAACAATTTTTAAGTCATGCTCTCAGAATCCGGTTTGGACTGCAACCTATCCCCCTAATCAACGGTGATACTAAAGCAATATCTAAACGTGATGCAGGAGAAACCCGGAAAGCTCTGATCACTGCTTTTGAAGCCTCACCCGGCTTTAATATCATTATCATGTCCCCAGTTGCTGCAGGTGTTGGCCTGACAGTAGTAGGCGCCAACAACGTGATTCACTTTGAACGTCACTGGAATCCAGCCAAAGAGGCGCAGGCTACTGACCGTGTTTACAGGATTGGTCAACGCAAAGACGTCAATATTTATGTCCCCATCCTTCACCACCCAACACTGGAATCATTCGATGCAAACCTGCACCGGCTGTTGAGCAAGAAAACCTTGCTTAAAGATGCTGTTATCACGCCCGAAGAAGTCATCCCTACTCCTGCGGGCTTTGGAGGAGACAGCCTTGGTTCACATCATCAATTATCAGCAGATGACCTCCTGAAAATTTCCTGGGAACAGTTCGAAGCCCTGGGTTGTCTATTGGCTGCCAGACACTTTAAGGCCCATCAGAAATGGCTGACAAAAACAGGCGCTGACTTTGGCGCTGATGCAGTCATACTTACTACGCAGTTAGAGGGGGCATTAATTCAGTGTAAACACACTAAAAATATGAGCTACGATGGCTATAAGGCCATTACAGAAATACATTCCGCCCGGATAAAATATGAAAATGCCTTGGGCAAACAATTTCCTGCCCTGTTCTTTATGACCAATGCCAAACAGCTTTCAACGAGAGCCCGCAGTATAGCCCAGGAGTATGAGGTTGAAATTATTGACCACAGCCAGATAAGCCAATGGCTTGAGTCGCACCCAGTAACACTGAAAGATATTCTCATCCTATTGAACTCGAAACGAGTTGACGTAACCAACGCTGAAATGAAAAATTCCTGACCAGACCATGCAATGACCTTGTTTATAACATTCATTTCAAATGATTGCAGTTTCACTTGAAAGTGCTCACATGCCAGTCCGAGACTGTGAATAGAACTGTGTTTCTGTCTATCTTTAAACCCAACAGGGTTGAGGTAGGCAAACATGGATACCAAGCAACTTGAAGCTTTTGCTAAAGAAGCTGCCAAATCCATCAAGTCCGAGAGTGATCTTAACGACTTCCGACAGATGCTTTCCAAGGTGGCTATTGAAACCGCTTTGAACACAGAGCTTGAGGAACACCTGGGCTACGAGAAACACTCCAGAAGTCCCTCTGGTAACCGCCGTAATGGTAAATTAACCAAACAGCTATCCACAGAAGACGGTCCTCTGGAGATAGAAGCTCCCCGCGATAGAGATGGCTCATTTGAGCCTCAACTCGTGAAGAAAAGACAGACACGCTTTTCCTCGTTGAACGACAAGATCATCAGCCTCTATGCCAAGGGCATGACCACTCGAGATATCGTTGCTACCTTTAAGGAGATGTACGATGCTGATGTTTCAGAAACCCTGATATCCAAGGTTACTGAAAGCGTTCTTGAAACAGTTACCGAATGGCAATCCCGACCTCTTGACCCTGTTTACCCTGTGCTCTATTTGGATTGCATCATGGTTAAATCCGGCAGGATAAACAAGTCATCAACAAAGCCGTCTATTTGGCTCTTGGCGTAAATCTGGAGGGCAAGAAGGATCTGCCTGGGCTCTGGATTTCTGAGACAGAGGGTGCAAAATTCTGGTTGGGAGTCCTGACAGAGCTTCAGAATCGTGGGATTCAGGATGTTCTGATTGCCTGCGTTGACGGTCTAAAAGGCTTCCCGGATGCGATAAATACCGTCTTCCCCCAGACTCAAATCCAGCTCTGTGTCGTCCATATGGTGCGTAACTCGCTGAAGTATGTCTCTTACAAAGACTACAAAGCGGTCACGACTGACCTGAAGCAGGTCTACCAGGCCACCACTGAAGAGGAAGCATTGCTGGCTCTGGAGCGTATCAGTGATCGTTGGGATGACCAGTATCCGAGGATCAGTAAATCCTGGTTGGAGAACTGGCATAACCTGAACACACTGTTCAGCTATCCTATGGATATCCGTAAGGCCATCTATACGACGAATGCTATAGAGTCCTTGAATAGCGTGATTCGTAAAGCACTGAACAAGCGGAAAGTCTTCCCGACAGATGACTCGGCGAGAAAGGTGATCTACCTTGCTATTCGGGATGCTTCAAAAAAATGGACGATGCCGATCAGGAATTGGAAAGCAGCCTTAAACAAGTTTCTGATTCTGTTTGAAGACCGCTTAGCCAATTATATTAACTGAGACAGAAGCACAGTTAGATTTACACTCTCAATGGCATCAGTAAACCGGAACTGAGTCATATCCGCTCAGCTCTTGAGCAGCATCACATTCCCATCAGCCTTCCTCTTGAAAGTGGTCAAAGTATACCGCTGGCGAGAGTGCGGGAGTTTCATCTCGCTCTTTCAAAACTGAATCAGCATCAGCATGAGCTTGCAAACACGGAAAAGCTGAGACTTTGGCTTGATCAATTAGAGCTAAGCAACTCCATATGGCGAAGCAAGCTTTACGACATGTTGGATAACTGGTCAGTCGAAAGCGGTGATACAGAGCTGCCAGTTTCCGCATTCATCACTTCACTCCTGGACTACCTGCGCGAAACGCGAAGGGAGCAGCGTCTGGGCGAAGGTGTACACCTGGGTACAGTCCATGGATCAAAAGGGATGGAGTTCAGGGCAGTCATTATTCTGGACGGAGGCTGGCAGTTACGTCATGAGATCAATACTGAAGAAGAGCGTCGCCTTTTTTATGTCGCGATGACTCGCGCTATGGAACAGCTAGTGATCATTCGCCGACATGACCAGAGCAACCCCCATCTGCCATTAACCAGCGAGAATAATAGTCTATTCCGTGAAGGCAGTTCAGAAGGGAGCTATGTGCCACAACACTACTCACTTCTAGGCATGAGAGACCTCTACTTAAGTTATGCTGGTCGGATGGATACTAACCACCCAATTCACCAGCACCTTCGCAGTATGAATGCCGGCGACCTTGTCGCGATCAAGAAATCCTCCGCACTCATTGAGTTTCTTAATCAAGACCAACCCGTTATCTCTCTGTCCAGACAGAAAAGTCAGGACTGGCTTCAAGGCAGAACCATTCAATCACAAGGTCGCATCATAGCCATGGTCAAGCGCCTGCGACAAGACTCTGAAGAGAAGTATCAGAACAGTCATAAGTGTGAAGAGTGGGATATTCCTGTGATAGAGGTGACTTATTAAAAATTCAGATCAGTACCTTTTCTAACACAAGCCATCTACAGAGGAATGCCTTAAAGAGGTTTCCCCTGGAAAATATGCGTACCTTTGCCCCAACCTGACACAAAAAAACATAATCAGCTGATATCAAAGAAGTTTTTTCTGCAATCCACATAAGGAAATCATATTTAAAACACAGTTCAAAAATCGGACATTTATATTGCCAAATTTCCGGACACTTTTATTTCTAATATTTCGGACACATATTCGCTCAGAAATGCAGGAAGTGGACACTTTTTGGGAGAGGAATTAGGCTTAAATATGGTCAGTTTGGTGCTTTAGCGGACAGTTTTATGAAAATCAGGTGGACAACTTTTCTGATCACGAAAAGCATGTGTCCGTTTGGACAACACGTACTTTATTCCAGAAAAGCGAAGATTTTCCTGCTTAGCACTACTCCTAATACTTTAAGAAGCAGTCGCTTTCTCAGAAAAACCCGGACAACTTTCGCCCCCCATGAAACTCTTTCTTTAACGCTATACCCAAACATAAATTATCCATAAATCAAAAACTACTCTCCCGTACAACAACCCCCCATAATTGATCCCATAGATAGCCTGATAAACTACGTCCATCAACATCCAACCTGACAGCTCCCACCTCTATCTGCTCCACGGCAAAATCAGGCTGCTGAGCTTTAAACCGAACCCGGTAAACTCCTTCACGCGGCACTGCCCGTCCCTGTTCATCACGTGTAACCTCAATGGCACCACCATAGTCAGCACTAAGATAGTCTGTTTCCATTACACGACTGGCGACTGGGCTTATATCCATTGCCAATGCGTCTACCGGGGATGCCGTGATGTCATCCGGATAAAAACGCCCCATATCACCCGCAGCGATGCGTTCAAGATCCCGTGGAGCAATGTAGGCATCAATCATTCCCCCTGATTCACTCCGCAATTGCAACAGCACACTTTCAGGATTCACCCACTGCCCATGATTAAGCAGGTCGTCCAGGTACACAACGATTCCCTCCACCGGTGCTTTGGCATCCAGCAGGGCCTGCTGCTTTTTCAGTCCGGACTGCGCTTTAATCAGTGCACGACGGCGCTGCAGTAAAACCGGGAAAGACTGGGTATACTCAACCGTTGAAGCCATTCGATTCAATAGCGTATCCACAAGACCCAACTGAATCTCCAGTTGTTGTAACTGATACTGTAAATCGCTGTTGCTCAGTCGAAAGAGCAGCTGCCCCTGTTTGACCGCGTCTCCTTCCTTCACAAAAACGTCTTCAATGACACCGCCTGCCTGGGGAGGAAAAACCGCGACGGTATCCGCGGCCACCATAACCGCCGGAAGGCTCAAGGTTCTGTTTACGGGTAAAAACAACATCAGGCCCAACAGGGACAACACTGACGTTTTTATTATCAGATGTCGCCCCCATTGGATCGTTTGTCTGATGGACCATAAATAGCTCACTTCTCTGGCAATCGGGCGGACGATAAACCAGGCAATCGTCGCCACCAGTAATATCACGCCCGCCAGTTTAAACAACATCTGGTAAACCAACAGTGCAATCCCGATTAGCAACAGCAATCGATAGACCCATGTCCCATAGGCATAGCACAACAGTTTTCTTTTCTGTTTTTGATTCCATTGCTCCGGCATTGGATGTGAAAGATTCAATAACCATTCCCGGAGTTGCCAGCGAGCCAGGGAAAAGGCTCTGCTCTGCAGGTTCTCAATACGCCACCCATCCGATAAAAGATAGTAGCCATCAAAGCGCATCAATGGGTTCAGGTTAATCAACAGACTGCTGATCCAGGTGACGGCCGCCAGCATGAATACAGCATTTTTCACATTGCCATCAGGAAGAAATGGCCAGATAAAAACCGCCAGACAGGCAACCACCATCTCAGCAAAAAGACCGGCAGCACCAATCATCATCCGTTTTCGATAAGAACCCAGTCGCCAGCTGTCCGTCGTGTCGGTATACAGGATGGGAAAAAAAACAATGAGCGCAATGCCCATGACAGGTACCCGGCAACCGTAATACTTCGCCACCAGTCCATGTCCAAACTCATGAAACGTCTTTGTAACGATCAGGGCAATCAGAAAATACACGACTCCTTCTGGAGACATCAGCGATGTTGTCGAATTAACAAAAGAGTCCCACTGTCTGAAGCTTAGATAAAATCCGATCACTCCCAACAGGCCGATAAAATAAACCCATCGAACATGAGTCAGTTGCCTGAACAACGGCATTAACCTTTCAAGAAAACCATCGGGATTAATAAGAGGAATGCGAAAAAAGAGGTAACTGAAAATCAGTTGATGCTTCCGGTTTTCCTGCTCTTTTTTCTGCCTGAAAACAAGACGGGACAGATCATCAGCGGTCGTCACTTTTAATAACTGGTTCTCCTGCAGAAACGTCTTCAAATCATCCACTGTTTTCTGATCAACCGCCTTTTCCTGCTGTTCAATCAACTCCGCCAGCTTTCCTTCCCGCCAGTAATGCAGTATCAGCAAAGCCTCCTGCTCTATTCGGAAATACTGATTTCGGACCGGATCAAAAATAAACCACCCTGGACGCCCCCTGGCATCCGGCTCGCCCGGTAATAGCTGAAGCTCCTCTCTCAAGGGGGGAAAATCACTCATTAAAAACCAGTCCACTGACGTAAATAAGCCAGAGGTCTTCTGAACAGGTACATAACCAATGGCGCAGACTCTCCATACAGTTTTGCGGTTCCCTGTAATCCAATCCTTGGGAGATCATTCGCTTCCGTCTCATTGACAAGTAATGAAGCCTTCAATCGATAGGCAAGGATACCGTCGGGTGTGACTTCTGCATCGTATGAGGCGTAAGTGAGTGTTGCCGCCAGAGGTTCCAGGGGACGGGTATCAAGAAACAGTTTTACTTCGGTACCGGGGGTCAGAGTAATGGCATCGCGAACAGGGAGAAACATCTGCAGTTCTACCGCCCCGGGATCAGCAATATAAAAAATGCGTTCTCCCTGCTGGACGGGCTTACCTAGCCAGTCACTTTGATCACGAAATATCGCTATCCCAGGCTGTCGGGCAGTGACCGTTGATCGCTCAAGCAACTCCCTGGAGTAGCTGAGCTCCGCCTTCTTCAAGTTCACCCGGGCCTGCAACTCCGCAATCTGTTCAGCAGAGCGGCCATCCAGAAATGACTGCTGCCTGACTTTCAATAGCTGGGCCTCTGAGACCAGTAACTCTTCTTCCACCAGCAATAGTCGGTTACGGAGATCGGTATCCTCAAACTGAATCAGTGGCTGACCGGGTGAAACCTGTTCATGAGGGGTAACCAGAATCTCTCTGATCACACCGTTCAAGGGGGCCACCGCCAACTCGGGCTGATCAGCAATCACTTCTGCAGGCGCCAGTACCGAAAGCCTGACCGGTATAAACAGGCTGAACGTCAGCAGGCCCAGAAACCACCCGCGCAGGCCAGGCTGCCTGAGTTTATGCAACCACCGCCTGCGAACCGGGATAAGCGCCTGCCAGGCATGAGCCATCGTCTGAGCGATGTGATCTGCCAGCGTCTGTTCATGGGATGAAAAAGGACGCTGACGATTTACCAGCATCAGGCCGACCCTGCGCCCATCGGGATGAATCAGCGGTATCAGGAGGGTTGCGGGCTTAAACCAGCCGGGAGCCTGCCCGGTCTTGTCTCCCTCTCGTTGAGACAGATCCACAGGCAGACTTCGCTCCAGAGGCTCATCATGCACCCTGTGATTGATCAACGCTTCCAGGGGTTTCACGAAAGGAGCGTTCTGATCCATACCCGATACATCGCTGCTGCCAACCGCGGTTAACCGGTGATCACTGCGCTGTTTGAATAAAACCAGGTAATCCCCATGAATTAACGATGTCAACCGGTTCAGCATGATTGAATGCAGTGATGATTCATCCGTTGCGCTGCGGATGTCTTTTTCCAGAGTCAGCAAACGCAGATAGGCATTCACATCCCCGGACTGTTTTTTATCAGCGGTATCAGGGTTGTTCGGATTTTCTGTTTTTATTAATGTTGTTATCAAACCAGACAGTTCCACTCATTCCTGCCATCAAATCAGTGTGCATCCTGCTCAACTGACCAGTAACCCGGACAGACTGACTGACAGCATCCACCCGTGCTCCCAGGCGGGTAATGTATCCTGTATATTCCTGACCGGTTTCATCAACCATCAGAGAAAACGGGACTCCCGCTTCCAGCCAGCTCAACCAGCTGGATGGCAGCACCAGACTGACCTCCAGCTGACTGTCGTCCAGCAGAAAGATAAGTTCATCACTCACCGCCACACTTTCAAAGGGATTGACCATGACATCGACAACACGACCACTGAAAGGTGCTTTCAGTGTGCACCGTTCTTTCATGGTTTTTGCAGAGTCAAGTCTCGCCTTCATCCGGTCAACATCCAGCTCCGCCAGACGAACTTCCATCTGGCCTGCAGAGTTCAGCCGGTATAAGTCACGTTTGTTTTCCAGTTGAACCAGGGCTCCCCCATGGTCTGCCTGTGCTTCATCCAGATTGGCCTGCAGGAGAGAGCAATCAAACAGCATCAGGGGATCCCCCTTATTAAACGCTTCTCCACTGCGCACATGAATGGCATTAATCCGCGCTGCCAGCTCACTGGAAACCACCGCTTCCTGAACCGGCTCAAGCATGGCTCTGACCGTCAGATCAGAGCGCGTATCGGCAGTAATCCATGGACTGGTAAACACCATCATGAACACAACCACAATTCTTAAATACAAGACAACATTTAACATGTCTACTGAGCCTGCTTCCCAATGTCATTCCATGCTTTCTCGCCACTGGCCAATGCCGCTGCCAGGGTATCAATGGAATAGTCGGCCACACTCCCCGTTAACGGGTCTGCCCCGATGGTCAGGTACACACGACCATAGGCCGACTGGAGCAGGGCATAGCTTTCACCCATTTGCAGCTCGGCAAACACCGCATTCAACTCCCGTTCGACCACATCCAGTTCATGACCTGATTCGCTGTCAGCTGTGGCACTGACATAATTGAGAATGCGGTTTTCAACATCAAATATCGCCTTGTCGGTCTGATACATGGCCACCGTTTCAGAGAAGTCCTGAACGGCAATATGAACCTGACTGAGCACCGCCATATTCAATGCAAGACGACGTGTGTCCACCACCTCAGCCTGCGACCTGGCAATATCCAGACGCTGGTTAATAGTAGCGATATCCAGCAGGTTCCCGGAGATCATGGCACTGAAATCCAGCCAGCTGGCATGCTTGTTATAATCATTACTGTCGTAGTTGTAGGTAGTGCTCAAGGTCAGGGATGGCATCAGGCTGACCATGGTGCGCTTGATTTCTGCGGCAGAGATACGGTCATGGTAACCCTCCTCCCGCAATTCAGGCCGCTGCAGAAGTGCCATGTCTTCAAGCTGTTCCATGGAAAGCGGAATCTCAGGCATCGTCTCTTCAGGCTGCTGAAGCGTGAAATCAGTACTTAACGGCAAGCTCATCAATGTCGCAAGCTCGGTTTTGGCCGTGACCAGATTTCTGCGGACTTCATTCAGCTGACGCATACTGCTCAGCAAACGCTGCTGATACTGCAAGCTCTCCAATGGTGTTTTCAAGCCACGCTTTTCCACCTGCTGCGACGACAACAGGGCCTTTTGCATACGTTCCATCAGCGGAGCAACATCATTGAGGACATTTTGTGCCGCCCACGCCCGCCAGTAACTGTCGCGCACTTCACCAATAATATTGTGAATCACTTTACGACGACGTTCTGCAACGATCATCAGGCGGTCTGCCTGTTGTTTCGCCCGATAATACGAAACACCAAAATCCAGGATATTCCAGGATAATCCCAGGTCAGCCACCCTGCGCTCGCGTTCCTGCGATGTGGAAATTTCAAGGCTCTCATTGCCGGTAATCAGAGAACGGGAACTGGAGCCGGCGTCATTATTACGTCCTCGATAACCCGCATTCGCCACCAGCGAAGGCAGCATATCCAGACGTGAAACATCAAGCATATCACTGGCCAGAGCCTCTTCCATGACTTTCAGCCGGTGGTCAAGGTTGTAGCGAATGGCCCGCGCCATGGCCTCATGCAGACTGACAGAGGAAGTGATGGGCTCCTGATCCTGATAGAGCTGTTGACCATCTGCAGATACCCGTTCCCTGTGCTCCTGTTCAGAAATAACAACCGGCTTCACTGAGCATGCAGATAAGGCAAATGCAGACAACACCAGCCAATAGTGAAAGGGGGTTTTCACGCCATTCTCTCCTTGAATGCTAAACAGCCATTTATTGTCAGATAGTTTTTATGAATGTCCTGTTTCAGAATCTTCAGCCCTGGCAATGTACATCAAAGCCTCATCCAGCTTTTTCATGTCCAACTGCAATTCATCAACGGCCAATGCCAGCTGTGTAGAAAAGGCCGGTACCGGGGTATCCTGAGTCGATGATGACCATGTTTCATCTTCAAGTGACGGCTCATCAAGACCCTCTTCTTCTAACGGCATCGGTGGCGGGTCACTCTCTTCCTGCTGGACTGGCTCACTGAACTCAACCTCTTCACCCAACTCGGCCTCAAACTCAACGGCCACATCATCAGGTGCCTGAATTAATGAAGGTAAAGCAGCCTCAACACTGACCTGCCCCGAGCTGTCTGTGATCAAATCGGAACCGTAGCGGGCGTCAATAATACTCTGCTGATTGAAAAGCCCCTGTACGGCAAAAGCAGAACCGCCTGCCTGAGCAGACGTCACCAGACCATTACTCCCTGCCAGAGCCTCCGCAGGGGTGCCAGCACCGGGGGCCACATCACTGGTGGGCGTTTCCACCGTTAAGCCGTCTCCGAGGCCCAGCAGTGCAGAGCCATCCGGGGTGGTGATGGGATCAGGAATACCGGGTTCCGGTGAGGTTTCATAGGCTATATCACCACTGTCTGGCGTATTATCTGCCGGTGGGCTGACCACGATCGCCTCATCCTGACCCAGGATGGTCACGGTAATCAGCTGGGTAGTTCCATCCGTTGCCGTATACGTAATGCTATCGGTGAGCGTGTCTCCCTCATTCAGGGTTTGTACGGTCGCCTGATTGAGCGTGTAAGTCCAGGTACCACCACTGAGTTCAAAAGATCCATAGCCATTATCACCATCGGTTATGGCCACGTCAGTAAAACCAGGATAATCATCTTCGTCCACGTCAGTGATCGTCAATGTACCGGTGGTGGTAGTCGGGCTGTCACCTTCATTACCTTCAGTTACACTGCCCGATACCGCACCACTGACCACGGCCACATCATTACTGCCATGAATGGTGATCTTAATCAGGGTCAGGGTGCCGTCGCTGGCTGTCACCGTAAACGTATCACTGACAATGTCGCCGGTATCAAGTCTATCCAGTGCACTGCTGGCCACATAATGCCAGTCTCCACTGGCATCGATGGTGAGAGCGCCATAAAACCCTGCCGTATTGTCCTGGGGCTGGAAAGTATTGGCATTATCCACGTCACTGTTGATCAGCGTGCCACTGGTGGTCAACGGTGCATTGGTCTCAGTCAGTGCAACATCGGCACTGCTCAAAACAGCCGCATCATTACTGCCATTGATCGTGACTTTGACGCTGGTCTGAGTGCCATCAGTGGCTGTGACTGTGAAGGTGTCACTGACACTGTCTCCCGTATTGAGGGAATCGAATGCACTGTTGGCCACATAATTCCACTGACCATTAGCACCGATACTGAAAGTACCATGGGTACCCGATACATTATTCTGTGGCTGGAAGGTGTTGGCACTGTCCACATCATTGTTGGTCAGTGTACCGCTGGTCGTTAAAGACGCATTGGTTTCGGTGAGGGATACATCGGCGCTGCTGAGAACGGCCTCATCGTTACTGCCACTGATGGTGACTTTGACGCTGGTCCGGGTGCCATCTGTTGCAGTTACCGTAAACGTGTCACTGACATTATCGCCGGTATTCAGTTGATCAAAAGCACTGCTGGCTACGTAAGTCCAGTTACCATTGGTATCAATACTGAAAGTACCGTTAGCTCCCGGAACATTATTTTGAGCAACAAAAGTGTTTGCGTCATCTACATCATTGTTGGTCAACGTGCCGCTGGTAGTCAGCGGTGCATTGGTTTCGGTCAGGGATACATCGGCACTACTCAGCTCTGCGGCATCATTGGTACCATTGATGGTCACGGTGATCACAACCTCATTGCCATCAGAGGCAATATAGGTAATGGTGTCCGTCACCGAATCCCCGACATTAAGAGACTGAACGGTGGATTGGTTCAGGGTATAGGTCCAGGTGTCATCAGCCAGAACAAATATGCCATAACCATTATCGCCATTGGTTGCCCCCTGATTCGCAATCCATGGACTGTCCCCCGTATCAACATCCGTGATGGTGAGTGAGCCACTGGCCGTAACGGCACTATCACCTGCATCGCCTTCATTAACACTGCCAGTAATGGCACCGGATATAACCGATGGGTCATCCGTGGCCACCACCGATACGGTTGTAGTGACTGTTCCGGTGTAACTGTCCGTATCGGTGGTTGCTATAGAAATGGTCCGGTCTGAGGTATCGGGGTTATCGCTGGTGTTGACGAACTGCAACTCTTTCAGCAACACCAGATACTCCGCCGTAGTTGCATTACCAGAAAGGGTGATCCTGGCTGCATTATCATAGGTAATGGTAATACCACTAACAACATCAGCACTGTCACGGCCACTTAATGTAATACTGTCGCTTGTTTTAGCATTGATGAGATCAATCACCATCTCATTTAAATGTGTGCTGTCGGCGTCAAAAATACTGGCGGTAGCGGCAACCACCGACACCGGAGTATTGGTATTATTTTCGGTAAACGTCACTCCAGGTCCGGTATTAACAACAGGTGCTGCCACCACAGAAACGGTAGTGGTGACGGTGTTGGACTGGTTGTTGGCTGAACCACCATCATCAACCTGGATACTGATTGTTCTGGCTCCCGGCGACGCATCCAAAGGGTTTTCACTGTTCTGGTAACGTATCTGTTGAATCAGTGCCTGATAGTGGGCGATTGTCGCTGATTCCGGACAGGTTGATTTCGTTCGCCGAGATGTAGGTAATAGAGATACCGTTCACCGTGGCAGGAGTCCCATCAATAGTAAGGCTTTCACTGGCACCATCCAGCGAACCGGTTAAGGTGATGACGGCACCTGCTATCTCAGTATCATCGATATCGGTAATGCTGAAATCTATATCCACCACCGCCACACCGGTTGGACTGCCTGCGGCAAAGGTGGTTTCATAGCCTGCAGCACCGCCGGAGCTGTTATCCGGGTCGGCATTAACAACAGGGCTATCATTCACAGCCGTAATATTAATATTGATAGTACCCAGATTCACATTACCTGAACCTGCACCATCATTAGCAGTCACAGTGATGGTTGCAGCACCATTGCCACTGGCGTTCTGGACACCTGTGTATTTGATGTTGGTCGCTGTATTCAAATAGGTGTTGATATCAGTAGCACTGCCCTGCAGGGTTATTGTAGTGCTGTTTGACCAGAGATTCTGTGACACCGGAGCCTACCCCTGCACCATCGGCGGGCGCACTGAATGTGCCTGCACTCAGTGTCAGAGTAACGGTGATGTTATCGCCATCCACATCAGAAAAGCTGGCAGAAAGATAAATCCAGATTACTCTCGGTATCTTCAGTAACGGTCACACTGGCTGGCAGACTGGCTGTGGGATCGTCGTTGACACCCGTGATATTAATGTTGAGTGTGCCCAGATTCACATCCCCTGAGCCAGCGCCATCATTGGCAGTTATAGTAATGGTTGCTACGTTATTACCATTGACGTTCTGGGCACCGGTGTACTTGATGTTGGTCGCTGTATCCAAATAGGTGCTGATATCCGCAGCACTGCCCTGCAGGGTTACTGTTGTGCTATTGACCAGAGATTCTGTGACACCGGAACCTATCCCTGCACCATCGGCGGGCGCACTGAATTGTACCTGCACTCACTGTAAGAGTAACGGTGATGTTATCGCCATCTATGTCAGAAAAACTGGCGGAAGATAAATCCAGATTACTTTCGGTATCTTCGGGTGACGGTTACGCTGGCTGGCAGGGAAGCTGCTGGGTCATCGTTGACCGCAGCGATATCGATATTGACTGTCTGCGGGGTCATGGAATCGCTACCATCCGTAGCAAACACCGTGAGGGTAGCGACATTGTCGCCATTGGCGTTTTGCGCACCGGTGTATTTAATATTACTGACAGTATCCAGATAGGTGTTGATAGCGGCTGCAGTGCCCGCAAGGGTGATCTGCGTACTGCTGGCCAGAGTGGCTGTTACCTCTCCACCACTGACAGGAGCAGTGAATGTACCGGTATTAACTGTCAGGGTAACGGTGAGATTATCGCCTTCGAGGTCAGAAAAACTGGCGGCGGATAAATCCCAGGTAACTTTCGGTATCTTCTGTGGCAGAGATATCGGTTGGGAGGCCGGTTAATAATGGAGTGGTATTGTTTACACCAGTGCCCTGAACCACCTTAAATGCGAGATCAATACTGGAGTTTGGGGAGCCATCAACAATAGCATCCCCATCGGTATTGTTATTAATTGTATAACCCAGATCAACCTCAGCTCCAGTAAAATAAAAAGTGTATTCGTTTCCGGTGGTGATGTTGACCGTGTCGATGATATCTATAGTTTCAAAGGTGTAATCGTCTACAGCTGTTATGGAATCACTAATAGTTACTGACTGTGAATGGACATGATTTCCGATATCAACACCATTTCCATCATAAATATACAGAGTAATTGTAGTAGCGGTGTTTGAAGCAACATGAATCTGCTCAATGACCCCTGTTTCTGTGGCGGTAAAAACCTGACCAATCTCAATGCCTTGACTAGACTGCGTTAAATTACCCGAATTCTCTATAGTGTTTAGAATGGAGTTATAGCTATCCAGTGAGGGCTCACTAATAGCTACATCCGCGGTCACAGATCCAACTGAAACTTCTAACTCCCAATCACCTCCAAGCTTTGCAGACCCGGTAAAGTCATCGGAAGCCGCCACATCCGCCCCGGATAGTTCTGCAAACTGATCAACAAACGTCTGGCCTGCCGCATCCTTCGCCACATTACAACCATAAAGAAGGATATCGCCGTCATCACTGAGCGATTCTCCAATGATGGCCAGCGTCTCCTGCTGCAGTGTCAACCCGTTGGTATTAACCACCTCTCCACTTAGCGACAGTGAGCCAACACTGCCATGAGAAAAAAGATGAACCGCATCCAGTTCCTGGTAACCCGCCAGAACGTCAGCGATCTCTTTCAATGTCGCAGAAGGAAGAGAGAATATGGACCTGAGCATTTTCCGGGATGCCGATCAGCAGGGTTTCATAATCGGGAACGGAAGGATCAATCAGCACCACCTCGTGACTGGTCGCCCTATACTCCAGTGCGGCAGACAACCCCTCATTGCCTTCTGAAGTAATATCCTCTTGACCCAGAGCATGGTGCTGTTCCAACGTCACTGCATCTGATTCATTCAGTACTTCAACCCCGGTACTGACAAGCGCAGCATCCAGCATGATACGGGGCTCAAGTGCAAAACCGGGAAGACCAGAAGCTTGAGAAGGCCGGACAACAGCTCTTTTTGTTTTATGTACACGCTGTTTCCAAAGCAATCTGAGGTGTCGAATCATTGAGCCATCCATGCTTATGTCCAACTGATAATTCTTGAAAAGAATAAAAGATTTTTTGTGTATCGGCCAGAGCAATCTTAAAACAAGGACAAGTGCCTCAAGGGCTTGCCAAAAACACGGCTATAAACGTTTATCCTTTCAACGGTTTCTCTAACTTAATTATTGAACAACAAAACCACTTGTTTTTACTCAACGCATTCAGCAAGATAATTGTGGTTACTGAGCAGTCTGTTATGGTGCTATAGCCCGCACCCCACATATAGGAAAGAAATAATCAAGCCCAGTAAACCGGCTTGCTTCGTGTATAAGGTCACGCGGGCTTAAAGAAACAGAAGTTCCAATAGAATAGTTACTAAAACCAGCAAACAGCGGAAACGCATAAATGGATTTTTACACAGGCGGCATTATCTCTTTTGGCGGAAATTTCAATCCCAGAAACTGGGCTTTTTGTGCTGGGCAAATGCTGACCATCAGTCAGAACACAGCGCTTTTTTCATTACTGGGAACCCAATTCGGCGGGGATGGACGAACCAATTTTGGTCTACCTGACCTGAGGGGAAGAGTCGCTCGTGGAACAGGTGACGGGCCGGGACTTTGGCCTTCTTTCTCAGGTCAGACAATGGGAAGAGAAAGCGTCCTATTGGACACTACTCAGATGCCAAGCCACTCACATGATGCACTATTTACCCCCACAGGCGGTGGTTCAGGACAACCAATATCTGCAACTGCCACTGCAATCGTAAAAGCACATGATGGTGAGGGAAATGCCGATAAAGCCAGCGGAAACTATTGGGCAACGGCAAAAAGTGGGCTGGCTCTGGCTACAAACAGTTATTCCAACACCGCAGACAAGACGATGGCAGCAGGTGCTGTAGAAGTTGATGTAGAGATAACCGGCGGTGGTGGCGGCATTACCGGCGGCACAGTCACCATTGTTAATACAGGAGGCAGTCAGCCTTTTGAGATCATGCAGCCCAGCTTAGGCATCCATTATATCATTTGCATCGACGGCCTTTACCCTCCCAGAAATTAATCGTAAGAATCTTCCAATGAAAATGGTCGGAGATTCTCCGGCCTTCAGCAGAAAAACCGGGAAAGCCATGAGTAAAAGCCAACCTGTGCCACCGCCAGCCACGACCTTTGCAGACCCAGCATCGATAACCGGCATCCTCAACGACATTCTGCGTGGGCAATTGGCCGGTGTTTCTCAGAACACGCAGCCAGCAGCAGTTGAACCAATAGAAAAAACCGAGACCCTTCTGAGCTGCACAGTGGCCACAGTCAGAGAAATTCTGCAACAGCCGCTGGATAAAACCAGCCTGGATTTCAAGCTGGAAAAACTGTTTGAGCACCAGCAAAACATCTATATCGGCTGTGATATACCATCAGAGTTACGTAAACGACAGTATATCGGGCGACATGGGCTGGTTATGTCACCGGACTACTGCATTACCACCCAGAAAGACAGCCTGCGCGTACGGGCTTTTATCCGGGCCATTAATCATGCGGTTTCTGAACTGCATAAAAAGATGCCCGGACCTTTGCATATTGTCTATCCTGCCTGCGGTCCTCTGGCTCCCCTTCTGTTGCCACTAATTGCCTATTACCAGCAACTGGGACTTTACAGCGAGCAGGATTTACAGATCACGCTGATTGATATGCAGCCCGGTGCGGTGGCCAGCCTGCATGCTCTGGTGGATGCACTGCAGATCACCCCTTTTATTCGTGATATCCAGCTGCTGGACGGCTGTATGTATGAAACCTCCGAGCCTGTTCACATTGTGGTGCTAGAAGCCATGCAGCACGGTTTCAGCCGCGAGGGGCATCTGGCTCTGGCCAGACATTTTGCCAGCCGGATAGAGCCGGACGGGTTGTTCATTCCCCGCGAGGTCAGCCTGCGGGCAGTCATCAATGAAGGTCAGCAGGAGTATAACGATCAGTGGCAGGGATAAATCCGGCCAGGTTTTTGCCGCCAATATGAATCAGGAAACCCTTGAACGCCGTATCGATCTTGGGGAGATTCTCAGCCTGACGTTGGAAAGCCTGCGCAATTTACCGGAACAGGTGATTGATGAGTTTACCAGCCTGATCCAGTGCGGCACGGTAACCCTACCGGAACTGCCTGAGGATATGAAACACCCGATCATGATGATCTGCACCCGAGTAATTACCGGTGACAACAGTGAAGATCAGGAGATCATTGGTGAGTATGATTCCGGGATCACTCACCCACTGCCCGATATGCAGGTCTGCATCAACTTTGTTCCCACAGAGCCAAAGCCCGGGGACCTGCTGGTAAACAGTGGCGACCAGCTGACCTTCTATTATCGACTGAATGGATTGCCCGGTTTTTTGCCCGTTAAAGCATGAAACATCGATTTCAACACCTTAAAACCAATAAATGCAAAAGGTCGTTTAATGCCCGAGCGCCATCTCAATAAAAAAAACAAACTGGTTCTATTTGCCTCCAGCATGATTGTTATTCCAGCCATTAACCAATTGCTGCAAACCGGGCAGCTGGCTGGCGTGATCGTTCCAAACCGGCAGGAACCGGGTACACAGCACCTGTTACACCAGTTGCAACAGGCCAGCATCCCTTTTCAGATTTACCAGCATGAGCAACCCGACCACATTATGCCGGTTATTGATCAGTGGCAGGCCGACGCCGGATTAATCTATACCTTTCCCAGTTTGCTCCCCGGCAGTATCCGACAGGCCTTTCGTTTCGGTCTTTATAATCTGCACGCTTCCCCTCTGCCCAGATACCGAGGTGCCATGCCACTCTACTGGCAGATCCGCAACGGAGAAACACAAACCAGCCTGGCCATTATTCAAACGGAAGAGGATGCCGATAGCGGTGACATTGTTTTTCAGCAACCGTTACCAATCCACGACAGAGACACGCTGAATACCCTTGCCAATACCATGGCAGCCCGGGCTCCCGGTTTGATTCTGGAGTTTCTGGAGAAGCTTGCCTCTGATGAGCTTCACCCTGTACCTCAGGAAGGTGAACCGACACTGGCCCCCATGCCGAAACCGGAAGACCTTGTCGTTGACTGGAACGCCATGACCAGCGCTGACATATCGGCCATGGCCAGGGCTGGTAATCCCCAGTTTAATGGGGCCGTGGTAACCTGGCGGCAATCACACATTGCACTGATGCAGGCCACCCCCGTAGCACACCCAAAGTATGGCGTTGAGCCCGGCACCATTTTGCATGTTGGTGAACCCGAGGGCATGATCGTAGCCACAGTGGATGGGGCTCTGCGGCTGGATATCATCATGGTCACTGAAGGTCTCTTCAATGGACTGGCATTTGCCGAACGCTTCAATCTGGATGCCGGCATGCAGTTTTCGTAGCACTGAATTGATATCAGGTAAAATCAAGTTCTAAAAACATCATGACTCTCCAGCATTTATCCATTCATTCGTTATCACCACCTTCTGACCTCGAGCAGCATGCTTTCAGTCAGGGGCTTTTATTCCAGAAACAGGGTTATTACCAGGCCGCGATGGAGCATTATCAGCAAGTGCTGGCCATCAACCCTTATCATACTGGCGCATTGAATAACCTGGGGGTGACATTAAGAGAACAGGGACAAACGTCAAAGGCAGCTGAAACATTCAGACAGCTTGTTTCTTTAACACCATCTTCAGGGGTTGCCTATTTTAACCTGGTTCAACTTCAGCCTTCACTGACAAGTACCGAGATAAACAATATACGCTGGTTTCTGCAACATCCGGATCTTCCAGAAACAGACCGTCAGTTTCTCCACTTGACTCTTGCCATTGTCTATAACCATCTGAACTTATACGGCGATGCATTTTTTCATAATGCTGAGGGTAACAGGCTACAGCGCAGTTGAATCAATTACAGCAGTAAAAAAGAATCTGCCATGTTTGATTCGATTATAGGAATATTCAACCAGCACTATTTTGATGAACAGAAAGAGTGCGAGACATTGTCTGCAGAAACACCTATTTTCATCATCGGAATGCCCCGCTCTGGCTCAACATTGATCGAACAAATCATCGCATCACACCCTCTGGCACACGGTGGTGGAGAAACTCCACTGCTGGATATCCTGCTGTCAGGCATCGTTCAAAAAGACGCGGTGTTTGAATCACTGGCTGCGCTGGATAAAACAACTATTGACCGGTTAGGCAACCAGTATCTTGAACAGCTACAGTCTATTGCACCGGATAAAACCACCATCACGAATAAAAAGCTGGATAACTACCTTTTCCTCGGGCTGATAGTTACCATATTTCCCAGAGCAAAAATCATTCACTGTCGACGTAACCCTATGGACATCGGCCTTTCCTGCTTCCAAACCTGGTTTCATACCGGACAGTATTTCAGCTATGACCTGCAGGAAATTGGTGAGTACTATAAAAAAGCCTATGAGCGGCTAATGAATCATTGGCGCAGGGTGCTGCCTGTCCCAATACTTGAGATTCAGTACGAAGCACTGGTTGCCAACCCTGAAAAAATCAGCCGACAGATTATTGATTACTGCAATCTTGAGTGGGATGAACAGTGTCTGCTATTTCATAAAAACCCAAGATCTGTTTCTACCGCCAGCGAACTGCAGGTCCGCAGGCCGCTATACCATTCATCAATAGGACGCTGGGAACATTATGCAGAGCACTTGTCGCCACTGGCAGAAGCACTGGCGTTGACCGGATAGTCCTTTGTCACTACCGGCTGATGGCAATAGACCGCCGGTATAGGTGCTTCACGACGCGCCATTATCTCCATAACCACGTCTTCAACGGTGCCAGGGTCACGGGGTAACTGCCTGAGCCAGCGGTCTGGCCAATGTCCTGATTCCGTTCTTTGCAAAACTAGTGCCATCCAGCGCTTCCTGAGTTCAATCCACTCTCTGGAATAAACCTCGCTTTCCTGAATACCGGCTACCGGACGCAGTTCTATATAAATGGTACGACGAACACCAGGGGTCAACTTTGGCTGTGAACCGTGCAGAATCATCATGTCCTGAATCAAGATATCCCCTGCCCTGGCCGGTTGTTCTATAGTACCGGGAATGTCCCATCCATACCGTGCCGACAGGCCACAGATATCCTGTAACTCATGCTGGGTACCGGGCACATATCGCAGACAACCATCACCTTCCAGTGCATCATCCAGATAAACCCCAACATTCAAATATGGATAACCCCTGGGATGCTGAGCCTCCTGATGCCAGAGAACAACAGGATGAGGATGCTGCTGTTTGTACAGAATATCCATCTGTACAGGAACCGTTCCTTCCCCACCAAACTCACGTGCTACAGCCATCATCGCCGGACAGGCGAGGAGATCCAGAACGGCTTCGGGATCAACCGCCAGTACATCATCAAAACGCATCAGCCGGGGTCCGACCGGATCTTCTATCACACAGGCACCATACAGAGCATCGGATCTGGCATGTGCCCGCAGGGCATCCTGCTCCAGTCGTGCTGCTAGATTTCGCCAGCGTTCCAGAAGTGTCTCTGGTAATGCTGATGGCAAATGGACATAACCGTCTTTTAACAGTTGCTGTTTCTGTGCAGGTTGAGTTGCAAAAATGGGCATTTTAGGCGGTAATCCTTTACTGGCTTGTTAAACAATTATCAGAATAACAGTCTGTTAATAGATGACAATGGATGATCAAAAGAATATGGATAATGACTTCTTGCCCGACTTCGGCTGGTATCCAGCATCGCTAAAGAAAACTCTGGAAAAAGGTGAAGACCTGAAGTGGGTGATGTTGAAAAATGAGCGACTGCAGCGACCGTTTTTCGAAGATGAGATCAGGCAGGCAATACGGGAAGGAAGGGAAAATGCAAGATATACAACAACGGATCAATTAACCGAATTTTCCCATACCCATGGAGCAACACCTTCCGCTTTTATTTTCCACGTCTCCCGCTGCGGCTCAACGCTGGTGTCACAGACCTGCGCTGAATCTGAACAGATTAATGCACTATCAGAACCCGAACTGATAAACGACATCCTTGAGCATTATCGAATGACACCAGATTTATGCATTGAGCGATTAACAGCCTGCGTAAAAGCCCTTTGCCAGAAACCCAACCCTGATATCCGGTTTACAATTGTGAAGGTGGACAGCTAGCACATTGCCGATCTGGAACTGTTCGAACAGAGTTTCCCTGACGTACCAAAATTCTTTCTATATCGGCAACCGGCAGAGGTATTTGCGTCACATCAGATACAACGGGGATGGCAGATGGTACCCGGTCATCTGGACAATGACCGCTTCGATATTTCTGCCCCGGTTTATGATCTTGATGGGCGATGCCTTCAAATGCTGGAATCCTTTTTCCGTTACGGCCTGTTGTTTGTCCAACAGGGAAAAGTTAAACCGGTAAACTACGACCAGCTACCGGAGTGGGTCTGGAATCAGTTTCTGCCAGAGATTGGTATGCAGGTATCGCCTGCCGAGCTGGAAAAAATGAAGCATCGTCAGCAGCGACATTCCAAACAACCCGTTTTGAGCTATGGAGAAGATGAGTGGCTGGCGATTCCCAAAGAAATCAATCATCAGCTACACAGTATTGAACAGTACTATTCGGAACTTGAATTGCTTCGACAATCTCAATTGCCATAAGCTTACTGAGAGAGTGACACCCCCCACCAGATTCAAAATAACACAGGGAAGTGCCGTTTCAATGAAAGACTTACTACCGGATGTACCCTATAAAAAGCTGCATTTTACCATTCAGGATTTTGCCAGCCTGCAGCAGGATGCGCTGAAGACTCTTGAAAATGAACATTGGATTGAGCATGTCAATCAACGTGACTATAACGGTGAGTGGCAGGTTATTCCACTGCGCGGGCTGATCTGCCATCGCGATGCCCATCCGATCCTTCAGGCATTTCAGATATCCGACCATGATCCCGAACATTACATAAACTACCCGATCATCCGGAAGCTACCCGGTGTAGAGACTCTACTGCAACAGCTACGCTGTGGTGTTCTGTCAGCAAGACTGATGAAACTGGAACCCGGAGCCATGATCCGAACACACAGGGATCAGGACCTCTGCTTTTCAAAAGGTCAGGTACGCCTGCATCTTTGCCTGTTCAGTAATAACGATGTGTCTTTTACCGTTGCCGGTGAGGAGATCCATATCCTGGAAGGAGAGCTCTGGTATCTGAATGCAGATGAACCCCATTCTGTGACAAACAACAGCGATACCCCACGGATTCATCTGGTCATTGACTGCCTCAGCAATGAATGGCTGCAACACCTGATTGGTATTCCGGACTCGGTAAAGCTTGATGAACTCCATATTCCTCAGCGACAGGCCTGGATAGCCAGTATCGGTCAGACCATGCTGGATCATGAGTCCGCATCCCATGACCAGCTCCGAAGAAAGCCCCTGTCGTTTATGAGCGGGTTATCTGACCTTATTGGCATGGATATGCAGCTTACCGTGCCAGCCAACGATGAATTCACGCAAACCGGAAATGGCAGAGCCATCTCACCACTGAGTGCTGCTAAATGTGCGGCCGAGCAACTCCGATCGGCCCGTTTTATCACGGGGATTCATCAAGCCATCTGCGACAGGCTGGAGACTCAGGACAATATAAATATCCTCTACGCAGGGACAGGTCCTTTCGCTACCCTGTTATTACCGTTACTGCCATTACTGGACGCCAATCGGGTTTCAGTCACATTTCTGGACATTCACCCGTTTTCCATCGACATCCTTAAGCAAATTCTTCAACTGACAGGCCTTGAGGCTTTCGCCAATCATTTCGTGTGCGCCAATGCCTGTGACTGGCAGCCAGAGGAGTCCTATGACCTCATTATTTCAGAAACCATGAAGGCCGCTCTTGTTGATGAGTGCCAGGTCAGTATTTTCAGCAATCTGGTCAATACATTGAAAAACGACGGATGCCTAATACCTGAAAGCGTGACCATAAATGCCTTTGCCGTTTATGATAATCACACCACAACCCATCTGGGAGAGGTCAGCCAGCTCCGGAACGAGACGGCACGCGCGCTTTGCGGAGGCTCTGAAGATGCCCTGGATAAAACGTTCAGGCTCGATCAGAATCAGCACCTGGATTCTGTGATGCTGGAAACGCATATTCAGGTCTATGGAGATATGGCTCTGGGAAACTACGAGTGCAGCCTGAATAGGCCAGAAACCCTTCAGTATCAGCATGACCAACCTGTGAAGACCATACAACTCAAGTATGAGACTGGTGAAAAACCGGGCTATCAATTATTGAAGATTAATTAGGGCCTGTTGACAGGGCAGGCCTGGCTGAGGTTTTGTTTGACTCCCCCCTCACAACAAATCCTCAATTACCCTGTCCGCGGTATTTTCTGAAAGACAGATTTAACCGGGGTTTGGTGCAATGTAGATCTGGCGGCACGCTGTGTTCAAAGCGTTCCTGACACCCTTCTCCCATAAATATCAGACTACCGGAAGCCATGACCAGGGAGTGAATCTCCGTGGGATCATTAATGCTTCGAATCACAAACTCTCTCTCCGCCCCAAGGGAGAGCGAAGCAATATGATCTGTGGGGCCAAATGCCGGTAGGTCATGGTGAAAATCGATGTAATCCGCCCCGTCCTGATAATAATTACAACTGGCAACATCGAAGCAATGACCTGTTTGTTCGTAAATCCGCTCCCTGACGCCGATTAATGAATCTGTCCAGGCAGCACGGGCACCGAACGTTTCATGCAGTTTCTTAAAAGAGGTCAACTCCGGATGGCAAAACAGATAATTGCCATTTCCAGTCACTATTTCAGATCCATCAGCCATGATGATGACTCTGTTGGTCACATCAAATCCTGTCGTAATTTCGTGGTACAAGGACTCTGCTTCTGCAGGACCAAGAAAGTCAGCAATGTAATAAACTTCGCAATTTAACGGCAATTGCCTCATGCCGTCTCCCCCATCCTTTTCTCTGAAGCACTCAATAAGGCGGCCAGAATAGACTCCTGTATCACCAGAAGCTGATCAACACACAGGCCATGCTGGTCATTAAGCCGCTCAATGGTGTCTGATAGATCAGTCAATGTCCGATGATGATGTTCGTCAGAGAGGGCTGAACCTTGCATAGACACTCTGGCGTATTCAAGAGTAACCATGTTCTTCTGCCGATCTACCTGGTTAATGGTTTCTTCGACAGCATGTACCTGCTCTTTCCATCCTGCTATTTGTGAAGTTGCAAACCAGGCTGCCGGGAACTCGTCCAGCATTCGGCAGAACTCTCTGCGTGCTACCGTATGAGCGCATCCAAGCCGCCTGGCCCTGATCGCAGAATGACACAGTGGCT
>CBDHDM010000070.1:0-7900 GCA_965261315.1 Endozoicomonas sp. | reverse complement strand
CTAGTTATCCGTTCAAGCCGTTCATCTCAGCCTTTGCCTTTACTGTGTGGGACAGATATGTGAGTTTCTTTTCCTTTCTTTGTTATGTTAGCTCCCTGTGGAATTAGTCTTTTGGAAAGTAATCAATTGTACATGCCGTTATTTATGTCATTATCCCAAGTGCGTGCTTATGTTATGCGGAATGCACATGAAGTACTTGAGATCCGTAAATGCCTTTTTTATGTTCTCTTAAGTATCGTTTTCTGTCAAGTTTTAGGATGTTTGTGCTAGTGTTCAAATTTACACCTCTGTGGTGTTTATATTTTATGTGCTTTTCACTTAGGTTTATTCAGTGTGATGTTATATATTTGGGGTTCCGCCCCCAAAATGCAAAGGTCACGTTTGACCCGTAGTTATCTGCTTTGTTTTATTGTATTTAGTTGTTGATTTCGTTGCGTTGTAAATTATTTAATTTTCAGTTTACGAGTGTCATCGATCAGCAATTTTGTTGGCTCGAAATAAACAAGTGTTTGGAACTTTCATTGCCTTCAAAGCATTTGATCTAAGCCTCCGTAAAGTTCTATCTCAAATTCCCGCGACACGTTTCTCGCCGCATTGACAGTCGTCGGATCCTACAGTAAAATATCTCCACCTTCGCGAGGGCATAAGATGTTCGACTAAGCAAAAATATGAGCACGTTTGAAGACGAAAGCACCAAAAATATCATTGGAAATCTGTTGAACGCTTCTGAGAGTGAACCAGTGATTACGCAAGAACACGAGGGCGCTCGCGCGACATGTGACGAATCAACGCGTGACCGGAATCGGAAACGGACCGAAAAGGGACAAGAATTTTGGTTAGAAACTCTCAGAAATCACAGAGACGCCGCTTATAGAAGAATTTCAAAGCGAATACAGAAGATTTGTTCTTCCCTAGAGAACATTAAGGAAGTCGAAATCCTCACGCAAGAAATTGAAGAACTTGATTTGTTGAAGGAAGATCTAAATCAAGCCTTTAATGATTTTCACGACCTTGTTGAAAGCGAAGAAAACAAAACAGCCTCTTATAGGTGGTTCGATTTAAGGGATCGAGAATACAATGAGTGCCGCATGAAAATCAGCAGTCGAATTCACGCCATCGAAAGAGGGTCTTTCAAGGAACCGCCGGTCAAACCATCTTCACAATCAAGTTATCGTACAAGTAGCACAGGGTCATCGCACTCATCACGTTTGCCAGCTCGTTCAAGGAAGATCAAAGCCGCAGCAAGAGCCGCTAAACTGGAAGCTCAAATGGAATTCCTGGACAAAGAAGCTGAGTTGAAGAAGGTAACAATGATGAAAGAGCTAGCAATGGCAAAGGCGGAAAGGGACGCGATGAAGACGTTTGAAGACGAGGATAATCAGTGCCACAAAATGATCCAAGATCCAAACCTAAGTTGTCAGGCGCAAATTAATCTAAATCAAGATGCTCCTCCTTTCATACCAAAGGAAACATTCACACCATTCACACCTCAGGGACCTGATTTACCTCTGAAGAATAACTTACAAGACGTCTCACCTCTCAACCCTCTCATGTTACCACCATCTGAACCATCTGGTCCACCATTGAAGAGTGAACCTAAAATGCACGACTCATTGAACCCTTTCAATCCATCAACTCCGGAGGGAAGTCAAATACCTTTTAAGACGGAACAGCAACCGACTGGGTTAGCAAATACACATGTTTCGTCAGCTGTGGAATCACCTTTTCAGATCGCTAACTCAAGCCCAAGTGAAGTCGCCCTCCAAGAGATAATCAGGCTACAAGCTAAGCAGACCGAACTCAGTTCCCTTATTGCCGAACAGCAAAGGATCAGTTCTCTTCCCATTCAAGAGCCACCAACGTTCAGTGGTAATTACTTCGATTATCCAGTTTTCATGAGGGCCTTTGAAACCATTATTGAAACCTCGTCTTGTCGGATAGAGAAAGGCTCTATTTCTTAAACAAATATACATCAGGAAAGGCAAACGATGTCATCAGAGGGGTTCGTCACGCTAAATTCCAGTGACAGTTACAGGAGAGCCAAGAAACTTCTTGCCCAAAGGTTTGGAGATCCTCATCGCGTCTCAGATGCCTACAAGACACGCCTGAGGAAATGGCAGCAAATCAGTGAAAGACACAGTTCCGACCTTCAGGCCTTTTCTGATTTTCTGATACAATGCGAAGAAGCAATGAAGAGTATCAAGTTCCTGGACGATCTAGACTCGACTGAGGTTTTGAAGCTTGTCAGTTCGAAGCTGCCCTCTTACTCGGGTGTTAAGTGGTGCCGTCACGCCTTTGAAGTTAAGAAGAAGTACGGACGGGCAGTTACATTTCGGGATATCGTGAAGTTTGTAGAAACAGAAGCTGATCTTGCAACAGATCCAGTTTTTTCCCCAGATGTTCTTAAAGAAGAACGAAAGAAAGTCTTTGACAAAAATAAGATCCTGACTAATCGAAGACGACCACCGAATGCAACGAATGCAAACAGTTTTGCTACTTCAACTGCGCACTTTCAGAGGAACAGTTCTCCCGCTTATGAGCCGAAGATATCATCTAAGGTCTGCCCTGTTTGTTCAAAGACCCATGGTGTCCATAGTTGTGATGAGTTGAAGATGAAGAGCCCCGAGGAACGTCATAACCTCATACAGTCTGCTGGTCTTTGTTTTGGTTGTCTTGGCAATGGTCACTACTCAAAAAATTGCCGTAAGAGATTAACATGCCACAAGTGTGGAAAGCCTCACCCGACTATTCTGCATTATGATCCAAAGGACGATAAGGAGCCAAGGAGTCAGGAGAAAATAGAAGCTCACGAAAGTCATGGTTCAAGCGGTGTTTCAAGTGTCTGTCGTCATACAATCGGTGATCGAGCAAGCGTGACAAACTCTATGATCATACCAGTGTGGTTGCACCACAAAGACAATCCACAGAAGGAAGTTTTAGTTTACGCCCTTCTAGATGATGCGAGCGACACGACATTCATCAAATCTCAAACCCTTCGTGACCTTGGCTTAAGTGGTCCAGAGATCAAATTAAGTTTACACACAATGCTGGGGAAGGAAGAAATTACCGTGGAAAAAGCCAATGATCTGGTGGTCAAGCGAATGGACAAAAGAGTGGAAGTTGAGCTTCCCAAAGCATATTCGAGAACAAGAATTCCCCATAGAAAGAACCAAATCCCTATTCCAGAAGTAGCAAGCAAATGGCCTCATTTGAACAAGATCGCAGAAAGGCTCCATCCTTACCAAAGTAACACAGACGTGGCCCTGCTCATCGGTTGCAACTGCCCACGTGCCATCAAACCAAGAGAAGTTATCCTTGGAAAAGGCGATGATCCTTATGCCGTTAGAACTCTGCTTGGATGGGGAATAGTAGGACCAGTTACCCCACACCAAGAAAGTCAAGAAGAAGATGAAGCGGGTGAGCTGGCAACATGCAATAGAATCATGTCTCGTGAGATTGGCAAAGTTGCTCCTTCGAATCTGCAATTCATTCCTGTGGTCCAATCCAAGGAAGAGATAAGTCCTTATACAGCTAAAAAGATGTTTGAAATGGACTTTTCGGAAAGGGCCCTCACTGCACAAGCTCTCTCCAAAGAAGACAGGAAGTTTTTAACAATCGTCGAAGAAGGCTTACGTCACTGTGAGGATGGTCATTATGAGATGCCCCTGCCCCTACGAGTGCCAAACCCGGCCGAATCTTCCGAACAATCGCGAAGTTGTTGTACGGCGTCTTAATCAGCTGAAGAGAAGATTTGTTGCTGATAGCAAGTATAAGGAGGACTACACCACATTCATGGAAAATGTGATAAGGAAAGGCTACGCGGAGAAAGTTCCACCACTGAAAGATGAAGCTAATGAGCAGAAGGTCTGGTACATTCCACACCATGGAGTGTACCATCCTAAGAAGCCTACAAAGATCCGGGTTGTCTTCGACTGTTCCGCAGAATTTAAGAATCAGTCACTCAACAAGCATCTTCTGCAAGGCCCAGATCTGACAAACCGTTTGGTAGGAGTTCTCTGCAGATTCCGACAAGAACCCATCGCACTGATGTGCGATATTGAATCCATGTTCTACCAGGTTAGAGTCTCTGAAGAGTTCCGAGATCTTCTACGTTTCTTATGGTGGGAACATGGAGACACAACAAAGCCGCCAACCGAATTTAGGATGACAGTACACCTGTTTGGGGCTACAAGTTCTCCAGGTTGCGCTAACTATGCGTTAAAGGCAACCGCAGATGACAATGAAGAGGATCTTGGCCAATCAGCAGCTGAATTCATCCGAAACGACTTCTACGTGGATGATGGCTTAAAATCCGTTGCATCGATAGCCGACGCAGTTGCCCTCATTGAGGATAAAAAGGAACTGTGCAGAAGAGGAGGTTTTCGATTGCATAAGTTCACATCAAATTGCAAGGAAGTCATCGAGGCGATCCCACTTGAAGATCGTGCCGAAGGCATTCAGAAAATGGATTTGGATACAGATGCCCTGCCTATTGAACGTGCCTTAGGTGTACAGTGGTGTATCGAGAAAGATTCCTTCCAATTTAGAATCACCCTGGAGGATCGCCCGTGCACCCGTCGTGGTATCTTATCCACAATAAGTTCCATCTATGATCCGTTAGGGTTTGCGGCCCCACTTCTTTTAGATGGAAAAAAGATTCTTCAGGAGCTGTGCAGGAGTAAAGCAGATTGGGATGATCCAGTTCCAGAAGATATCAAGGCAAGATGGATGAAGTGGAGAAGCGAGCTACCTGCTCTAGAAGAACTGTTGATCCCAAGATGTTACAAACCTGACGATTCTGGCCGTATTACTCAAATGGAATTGCATCACTTCTCTGACGCTAGTATGCAAGGATATGGCCAGTGTTCCTATCTGAGGATGAAAAATGAGAGGGGCCAATTTCACTGTTCGTTCATCATGGGGAAGGCACGGGTCGCCCCTCTCAAGCAAGTAACAGTGCCTCGTCTGGAGTTAACAGCAGCCGTGCTATCAGCAAAGACAAGCGCTCAGTTGCAACGGGAGTTGGAGTATGAAGAAGTGAAAGAGTTTTTCTGGACTGACAGCAAGGTTGTTCTTGGCTACATAGCGAATGAGACCAGGAGATTCCACATCTTCGTGGCAAATCGTGTTCAACAAATTCAAGATCATTCCTCTCCTGACCAATGGCGGTACGTGGATACCAAACTCAACCCAGCCGATCACGCCTCCCGTGGTCTTTCTCCTAAAGAGTTTCTAAGATCGAACTGGATTAGGGGACCAGCCTTTCTTTGGCAAGATGAATCTCGCTGGCCAGCAACTGACGTCAAAAACTCCATTAGCTTGTCAGAAGATGATCCTGAAGTGAAGAAGTCATTTTCCCTTGCGACCACCTCAGACCAACAATTCGCAACCCTAGCCAGTCGTTTGGAGTATTTTTCCAACCTCCATAGAGCGAAGAAGGCTGTTGCCGTGTGTCGTTTGTATATAAAGACACTTAAAGAAAGAGTCAATTGTAAGGCCCAAGATTGTGACAGGACGTCGCCACAGAAGATTTCGCAACCAGCAGCATCAAAGCGTATCACAGTGACAGTCATGCAGCAAGCAGAGATGCTCATGATTAAATCAGCCCAAGAAACCCATTTTGAAGAAGAAATGAAAGCTATGAGATCTGCATCACAAGGGTCAAGCTCCAATAAGAGTAGTGGTTTGAAGTTGTCTCGTCCTCTCTTAAAACTTGATCCATTCCTTGACGCTAGTGGCATCCTAAGGGTTGGTGGACGCTTAAAGAATGCTGCAAACCTGAAAGTGTAAAGTTTCCGTTGATCCTCCCAGGAAAGAGTCATGTCTCGCACCTCATCGTTAAACAGTGTCACGAAGAAACGAAACACCAAGGGAAAGGCATAACCTTAAACGAAGTACGTTCGCGTGGTTATTGGCTTGTGGGTGGATCAAGTGTAATTTCCTCTTATATATCAAAGTGTGTCAAGTGTCGAAGGTTAAGAGGCTCAGTCGAAGACCAAAAGATGGCTGACCTACCAGCTGACCGGTTGGAACCAGCACCCCCATTTACCTACTGCGCTGTTGATTATTTTGGTCCATGGTTCATTAAAGACGGAAGAAAGGAAATGAAGAGGTATGGTGTTCTCTTCACATGCATGGCGTCAAGAGCCATACACCTTGAATGCGCCAACTCCATGGATACAGCCTCATTTATTAATGCGTTACGCCGCTTCATCTGCCGCAGAGGTCCAATACGCCAACTACGAAGTGACCAAGGAAGTAATTTCATTGGCGCAAGACGAGAGCTAAAGGAAGCCTTAGCTGAATTGGACCACATGCAAATCAGATCAGAATTACTCAAGAACAACTGTGACTGGTTTAGCTTCAGAATGAATGTGCCATCAGCAAGCCATATGGGTGGCGTTTGGGAACGCCAGATTCGCACCGTCCGCAGTGTTATGTCGGCGATATTGGACAAGAATGGTGCCCAGTTGGATGACGAATCGCTTCGAACATTCCTGTGTGAATCAGAGGCAATAGTGAACAGTCGTCCATTGTCAATGAATACACTTAGTGACCCGAACTATCCTGATCCACTTACCCCCAACCACCTCCTCACCCTGAAGACTAAGGTAGTTCTGCCTCCACCTGGTATGTTCGAATCAACAGACCTGTATACAAGAAAGCGGCGGAGAAGAGTTCAGCATTTAGCCAACGAATTTTGGAGTCGCTGGAAAAAGGAATTCCTGATGAGCCTGCAACAGCGAAACAAGTGGAGCAAACTGCAAAGAAATCTGGCTGTTGGAGATATCGTCATTGTAAAGGACGACACCCTTCCCAGGAACTGTTGGCAGCTTGCGCGTGTATCTGAAGCAAACGTTGGAGACGATGGATATGTACGCACAGTCCAAGTTACTATTGGAGATCCTTCCCTCGCTGCCAAAGGACAGAGGACCAGACCCGTTAGACGGTTGGATCGCCCAATCCACAAGCTGATCCTGTTGTTACCAAGCAATGCTGTCAAAGAATGAAGACCAGGGTAGATCCCCGAGGAGCCATTATTGAACTTTGATTTAGTTAGTCGTAGACAATATTTGTTTTAAAAGCAAGATGATAATTTTAAGGGTTGCAGATAATATTCTTTAAGTTTTTTTTTTGGTGAAATATTCTATTTCAGAGGAGCCATGTTATAATCGTCAGCTACCGTGGTTTCCTTTCATTTTTATTCACAAAACCGGGATTACCACTGGGTAAATCATCAGATGGTTGAGAACCGTGTGTCTGGGGCTCATCTCAAATCGAAAGGACGGAATGCAAACCTGGAGGAAGTTTCAAACCTCAAATTTCTTCCTACTCTTGATGACCAACAGCGACAACGGTCCAACTATATTATACTCACAGCACGGATCCTGGTTAACTACTTTGATGCTTTGGCTCCTCTGAAGGATGCATGTATCCTTCATATCCCCCACAAATACACAAATGAGATGGCTCAGAAGTCCAAGAAGGTATTTCCCCTTTTTTAATGTGTAAAAGTATTATCTAGTACACCTTAGCAATATAACCACTGACCTATACCAGTCTGGTGACCATAATACACAGGGTAACCACTATAATTATATGGGGCCATTATACACAGGTTTGACTGTGTATTAGAAGGTAATTCTTTTGCTTTCCTTAAAATTATGTAGATGAACACCCCACACCAGTAGGCAATAGTAACTTTGGGTAAAAGTAGGATTAGTTCATCATTTTTCAGAAATTCTGTATAAGAAAATAATATTTAAATGCATGAATGAATGAATCAATGAATTCATGGATAGGTAATAAATTAATATTATTGTTAGATAACAGGTTTGGGATTCTTACTTGTAAGAGTTGGATGTCCAGTAATCTTAAGAATTTTTACTTTGATACCTGG
>CBDHDM010000069.1:0-11280 GCA_965261315.1 Endozoicomonas sp. | reverse complement strand
GCTCGGTACAGCTATACGGTCGTAACTCCGTATCCGGTACTTATGGTTACTTCAAAAAGAAAGCACTGTGTAAGGGGGACTTTAAGAACAGTGTGAACGAGCAGCCAGGTTCTGCTTCAGTAGTACAGTCAGTTTCAGCCTCTCTGAATGGTATCGGATATTCCGGTATTGGTTACAAAACCTCCAGCGTAAGAACCGTTGCACTTGCCAGGAAAGATGGGCAGGCATTTGTTGAGGCGACACCATTGAATGCGGTTGATGGTAGCTACCCTTTGTCGCGTTTTCTCTATGTATATATAAATAAGCAGCCTAACAAGCCATTGTCTCCACTTGAGCGCGAATTCGTGAAGCTGGTACTTTCCAGGCAAGGGCAGGAAGTCGTGATAAAGGATGGTTATATCCCTCTACCTGGCAAGGTGGTTGACAAATACCTGGCTCAACTTGGTCTTGATAATACGACAGTTGTTATAAAATAATATTGTTGACTGAAAAGCCACTGTTTGCAGTGGCTTTTTTATTTAGCGGCAAATTTAAGCACCACTCAACAATGCACGGTCCAGGTCTTCTTTGAGATTATCAATATCCTCTATTCCAACAGAGAGTCGGATCAGGTTGTCGTGAATACCAATCTCCCTGCGGATCTCTGAAGGAATACTGGCATGAGTCATAATTGCCGGCTGCTCCGCCAGACTTTCTACGCCTCCGAGACTTTCAGCCAGAGTAAATACCTTCAACTTTGAGAAAAAGCGCGAGGTTTCCTGCAATGAGCCCTTTATCAGAATGGATACAATTCCACTAAAACCAGTCATTTGTCGTTTAGCTAGATAGTGCTGTGGATAACTTGGTAAGCCAGGATAAATAACTTTTTCTATCTGCTGGTGGCTTTCCAGCCATTCAGCTAGCTGCTGTGCATTGTCATTATGAGCTTTCATACGCAGGGCCAGAGTTTTGATGCCACGCAACGTCAGGTAACTATCAAATGGCCCGGCAATACTGCCAACCGCATTCTGAAGAAAGGCCATCTGGTCACTGAGCTCAGGGTTATCGCCGATGATCACTGCACCGCCGATAGTATCTGAATGGCCATTCAGATATTTAGTCGTTGAATGCACGACAATATCAGCACCCAGTCCAAGCGGTTGCTGGTTAAAGGGGGGTCGCAAATGTGTTATCTACAACCACCAGAATGTTTTTCTTTCGGGCAAGCTCACAGATAGCCTCGATATCAACCAGCTTTAGCAGAGGGTTGGTTGGGCTTTCAATCCAGATCATTCGGGTATTGGTTTGAATGGCTCTCTGAAAAGCCTGAGGTGCAGACATATCGATAAAGTTGAAGGAAAGGCCTGCACTTCTTCGGCGTACCTGGTCAAAAAGACGAAAAGAGCCACCATAGAGGTCATCCATGGCGATAACATGATCACCATGGTTGAGTAGTTCAAGAACGGTGACAATGGCAGCAAGTCCGGATGTAAAGGCGTACCCCTGCTGGCCACCTTCAA
Source organism: Endozoicomonas sp. (assembly GCA_965261315.1). Lineage (GTDB taxonomy): Bacteria > Pseudomonadota > Gammaproteobacteria > Pseudomonadales > Endozoicomonadaceae > Endozoicomonas. The sequence goes on along the minus strand of CBDHDM010000069.1, from coordinate 9,781 downwards.
GATTGGCCAGCAGGCGTTCAAGGGGAAAACGTGTGGGGTTCTGACTTCGCGAATACTCAAACCCGGTATGTTGTCCGGGTGCCTGCTGAAGGTGGATGATGTCACGATGGGAGGCATGACGGCACCGGTTACCGGGTCACACTCCTGACCACCATGAATGGTTTGGGTTGCAAAATGCATGCTTTTGCTGGTCATAGGCCTTCCAGGTCTCCTGTCAGTTGGTGTCGTTCAAGCCATTGGTGATTGAATGCTTTGGGAAAGGTAAAACAATATAATTTTTATACTCGTATGGAATATAACCTATTCCCGTATATGCGCAAGGTGCATATTTATTGCCCATCGTCCTTGTCGGCCATTGTAATAGCCAACATAACTTGAACATTAAAAATCGCTGGACAGCAATTCATGAAGGGTATTCGATTAGAAGTGTATGCGGAATATTGCAGGGATGAGGCACCATACAAACTACCAGTAATACTGCCTTGAGAAGCAACAGTATTGGAGGATACTACGATAATTCTGTCTAACGGAAAGTTTATCTTTATATTGACTGGTATTTTCAGACTGCGCTTTCGAATGCCTATCACCTCCAATAGAGGGTACTGTTGGCAAGGGAATCAAGAAACTCTAAAGCAGCAATTCTCGCAGTCTCTGCATCGGGGTAATTGATGCTACCGAAGTAAAAATACTTCCCGTAGGCTTCAACCCGCCAACGCCAGCCCATTCTGGTCTCCTCATATTCTAACTGGTGATCTGGCTCGCTTTCATCAAACCATAATCTCTGATTGACTGGCATAGCACTATCCATATATCGCTATTTATTCAAATTCTCCATAATCCGAAAACCAGACTAACACCTGTTTATTCATACAGTAAATATTTCAGTAAATATTTCCATAAAATCACTTCGCAAATACACAACTACACCACACCACATCACAAGCATACAATGACATCCTTCCCAAAATTCCACCATTTGAGCTACCTGGCCCCATGCTCTCCTGCGTCAACAAAAGACAATGGTAAAATCCACAGCCGGTATTGTGCTTTTTGTCTTATTGGATTGAGACGGAAACTGTGGTTGATACGATGCCAAAAGAAAAACCTGACACCAGAAACGACAAGAACGTTACGACATATCGTAAGGTTTTAATAATTGGCGGTGGGGAGGAAGCGGTAGAGGAAATTTTAATCAACACCATTATAAAGTCATAGTACATATTATCATGCTCCCTTTATACGCTATAGTGTATCTGGCATGATTCGGCCAACTCACAGCCCTATGGGTTAGATACCTTATGTCATTGAAACCCTTTAAATTCAACCAGAGCACCTATCTGAGTGATCCTGATAAGTGTAATGATCAACTTCAGGAATGGGTTGAGCAGTTTCTGGACATTTTTTACGAGTCGCCTGAATACAACAAACTCTCAAAAGCCAATCAGAAATCCGGCGGCATGATGTTCAGCCTGTTTTTGGAGCTGAACATGAACTACCTCGGCAAAGGTCTCGAGTCCATTGACCTGAAGTCAACCCGTGAGGTGATGACTGAGCTGTTTCCCCGGAAGATGATCTGTTCCGATACTCAGGCAAAAACAATCGTACCTGAGATAATCGCCTGCTGGCAGTGCCTGCAGCGCTTGCTTGGTGGTACTGGAAATAAGGAAAAACTCAAGCATGCCGAGGCCATTATCAGTTACCTTCAGAACATCAAAAAAGATTATCTCAACATTTACAATAGAAACTATTCATCGCTTCAATCGTCAACGAACGCAAAAGCGATGTCGAACCCCGTTCTGGAGATCAATGAATCGGAGGATGACTGGATTGATGACCTTGTAGAGCATGCGGTTGCCAACCTGGCACACATCCGCAAACAATCGGAACCACCCGAGGAGTGGTTTCGGCTTTATGACCTCCAGTCATTGTCACAATTCCTGTTTGATATCTGTATTGAAGGCATTGATGAAGAAGAGTCTGATGCGATTACCGCACTGCTTTCATTTGCCCTGCACAATCTGTTCATTCAAATTCGCCAGGGTAATCCGCAGGCTACTCACTTCTGGCGGGAAGTTGAGCAGAATCTCATCAGTTCCTATGCACACGATGAACTGGACAGTGTCGTGATGTCTCCGCTGCTGGGTGTTTTGTCCAGACATCGACAACACCTGTCTGAAGCGTTTATGGAGTTCATCCACCATTGGCAGGCGGGTGACCATGAATCACAGCATCCGGATGACCTCCGTTGATGGCAGTGGTGCCCAGGGAGTGATGACCATGGTCAATGACATCATTGAGCCCGGAGCATTCCGATTGGTTAACTTTGTACTCAAAGAGGCGGTCGGGATTGTCGATATATCCGTTTCGCCACCAGAAACCCGCAAAAGACTTCAGCAAATTATCACCAGCACAAAGCAACATGGCGTTCCTCTTGAAAAAGTCTCCATCGAACTGGTTCGTAAGCTTATTCCGCCATTTATGGCCCTGAATCTCAACAGCAATACCCGCCTCACTGTGGATATGCTGGAAGGCATGGAGCTGCTGGGCCTTGACGACTGGAATCCGGCACCGGCCCGGTTCGAGACGTTTAACCCGGAGCTGTTGAGTTTTACTACCGCTCCTCCGTCTGATAAGGAAGTAGCCGACGCCCAAAAACGCTCTGCCAGCTGGACAAGGGCGGCTTTTGCCGACAGCTGGCTAATCCCGGATGCCTTCACCGTAACGGGCGGTACCGTAAAGAAAATGGTCAGTGACGTATGCGACAGCGTACTGGAACCCAAAAAGGCAATATGGCGGGAGCGGATGCAACGCATGAGTCTCTGGGCCAATGCCTGTGAAAGCAAACAATGGCAGAAACAAGCTCGGGATTTTGCCGTTGTCAGTTGGCTACTGGAACAGGATATGCCTGCCAGTAAAATCAAACTGCTGGAAAGTATCACCAGAAAATCGCTTTAATTTCCCCCTGACCTTCCCCGCCAGTTGATCAACCGGCGGGGCGACTTCCCGATAAATCAGATTCGAACCATTACGGTTAATATCGATAACAGGCAGTAAAAAATTCCGACAAAAACCGTTAGAATACGGCACTTTTGATAATACAAGTCACTGCCTGAATGACCAAGCTCACTCTCGACCAGCTGGAGCACCACCTCTGGATGGCGGCCCATATCATCACCGGCCCCATCGACGCCTCCGACTACAAGACCTACATCTTCCCGGTCCTGTTCTTCAAGCGTATCTGTGATGTGTTTGACGAAGAGCTCAAAGCCACCATCGAAGAATACGACGATGAAGCGCTGGCTCGCTCTATGGAAGAGAACTACACCGTCTACATTCCCGAGGGGGCACACTGGCGCGATGTATTCTCCCGCAGCCAGGACATCGGCGAGGCTCTGAAAAAAGCCTTCCGAGCCATCGAAACAGAAAACGATGCCCTGTACGGCATCTTCGGCGATGCCCAGTGGACCAACAAAGATCGCCTGCCCGATCACCTCATCCACCAGCTACTCGACCACTTCAACCGAATCAACCTGGGCATCAGCAATGTCCGTGTCGATGACATGGGTCTAGCCTATGAATTCCTGATCAAAAAATTTGCCGACAAGGCCAACAAAAAAGCCGGTGAGTTTTACACACCCCGAACCATTGTCCGGCTTATGGTCAACATCCTTGATCCCCAGGAAGATGAAAGCGTCTACGACCCGGCCTGCGGTACCGGCGGTATGCTGCTGGAAACTGTCCACCACATTCAGGAACAACGCGGTGATGCTCGTCAGGTAAGGCTCTACGGTCAGGAGAAAAACCTCACCACCGAAGCCATCGCCCGCATGAACCTGCAACTCCACGGACAGGAAGACTTCACCATCAAACGGGGCGACACCCTGCGCGACCCGAAGTTTATTCAACACGACCACCTGCAAACCTTCGATTGTGTTCTGGCCAATCCCCCGTTCAGTTTGAAAGAGTGGGGCCATGCCAGCTGGACTTCTGATCGCTGGGGTCGCAACCAATTCGGCATCGCGCCTAAAACCAATGCGGACTTTGCCTGGGTCATGCACATGTTCAACTCCATGAAGCCAGAAACCGGGCGCATGGCGGTCGTCCTGCCCCATGGCGTACTGTTCCGCGGAGGCTCTGAAGCAAAAATTCGCACTCAGTTATTGGAGCATGGCCATATCGAAGCCATTATCGGTGTTGCTTCCAACCTGTTCTATGGCACCGGCATTCCAGCATCCATTTTAGTTCTGCGGGCAAAAGCTCAGAAGCAACGACCAGTATTGATCATTAATGCAGAAACCATCTTCACCAAAGGTCGAGCCCAGAACACCCTGTCAGAAGCCCAGGCTGACAAGATTTACGATATCTATCGTCAGCAGCACGACTTCGTAGGCTCTGACTATCCGGAGGCCATCGAAGGCATCGCCCGCTGGGTACCTTACAGTGAGCTGAAAGAGAACGACTTCAACCTCAACATCGCCCGGTATGTGCAAAAGCCACTGGAAGAAGAAACCATCACCGTAGAAGAAGCACTGAAGGATTTTCTGGAAAAGCTGCAAGCCTTGGAAGAGGCTGAGAGCAAGCTAGAGGCGTTATTGATCAAAGAAGGGTTTGAAGTATGAGCAATTTGATCACCCAGAAAGACCTGGAATCGCTACTCTGGGGCGCCGCCGAACACTTACGCGGTCAGATCGATGCCTCCGACTACAAGCAGTACATCTTCCCGCTGTTGTTCTTTAAACGCATTAACGATGTGTTCAATGAAGAGTACGCCATCGCCTTAAAAGAATATGACGGTGATGAAGAGATGGCCCTGGCGCCAGAGCAGCATCGCTTTACCGTACCGGACGATGCCCGCTGGGACGAAGTGCGCCGTGTTACCAAAGACATCGGTAAAACACTGAAAGAAGCCTTTCAGGATATTGAGAAAGCCAACGACGAACTGTACGGTATTTTCGGTGATGCGCCCTGGACCAACACAGAACGACTGCCAGACCATCTGCTGACCTCGCTGCTGGATCACTTCCATAAAATCCCCCTGGGATTGTCTGCTGTGTCTCAGGATGATCTGGGCGCTGCCTACGAATACCTGATCAAAAAGTTTGCCGACGACTCTGGCCATACGGCAGCGGAGTTCTATACCAACCGCACCGTGGTTCACCTGATGACCCGAATCATGGAGCTGAAGCCTGGCGAATCCGCCTACGACCCGACCTGTGGCACGGGTGGTATGTTGCTCAATGCGGTGATGGACTTGAAAGAGGCCCATGAAGAGTGGCGCACCGTCAAACTCTACGGTCAGGAAGTAAACCTGCTGACCTCGGCCATCTCCCGCATCAATATGTTCCTCCACGATATTGAGGACTTTGATATTCAAAGGGGCGATACTCTGGCCGAACCGAAGTTCATAGAACAGGACCGGCTCAAACGGTTTGACTGCATCTTTGCCAACCCGCCTTACTCCATTAAAAAGTGGAACCGGGCCAAGTTTGCCGCCGACCCTTATGGCCGTTCAGAATACGGTACTCCGCCCCAGGGCTGTGCGGACTATGCCTTCTATCAGCACATTATCCAGAGCCTGAAACCACAAACCGGCCGTGCCGCTATGCTCTGGCCTCATGGCGTACTGTTCCGGGATTCAGAAGCCACCATTCGCCAGAAGATTATTGAGGCAGACCTGATTGAAGCGGTGATCGGCCTCGGGCCGAACCTGTTCTACAACTCCCCGATGGAATCCTGTGTGGTAGTTCTTCGCCGTCATAAATCACCAGAACGTCAGGGTAAGATTCTCTTTATCAATGGCGTCAATCAGGTGACTCGGGAACGCGCCCACAGTCGTTTGTCCGATGCGGATCTAGAAAAGCTGGTGGCCGCTTATTTTGAGCCAGAGCAACATACGGATATCGCGCTTCTGGTAGAACAAGAGACCATTGCCGCCAATAGCTACAACCTCAGTATTCCGTTGTATATCCGAACGGCCACCAGCAGTCATGAGCACGATATTGAAGGTGCCATTGAAGATTGGAAGATCAGCCGAACCCTGCTAAAAAAACAGACCACTGAGCTGTTTCAGGCCCTGAAAGCTATTGGATATGGAGTCGAGTGATGGCAGTGCAATTAACGGAAAAGCAGCAGGCGGAAGGCTGGCGGGTGGTGAAGTTTGGTGAGATGGCGAACCAGATTTCCAAACGGGTAGAACCTTCAGAAACCGATCTCGATGTTTATGTCGGGCTGGAACACCTTGACAGTGGCAGCCTCCGCATTAAACGACACGGACATCCTTCCGATGTAAAAGGTCAAAAGCTACTGGTTCGTGCCGGGCAGATTATCTTTGGCAAGCGTCGCGCCTATCAACGTAAAGTGGGTGTGGCGGAGTTTGATGGTATCTGCTCTGCTCATGCCATGGTGCTGGAAGCCAGACCCGAAATGGTTCTTCCTGAGTTTCTACCATTTTTTATACAGTCCGATCTATTTATGGATCGTGCTGTAGCGATATCTGAAGGATCACTGTCGCCGACGATCAAGTGGAAAGCGTTGGCAAGTCAGGAGTTCCCGCTGCCGCCTATTGAGCAGCAGAGAGATTTCACCAAACTTCTAGGCTCTCATTATGATTGTACGATCAAGTATGAAGATTTTGCTAATTCAAGTACTTTTTTCTACTCAGTCTCCGTTAATACCTTGCTATCTCGAGGGCAAGGTAACTTTAAGCTTAAGAAGACAAAAATTGGGCTTATACCTTCACACTGGAAAGTAGTACAGCTAAGTGAAGTCGTGAGTTTTCAGCCAGGTTATGCATTTAAAAGTAAGGATTTTGTTGACGAAGGTGTGCGCTTATTAAGAGGTGCCAATGTGGGCGTCGAAAAAGCCATATGGAAAGAAACAAAATACTTGCCTTCTGATCAGTTAAAGCTCTTCAAAGATTACTCTCTTAATGTTGACGACATAATTATCGCTATGGATCGCCCATTCATATCAGAAGGATTCAAAGTAACCAAAGTTAGTGAGTCAGATATACCAAGCCTGCTTGTTCAGCGAGTTGGACGATTTACTAACACCAAGTCTATTTATAATCAGTATCTTTGGCACTTAACACATTCAAAGTTTGTAATGGGGCACTTAAAAGCGCAACAAAAAGGAATGGACCTTCCTCATATATCAAAAGATGAAATTCTTTCTTGCTTAGTCCCCTTGCCACCTGAGAACGAACAAAAAGAACTTATACGTCTACTCGATGCTTCAGAAATGGTAATTGCTGGCAATTATGATAAATATCAAAAATTACTAACTTTAAGAAGCTCACTTCTAAATAATTTCTATTGCTAAGGAGTAGCATCGGTGTCATTCAACGAAGCCAACACCATCGAAGCCGCCCTGATCGAAAAACTCAGCTCCGGCCTGGGCCTAAAGTGGAACTTTGTCCACGGCGAGCAACTGCCCAAGCAACCCGGCGACGTATTCATTGATAACTACCTGCACGATGCCCTGCGTAAGCTGAACCCGGTACTCTCTGAAGATCAGGCCGATGAGGTGATCTACAAGCTGCGTGGCGTGCTACTGGAAGCGCCCCACAGCGGCCTGGTGCGAGCCAATGAAACCTTTATGGCCTGGCTGCTGGCAGAGAAATCTCTGCCCTTCGGTGAAGATGGCGAACACACCACCATTCGACTGATCGACTTTGACCGGCCAGAGAACAACCATTTTGTGATATCCCAACAGGTGGAATTTATTGGCCAGAGCCAGGCATTTTTTGATTTGGTATTATACGTCAATGGTATACCGTTAGCCGTCGGTGAAGTGAAAAGTCCGGTGCGTGGAGCCATCAGCTGGCAAGATGGCGCGGCAGACTTTTTCGGTAACCGCAAACGCTACTGGGAATACTGCCAGGCGTTCTTTGTGCCGAACCTGCTCTGCTTTGCCAGTGAAGGAAAAACCTTTGCCTACGGTGCCATTGGTGCCGGTTTCAAACACTGGATGCCCTGGCACACCACCAAAGATCAGGGTGCCATCAAACCGGAAATTCGCACGGTATTAAAAAGCGCTCAGGGTTTGCTCAACCCGGTCACCCTGTTGGAAATGCTGCGCTCCTTTGCGGTGTATTCCACCACCCGCACCCCCGATGGCAAGCCGGGCAAAAAGATCAAACTGCTGGCCCGTTACCCTCAGTTCGAGGCCGCCAAGCAGATTGTGGCCCGCGTGGCGGACGGTAAAGTTCGCCAGGGGTTAATCTGGCACTTCCAGGGTTCCGGTAAATCGCTGCTGATGCTGTTTGCCGCCCGCATCCTCAAGGCCCGGCAGGACTTGGGCAACCCTACGGTACTGGTGGTGGTTGATCGTAAAGACCTCGATAGCCAGATCAACGCGGTATTCGATAACGCCGACATCAAGAACGTCACCCAGGCCAAAAACTGTCGAGAGCTGGAGCAACTGCTGCGCCAGGATACCCGGCATATTCTGGTGACCACCGTCTTTAAATTCGGCGAGCTGGTCATCGACGAAACCAATCCCAACGGATTGAACCCCCGCGACAATATTATCGTATTGGTGGACGAAGCCCACCGCACCCAGGAAGGCAACCTGGGCGAGCAAATGCGCTGGGCGTTACCGAATGCCTTCTTCTTTGGCCTCACCGGCACGCCCATCTCTGGCGTCGAGAAGAATACCTACAAACTGTTTGGTGCCAAACAGGACCGTGGTCGCTTCCTCAACCGTTACTCCTACAAACAATCCATTCGTGACGAAGCCACCCTGCCCGTAGTGTTCGACCCCAGGCTAGTAGAACTGCGCATCAATCAGGAGCAGATTGATGCCGAGCTTGAGAAGCTGGCAGAAGCGCACAAACTCAATGATGAAGAGAAGGCTGAGCTCAGTGAGCGTGGTGGCAAGCTCGCGCACTTGCTGACCGCACCGGATCGTCTCGCTTCGGTAGCCGACGATATTGTTGAGCACTTCACCACCCATGTTGAACCGAAAGGGTTGAAAGGCATGGTAGTGGTCTACAACCGGGACGCCTGCGTACTGATGTACGACCTGCTCAGTAAACGGCTGGGGGACGATGCCGTCGAAGTGGTGATGAACGTCAGCGGCGGAACCGTTAAAGATGAGAAAGACGCCAACAATCAACCCCGCAAGAAATCCAAAGACTGGCTGGAGTGGACTCGTAAAGGATACCCAATCACCGAAGAAGACTTTAAACGTTGGCAACGCATCGATCAGGAGAAAGGCTATCAGGAGCAAGTGATCGAGCGGTATAAAGCTGCAAATGATCCACTGAAGCTGCTGATCGTCACCGCCAAACTGCTCACTGGTTTTGATGCGCCCATCTGTTATGCCATGTATCTGGATAAGCCACTGCGAGACCATACCCTGTTGCAGGCCATGTGCCGCACCAACCGACTGTATGGACCGAGCAAGCGCAACGGCCTGGTGTTGGATTACCTGGGCGTGTTCGAGAACGTTGCCAAGGCCCTGGACTACGACCCGAAAGAGATTGAAGGTGTGATCCAGGCCCTGGAAGCCATGAAGAAGCTGTTCCCCGAAGCCATGCGACTCTGCCTCGATTTCTTCCCGAACGTAGACCGCACCATCGGTGGTTTCGAAGGATTGATCGCCGCTCAGGACTGCCTGCCCACCGAAGAAGAACGGGATAAGTTCGCCGCGCAATTTAACGTGCTGCGCCGTATGTGGGATGCCCTGACACCAGACCCATTCCTGACACCCTACAAAACCGATTACCGTTGGTTGGCTCAGGTATTCGACTCCCTCCGCCCACCGAGCGGTGCTGGCA
>CBDHDM010000068.1:0-21666 GCA_965261315.1 Endozoicomonas sp. | reverse complement strand
AGTAAAGGCGATACGGTCGGACTTGGTATCATCAATAACGACGATGTCGCCGACGCCACAAATACCTTCATAAGTATCTCTGATGCGATGAATATGGAGGGAGAGAACTTTACATTTATCATCCGTTTGAATCAAATCAGCGCCGATACAGTCTATTATACTTATCGAACTTTTGACCTCACCGCAACCCTGAATATCGACCTTGAAACTCAATTCGGAAACCGCAAAATAGCACCTGGAAAGACCAACGATACTATCAAAATCGCAACTAGCGAAGATCGCTCGGATGAGCCAGACGAGACCTTCCGCGTCCTCCTGAGTAATGTTCAGAATTCGAATATCATAGATGAAGAAGGGATCGGTATTATCGTGGACGACGATCCAATGCCAAACCTAACCATCAGGGACCCCATCGTTAATGAAGGCAACGCCGGCCAGACATTTTTATCTTTTGAATTTAGCCTCGACCGACCTAGTGCTCATCCCGTGCGTGTCACCTACAGTACCGGCGACAGCACCGCGAAGGTTAGCGACTCGGACTATATCAGCGTTAATGCCGTCTTGATCTTTCCCGTCAATGACACTTTAGAACAGGTTAAAATCGGTATCATAGGCGATATAGTCTATGAGAAAACAGAGTTCTTAAAACTTCATTTAAAGGAGCTGACCAACGCCACGGCGACCGATTCTCTGGCTATCGGAACGATCACAAACGACGATAACTTGCCGGTTCTAAGCGTGTCGGATGTTAAGATCGACGAAGGAGATGCGGGCATAAAAGACATGAAATTCAGAATTACTTTGGACAGGATCAGCACGGAAAACGTGTCTTTTGAATATAGAACCGTCAACGTTGGAGCGGCATCGCCAGGAGTGGATTATATAAAAGTAGACGCCACGGCAGACGCCATTTTCGCCGGTGCCATCAGTAAGATTATCAAGGTCGATATTAGGGGGGATGCTGTTGTTGAACCTAATGATAGTCTTGAATTTAAAATTACGAAGATTAAAAATGCTAGTAAAGGCGATACGGTCGGACTTGGAATCATCAATAACGACGACATCGCCGACGCCACAAATACCTTCATAAGTATCTCTGATGCCACGAATACGGAGGGAGACAATCTCATATTTATCGTCCGTTTGAATCAAATCAGCGCCGATACAGTCCATTATTCTTATCGAACTTTCAATCTCACCGCGACGCTGGATATCGATCTCAAAACTCAATTCGGAAACCGCAAAATAGCACCTGGAAAGACCACCGATACTATCAAAATCGTAACTAGCGAGGACCGATCAGATGAGCCAGACGAGACCTTCCGTGTCCTCCTGAGCAATGTTCGGAATTCGAATATTATAGATGAAGAAGGGATCGGTATTATCGTGGATGATGATCCAATGCCAGTCTTAAGCATCAGTGACCCCATCGTTAATGAAGGCGACGCTGGTAAGACATTTTTATCTTTTGAATTTAGCCTCAATCGCCCCAGTGCTTATCCCATACGTGTTACCTACAGTACCGGCGACAGCACCGCGAAGGTCAGTGACTCGGACTATATCAGCGTTAATGCCGTCTTGATCTTTCCCGTCAATGACACTTTGGAACAGGTTAAAATCGGTATCACAGGTGATATGATCTACGAGAAAACAGAGTTCTTAAAACTTCATTTGGAGGAGCTGATCAACGCCGCAGCGACCGATTCTCTAGCTATCGGAACGATCACAAACGACGATAGCTTGCCGGTTCTAAGCGTGTCGGATGTTAAGATCGACGAGGGAAATGCAGGCACAAAAGACATGAAATTCAGAATTACTTTGGACAGGATCAGCACGGAAAACGTGTCTTTCAAGTATGAAACCGTCCAGGTTGGAGCGGCATCGCCAGGAGCAGATTATATAAAAGTAGACGCCACGCCAGATATTATTTTCGCCGGTGCTATCAGTAAGATTATCAAGGTCGATATTAGGGGGGATGCTGTTGCTGAACCTAATGATAGTCTTGAACTTAAAATCACGAAGATTAAAAATGCTAGTAAAGGCGATACGGTCGGACTTGGTATCATCAATAACGACGATGTCGCCGACGCCACAAATACCTTCATAAGTATCTCTGATGCGACGAATATGGAGGGAGAGAACTTTACATTTATCATCCGTTTGAATCAAATCAGCGCCGATACAGTCTATTATACTTATCGAACTTTTGACCTCACCGCAACCCTGAATATCGACCTTGAAACCCAATTTGGAAACCGCAGAATAGCACCTGGAAAGACTACCGATACCATCAAAATTGTAACTAGCGAAGACCGCTCGGATGAACCAGACGAGACCTTCCGCGTCCTCCTGAGTAATGTTCAGAATTCGAATATCATAGATGAAGAAGGGATCGGTATTATCGTGGATGATGATCCAATGCCAGTCCTAAGCATCAGGGACCCCATCGTCAATGAAGGCGATGCCGGCGAAACATTTTTATCCTTTGAATTTAGCCTCAACCGCCCCAGTGCTCATCCCGTGCATGTTACCTATAGCACCAGCGACAGCACCGCGAAGGTCAGTGACTCGGACTATATCAGCGTTAATGCCGTCTTGATTTTTCCTGTCAATGACACTTTAGAACAGGTTAAAATCGGTATCACAAGTGATATCGTCTACGAGAAAACAGAGTTCTTAAAACTTCATTTGGAGGAGCTGACCAACGCCACGGCGACCGACTCCTTAGCTATCGGAACGATCACAAACGACGATAGCTTGCCGGTTCTAAGCGTGTCGGATGTTAAGATCGACGAAGGAGATGCGGGCACAAAAGACATGAAATTCAGAATTACTTTGGACAGGATCAGCACGGAAAACGTGTCTTTCAAGTATGAAACCGTCCAGGTTGGAGCGGCATCGCCAGGAGTGGATTATATAAAAATAGGCACCACATCAGATACTATTTTCGCCGGTGCCATCAGTAAGATTATCAAGATCGATATCGTGGGTGATGTTACCGTCGAATTCAACGATAGTCTTGAACTTAAAATCACGGAGATTAAAAATGCTAGTAAAGGCGATACAATCGGGTTGGGAATTATCAATAACGACGACGTCGCCGACGCCACAAATACCTTTATAAGTATCTCTGATGCGATGAATACGGAGGGAAAGAACTTTACATTTATCATCCGTTTGAATCAAATCAGCGCCGATACGGTCTATTATACTTATCGAACTTTCGATCTCACCGCGACGCTGGATATCGATCTCAAAACTCAATTCGGAAACCGCAAAATAGCACCTGGAAAGACCACCGATACTATCAAAATTGTAACTAGCGAAGACCGCTCGGATGAACCAGATGAGACCTTCCGTGTCCTCCTGAGCAATGTTCGGAATTTGAATATTATAGATGAAGAGGGCATCGGTATTATCGTGGATGATGATCCAATGCCAAACCTAACCATCAGTAATGCTAGCGTTATTGAAGGCAACGCCGGACAGACATTTTTATCTTTTGAATTTAGCCTCAACCGTCCCAGTGCTTATCCCATACGTGTTACTTACAGCACCAGTGACAGCACCGCGAAGGTCAGTGACTCGGACTATACCAGCGCTAATGCCGTCTTGATCTTTCCCGTCAATGACACTTTGGAACAGGTTAAAATCGGTATCACAGGTGATATGATCTACGAGAAAACAGAGTTCTTAAAACTTCATTTGGAGGAGCTGATCAACGCCGCAGCGACCGACTCCCTAGCTATCGGAACGATCACAAACGACGATAACTTGCCGGTTCTAAGCGTGTCGGATGTTAAGATCGACGAAGGAGATGCGGGCACAAAAGACATGAAATTCAGAATTACTTTGGACAGGATCAGCACGGAAAACGTGTCTTTTGAATATAGAACCGTCAACGTTGGAGCGGCATCGCCAGGAGTGGATTATATAAAAGTAGACGCCACGCCAGATACTATTTTCGCCGGTGCCATCAGTAAGATTATCAAGGTCGATATTAGGGGGGATGCTGTTGCTGAACCTAATGATAGTCTTGAACTTAAAATCACAGAGATTAAAAATGCTACTAAAGGTGATACAATCGGGTTGGGAATTATCAATAACGACGACATCGCCGACGCCACAAATACCTTCATAAGTATCTCTGATGCAACGAATACGGAGGGAAAGAATTTTACATTTATTGTTCGTTTAAATCAAGGCAGTGCCGATACGGTCTATTATGCTTATCGAACTTTCGACCTCACCGCAACGCTGGATATCGATCTTAAAACCCAATTTGGAAACCGCAAAATGGCGCCTGGAAAAACCACTGATACTATCAAAATCACAACTAGCGAGGACCGATCGGATGAGCCAGACGAGACCTTCCGCGTCCTCCTGAGTAATGTTCAGAATTCGAATATCATAGATGAAGAAGGGATCGGTATTATCGTGGACGACGATTCAATGCCAAACCTAACCATCAGTAATGCTAGCGTTAGTGAAGGCAACACCGGCCAGACATTTTTATCTTTTGAATTTAGCCTCGACCGCCCCAGTGCTCATCCCGTGCGTGTTACTTACAGCACCAGTGACAGCACAGCGAAGGTCAGTGACTCGGACTATATCAGCGCTAATGCCGTCTTGATTTTTCCCGTCAATGACACTTTAGAACAGGTTAAAATCGGTATCACAGGTGATATGGTCTACGAGAAAACAGAGTTCTTAAAACTTCATTTGGAGGAGCTGACCAACGCCACGGCGACCGATTCTCTGGCTATCGGAACGATCACAAACGACGATAACTTGCCGGTTCTAAGCGTGTCGGATGTTAAGATCGACGAAGGAGATGCGGGCATAAAAGACATGAAATTCAGAATTACTTTGGACAGGATCAGCACGGAAAACGTGTCTTTTGAATATAGAACCGTCAACGTTGGAGCGGCATCGCCAGGAGTGGATTATATAAAAGTAGACGCCACGGCAGACGCCATTTTCGCCGGTGCCATCAGTAAGATTATCAAGGTCGATATTAGGGGGGATGCTGTTGTTGAACCTAATGATAGTCTTGAATTTAAAATTACGAAGATTAAAAATGCTAGTAAAGGCGATACGGTCGGACTTGGAATCATCAATAACGACGACATCGCCGACGCCACAAATACCTTCATAAGTATCTCTGATGCCACGAATACGGAGGGAGACAATCTCATATTTATCGTCCGTTTGAATCAAATCAGCGCCGATACAGTCCATTATTCTTATCGAACTTTCGATCTCACCGCGACGCTGGATATCGATCTCAAAACTCAATTCGGAAACCGCAAAATAGCACCTGAAAAGACCACCGATACCATCAAAATTGTAACTAGCGAAGACAGCTCGGATGAACCAGATGAGACCTTCCGTGTCCTCCTGAGCAATGTTCGGAATTTGAATATTATAGATGAAGAGGGCATCGGTATTATCGTGGATGATGATCCAATGCCAAACCTAACCATCAGTAATGCTAGCGTTAGTGAAGGCAACACCGGCCAGACATTTTTATCTTTTGAATTTAGCCTCGACCGACCCAGTGCTCATCCCGTGCATGTTACCTATAGCACCAGCGACAGCACCGCGAAGGTCAGTGACTCGGACTATATCAGCGTTAATGCCGTCTTGATTTTTCCCGTCAATGACACTTTAGAACAGGTTAAAATCGGTATCAGAGGTGATATGGTCTACGAGAAAACAGAGTTCTTAAAACTTCATTTGGAGGAGCTGACCAACGCCACGGCGACCGACTCCTTAGCTATCGGAACGATCACAAACGACGATAACTTGCCGGTTCTAAGCGTGTCGGATGTTAAGATCGACGAGGGAAATGCGGGCACAAAAGACATGAAATTCAGAATTACTTTGGACAGGATCAGCACGGAAAACGTGTCTTTCAAGTATGAAACCGTCAACGTTGGAGCGGCATCGCCAGGAGTGGATTATATAAAAATAGACGCCACACCAGATACTATTTTCGCCGGTGCCATCAGTAAGATTATCAAGGTCGATATTAGTGGGTGATGTTACCGTTGAATTCAACGATAGTCTTGAACTTAAAATCACGGAGATTAAAAATGCTAGTAAAGGCGATACAATCGGGTTGGGAATTATCAATAACGACGACATCGCCGACGCCACAAATACCTTCATAAGTATCTCTGATGCCACGAATACGGAGGGAGACAATCTCATATTTATCGTCCGTTTGAATCAAATCAGCGCCGATACAGTCTATTATACTTATCGAACTTTCGATCTCACCGCGACGCTGAATATCGATCTCAAAACTCAATTCGGAAACCGCAAAATAGCACCTGGAAAGACCACCGATACTATCAAAATCGCAACTAGCGAAGATCGCTCGGATGAGCCAGACGAGACCTTCCGCGTCCTCCTGAGTAATGTTCAGAATTCGAATATCATAGATGAAGAAGGGATCGGTATTATCGTGGATGATGATCCAATGCCAGTCTTAAGCATCAGTGACCCCATCGTTAATGAAGGCGACGCTGGTAAGACATTTTTATCTTTTGAATTTAGCCTCAATCGCCCCAGTGCTTATCCCATACGTGTTACCTACAGTACCGGCGACAGCACCGCGAAGGTCAGTGACTCGGACTATATCAGCGTTAATGCCGTCTTGATCTTTCCCGTCAATGACACTTTGGAACAGGTTAAAATCGGTATCATAGGTGATATAGTCTACGAGAAAACAGAGTTCTTAAAACTTCAATTTGGAGGAGCTGACCAACGCCACGGCGACCGACTCCCTAGCTATCGGAACGATCACAAACGACGATAACTTGCCGGTTCTAAGTGTGTCGGATGTTAAGATCGACGAAGGAGATGCGGGCACAAAAGACATGAAATTCAGAATTACTTTGGACAGGATCAGCACGGAAAACGTGTCTTTCAAGTATGAAACCGTTAACGTTGGAGCGGCATCGCTAGGAGTGGATTATATAAAAATAGACGCCACAGCAGATACTATTTTCGCCGGTGCCATCAGTAAAATCATCAAGGTTGATATTGTGGGTGATGTCACCGTCGAATTCAACGATAGTCTTGAACTTAAAATCACGGAGATTAAAAATGCTAGTAAAGGCGATACGGTCGGACTTGGAATCATCAATAACGACGACGTCGCCGACGCCACAAATACCTTCATAAGTATCTCTGATGCGACGAATACGGAGGGAGACAACCTCATATTTATCGTCCGTTTAAATCACATCAATACCGATACAGTCCATTATTCTTATCGAACTTTCGATCTCACCGTAACGCTGGATATCGATCTCAAAACCCAATTTGGAAACCGCAAAATAGCACCTGGAAAGACCACCGATACCATCAAAATTGCAACTAGCGAGGACCGCTCAGATGAGCCTGACGAGACCTTCCGTGTCCTCCTAAACAATGTTCAGAATTCGAATATCATAGATGAAGAAGGGATCGGTATTATCGTGGACGACGATCCAATGCCAAACCTAACCATCAGGGACCCCATCGTTAATGAAGGCAACGCCGGCCAGACATTTTTATCTTTTGAATTTAGCCTCGACCGACCCAGTGCTCATCCCGTGCGTGTTACCTACAGTACCGGCGACAGCACCGCGAAGGTCAGTGACTCGGACTATATCAGCGTTAATGCCGTCTTGATCTTTCCCGTCAATGACACTTTAGAACAGGTTAAAATCGGTATCATAGGCGATATAGTCTATGAGAAAACAGAGTTCTTAAAACTTCATTTGGAGGAGCTGACCAACGCCACGGCGACCGACTCCCTAGCTATCGGAACGATCACAAACGACGATAGCTTGCCGGTTCTAAGCGTGTCGGATGTTAAGATCGACGAAGGAGATGCGGGCATAAAAGACATGAAATTCAGAATTACTTTGGACAGGATCAGCACGGAAAACGTGTCTTTTGAATATAAGAACTGTCAAGGTTGGAGCGGCATCGCCAGGAGTGGATTATATAAAAGTAGACGCCACGCCAGATACTATTTTCGCCGGTGCCATCAGTAAGATTATCAAGGTCGATATTAGGGGGGATGTCACCGTCGAATTCAACGATAGTCTTGAACTTAAAATCACGAAGATTAAAAATGCTAGTAAAGGCGATACGGTCGGACTTGGAATCATCAATAACGACGACATCGCCGACGCCACAAATACCTTCATAAGTATCTCTGATGCGATGAATACGGAGGGAGAGAACTTTACATTTATCATCCGTTTGAATCAAATCAGCGCCGATACAGTCTATTATACTTATCGAACTTTTGACCTCACCGCAACCCTGAATATCGACCTTGAAACTCAATTCGGAAACCGCAAAATAGCACCTGGAAAGACCAACGATACTATCAAAATCGCAACTAGCGAAGATCGCTCGGATGAGCCAGACGAGACCTTCCGCGTCCTCCTGAGTAATGTTCAGAATTCGAATATCATAGATGAAGAAGGGATCGGTATTATCGTGGACGACGATCCAATGCCAAACCTAACCATCAGGGACCCCATCGTTAATGAAGGCAACGCCGGCCAGACATTTTTATCTTTTGAATTTAGCCTCGACCGACCTAGTGCTCATCCCGTGCGTGTCACCTACAGTACCGGCGACAGCACCGCGAAGGTTAGCGACTCGGACTATATCAGCGTTAATGCCGTCTTGATCTTTCCCGTCAATGACACTTTAGAACAGGTTAAAATCGGTATCATAGGCGATATAGTCTATGAGAAAACAGAGTTCTTAAAACTTCATTTAAAGGAGCTGACCAACGCCACGGCGACCGACTCCTTAGCTATCGGAACGATCACAAACGACGATAGCTTGCCGGTTCTAAGCGTGTCGGATGTTAAGATCGACGAGGGAGATGCGGGCATAAAAGACATGAAATTCAGAATTACTTTGGACAGGATCAGCACGGAAAACGTGTCTTTCGAATATAGAACCGTCAACGTTGGAGCGGCATCGCCAGGAGTGGATTATATAAAAGTAGACGCCACGGCAGACACCATTTTCGCCGGTGCCATCAGTAAGATTATCAAGGTCGATATTAGGGGGGATGTCACCGTTGAATTCAACGATAGTCTTGAACTTAAAATTACGAAGATTAAAAATGCTAGTAAAGGCGATACGGTCGGACTTGGAATCATCAATAACGACGACATCGCCGACGCCACAAATACCTTCATAAGTATCTCTGATGCCACGAATACGGAGGGAGACAATCTCATATTTATCGTCCGTTTGAATCAAATCAGCGCCGATACAGTCCATTATACTTATCGAACTTTCGATCTCACCGCGACGCTGGATATCGATCTCAAAACTCAATTCGGAAACCGCAAAATAGCGCCTGGAAAGACCACCGATACTATCAAAATCGCAACTAGCGAAGATCGCTCGGATGAGCCAGACGAGACCTTCCGCGTCCTCCTGAGTAATGTTCAGAATTCGAATATCATAGATGAAGAAGGGATCGGTATTATCGTGGATGATGATCCAATGCCAGTCCTAAGCATCAGTGACCCCATCGTTAATGAAGGCGACGCTGGTAAGACATTTTTATCTTTTGAATTTAGCCTCAATCGCCCCAGTGCTTATCCCATACGTGTTACCTACAGTACCGGCGACAGCACCGCGAAGGTCAGTGACTCGGACTATATCAGCGTTAATGCCGTCTTGATCTTTCCCGTCAATGACACTTTGGAACAGGTTAAAATCGGTATCACAGGTGATATGATCTACGAGAAAACAGAGTTCTTAAAACTTCATTTGGAGGAGCTGATCAACGCCGCAGCGACCGACTCCCTAGCTATCGGAACGATCACAAACGACGATAACTTGCCGGTTCTAAGCGTGTCGGATGTTAAGATCGACGAAGGAGATGCGGGCACAAAAGACATGAAATTCAGAATTACTTTGGACAGGATCAGCACGGAAAACGTGTCTTTTGAAGTATAGAACCGTCAACGTTGGAGCGGCATCGCCAGGAGTGGATTATATAAAAGTAGACGCCACGCCAGATACTATTTTCGCCGGTGCCATCAGTAAGATTATCAAGGTCGATATTAGGGGGGATGTCACCGTTGCTGAACCTCAACGATAGTCTTGAACTTAAAATCACGGAGATTAAAAATGCTAGTAAAGGCGATACGGTCGGACTTGGAATCATCAATAACGACGACGTCGCCGACGCCACGAATACCTTCATAAGTATCTCTGATGCCACGAATACAGAGGGAGAGAACTCTCACATTTATCGTCCGTTTGAATCAAATCAGCGCCGATACGGTCTATTATACTTATCGAACTTTCGACCTCACCGCGACGCTGGATATCGATCTCAAAACTCAATTCGGAAACCACAAAATAGCACCTGGAAAGACCACCGATACTATCAAAATCGTAACTAGCGAGGACCGATCGGATGAGCCAGACGAGACCTTCCGCGTCCTCCTGAGTAATGTTCAGAATTCGAATATCATAGATGAAGAAGGGATCGGTATTATCGTGGATGATGATCCAATGCCAGTCTTAAGCATCAGTGACCCCATCGTTAATGAAGGCGACGCTGGTAAGACATTTTTATCTTTTGAATTTAGCCTCAATCGCCCCAGTGCTTATCCCATACGTGTTACCTATAGTACCGGCGACAGCACCGCGAAGGTCAGTGACTCGGACTATATCAGCGTTAATGCCGTCCTGATTTTTCCCATCAATGACACTTTAGAACAGGTTAAAATCGGTATCACAGGTGATATGGTCTACGAGAAAACAGAGTTCTTAAAACTTCATTTGGAGGAGCTGACCAACGCCACGGCGACCGATTCTCTGGCTATCGGAACGATCACAAACGACGATAGCTTGCCGGTTCTAAGCGTGTCGGATGTTAAGATCGACGAAGGAGATGCGGGCACAAAAGACATGAAATTCAGAATTACTTTGGACAGGATCAGCACGGAAAACGTGTCTTTCAAGTATGAAACCGTCCAGGTTGGAGCGGCATCGCCAGGAGTGGATTATATAAAAATAGGCACCACACCAGATACTATTTTCGCCGGTGCCATCAGTAAGATTATCAAGATCGATATCGTGGGTGATGTTACCGTCGAATTCAACGATAGTCTTGAACTTAAAATCACGGAGATTAAAAATGCTAGTAAAGGCGATACAGTCGGACTTGGAATCATCAATAACGACGACGTCGCCGACGCCACAAATACCTTCATAAGTATCTCTGATGCGACGAATACGGAGGGAAAGAACTTTACATTTATCGTCCGTTTGAATCAAATCAGCGCCGATACGGTCTATTATACTTATCGAACTTTCGATCTCACCGCGACGCTGGATATCGATCTCAAAACTCAATTCGGAAACCGCAAAATAGCACCTGGAAAGACCACCGATACCATCAAAATTGTAACTAGCGAAGATCGCTCGGATGAGCCAGACGAGACCTTCCGCGTCCTCCTGAGTAATGTTCAGAATTCGAATATCATAGATGAAGAAGGGATCGGTATTATCGTGGATGATGATCCAATGCCAGTCTAAGCATCAGTGACCCCATCGTTAATGAAGGCAACGCCGGTACAGACATTTTTATCTTTTGAATTTAGCCTCAATCGCCCCAGTGCTTATCCCATACGTGTTACTTACAGCACCAGTGACAGCACCGCGAAGGTCAGTGACTCGGACTATATTCAGCGCTAATGCCGTCTTGATCTTTCCCGTCAATGACACTTTGGAACAGGTTAAAATCGGTATCACAGGTGATATGATCTACGAGAAAACAGAGTTCTTAAAACTTCATTTGGAGGAGCTGATCAACGCCGCAGCGACCGACTCCCTAGCTATCGGAACGATCACAAACGACGATAACTTGCCGGTTCTAAGCGTGTCGGATGTTAAGATCGACGAAGGAGATGCGGGCACAAAAGACATGAAATTCAGAATTACTTTGGACAGGATCAGCACGGAAAACGTGTCTTTTGAATATAGAACCGTCAACGTTGGAGCGGCATCGCCAGGAGTGGATTATATAAAAGTAGACGCCACGGCAGACACCATTTTCGCCGGTGCCATCAGTAAGATTATCAAGGTCGATATTAGGGGGGATGCTGTTGCTGAACCTAATGATAGTCTTGAACTTAAAATCACAGAGATTAAAAATGCTACTAAAGGTGATACAATCGGGTTGGGAATTATCAATAACGACGACATCGCCGACGCCACAAATACCTTCATAAGTATCTCTGATGCCACGAATACGGAGGGAAAGAACTTTACATTTATCGTCCGTTTGAATCAAATCAGCGCCGATACAGTCCATTATACTTATCGAACTTTCGATCTCACCGCGACGCT
Organism: Endozoicomonas sp.; assembly: GCA_965261315.1. GTDB lineage: Bacteria > Pseudomonadota > Gammaproteobacteria > Pseudomonadales > Endozoicomonadaceae > Endozoicomonas. The sequence goes on along the minus strand of CBDHDM010000068.1, from coordinate 9,261 downwards.
GGATATCGATCTCAAAACTCAATTCGGAAACCGCAAAATAGCGCCTGGAAAGACTACCGATACTATCAAAATCGCAACTAGCGAAGATCGCTCGGATGAGCCAGACGAGACCTTCCGCGTCCTCCTGAGTAATGTTCAGAATTCGAATATCATAGATGAAGAAGGGATCGGTATTATCGTGGATGATGATCCAATGCCAAACCTAACCATCAGTAATGCTAGCGTTAGTGAAGGCAACACCGGCCAGACATTTTTATCTTTTGAATTTAGCCTCGACCGCCCCAGTGCTCATCCCGTGCGTGTTACTTACAGCACCAGTGACAGCACAGCGAAGGTCAGTGACTCGGACTATATCAGCGTTAATGCCGTCTTGATTTTTCCCGTCAATGACACTTTAGAACAGGTTAAAATCGGTATCACAGGTGATATGGTCTACGAGAAAACAGAGTTCTTAAAACTTCATTTGGAGGAGCTGACCAACGCCACGGCGACCGATTCTCTGGCTATCGGAACGATCACAAACGACGATAACTTGCCGGTTCTAAGCGTGTCGGATGTTAAGATCGACGAAGGAGATGCGGGCACAAAAGACATGAAATTCAGAATTACTTTGGACAGGATCAGCACGGAAAACGTGTCTTTTGAAGTATAGAAACCGTCAACGTTGGAGCGGCATCGCCAGGAGTGGATTATATAAAAATAGACGCCACGCCAGATACTATTTTCGCCGGTGCCATCAGTAAGATTATCAAGGTCGATATTAGGGGGGATGCTGTTGCTGAACCTAATGATAGTCTTGAACTTAAAATCACGAAGATTAAAAATGCTAGTAAAGGCGATACGGTCGGACTTGGAATCATCAATAACGACGACATCGCCGACGCCACAAATACCTTCATAAGTATCTCTGATGCCACGAATACGGAGGGAGACAATCTCATATTTATCGTCCGTTTGAATCAAATCAGCGCCGATACAGTCCATTATTCTTATCGAACTTTCGATCTCACCGCGACGCTGGATATCGATCTCAAAACTCAATTCGGAAACCGCAAAATAGCACCTGGAAAGACCACCGATACCATCAAAATTGTAACTAGCGAAGACCGCTCGGATGAGCCAGACGAGACCTTCCGCGTCCTCCTGAGCAATGTTCGGAATTCGAATATTATAGATGAAGAGGGCATCGGTATTATCGTGGATGATGATCCAATGCCAAACCTAACCATCAGTAACCCCATCGTTAATGAAGGCAACGCCGGCCAGACATTTTTATCTTTTGAATTTAGCCTCGACCGACCCAGTGCTCATCCCGTGCGTGTTACCTATAGCACCAGCGACAGCACCGCGAAGGTCAGTGACTCGGACTATATCAGCGTTAATGCCGTCTTGATTTTTCCCGTCAATGACACTTTAGAACAGGTTAAAATCGGTATCAGAGGTGATATGGTCTACGAGAAAACAGAGTTCTTAAAACTTCATTTGGAGGAGCTGACCAACGCCACGGCGACCGACTCCCTAGCTATCGGAACGATCACAAACGACGATAGCTTGCCGGTTCTAAGCGTGTCGGATGTTAAGATCGACGAGGGAGATGCAGGCACAAAAGACATGAAATTCAGAATTACTTTGGACAGGATCAGCACGGAAAACGTGTCTTTCAAGTATGAAACCGTCCAGGTTGGAGCGGCATTGCCAGGAGTGGATTATATAAAAATAGGCACCACACCAGATACTATTTTCGCCGGTGCCATCAGTAAGATTATCAAGATCGATATCGTGGGTGATGTTACCGTCGAATTCAACGATAGTCTTGAACTTAAAATCACGGAGATTAAAAATGCTAGTAAAGGCGATACAATCGGGTTGGGAATTATCAATAACGACGACATCGCCGACGCCACAAATACCTTCATAAGTATCTCTGATGCCACGAATACGGAGGGAGACAATCTCATATTTATCGTCCGTCTGAATCAAATCAGCGCCGATACGGTCTATTATACTTATCGAACTTTCGATCTCACCGCGACGCTGAATGTCGATCTCAAAACTCAATTCGGAAACCACAAAATAGCGCCTGGAAAGACCACCGATACTATCAAAATCGCAACTAGCGAAGATCGCTCGGATGAGCCAGACGAGACCTTCCGCGTCCTCCTGAGTAATGTTCAGAATTCGAATATCATAGATGAAGAAGGGATCGGTATTATCGTGGATGATGATCCAATGCCAGTCTTAAGCATCAGTGACCCCATCGTTAATGAAGGCGACGCCGGTAAAACATTTTTATCCTTTAAATTTAGCCTCAATCGCCCCAGTGCTTATCCCATACGTGTTACTTACAGCACCAGTGACAGCACCGCGAAGGTCAGTGACTCGGACTATATCAGCGTTAATGCCGTCTTGATTTTTCCCGTCAATGACACTTTAGAACAGGTTAAAATCGGTATCACAGGTGATATGGTCTACGAGAAAACAGAGTTCTTAAAACTCAATTTGGAGGAGCTGACCAACGCCACGGCGACCGACTCCTTAGCTATCGGAACGATCACAAACGACGATAGCTTGCCGGTTCTAAGCGTGTCGGATGTTAAGATCGACGAGGGAGATGCGGGCATAAAAGACATGAAATTCAGAATTACTTTGGACAGGATCAGCACGGAAAACGTGTCTTTCGAAGTATGAGAACCGTCAACGTTGGAGCGGCATCGCTAGGAGTGGATTATATAAAAATAGACGCCACGGCAGACACCATTTTCGCCGGTGCCATCAGTAAGATCATCAAGGTCGATATTAGGGGGTGATGTCACCGTCGAATTCAACGATAGTCTTGAACTTAAAATCACGAAGATTAAAAATGCTAGTAAAGGCGATACGGTCGGACTTGGAATCATCAATAACGACGACATCGCCGACGCCACAAATACCTTCATAAGTATCTCTGATGCGACGAATACGGAGGGAGACAATCTCATATTTATCGTCCGTTTGAATCAAATCAATACCGATACAGTCCATTATTCTTATCGAACTTTCAATCTCACCGCGACGCTGGATATCGATCTCAAAACTCAATTTGGAAACCGCAAAATAGCACCTGGAAAGACCACCGATACCATCAAAATTGCAACTAGCGAGGACCGCTCAGATGAGCCTGACGAGACCTTCCGTGTCCTCCTAAACAATGTTCAGAATTCGAATATCATAGATGAAGAAGGGATCGGTATTATCGTGGACGACGATCCAATGCCAAACCTAACCATCAGGGACCCCATCGTTAATGAAGGCAACGCCGGCCAGACATTTTTATCTTTTGAATTTAGCCTCGACCGACCTAGTGCTCATCCCGTGCGTGTCACCTACAGTACCGGCGACAGCACCGCGAAGGTTAGCGACTCGGACTATATCAGCGTTAATGCCGTCTTGATCTTTCCCGTCAATGACACTTTAGAACAGGTTAAAATCGGTATCATAGGCGATATAGTCTATGAGAAAACAGAGTTCTTAAAACTTCATTTAAAGGAGCTGACCAACGCCACGGCGACCGACTCCCTAGCTATCGGAACGATCACAAACGACGATAGCTTGCCGGTTCTAAGCGTGTCGGATGTTAAGATTGACGAAGGAGATGCGGGCATAAAAGACATGAAATTCAGAATTACTTTGGACAGGATCAGCACGGAAAACGTGTCTTTTGAATATAAGACTGTTAAGGTTGGAGCGGCATCGCCAGGAGTAGATTATATAAAAGTAGACGCCACGCCAGATACTATTTTCGCCGGTGCCATCAGTAAGATTATTAAGGTCGATATTAGAGGGGATGTCACCGTCGAATTCAACGATAGTCTTGAGCTTAAAATCACGAAGATTAAAAATGCTAGTAAAGGCGATACGGTCGGACTTGGTATCATCAATAACGACGATGTCGCCGACGCCACAAATACCTTCATAAGTATCTCTGATGCGATGAATATGGAGGGAGAGAACTTTACATTTATCATCCGTTTGAATCAAATCAGCGCCGATACAGTCTATTATACTTATCGAACTTTTGACCTCACCGCAACCCTGAATATCGACCTTGAAACTCAATTCGGAAACCGCAAAATAGCACCTGGAAAGACCAACGATACTATCAAAATCGCAACTAGCGAAGATCGCTCGGATGAGCCAGACGAGACCTTCCGCGTCCTCCTGAGTAATGTTCAGAATTCGAATATCATAGATGAAGAAGGGATCGGTATTATCGTGGACGACGATCCAATGCCAAACCTAACCATCAGGGACCCCATCGTTAATGAAGGCAACGCCGGCCAGACATTTTTATCTTTTGAATTTAGCCTCGACCGACCTAGTGCTCATCCCGTGCGTGTCACCTACAGTACCGGCGACAGCACCGCGAAGGTTAGCGACTCGGACTATATCAGCGTTAATGCCGTCTTGATCTTTCCCGTCAATGACACTTTAGAACAGGTTAAAATCGGTATCATAGGCGATATAGTCTATGAGAAAACAGAGTTCTTAAAACTTCATTTAAAGGAGCTGACCAACGCCACGGCGACCGATTCTCTGGCTATCGGAACGATCACAAACGACGATAACTTGCCGGTTCTAAGCGTGTCGGATGTTAAGATCGACGAGGGAAATGCGGGCATAAAAGACATGAAATTCAGAATTACTTTGGACAGGATCAGCACGGAAAACGTGTCTTTTGAATATAGAACCGTCAACGTTGGAGCGGCATCGCCAGGAGTGGATTATATAAAAGTAGACGCCACGGCAGACGCCATTTTCGCCGGTGCCATCAGTAAGATTATCAAGGTCGATATTAGGGGGGATGCTGTTGTTGAACCTAATGATAGTCTTGAATTTAAAATTACGAAGATTAAAAATGCTAGTAAAGGCGATACGGTCGGACTTGGAATCATCAATAACGACGACATCGCCGACGCCACAAATACCTTCATAAGTATCTCTGATGCCACGAATACGGAGGGAGACAATCTCATATTTATCGTCCGTTTGAATCAAATCAGCGCCGATACAGTCCATTATACTTATCGAACTTTCGATCTCACCGCGACGCTGGATATCGATCTCAAAACTCAATTCGGAAACCGCAAAATAGCGCCTGGAAAGACTACCGATACTGTCAAAATCGCAACTAGCGAAGATCGCTCGGATGAGCCAGACGAGACCTTCCGCGTCCTCCTGAGTAATGTTCAGAATTCGAATATCATAGATGAAGAAGGGATCGGTATTATCGTGGATGATGATCCAATGCCAGTCCTAAGCATCAGTGACCCCATCGTTAATGAAGGCGACGCTGGTAAGACATTTTTATCTTTTGAATTTAGCCTCAATCGCCCCAGTGCTTATCCCATACGTGTTACCTACAGTACCGGCGACAGCACCGCGAAGGTCAGTGACTCGGACTATATCAGCGTTAATGCCGACTTGATCTTTCCCGTCAATGACACTTTGGAACAGGTTAAAATCGGTATCACAGGTGATATGATCTACGAGAAAACAGAGTTCTTAAAACTTCATTTGGAGGAGCTGATCAACGCCGCAGCGACCGACTCCCTAGCTATCGGAACGATCACAAACGACGATAACTTGCCGGTTCTAAGCGTGTCGGATGTTAAGATCGACGAAGGAGATGCGGGCACAAAAGACATGAAATTCAGAATTACTTTGGACAGGATCAGCACGGAAAACGTGTCTTTTGAATATAGAACCGTCAACGTTGGAGCGGCATCGCCAGGAGTGGATTATATAAAAGTAGACGCCACGCCAGATACTATTTTCGCCGGTGCCATCAGTAAGATTATCAAGGTCGATATTAGGGGGGATGTCACCGTTGAATTCAACGATAGTCTTGAACTTAAAATCACGGAGATTAAAAATGCTAGTAAAGGCGATACGGTCGGACTTGGAATCATCAATAACGACGACGTCGCCGACGCCACGAATACCTTCATAAGTATCTCTGATGCCACGAATACAGAGGGAGACAATCTCATATTTATCGTCCGTTTGAATCAAATCAGCGCCGATACGGTCTATTATACTTATCGAACTTTCGACCTCACCGCGACGCTGGATATCGATCTCAAAACTCAATTCGGAAACCACAAAATAGCGCCTGGAAAGACCACCGATACTATCAAAATCGCAACTAGCGAGGATCGATTGGATGAGCCAGACGAGACCTTCCGCGTCCTCCTGAGTAATGTTCAGAATTCGAATATCATAGATGAAGAAGGGATCGGTATTATCGTGGATGATGATCCAATGCCAGTCTTAAGCATCAGTGACCCCATCGTTAATGAAGGCGACGCCGGCAAAACATTTTTATCCTTTAAATTTAGCCTCAATCGCCCCAGTGCTTATCCCATACGTGTTACTTACGGCACCAGTGACAGCACCGCGAAGGTCAGTGACTCGGACTATATCAGCGCTAATGCCGTCTTGATTTTTCCCGTCAATGACACTTTAGAACAGGTTAAAATCGGTATCACAGGTGATATGATCTACGAGAAAACAGAGTTCTTAAAACTTCATTTGGAGGAGCTGACCAACGCCACGGCGACCGACTCCCTAGCTATCGGAACAATCACAAACGACGATAACTTGCCGGTTCTAAGCGTGTCGGATGTTAAGATCGACGAGGGAGATGCAGGCACAAAAGACATGAAATTCAGAATTACTTTGGACAGGATCAGCACGGAAAACGTGTCTTTCAAGTATGAAACCGTCCAGGTTGGAGCGGCATCGCCAGGAGTGGATTATATAAAAATAGGCACCACATCAGATACTATTTTCGCCGGTGCCATCAGTAAGATTATCAAGATCGATATCGTGGGTGATGTTACCGTCGAATTCAACGATAGTCTTGAACTTAAAATCACGGAGATTAAAAATGCTAGTAAAGGCGATACAATCGGGTTGGGAATTATCAATAACGACGACGTCGCCGACGCCACAAATACCTTTATAAGTATCTCTGATGCGATGAATACGGAGGGAAAGAACTTTACATTTATCATCCGTTTGAATCAAATCAGCGCCGATACGGTCTATTATACTTATCGAACTTTCGATCTCACCGCGACGCTGGATATCGATCTCAAAACTCAATTCGGAAACCGCAAAATAGCACCTGGAAAGACCACCGATACTATCAAAATTGTAACTAGCGAAGACCGCTCGGATGAACCAGATGAGACCTTCCGTGTCCTCCTGAGCAATGTTCGGAATTTGAATATTATAGATGAAGAGGGCATCGGTATTATCGTGGATGATGATCCAATGCCAAACCTAACCATCAGTAATGCTAGCGTTATTGAAGGCAACGCCGGACAGACATTTTTATCTTTTGAATTTAGCCTCAACCGTCCCAGTGCTTATCCCATACGTGTTACTTACAGCACCAGTGACAGCACCGCGAAGGTCAGTGACTCGGACTATACCAGCGCTAATGCCGTCTTGATCTTTCCCGTCAATGACACTTTGGAACAGGTTAAAATCGGTATCACAGGTGATATGATCTACGAGAAAACAGAGTTCTTAAAACTTCATTTGGAGGAGCTGATCAACGCCGCAGCGACCGACTCCCTAGCTATCGGAACGATCACAAACGACGATAACTTGCCGGTTCTAAGCGTGTCGGATGTTAAGATCGACGAAGGAGATGCGGGCACAAAAGACATGAAATTCAGAATTACTTTGGACAGGATCAGCACGGAAAACGTGTCTTTTGAATATAGAACCGTCAACGTTGGAGCGGCATCGCCAGGAGTGGATTATATAAAAGTAGACGCCACGCCAGATACTATTTTCGCCGGTGCCATCAGTAAGATTATCAAGGTCGATATTAGGGGGGATGCTGTTGCTGAACCTAATGATAGTCTTGAACTTAAAATCACAGAGATTAAAAATGCTACTAAAGGTGATACAATCGGGTTGGGAATTATCAATAACGACGACATCGCCGACGCCACAAATACCTTCATAAGTATCTCTGATGCAACGAATACGGAGGGAAAGAATTTTACATTTATTGTTCGTTTAAATCAAGGCAGTGCCGATACGGTCTATTATGCTTATCGAACTTTCGACCTCACCGCAACGCTGGATATCGATCTTAAAACCCAATTTGGAAACCGCAAAATGGCGCCTGGAAAAACCACTGATACTATCAAAATCACAACTAGCGAGGACCGATCGGATGAGCCAGACGAGACCTTCCGCGTCCTCCTGAGTAATGTTCAGAATTCGAATATCATAGATGAAGAAGGGATCGGTATTATCGTGGACGACGATTCAATGCCAAACCTAACCATCAGTAATGCTAGCGTTAGTGAAGGCAACACCGGCCAGACATTTTTATCTTTTGAATTTAGCCTCGACCGCCCCAGTGCTCATCCCGTGCGTGTTACTTACAGCACCAGTGACAGCACAGCGAAGGTCAGTGACTCGGACTATATCAGCGCTAATGCCGTCTTGATTTTTCCCGTCAATGACACTTTAGAACAGGTTAAAATCGGTATCACAGGTGATATGGTCTACGAGAAAACAGAGTTCTTAAAACTTCATTTGGAGGAGCTGACCAACGCCACGGCGACCGATTCTCTGGCTATCGGAACGATCACAAACGACGATAACTTGCCGGTTCTAAGCGTGTCGGATGTTAAGATCGACGAAGGAGATGCGGGCATAAAAGACATGAAATTCAGAATTACTTTGGACAGGATCAGCACGGAAAACGTGTCTTTTGAATATAGAACCGTCAACGTTGGAGCGGCATCGCCAGGAGTGGATTATATAAAAGTAGACGCCACGGCAGACGCCATTTTCGCCGGTGCCATCAGTAAGATTATCAAGGTCGATATTAGGGGGGATGCTGTTGTTGAACCTAATGATAGTCTTGAATTTAAAATTACGAAGATTAAAAATGCTAGTAAAGGCGATACGGTCGGACTTGGAATCATCAATAACGACGACATCGCCGACGCCACAAATACCTTCATAAGTATCTCTGATGCCACGAATACGGAGGGAGACAATCTCATATTTATCGTCCGTTTGAATCAAATCAGCGCCGATACAGTCCATTATTCTTATCGAACTTTCGATCTCACCGCGACGCTGGATATCGATCTCAAAACTCAATTCGGAAACCGCAAAATAGCACCTGAAAAGACCACCGATACCATCAAAATTGTAACTAGCGAAGACAGCTCGGATGAACCA
>CBDHDM010000067.1:0-29391 GCA_965261315.1 Endozoicomonas sp. | reverse complement strand
GTTCAAAGTCTTTGAATACTTCTTTGGCAATGGTCGTCTTACCTGAACCACTGGCGCCAACAATCAGGCCAATATTCCAGGGCTTGTCCTCAATGGGAATATCAACATCGAACTCCTTTTTGACGGACTGCATATCAATATCAAACATCCCCTTGACCTTTTCGGTGCGGAATGAAGGCTTGATTTTGGATTCCACTACAAACTTTGAACTCGGCATTTCAATCCCTTCTTTGTCAGTTCGTCGTAGATTTCCTGCTGATGGGCTTCGCTTTCACACTCCACCAGGATATTGAAGATTTCCGAATATTCCTCACCATTGGGTTTCTGTTCCGGCTCTGGTTCCGGGTCATCAAACAGACTGACCATAAAATCATCTTTGAACCCAAGCAGGTTCAGGTCAAAGTCTTCTGCCTGGAGTGCTTCCACTTCTCTGGATAGCACCTCCATATTCCATGAGCTATTCAGTGCTATGGAATTGTCTGCTATGACGTAAGCCTTTTTCTGTGCTTCCGAGAGGCCAGCAAGAACAATGCAGGGAACGGTTTTGAGATTCAGTTTCTTCGCTGCCATCAAACGACCATGACCAGCAATAATCCCATTATCCTCATCAATCAGCACTGGATTGGTAAAGCCGAACTCCTTGATGGATGAGCAAATCTGGATGATCTGTTCTTCATCATGAACCCGGGAGTTGTTCACATAAGGGATCAGGTCAGAAACCTTCTTTTCCAGCATCTTGTATTTTTTAGCTGCCATCCTTAGCGCCTTATCTTGTCTGCAACCTTCTCAATCCCACGACTGGCAATGTAACCACCAAGACCAATCTGAACGATGGAGAACAGTTTGAGCTCAACCGCTTCTGATAAATCCGGAGCTGACCAGCCAAGCCAACGAGCAACTATCAGGGCAGTGAATACCAACATCACAATAGGACGCCATGACCGCTGCAACCAGCTTTCACCCTGAGCTTCTGCCTTGATAACTCCGGCACGTTGAGCCAGTTCATCCAGCTCACCTTTGACCGCCATATCCACCAGTTGGTTTTTAGCCTGGGCAGCTTTATCAGGATCAGGGATGATGCGCTCAATGACTTTACCGAGCAGTGGTATCGCAGCTACCCAACTCATTGAATAGACTCCAGCCAGTGTTCAACGACAAAGTTCGGACAGGTTTTGTAGGGTGTGAAAAAGTAGTGGCCAACCACCTGAGCTTCTGAATAGCGCAGCTGAAGACACTCCACAAGCATTTCAAGAATCAGCCATTGCTCTGAGGTGTAGTTATCTTCTGGCTCACCATTCTGATCAATGCCGCCGACCATGCAGATGCCAACGCTTTCATGGTTATGGCCTCTTACATGAGCACCCTGAGCCTGACTGTGCCGACCATTCTTAATTGCACCATCCCGCTCTATGATCCAGTGATACCCGATATCTGACCAGCCATTGTCTTCCACATGCCAGCGTCTGATATCTTCTGTGGTCACACCCTGATCCGCCCGGGTAGCCGAGCAATGAATGACAATGAAATTAGTTTCCGTCCTTGGAATCATCGCTTCATTTCCTGAAGACTATTTTTTGTAAAAGAATGCAGCCACACCAATGAGTGCAGAGATAACAATCCAGCCAAACCGTTCAATACCTGCCAGCAGAACACCACGAGAACTGCCCTGGAGTTCCAGCGTCCTGATCCGGGCTTCCATATCGTTCAGCCGGGAATCAATCTGCCCCATACTTTCGGTCTGATGGGAAATACGTTCTTCAATTCTGGCGAGTTGGGATACTGCCTCGCTCAGTTTGTCCAGTTTCACATCAATGCGATCCAGACGGTCGGAGAGGTCAGTCATGGTGCGTCCTGCACTGTGAAAAATTTTGGGCGAAAAAAAACCTCAGGCCACTTCTGGCTGAGGTTCTGTATCTTGAGAAACTATGCCTGATTCAGTAATCATTAGCAACATCAATGTTTTTAGAAAAATAAAAAATCAGTAATTTTCTATCGTTGCAAGTAGTTTGTATCGATCATTACGAGCAGGGCAAAATGAAAACACGGAATTTCCTGTGATATAAAATCGCCCTCCAGATGGCCTTACTGCTAAATAAATATCTAATATTGAATTTATCAACTCGCCGTAAACTGCTGGAATCATTCTTCGAGTAGGAGATACAAAAACATCTCTGTCGCTATTACATGAAAGTCTCGGAACAGGAGTGAGTTCGTTTTTTACACACCAGTTTTGAAATTGAGCCAGTAATTCTACATCAACATCAATAACTTTAGATGTGTAGTCCCATGCATATAGTTTTTTTGATAGGGAGTTGGCAAAATCAATCATGTTTGAAAAGCAGTCTAGAGGAAAAGAAAAACCAATACCTTGATGAGGGCTTTTTGCATAAACAATTGATTTCAAATACCCCTTTGAGTCAAATACAGGGCTACCACTTTGACCATAATGAATAGTCGCATCTAAAACATGAATATCGTGATTTACTGAGTTTATGGAATTATTTTCTATTCCGGATAAAATTCCTTTGACCGCTAATAATTCTAGGCCCTTTACAATCGATAGGAAAACCACCCGAATAAAGCTATCTCCGATCTCAAAACGTCTAGGATTTAAATATTCAACTGCTTGCGGCCAGAAAATGATAATTAAACCATCTAAAAAAACTCATCCACGTCTATTATTGCTAACGTCACGGGAATGGTCTCTTGCAGATCAAAACCTTTAATGGATCTAAATCCTGTATTTGATAATCACCATGCAAGTCGTAGAAAGTTATACTAGCAGAATCTTCGCCATCAATTACATGGCAGTTGGTAACAAGATTCTGACTGCTTTGCTGAAGACATAGATTTTATTAGAAAGCCTGTCCCGCTTCCTCTTGGTGTTGAGATTTTACATATGGAACTTAAAATCTTCCTAATAACGGACTTCATAAGACACCTATCTGGAAAGTTAGAATTAAAGTATCTTTGACCAAAAAGTGGTTCTTTAGTTCCATGTTTATCAGGTAATCATTTACTCAGATTACTGACTTATTCGTCCTGGAGTTGTCTTTTAATAATGATTTCAAGGAATTAACGTCAAAGGTTAAATCACACATAATCCAATATTTTGTATGCCAATCCTGATAATCCCGCTTCCAGTTTTGCTTCTGTATCCGACACTTCTTGATTATCAAGCTGGAAGGGTAAAGATGCCGGTCAGTAGCTACAAAGTGTCGATAATCAAGCACCGTATAAGCGACTACATCCCTGATTCTCTGTTTTGTAGACTTCCGATAATCCCGTTCACTATTGACCAACCTATCAATAACATCCCTCTCAAGCCAATCAAAGAACCTTCCTTGCTCTGGCAGCAAGTGTTCAGTCCTGGGCCCATACGCCCACTTTGCCCAGGAACGAAAAGGCTCCTCAAGCCTTTCCACGGCGGCAATCACTTTGCCAGCTTCCACGGCATTGCAGATCTGCAGATCGTTATCCAGCTTGCTCGATTGACTACCTGCATTTGAAATGCCAATGCAGGTTAACTTCAAAACCCTTACTGGTCAGGTGAATAGCATACGCATCATGAATAGCCTGTCGTGCTGAATAAAATTTCATACCGATTCTCCATATCTGGCAATGAGCACCGCATCAGCACGACCATTGTCTTTTTTTCGATGAACGTCAGCCTCTGGATAGAGGTCTAACACTTTTCCACGACTGGCATCCTTCTCAGCCCCCATCAGCCCAGCTCTTCGCTTCCATGACTGCGGGGTAACGTATGTCAGGGGAAACCCCAACAGACTGACAGCGGCTTCCACAGCACCATACGAACGACCAAAGCTGAACATGGAAACCACGCCTTGCCCCGGTCTTGCACTGACTCTTTCCAGGTAGACCATCTCAATATCATCACGGGTATAGTTTCCAAAGATTTGCAGAAGGCCATAACCATTGACCTTCTTCTTTTTCCCGTCCGGTGATACCGGCATATCCACCAGCTTGATTATTGTTTTACGACTACTGTCTATTACTGCTATTCCTCCCGTCAGTCCCGGGTCTATTCCAATTATTATTTTCATAACTTTTCTTCTTCCCTGTTGTTAATCTTTTCCGCTTTGGAGAACCTTTCCGTATTAGCTTGTCTGCCCCTATGCTTCCCTTGCCTCATTACCACCCACTGTTTATAAATAAACAGTGTGGGGAAGGTGAGGTGGCGGCTAAAGGCATCCAAACACGGTTAATCTCCTGAAAAACAAGAGGTTTTGAGGAATAAGGAGAAGTCTCATAAAGTAGCCTTCCTAATAACCGATGAGGTAACGAGGTATTGACTGTTTTTTGAACAGAAAAACACCTCATGCTATTTCGCTATTTTTTATCCGAAATGACCGACCGCCCCTTCTCGGATATTGAGATAAACGGCGAATCAATGGTAAAAAACTCTCGTTCAATCAAAGCATCAAATGTACGACTCCAGTTCTTGTTAGTAATGAAACCTTCCCTGAAACAGGCATTGCGTAAATCCTGTACTTCAATCCTGGCAAGGTCGGAACTTCTGCCCGCTCTGGCCAGTGTTGCTCGCGCTTCACTGGTAATTCTTTCCAGGGTTTGGATAACGCGCTTTTGCTTATCGCCAATACGAACCTCTGCCTGCTTCCGCCCTTCTTCACGCAGCCTTTCCCGGTTTTCTTCCTGCTTGACCTTGAGTGCACACGCCTTGTCCAGGTACTGAAGCACGCAGCTATACTGCGGCTCGCCTTCCTCATCATTAAAAGGGAGCCTGACTGACCCAAACTGAAAGTTCATATCTTCCGGCTCGTCAGCATCTTTCATCTTCTTGGTTGTGATCTTTACTTCATCGTCTGATTTAACGACCGCATACTCGGCATCCAGTGCCCCTTTGAGTGCACTATTGCCACGGGCCCGATCCTTACTGCCAACGCCGGTGTGGTGGACGATCAGTACGTTGCACTGATATTTAGAACGGAGCAGCTGATCAATATGGTTGATAAAGACATTCATCTCCTGGGTAGCGTTTTCATCGCCCGGACCAAAATTTCTGGCAAGTGTGTCAATCACAATCATGGATGGGGTAACGCCGCCAGTATCAGCAACAATTTGTTCAATGCTTTCACTCACCGCGCGAGCACTGGCCAGATTGGTCAAGGCTGCGGAACATTGGCTAACATAAAGTGGCGCGTTTCTCAGGTTGTAACCATAAAATCCCTGCCATGCCATAAAGCGGCGAGAGAGACCATTGAAGCCTTCCCCGGCAATATAAAAGACAGGTCCCGGCTGTTTGACCGGCTTGCCATGCCAATCCTTGCCGGTGGCCACACAGCAGGCAAGATCAATGGCTGAAAACGATTTACCGCAGGCAGGCTCACCAAACATCAGAGAGAGGCTATCCATTTCCAGAAAGCCTTTAATGAGCCAACTGATGGGTTTCACACCCTTAACCAGTTCTTCAATATGGCTGAAGGCGAACTCTGGCTTCGGTGGTGGCTCGATAGCAATGGATGCCCCCGGATTATTGTTGGTATGCGTCCGGGCAATGCTGGCAATGGTGCTGTTTAACTCACCAGATGACAGCGGTGGTTTATTTGAAGCATTCCACTGATCCAGAATCCCCTTTATCTCCACCAGGGAATTACCCTGCTGGATTAACTGGCCAGCCATACTCGCCGCAGCATTGTTCCGGCCCTGCCCCTCCGCTAAATTGCTTCCGTCGTGTGCAAGCGGGTACTGGTCAGTAGAAAAGCCGAGATTACCCTCTGCTACTTCTTCAGCGGCGACACCATTGAAACCATTGATGGTGGCAATATCATCAGGAGTCAGCATGGGCAGATCGTGAAGATCACTGATTTCCATATAGCCATCGGTTTCCCACTGATAGAGAGTACCGTCCGCATGGGTACTGCCAGGCGCCACGACATATCCGCCAATACCTCGCAGATCAATTTTATTCTTTCGAGCCGAGTTGTGGATGGGATAGTCCGGGTTAATCTGAAAGTAGTAGTGCTTGCCTTTACTGGTGGTGGCTCTTAATGGCGTGCGGGTAATGGCACCTCCTTCGATAAACTGCACCGCTTCTGTACTGTCCGCATCAACCACCACCACACCATAACCAGTGATGATGGCCCAATTGGTATGTGGGTAGAGGTTTGTCCAGTTCTCGATTGAACGGTCATCCGGCACTTCTTCCTGATATTGCTTCCAGCGAAACCGCGGTGCTTTTGGCCATTCGGCTTTTGCTTTCTCTACATCCCCTGAACAACGCCCCTCAACAAACCAGGTGGGTGGTTCTTCAAAAGGGGAACCGAGCGGAACAATAGAAAGACCAGCCTCGTTCAGTTTCCAGGCTTCAGTGGTGGTGTTGGGAAGAGTCACATCCATAGTGTTTTTTCCTTGTGGCGATGCACATTTTTCAGAGACAAAAGCGCCCCTGCCCATTAACAACGGGATTTTTTAAAAAAAGCGGGTAAAGAGTTACGGCGGGATACTGGGTTATCGTCGTTTCATGGGGCCTCCTGCGATTCAGATAGCCAGTGACCTCAATATGTACCACTACGCTACTTTTATAACAAGCAATACTGTATTATTTTGGAAGTGTATCTTTTTGGCTGCATGCGGTTTAATACAGTTATGGACATATATGAAATAAGACGCCACAACGCCCGGTTGCTGGCGGAGAAGAATAAAACACTGTCGAGCTTTGCTGAAGTCATTGGGCGACCGCCGACTCAGGTCAGCCGGTTTATGGGCAAGAATCCAACCCGGAGCATTGGCTCTAAAATCGCCCGGGAGATTGAGCATGCTTTCAACAAGCCACACGGCTGGCTGGATATCTTCCACGATACCGCCCATGATTCACGGCAACTGAAAACCGATGGCAACCTGTTAGTTTCTGGCTACGATATTGAAGGTACCCGGAGTATTCCGGTTATTTCCTGGGTACAAGCGGGTGACTTTAACGACAATGGCGGACTGTACGCACCGGTTGACGACACTACCGAATATACGGCCTATCACGGCAGGATTAGCAACGGTGCTTATGCCCTGATTGTTCAGGGTGACTCGATGGTTAGCCCCTATCCGGGCCAAATGAGCTTTCTTCCGGGCAGTCGAGTAGTGATTGATACTGCTCTTGAAGCACAACCCGGACAGTATGTAGTGGTTCGCCTCCCGGGAACCGATGATGTCACTTTAAAGCAATTGGTTCGAGATAATGGACAGCTGTTCCTCAAACCCCTGAACCCACAATATACGACCATGCCATTCCCGGAAGACGGTCACATCTGCGGTGTCGTCGTCAGCATCAATACAAAACTCAGCTGATACATTTCTCTACTTATCTTCCTGCCCCCTCTTACTCAAGAGGGGGCTTTGTACCAAAAAATACCTTCCACAACTTACTGATATTATTTTCCTTTTCTATTAATTTTAACTTATGTACCTTTTTGGTATTGACAAGATAGCCGCTAAGGGAACATATTTTATAGCAGATGGCTAAATGGATGTACGCGCCATCGGTTCAATAGACAACGAACTCACCATAAAAACTGAAAAACAGGTTGTTTATGCCTGCCGGGTTCGTTTGGCCTGAAGAAAGTCAATAACGCAAAGGAAGCTATCCTATGGAAGAAAATCCCTCCACTACCCAGCTGGATCAGCTGGCTCATGATCTGGAAGTCGCCAAACAGATAGAAAGCCAGGCCAAAGAGCAGCGCATGGCCGTTGAGCAGAAGCTGTGTGATCTGGTCGGTACTAAAGAAGAAGGCAGTTTTTCGGTAAAAGGTGATTACTACAAAATAACTACTGTCGCCGGCATGAGCCGAGTGGTGGATTCAGAAAAATGGGCAACCATTCAACAGCAGCTGCCAGCTGGTATCGCACAATCAGTGATTCGCAGCAAATTGGAAGTCAATGCCCGACAACTGAAAAGCCTGCAACAACTGAATCCCGCACACTACCAGCTGGTAGCACAGGCCATTACCACCAAACCGAAGAAAGTCAGCGTCAAGTTTGAACGACTGGAGGTTCAGTAATGGCTATTTCACTGGAATCCATCAGCCGCTCTACTGGCATCAAAGCACCACGCATTGTTTTACATGGCGGACCGGGGCTTGGTAAAACCACTCTGGCAGCTGGCGCACCCACCCCCCTCTTTATCTGTACTGAAGATGGCCTGGGCAAACTGGAAGTAGATACTTTCCCCATGATGCAGAGTTTTCAGGATGTTCTGGATGCCATCACCGTTCTCTATACGTCAGAGCACAACTATCAGACAGTTGTGATCGATAGCCTGGATCATCTGGAACCTCTGATATGGCAGCATCTGTGCGATACCTATATCGGACCGAAAGGTGAGCGGTATCAGACAATAGAAGACTTCGGTTTTGGTAAGGGCTTTATTCAGGCACTGGATTTATGGCGACAGCTATTGGACGGCCTCGATGCCCTGAGAAATGACAAGGGTATGGCTTTTATTCTGATTGCCCACTCTGAAATAAAACGGTTTGAGAGTCCGACCACCGACAGTTATGACCGCTATCAGATCAAGCTCCATAAACGGGCTTCCGATTTGGTGCAGGAGTCTGTTGATTGCATTCTGTTCGCTGATTACAAAACCGTTATTGAAAAAGAAGAAGCCGGTTTCAATAAAACCAAAACCCGTGGCATCAGTACTGGCCAACGCTACCTCTACACCGAAGCCAAGCCCGGCTTTATCGCCAAGAATCGCTATGGTCTGCCCCCCGAGCTTCCGCTGTGCTGGCAGACCTTCAGCGACGCAATAACCTCAAGCCACTAATAAGGAGATTGATATGGCACAGTTAGGTTTTAACGCAGGTGACTATGACCCAGCTGACGAGTTTGAACCGCTACCGGCTGGCGAGTACCTGACCATGATTACCGAGTCATCCCTGGACAATACCAAGTCTGGTGGCCAGATGGTGAAGCTCACCTACACGGTCATGGAAGGCCAGTTTGAAGGTCGCAAACTCTGGTCTCAGCACAATATTGTCAACAGCAGCCCGAAAGCTGAAGAGATTGGCAGAAAGGAGATCAGTCGAATCGCCCACGCCATCGGACAGCCCCGGATTAACGACACTGAGCAACTGATACAACAGGTGATACGAATCACTGTTGTGCTGAAACAAGATCCCGGTTATGGCCCTAAAAATGAAGTAAAAAAATGGGTCGCCTGTCAGCAGACGGGCTATCAAGTACCGGCATCCAACCAACCTGCACAGCAGCAACCAGCAGAACCATCAGCGGAACAACCACCCCACCCAGCCGCGCAACACACAGCGCCACCCTGGGGCCGACGCTAAACCAAGGGGCTCTGCCCCTTATTCATTCAGAGAGAACCTTATGCATTTACTTCAACCGGATGAACGGCGCCGGAGTCGAGCCTTTTTCACCAAAAAAAGACCCGACCGGGCAAAACGCAAGGCTAAAAGGAAAGCTCAGCGCATTGCCAGAAGATTGAACAGACACTAAACCAGGAACAGGAATATGGAAATTCCAGAACCAGAACAGACGACGATAAATGCCATCGTTCAACATTATGAGGATCATCAGAGCACTGATTTTCGGGCGCATCTTGGCGGCTCCATTATCGGTCGCCACTGTGACCGGGCGCTGTGGTACACCTTTCGCTGGTGTTCAGAGGTAAAACACAATGGTCAGTTATTGCGGTTGTTCCAGACTGGCCATCTGGCAGAAGACCGGTTTGTTGCTGATCTGCGCAGTATTGGCATCAAAGTGTTTGAGGCCGATCCGGCCACTGGTGAGCAGTTCAGGGTATCAGCCTGCCATGGCCATTTTGGTGGTTCATTTGATGGCGTGGGTCAGGGTTTTATTGAAGCGCCCAAGACCTGGCACCTGATTGAGATGAAAACCCACAATGAAAAGTCCTTCAATAATCTGGTTAAAAAAGGCGTTCAGGAAGCCAAGCCAGAACATTTTATCCAGATGCAGGTGTATATGTATCTGGCCAGCCCTCAGCTGACCCGCGCCTTCTATATTGCTGTGAATAAAAATACGGATGAGCTTTACGGCGAGCGGGTTCGGCTTGATTCAGTGATTGGCAAGGCTGTCGTTGAGAAAGCGGATTGCATTATTGCCAGTGACCGCCCTCTGAGCAAAATCAGCGAAGACCCCAGCTGGTACCTCTGCAAATTCTGCGACCATCACTCAATCTGCCACGGCCAGGAAACTCCTGCCGTTAATTGCCGTACCTGCCTGCACAGCACCCCGGTAGAAGATGGGCAGTGGCACTGCGCCCGTCATGATATGGATATTCCGGAATCTGTTCAGAAGTCAGGCTGTGAACTCCACCTCTATAACCCGTACCTGCTTGAACAATTCGCTGAACCCATTGATAGCGGTGAGTTCTGGATACGCTATCGCCTGAAACCAACCGGCGAGGAGTTCGTAACCGGCACAGATAAAGGGCAGTTTTCATCTCGGGAAATTCTTGCAGTAGAAGACAAGAGCCTGCTGACAGACGAAAAGCTGACCGGGCTGAAAGCGCAGTTTGATGGAACGATCCAAAACAACCAATAACAAGGAAGGAAACCATGAACCCGATGATCCCATTCGCTACCGATCAACAAACCTGCCTTCAGTTTGAAAACGCAACCAGGCAAACCATGTCCAGTCGCTTAATCGCTGAAGCGACTGGAAAGCGTCATGTTGATGTTAAGCGGGACATAAAAAACATGCAGGAAAAGCTCGAAATAGATGTGAGCAGATTTGCTCATATCTATCTGGACTCCATGAATCGCCAACAGACGGAGTATGAGCTGCCTTTTCACGAAACCATGGTTCTTATCACTGGCTATGATATGCAACTTCGGTCAAATGTTTTGCGTCGCTGGGAAAAATACGAGAAAGAAGCAAGCAAACCGTCACAGTTAACAGCAGGTCATACATATCACCTGGATGCCATTTCGCAACTGGCACCGGTCTACAATGCCATGCTGTCACTGGTGGA
This sequence comes from Endozoicomonas sp., assembly GCA_965261315.1. GTDB lineage: Bacteria > Pseudomonadota > Gammaproteobacteria > Pseudomonadales > Endozoicomonadaceae > Endozoicomonas. The sequence continues at coordinate 18,407 of CBDHDM010000067.1, read as the reverse complement.
AACCATTGCTCCCAGGGGAGAAATCAATCCAATGGCTGCGGCCGCCACCGCAAAACTGACCGGCTACAATCTTGCAGATTTGTTTGACCTCGCGGCTGACCAGCATCAACCGCCAGTGGAATCAGCTATCCAGCAATCTGCCCTGGAAGAAAGAGCGCCAGAAAATAAAGTGCTGACCCGAAAGCATCTACGACAGAAAAGCCGTTATGAACTGGATGATTACCTTTCTATCCGTGAGCTGTCCGAGCTGACCGGCATTCAGGAAAAAAGCGTTAGAAAAGTCTTAATCAATCATCGAATTGTTGAACGGATATATCGTTCACCCCAGCCACACGATCCCAAGTCCGTCAGGTTCCTGCTGACAGACAAAGGCTGGGACTTTGGGTTGATGTATGACCCGACAGACGTCACTTTTTATACGACAAGCGCCAATCGGAAAAGGATCATCAACTCCAATGCTCAACCCGTATTTGGCTACGAAATTCTGAAGTTCTTCCAGTAAAAAGGAGCATTCAAATGGACTTGAACACTCGCTATCGCTTCATACCTGCCAGCAACCCGCCAGTCGGGGATCAGATCGACCTGATCGGACTCAATTCAGAAAGTGGACTCTGTATCACGGATTATCAGCAAGGAAATTTCTACCCTCGGGTTACCCACTATCTGGTGGAAGATACCGCATCTTTTGACGGATACGCTCAAGCAGCCTGTAATGAAACCATCAACGATCTGGAAAAGCAGTTAGAGCAGTTTCAGAGCCAAACCATCCAACTCAGGGACTTGTTTGCCATTGCTGCCCTGGTGGGTGAATTCACCTGCAATCGAGGCACTGCCATCGAGCCAGCGGTGAATTTTGCTTACACCATTGCGGACAAAATGCTCAGGGCAAGGGAAGCTGACGACAGAAAACCAACATCCGCTGACCGTAAAGCGACTGAGCGAGTGGCCAATAATATCATCAACCAGATGAAGGGCTTCGATCATGGCTTTTGAACTCCGCTGGTACCAGCAGGAGGCCATTGATGCCATCTATCAGTATTTCAGTGACTCCGAAGGTAACCCGCTGGTTTGTGTCAGCACTGGTGGTGGCAAGTCGGTCATTATCGCTGACTTTATCCATGGTGTTTTACGACACTGGTCAGAGCAACGGTTTCTGATTCTCTCCCATGTAAAGGAGATCATTGAACAGAACCATGAAAAGATTGTCGCCCAATGGCCAGAGGCACCAACGGGGATTTACTCGGCTTCCATGGGTTCCCGAAATACCGACGCTCAAATACTCTTTGCCAGTATCCAGAGTGCTCATAAACGAGCAGTGGAGTTAGGTCATTTTGATTTACTCATTATTGATGAGTGCCATCTGCTTAATAGTGAAAGCTCAGAGACGATGTACTCTCGCCTGATTGCAGGCCTTCGGGGCATCAACCCTGCACTGAAAATAGTCGGCTTCACTGCTACGCCCTACCGGATGAAACAGGGCTTGCTCACGGAAGGCAAGAATCCGCTGTTTGATGAAATTGTCTATGAGACAGACATTCAGAGATTAATTGATGATGGGTTTCTATCCCCCCTGCGCTCGAAGACAGGAAAAGACAAAATTGATCTTGCCGGAGTAAGAACCCGGCAGGGTGACTACCTGACGAGCGATATGGAGGACGCAGTTAACAAGAACGATGTAACTGAAAAAGCCGTGGCAGAAATTATCCAGTACGGCCAGGAACGGAAGGCATGGCTGATCTTCTGCGTCAGTGTGGCACACGCTGAACAGGTAAAGGAATTACTGATAGATGAAGGCATCCAGGCTCAATGCATCACTGGCGAAACCGCAAAAGATGACCGGGCTCGGATACTGGCGGACTATAAAGCAGGAAAGATAAAAGCACTCACCAGCCAGGGCGTCCTGACCACCGGCTTTGATGCGCCCCTGACCGATATGATCGCTCTGCTTCGGGCCACTAAATCCCCCGGGCTCTACGTCCAGATACTTGGGCGGGGCTTGCGGATTAGCCCTGAAACCAGCAAAACAGACTGTTTGGTATTGGACTACGGTGGCAATGTAGAACGCCACGGCCCCATCGACCGAATAACCGTTGACCATATAAAAGCTGGCAAGGGCGCCGGGGAACCGCCGGTTAAGGAATGCCCGGAATGTTTCGAACTGATCCTTGCTGGTCTGCGGGTTTGTCCGGTCTGCACCTATGAATTCCCGGAGCGAGAGAAACATGAAGCAGAAGCATCCGGCGCTGCCCTATTGGCCAATCAGATCGAACCAGAATGGCTGAATGTAGATGAAATCATTTACAACCTGCATGAAAAAGCGGGCAAGCCACCGTCAATGCAGGTCTCTTATCGCTGCGGTTTGGAAGTGATTCGTGAATGGGTCTGCTTTGAACATGGCGGTTACGCACGGCAAAAAGCAGTGATCTGGTGGGTTAAACGTTTTGATCATGAGGCCTGCCCGGAGTTCACCGACAATGCCTTGCAGCGGATTAATGAAGTTCGGGATATGAAAGAACCCTGTCGTATAGAGGTAATCCAGGAAGGACGCTGGCAACGGATCAGAGCTTACGACTTCGCAGTAAAAAAAGGCACTCCAGGCGAATGGAACGACAACCCGGCAGGCAGGCCCAAACCACCGGGATTCAATGCTGACCACTTTGATGTATTTGATACGGACATTGATTTTTAGGAGATAGGGATATGAATACAAAGCCGATAAAAAATTCAAACCAGAACACCCACAAAATTGTTTACTCTGTAGATATCAGTGAGCCTTTGCTTGATCGTTTTTTAGCACTTGCCAAAAAGAAGAAAACTTCAGGATCAAAAATACTACAAAAGCTCATGCAGGATTGGATGGAGAAAAAAGGTGCAGAGTAAATATTTACTCTGCGTCCTCCGACTCCAGGAATCCGATTTTTTTACCTCCCCGGTAGACAGTGCAACTCAAATCAGTATGCATGGTTGCTTTGAAGGTTGCACCGGTATATAGATGAATTTTCAGAATGCATTTATCCTTTTTGTTACTGGCTTCATTAACAATTATTTTATCAACGACCTTGCTTACCGAGTTGTTGAATGGAATCAAATCATCCTTTGTCGCTTTCCCTATAGAGAATTTGCTGTGAAAGTTATTAATCTGTTCAATACCTGCCCCCATTGACGGTGAAAGTATGAACTTTAAGTCATGCTCCTGGGCATGAATATAGTTGGTAAGTTCGCTGATCTCATTCTCAAGCTCTACCATGCGAGCAACACCTGTTGTAGACCCGGCCTCTATCAATCCCGCCAGATTATCAATCCTTTGTTGTTTATCCTTTATTTCAGCTTTTACCCGCTGAATATTTTTGATGATTTTATTTTTTCTCTGGTTCGACGTTTTTTCTAAAATATCATCCTTATCAATATGGCTGATCGCATACACCAGGCATCTTTGTATCGGATCACTGTAATAGCTTGGCTCTGCACATTCGTTGTAGTGGATATACCGGTTTTGACATTCATACCTGCCAGTCTGATTAGAGTTCGACATTCTGAATGGACCACTACAGCTCCCACAGCGCATAAGCCCCCGGAAAAAATTCGGATTAGACGTTGAAGGTCTGCCACGGTTCCGTTCCTTCCTATGCTCGATTGCTGCCTTCGCCTGATAATAAAGCTTTTCTGAAATAGCCGCTGGGTATGCGTTAATTTCCTCTCCTATCTTAACTTTCCGTTCTCTTCCATCAACCATAACCCGCTGCCTCGGTTCATAGATGCCAAGCACCTGCTTGCCATGGAAAAGGCGATTAATAAATGTGCTTGAAACTGTCGTTGTTTTATCTTTATATCTGCCGGGCTTTTTTATGATTTCAGCCAGATTATTATCCATCACATACTTTGCAATCTGTGTGTAGCCCATATCTCGGTTGATACAGCAGTCATAAATATCTTTAATGACAGCAGCCGCTTGTTTATCAAGCACCGGTTTTCCACTGGAGATATCGATCCATTTTGGATAAACCTCTTTATGAGCAATGATGCCATTTTTAATTTTTTCTCTGGCCTTCTTCCAGCTTTCTTTTTTTCGCCTTGACTTGGTTGCGCTTTCCTCGTGAGCCCTGGCCATAATGCATATTGCCAACATTAACGGGGAGGGATCGGTTTGCACTCGTTCCTCGCTAAAAATTTGACCATCAAAGTGAGTACAAATAGAAACGCCGTAGTTAATGATGGTCAGAAATAGCTGCAATGCTTTTGGTATTCGCTCCCGACTCAATCGATCAAGACTTTCAATCAACAGAACTGCCGGCTTCTGTATGAGTTCATTTTCCAGGGCATGTATAAATTGACCAAGGGCAGCGTTATCATCCAGGTTCCTGCCATGATATGCAGATTTTCCAATATCTATCAGGCTGAAATCGGTATTCATTACCCAGCCTTTTTGTTCAGCAAATTCATGGCTTAGACGCAACTGTCTTGGTATGCCATCACCTCTTTTTTGCACCCCAATCGTTGATATTCTGTTGTATGAATAACATTGTATTTGTTGTTCCATAATGACCTCTCGTTGTTTTTAACGTATCAATAATCCTGTGTTGAGTAAATTATATTGTTTCAACGTTTGGAAACGTGCTCGTTGCCATGATTCAAGTCCTTTGAATCTCTTTCGAGAAACGGTTAGAGCCTGCCTCCCTGCTTGATCCACTGAGCCAGAATCTCGTCGAGTTTGTCTTCATTGTCGTTAAACTCTTTCTGCGGCATGGCCGCAATCTGGTCCAGTGTCATTGCCGGTTGGCGACCCTGGTGGTCGGTTTCGAGCGGGACCGCACGGGCGGTTCGCTCATCTGTTTTGCCTGCTGTATTTTTTGCTCTGGATCAGGTGCCGGTTTCGGTGCAGGCTTGTTTAAACCTGCGGCCTCTTTATAGAGACTCATGACCTGCGCTGCGCCCAATGGGCTGACACGGCTCAACTCCTGAACATCAGCCGTTTGTCGTGCAAACCAGCCTTTAAAATCCTCACTGGCAGAGATCTGCTCTACATCCGGGTGCAGACTGCGCAACTTGTTCCAGAATGCCTGTTGTGCCCGTTCCGCCTCCTGCTCCTGCCGAGCCTTCTCAATGGCTGCCAGCCGCTGTTCCAGTTTGCGGTTGAGCTGTTCCGACTCATCCAGCTTGTTGAACACCGGGTCCAGCTCCTGGTAGTCCTTACGGAGTTCCTGGAACTGGTCGGACGGCTCTAGTTCGCTATTGGATTGGTTCGGTTGACCCAGACTCTGCTGACTGAGCAGATCCACCTTGGCCTTCAGCAGCGCCATCTGCTGCTGAAGCTCGGTATTGCTTCGCTCCAGGTCCGCGGCTTTCTGGGTGGCCTGAGTCATCAGGGCATGGGCATTCTTGCGGGACTCTTCCGCCTTGGTGTACTTGTCCTGCCAGTCTTCACCGTTATCGTCATTGGATGCTCGGAGCAGGCGGCTCTGACGGTTCGTCATCAGCGTCCGACTCCGGTTCGGGTGGCGGGGGTAGCTCATCAGCGGGTGGCTTCTGATCGGCTTGCTTGTCCTGCTCGTCCTCTTGCTCTGCAAAAGCGGCAGGGGCGTCCGTAGTCAGACCCATCAAGGCTGCCAGTTCGGCATCAGGTTTCCTGATCCAGTTTTTCGGCATCAATGGCCATTCTTCACTCTCCCTGTGGGGCTCGTTGGCTTATCCACTTGGTTGCGCCTATGAAAGATTGTGGGGCTCTGAGCTTGTCCAGTTTCCTTCAGGCATTGTTCGCCGCCCGCTGCCCGCGACCCGCAAAAGACAGTAGTTATACTTTTTCGGGAAGCGGGGAGCGGTAGGCGGGTAGCGACGAAAGTTATTGTCGTAAATAGGCTCGCGATCGCTGCGACAGCTGCATCAGATCGCTGAGTTCTTGAGATTTTACCCTGCAGGATGCGCAATTCCGTTGAATCCCGGGCGTGGGACATTTTCTCCAGCAGTTCCCCCCGCCGACGTTGCAGGTGCTCGACCAGCGTCTGGTAATCCGGGTTGCCTTCCAGCCGCAGGATCGCCTCCGCCTCCTGGCTGGTCAGATGCAGTGGATTGGGCATACATTTCTTCCTCGGGACGCAGGGCTTTATCCGGATCGATATCCAGAGACTTCAGGTATTCGTTATAGAGATAGCGGTGGTCGGTCATCGGCCCCAGTACCGGGTTCATACTGACATTCAAGGCGTTCATCATCCGTTCCGATTGCAGCTCTTTGGCTACTAACGCCGCACTGCCCATGGCCACCACATCCAGATCGCCTCGCTTGGCGTCTTCGCTGTCACTCCAGCGCATGGCGAAATTAAACAGGCTGTCGATCAGGGGAACCGTGGCGTAGTCGTCGATGTTTTTCACCACACTTTTCAGGGCCACATTGGCAGCGGTCATTAACATGCTCATGCCGCTGGCGGTCTTGTTCAGGCTCTGGGTCTGTTCGCCGTGGGTGTAACTGGGAAGGGACGTTTCTTCATCCGCAAAGCGCCGGAACAGTTCAAAGATGCCGGACAGGTCTTTCTGGTTGCTCTGGATATTAATGGCCTGAATCATCGGACCTTCACCGGCTTCACCGTCATAAAACCAGAGTCGGTAGGGGTAGATCTTCTTGGCATCTTCCAGGCTCATGCCTTCCGGAAATTTGCTCACATCCATCTGAAACATGGGGCCAGCGGTGAGGGCGGCATTGTCCAGCAGGGCTCTGCCGGTGGAGTTCATCACATCCTGACTGTCGTTCATCATGTAGGGGATGCCGATACCCCAGAACCGGTGCAGCACACTTTCGTAGGGCACAAATTTGTAGGGAATGCTTCCGGTTTTAACGGGTTGAGCCGTGCCATAATCATCCGGCCATCGCAGATCCAGATATTGGCCTGGTACTCGGCCTGCTCATCAATATCATCAACCCCATACTCCTGCAGCTGCTGACCATCCACCGGTCCCCAGTACTCAAGGACATCGAAACGGTTGGGCGTCACATACTGCTCATCATTGTCGTTGATATTACGCAACTCCCGTTCGTAATCTTCAGGGACATGATTACCCTGGGGAGACTCCATAAGAATGGCGTGAATGGTCTCGGTCTCGAAACCGTGACTGCCTGCCAGTTCCCTTAACTCATGTTTGGTCAGCACATGGCGACGAAACAGATCGTTGGGCTTGCCGGGATCGTGGGAATAGGGATCGGGAAACAGATCAAAGACACTGGCCCATTCAATATCCGGCTCAATGCTCTGGCGCTCGATCAGTTTCCACTCATCACCCTCGCTCTCCCACTTCTCATGGTTGCGGATATTCAACGTGGCCACCTTGATACAGCCAGTGCCAAGGGTGACTTGTTCCTTCACCATCTTTTTGATTTCGGTGAGCGCGTTGGCATTGATCAGGTAGTCCTTGATCAACCGCTTCATTTTCATAGCGGCTTCATTGGCGCGTTCCAGTGCTTCAGCCATTAATGCCCGTTCCATCTCATCGTTTCGTTCCTGAATGAAGCTGGTTACGGGTGTGGGGATCAAGTCGATAGGGGAGCAGTTCCTGAATGGCCATCATACGGATCTGTCGTTTAATCGACGCCGGAATGTCGGCCATTGGGCTGGGCACGATATCCCAGAAACTGTCCACATTCTGAAACAGCAGATCCACCAGTCGAGAATAAGCGGCATTGACCTTGGTGGCGGTGATCTTGATAAACACCCGGCTTAACGCCTGCTGTTCTTCCATCACCTTTTCCTGTTCGGGGCCGTATTCCCCTTTCACCGCACGTATTCCAGCCATTCGTCTTCTACTTCCCGCCGGGCTTCACGGTATCCCTGCCAGCGGCTGCTCCGAAGCAAAAGCATCACCGCCTGCTCACGACGCTCGTTGTCCACTCCATCTGAGTCTTGACAGGAGTAGCAATCTGAACTCCGTTGTCCATTACCTGACCTTCTTGCCTTTACGGCGCTGCCACTCAAGCCCCGCCATAATGGCTGGCCAGTTGCCTACGATTTGCTGGGTTAAAAGAATGATTGTCCGTTCCATCAGTAAGCAGACTTCCCTGGTGAGCGATACTTCAGCTCATTGATATTGATCTTCAGCTTAAGAACAATTTGCTGGGCATGGCGTAGCTGATCACCCGGTCATCTTCCTGGGCATTGGTAGCGCCATTGTCTGCTACATTCGACGCCGTCGAGATTCCATCGAGCAGGGCCGCTGCCAGCCGAGCTATGAGTCACCAGTTATCTCAATTATTGATCAGGTCTTTCAGGTCAAAGCAATCTGAACCACGCCTGCTCACGACTTTCGTTGTCCCAGTGCTTCATCAAGCTCTGCCTGATTCGTCACTTGATCCGGAGTGCCAGCGCCATCCGATGAACCGAAATATTTCCCGGGAACTTGAGTCAGACGCTTGTCCATTACCTGCTTTACCTTCTTGCCTTTCCGGCGCTGCCACTCAAGACGATGTCCCGCCATAATGGCTGGCCAGTTCCCCACGGATTTGCTGGGTGAAAAGTATGATTGTCCGTTCCATCAGTACGCAGACTTCCCATACTGGTGGCTTGATCAGGACATCAAGACTATCGTCGGCGTGGCCGATGAAGTCGTACGGGGACTTCGCTGGTGAGCGAGTACTTCAGCTCGTTGATATTGATCTTCCGCTCTTGGCAGTTTCAGAACCATTTGCTGGGCGATGGCGTAGCTGATCACCCGGTCATCGAAACAACCTTCCTGGGCATTAGTAGCGCCATTGTCTTCAATAACGTAGGTCTGGCACTCCTTTACCGTCTCTACGTTGCAGATACCCGCATCGCCATCCCTGAGCAAAGCCGCCAGCTGATCAATCATTAAGGGTTTTGATTTCGTAGTAGTGAGCCAGCCGATGCGCTTGGTGCGCTTCTGGGTGCGCTGATCCACGGTGGTTTCCATATAGAGATTGGGATACTTCAGGTCTTTCAGTTTGGTGATGGTGGTCAGACCGTGGTTGTTTCTTTCCACGCCGATCAGGGCATTGTTGTAGTAACGTCCGAGATGGTTCAGCATCTTCCCCAGATCATCCGGTGCCACATGGCCAGACCAGTGAGCAACCTGGTATCCGGAACGGTCTAATACGTCGATGGATGAATAGTCACCGTGCTTGTGTTTGTCATTGATGGGAGCTAATCCTTCGGCAACATCGCAGCCAATCACGTATTGCTGGCTCCCCTCTGGCGGGTACCAGATTTTTAGCATTCCCTGTTTCTTGCGGTTCAACCCACTGGTCGTGAGTTCACATTGCCACTTAGGCGAGTAGCATTCCTGTTTGGCGGCTTCGGTATGTTTGGGATCAAAGACAGGTCTGCCAGAGAACAGAAACGCCTCCTGAATATTGCAGGGGTATTCCTGTTTGAATTTATCTTCAGATTTCAGCTCATAGATTTTCTGGCGGCGCCACTGGAGCTGTTCATCACTCCAGATCATACTGCTGCTTCAGGTATCGTTCGTCGGCATCTGTCGTGAAGCCTTGCGGGACTTCAGCACGGTACTCGTCCTGCCAGAACCAAGGTATAAACACCAGTTCAAAATCACCGCGCCCAGCATCAGCGTCCATAACATAATCATAAAACACACCACCAACGCCGTTAGCAGTGCTCTCCAGAATGACTTCAGTATTTTTTTCATTGGGTACTGCCTGTAATACACCGGCCAGGTGTTCATCTGCATTCGGCCAGAAAGCCACTTCCGATCCATGGAAACAGCTGCGCCGTGGATGAACGACCTGCTCCTTTATTGCCAGCGGTACCCACCCGATACCCGGAATCGTGATAGAACTCCAACAAGCTTGGAGCTTTTATTCTTCAGTTCCCTCTGGGTAAACGGTGGCTGATTCTCGTGATACCGCTGCACCATATCAAACAGATTGGCGGTGGCATCCGCTTCGTGGGTCAGGATATAGGCCCGTCAACCCCTTGCGATTGCTCACCAGCCAGTAAAAGCGACCTTCAGTATAGGTGGAGCAGCCTTGTTGTCTGCCCTTGAGCACCACAATTCTTACTTTGCCGGTACGCTGGCGCTGATCTTCAATTCGGCTGTCCAGGTAAAGCTGGGCTTTGTTGAGTTGAAAGGGAATCACTTTGGCGCTTTTGGTGCGGATCTTCAGGCACTTGCGAGCGTAGAACGTAAACTCGGTCAGCAGCCGTTCCCGGGCTGGCTTTTTACCGGAAGCTATGCGTCCTTTTCTTCCAGCCATTCGTCCAGCGTCGGTATCTTTTCCGCAACCACAGTCTGTTCGTGACGATCCCGCCAGTGGTAACGGTTTTTCATGTACATGATCAGCATGGCGGGGAAACATCCTTGTTCATACCCAATGCTCCCTGCATGTATTTCTCTTCCCAGAACACCTCTGCCAGCACATCCGCCTGAGCGCCGCTTCAGCAAATTCTTCGTGCTTATCGATGTACGACAGAAACGTGTTATAGCTGATCCCCATCATCCGTAGCCGTGGCCTTCCGGCTTAAACCAGTGCTCATCAGTTCCTTCACCTGCTCGCACATTTCCGGCTTGTATTTGCTGTGGTTGGCCATGGTCAAAAAACTGTTTGATAGCAAAGGCGATGATGCCTGCGGTCGTGGTGGCAGCGATCCATTGAATCACACTGCTGATGGTGGAGTTTTTGAGTACAGCTTTCTCAATGGTGTCCAACCGTTCTTCACTGCGTTTTTCTCGCAGTGCCAGATTCACCATGCGCTCATCGTGCTTGGCCAGGGTCTGCAGAATCTGAGTGATGCCATCCAGCTTTTGTTCAATCCGATTGAACCGTTCCTCATCTGCCATGGCTATCTCCTTGCCACACCCTTCAGTTTTCCAGTTTCCGGGCACCTCCCAAGCCCAGAAGACAAAGCAATAAAGTAATCACCGTGCTGGTGTCTGCTGTGGGTAACTGTTGAACCACTTCCGGTTTATCCACAAGCATCAGTCCAATGATTCACAGTACATCACGAACAATCCAGGTCCAGGCTAGAATCAACACACAGAGCCAGCCGAGTGCAGGCTCGCCAGCCTTGAGACAAACACCGATGGGTGTTTCGATTCTTCAATGTTGGCAAGAGCCTGTACAAATATGGGGCTGCTGTAACCGGTCATTGAGTAACAATTCAGCTTTGGCCCGCTCTTCATCAGAGTGAACAAAGCATCAAGTCCACCCATAAGCTCTTTGGCAATCCCTGCCATCGGATTCAAATTAATCATCGCTGCACCAGCTCAAAGTGTGGGTAATCAATAAACCGGTGATCCTTCAACTGACCATCCCGATCCCAGTCACCACCCCAGCGCTCAGGGTAATTCCCCTTTGCAATCAGCCGACACTGCAATTCATAGCAGGAACCCGGACGACACATACACATTGCCCTGATGCTTTATCAAACTGATCAATGACTAAAGGGTTAGTGCCATTACATCCACCGCAATACAAATATTGGTATCAGACCATTGATATTTGCTGTCAGGCCACAGTAAGTCCGACTTGCCACGATCAAACTGACAGTGTCTGAGCTGCTCTCATTGCCGATGACCACAATCATCAATCGTGCAGTTCATATTGCTCAGAAATTCACTCCCAGTGAAGACGCTCTGAAGCCGGTCATCACAAGTCGATAATTGCCGTTTGGATGAAGCGGAAAAGCGAACCATCAACTCCGTTTTTTATAGTGGTATCAGTTTGAAAGGCGAGCTCTAAACAGAAAACCTGACAAAAAGGCCTGTGTTTCTATTGTTCAGGATTCAATACAGCTGGGAAATCCATGTATCGGCCCCTTTCTCAAACAATGTAGCTATACATAATGTACTATAAAATAGATCATTTTTAGACAACGCCTTCAAGTTGACATACTTTTCATACTTAACGAAAGCCCCCACTTGTTCCAGCACTTCTCTGAGCCTCATCTTCTGCCAATCGGATAAATTCAGCGCATACCCTCACATACGCCACGGCATGCTTCCTTCCAGCGATAAACCGTCCGTTACGACTTTTACCGGCAATATCGAGTTTCCCCTGGTAAAACTGTTGCAGCTCCGGGTGCTGAAGCTCATCCACATCAACCAAAGATCTGAGCAGCATCACCGGGTTACTTGCCGTATGGGCTTCGGGTATCCGCTCATCGTCCCTGAACAGGTGATTCACCCGCAGCCATGCCCCAGACACGATTGGCCTGATTATCGTCATACCGAATCGTCAAAATTGCAAAATGCTCTGGCTTCATTTGTTCCCGCAGATCCCCTTTGCGAATGACCATCATCACCCAGTCGCTCATCACAGGTACTTTGATATTCTGGTGCATAGAGCCGTCTTGCGATAACCGGCATTAATCATCTCGCTGCCAGCTGGCGGTTTTCATCATCAGCTCCGGTGTTCCAAAGATTCGCATCAATGCCTGGCTCTAAAGGAAAAGTACATGGATGACCTCCTAACTCAGGGCGGTATCAATTCGAACGCCAATCCAGCGCATCACCGGAACAGCCATGGAGTTTCCTAAGTGCCTTATAACGCTTGGACCATCAGGACACTCTTCAGCCGGTTTGTTTTTCCAGGGGATTGCACTGTATCCATCCGGAAAGCCCTGCAATCGTTCGCATTCAGTGGGTGTCAATCGTCTTATGGCCAACTCGGCTTCACTGCTGGAGGTACTGGCTACAGCGTGTTTATCCCCGCCGTTAATGTGTTCATCGGGTCACCGGGTTGTCCGATACCCAGACCATTCCCTTTGCCATCCTGATGTTCTCCCCGCTTGCCCGAATGTCGGGTTGCCTGATCGTGAATCGGTATCGCCACTGCCAGCACTCAAACCATTACCCTGAGCCTGCAGCGTCATGGCCACTGTTTCAGAATGAACAGGATCATCTTTCGGATTGAAAGCTATGGTGGGGTGGTTATCGCCCATATGAGCACGAAGACAGGGTGATAAATCTGAAGACCAGTGACCACCCAATCTCGACATGGCACCGGGCTCAAATACCACCAGATCCGTGGCATCCTTGTAATCCCGTTGTTTCAGAGTGGATGAGGTTTTGCCAGGGCCATACTGACCAAAGGCGGTCATATCATAGGCACTGAGTTTTCCTGTGAGGCTACTTGCTTCAATGCCTGTTCCAGTTTGGGAGGTAGAGTCTTCCCCCGCTTCTGCGCGCGGTTCAGAATCCCGGAGCAGGCTCTCGGACTCAAATAAAATCGGTTCCCGACGGGTCCAGTCTCCAAAATCTGCCAGAGCAAAGACCCTTCGACGACGTTGGGGTACTCCATAAAATTGAGCATCACACACCCGCCATTCAACAAGCCCTTCCTTACCGAATGAAACTCCAGCGTAGCGCCACTTTTCTGCACATGACTGGTCAGTGCCAGTAAGTAATCGCAGTACTTCAGCAAAGTCCTTGCCCTGGTTACTGCTGAAGGCGCCGGGTACGTTTTCCCACAGGGCGAAGCGGCAGTTGCCGTGTTTTCGTGCCCACCGAATAATCTGTATTGCTGCGAAGAAGAGTCCTGATCGCTCACCGTCAAATCCTTTTCGTTTTCCGGCTACCGACAGATCCTGACAAGGGACTGCCAAACACCACCAGATCGATGGGGCCGAGTTTTTTGATCATGGCTTCCGTGATATCCGTCACGCTGCCAAGGTTGGGTACATCGGGGTAGTGGTGTTCAAGGACTAGCGCAGGGAAACGGCTCGATTTCGGCAAAGCCCACCGGTGTCCACCCCAAGGGATGCCAGGCGACGGTCGCCGCTTCAATTCCCGAAAATAACGACAGGTATTTCATGGATTCCTTCCCCTTAAGCAAAGTTGATAATTCGCTCCACCAGTGATTCCACTTTGCGCCGATTCCAACCCCGTCCCGGATGCAGCACATACTGGAGCAACACATCCACCGCCGTGGAATACAACTGCTCAAACGCCTCCTGGCTCATACTGGAAAATTTCAGGCTTCTGGCACGAACCCGAACACCACCGTCCGGGTAACCGATCACGTCATAAAATCCGGCTTTAACGGTCACCCACCGGCGAAACTCTTCGAAGTTCTTTTCCGGTGTAAACCACTGGTCGGTTCCAGCCATCTGGCACGGTTGTGGCTCAAAGTGATCAAAACCCAACTTCAGCAATGCAAAAAACTTGCGGTGAAAGTGCGGGTTACGGGCCTTACGAAACTCCGCCCGAATCACTTGCCCGGTTTTCAGCTGCCGCACAAATACCTGGTCATCGTCAGATACTGGCACCAGCATGTGTGAAGCCACTTTCTGCAAAGCCAGCTCCGCCATCAGATCGCCTCCACAAAGTGCCAGCAGAGCACCATCACCAGCACGACCCAGACCACCGCCAGCCAGACACCATCCCTGAATTCCTTCATCAGAACATGCCCATCAGCTTTGCTCTGGCACTCTGCCCATCCAGCGGGTCAATGCCCTGTTCGGCCATGCTCTCCCTGACCAGCTGATTGGAGTGAATCGCCGGATCAAACTGGTGTTCGATGGCAAGCTGATCTTCAAGCGGAAGCCCCTGGCATTCACGGTTAACCAGCTCCTGATAGGCCGATCCAAACTTGCGCTTCACATTACGGCACTCCTCCGCGTTCCCGGCGGTTCTCAGCTCATGCCAACCCGCCTCACGTCCGGCAAGATAAACCGCCCGGTGGCTCCAGCCGTGGTGGCTGGGTTGACCGGAATACTCATTGGCTTCATGCCAGGCTTTCGCCAGCGCTGGCAAACCCAGTTCTTCCGGCAGTGGCAGACAGAGCTTGCGAAACTCCGGCGCTGTTGGTGGCCATTCGCCACCGGCCAGTCGTACACGGTTGAGACCAATTTCCAGCTGGGCAGGATGTAATCCGTCCAGGGTTCTCTGCCACTCGCCGTTGCGATCAGCCAGACCGTAGGCACTGGTCCACTTCTGGCCGAACAGGGCCGTCATGGTCGAAAACAGCGTCACCAGATCTTTCCGGCTCAACGTCGTAGATATTCCCTCCGCTGAAGGCTTCCGTCCCGCTGAAGGCTCCTGTACTTCCCGGTTGGAGGATATGGGCGTTGGCCTGTTCGACCTGTTCAACAAGGCTGAGTTTTCCAGAATTTCGCTGCCTGGCTTCATAGTTCACCTTCCACTGGTTTGTCACGTTGTCGGGGTTGTTCAGGTAGGCCGTTGTGGTCTTCACGTACTGGGTTCCCGTTGCTCCGGTTTCGTCGCAGTAACGGGCGTAGTTCAGGATGTTGGCCAGCAGGTCGTCAGAGGAGCGGCCTTCCCGTAGCCGGGTTTTGTAGTGGCCAAAGGTTTTGGTTTTGTTGCCCTTGTCACCTTCCCGTTTCGGGTACTGGCTCCACCACTCTTCAAAGGATTCAGAGAAATCAGCCTTGCCCGATGTGGCATTTTTCGCAGTCGCACCAGTCGTGCTCCCGGCACTTGGTGGCACTTCCTCCGTCCTGGAGGTCGTGCGATCGTCAGATCGGACATATGTCTTGTAAGTCTTTTTTCTCTTATTCTCTTCTTCTCTATTTCTCTTATTCTCTAGGCGAGATTCTGCCGAGCACTTGCCGAGCATCTTCCGAGCGTTTTCCAACAACGCTTCGGTTTGCCTTGAGCCCTTGTAATCACTGGCTTTCGCAACCGCCCTCTCGATAACGGGAATCACTCCGGGCAACTCTTCCAGCAACATCTGCGGCAGTTTCACCAGCAGCTTCAGCCGGGCATCAATCTGGGTGATATTGTCCACAGGATTGTGTTCCATGAACTGCGGAATGCAGATGTACTGGCACTGCTCCGAGGCCAACAGGAAACCGCTCGCCGTTAGCTCGGCAATCGCTCGCTGAACGCTCGGCTCTTCCCAGTTAAGGTCTGCCGCGATATAGCCTTTTGGCATTCTGAAGATGCCAATCAGGTTTCCGTGCCCGGTGGTCAGCAGATAAAGTGCCAGCAGTTTGGCCTGGTCAGACAGTGCCTGAATGTCATCACTGATCCAGAAGCCGGAGGATACTTTGCCAAATTCTTTCATTGTGCCCCTCCCAGCCAACGCTTAATTCGTAAGTTGCGTTTCTGGTTACGCTGCATCCAGTTCAACAGGAAATTAAACAGCTGAGGCCACGCGGGTGCCTGATCAAACTTGCGATCCATGTAGGCTCGGGCGTTGTTGAGTTCGGCCTCCACATCAACGTTCGGGCAATCGGCCACCAGATCCAGATAAAAGGCTTCCGGCAGAAACTGCCCCAGGTCCTGTCCGGCAACAGGCCACTGGATTTCATGCCATGGGAGGGTGTCTTGATGGGTTTCGGTATGGGGGGCATCAGGGGTGATGGTCATGATTTCACTCCATGAAAACGATTCGGTATGGCAGGGTGCACAATCGTGCTGAAGGATGAGAGGTTGTTTTGATGCATTGCTGTCGCTCCGTTTGGTTTTTATTCTTCCTGAGTAATAGACGTTATCATACGAACGCATATTTACAATAATTCGATACCAATTGAACGATACAAACTTTTAGGAACCAGCACCCTGAATTCAATCCGTCAGGGAATGTGTCTTATGATGGTTAACAACACCAACATCAATAACCGCAACAAGGAGCCGTGCCGTGACCACTGAAGCCATGACCACTGAAACCTGGGTTGACCGGGCAATCCAGAAAGCCAGGGAACACGGACTCAACAATGCCCAGATTGCCGCACGGATTGGCGTTAGCCGGACAACGGTCAGCTTTTGGATGAATAACCAGCGGGAACCCAAACTGGAACAGAAAATGCGGCTGGCAGATGTGCTGCAGGTCAGCCTCAACTGGCTTGAAACCGGAAAAGACACCCTGCCAGGTCACCACCTGCCGGAAATCCGAATGGAAAATGTGGCGAACCTGTTAAAGCAGTTTGATGCCAAGCAAGAGCAGTTCAGCGACATGGCCAGCTCGGCCATCCGAATCGTGGAATCAACCAGCGATAAAAGTTTTGTCGTGCTGCTCGATAACGATACGCTGCTGGACCCGAACCGGGGAGATATCCTTGCTATCCCTGAAGGTGCCCGGGTTCAGATTGATACAGAGCAGGCTCCGGTGCAGGGCTCCATCATTCTGGTAGAACATGGCAATAACATGGTGCTGCGACTGTGGCGACAGATTGAACCGGGGCTGCACCACCTGCGCGTGATTAACCCCATGTACCAGAACCTCAATTTCAACCACGAAGGTGACATCATGGATATCTACCGCGGGACGGTGATCGGCTACAGCGTGTCGATGAAGCGCTGATCAGACCGGCCAGCACCACAACAGCACACCGGGCCGCTCACCATAGACCTTGATGCAGCGGCCATCCACGATCTGCTTGTCATCCTCCCAGAGAATGCCATTCAGGGCGTCGCAATAGAGCTTCACCAGATTATCAAAATCCGGTTTCCGGTCCGGTCGCACTTCCCCCCTTCTTGCATCTCCCTGCCGTTTCAGTGACCAGCTCTTCGGTATCGGGCTAATAGCCAGTAATTCCAGCGCCAGCGCACCGTTCAGGGGCGGTCTCTGATACTGCTGAACCACAGCAGTCCTCACTGAGTGTTCGGCCTGTAACGTTGTCTTCGGCGTATAGCAACGACCTGTGCGGGTAAATCTTGGCCTGCCTTTTCCCACGGGTTCTCCGTTGATCGTGATAACAGTGCTATTGGCTTTTGTAACGCCTGACAGTTGACTCCGAAGCGAAACCGGCACCCTTTCCAACCAGTTCTCCAGTCTTTCTTCCATAAGATACGCCCCTGAATCTAAAGATAACCATCCCAGTAATTGATAAAAACTACTAAATAAAGACTAACGATAGATATATACAATACCGTTTTATTTGTAACGCACTACGTTTATTTATTAAATATAAAGCGAGTTACCAATAAAAAAACAAACGGAGCAACAATGGACGCAGTAACCCATGATCTGACCCAACACCTTGCAGCAGTTGATGCTGCAGAAGCCTTTGAAGATTACGTCGAGTTACAACTCGAACACCTGGAAACTGAATTCCTTAGCCAGCTGCAGAAGCAATCATCTTTCGAAGTCAAAGGTCTTCAGGCATTCACCCCCCTCACCTTCCTGCAATTTCTGCTGACCGAAGAGTTCCACCCGATGCAGGGCTTTCGTTGGCTGGCGGTTAAGCAGCTGGTGTCTGACTGCAACGACGAACACTCCCGGCTCTCCGGCTGGGACATCATCAACTATGCGAGCAAGCGAGGTTATTGCCGTGGATAAACAGGCGACAAAAGTAAACCGACTGGAAGAACCGGTCATCACCGGCATCAGCGACTGGCTGAACATCAACCAGTACACCTACGACTACGGCAAGGTATGCATCCTGAAAGATCGGCTTGCCAGCAACATCACGCCGGATATGACAGTGCTCCAGATCTATCGGGTTATCAGGGATGAAATTGCTGCATGGCGCAAAGACCCAAAAACGGAA
>CBDHDM010000066.1:0-170218 GCA_965261315.1 Endozoicomonas sp. | reverse complement strand
ATCCCGAGTAATGGAGGGGTTATCAGACTTACGGGAAATCTTGTCGATCTCATCAATGTAGACAATCCCCATCTGGGCTTTTTCTACATCGTAATCACACTTCTGCAGTAATTTCTGAATAATATTTTCAACAATCCTCACCCACATAACCCGCTTCAGTCAGGGTTGTTGCATCAGCAATAGTGAATGGCACGTTGAGCATACGGGCCAGCGTTTCAGCCAGCAGTGTCTTACCGCTTCCGGTAGGACCGATCAGCAGAATATTACTTTTTCCCAGTTCAACTTCGTCTTTATTCCTATCGCCTTTGGCATCGCCAAAGCGCAGACGTTTGTAGTGGTTGTATACCGCTACCGATAAGACTTTTTTGGCCCTGGGCTGGCCAATTACGTACTCGTCGAGAGTTTCCTTGATCTCGCGAGGAATCGGCAATTTATCAGAAGACTCTTCGCCACTGCTGTCCTGAATTTCTTCACGGATGATATCGTTGCATAGATCAACGCATTCATCACATATGAATACGGAAGGGCCGGCAATCAGCTTGCGTACTTCATGCTGACTCTTTCCGCAGAAAGAGCAGTACAACAGCTTAGTGCTGTCTTCACCCTTGCCGCTTGTTTCGTCGGTCATTCGATTACCCTGTTATACGGACAATGCCTGCCCTGCACTTGTCAATGAAAATAGACCTATCAGTCAATCTGATCAAAGCCCACTCCATGATTCACGATTACATGCCTGATAAGATGCAGGCATCGAGGCATGTTTTCAAGTGCTTGATCCGCGTGATACCAGAATTTATGCCCTGACCATCCAGGACCATGCATACTTCTGGAAAGCTATTCTGATAGAGCCCTCAATATATCAAGAGAACCCAACCAATGAGTTAGTGTTCAACGACTTCGGATAAAAATCAACCTGCAGGCGCCATTTAACAATGAAAATAGCACACAACCGATGGGCTATTTTCACTGATTGCAGGATAGCATCTCGCTGGAGATCACAAAGGATAGCTTCTCAGCTTATTCTTTGTCTTTCTTACCGCCTTCACCACGACGACTCATAACCTGATCAATCAGGCCATACTCAACAGCCTCATCGCCATTCATAAAGTTGTCACGATCAGTATCACGCTCAATAATTTCAAGAGGCTGGCCGGTATGATGAGCCAGAACATGGTTCAACTTACTACGAATGCTCAGGATCTCACGGGCATGAATTTCAATATCAGATGCCTGTCCCTGGAATCCACCCAGAGGCTGGTGAATCATCACCCTGGAATGAGGCAAACAGTAACGCTTGCCAGCAGCACCACCTGCCAGAAGCAACGCCCCCATACTGGCAGCCTGACCAATGCACATGGTAGAAACATCAGGCTTGATAAACTGCATAGTGTCATAAATTGACATACCGGCAGTTACCGACCCACCCGGTGAATTGATGTATAGATGGATATCCTTGTCCGGATTTTCGGATTCAAGGAACAACAGCTGAGCAACCACCAGATTGGCCATATGATCTTCAACCTGACCTACCAGGAAGATCACTCGCTCTTTAAGGAGGCGGGAATAGATATCGTAAGAGCGCTCACCTCTGGCCGATTGTTCAACAACAATAGGTACCAGTCCTGAGTTGGTGATTGCCACGGCGTGCGGGTCTATCAGATTAGACATATCCTGTCTTAACTCCTTGCCAAGTCGAAGAAAAGCGACCGCTCTGCCAGTTATGAGAAAGTGACAGATGAGTCGCTTGCATACCAGATTAAAACGACCGTAGCCAGTAAAACCTTAGCTGCTTTGTCAGGTAGCCGATAAATCAGCCACCCCTTCCACTCGCTCTTCAAAAAGAGCCTTCTACAAGCGGGATCAGGCAGTCTCTTCCTGTTCTGCCTCTTCAGCTTCAACAGCGCGCTCAGCAGGCTTAATCGCTTCCTGATAGCTGCATGTCTTTTCTGAAACCTGAGCCGCTTCCAGAATAGTATCTACTACCTGCTCTTCCAGAACAACATACTTGATCTGGGACAGCTGCTCATCATTGCTGTAGTACCAGTCAATCACCTGCTGAGGTTCCTGGTAAGCAGAGGCCATCTCTTCGATCATGGCACGTACGCGCTCATCATCAACCTTGACTTCACGCTGCTTAACCACTTCACCAATCAACAGACCAAGAGCAACACGCTTTTTCGCATCCGCTTCAAACAGTTCTGCAGGCAGCTGCTTAGGGTCAAATCCACCCTTCATACCACCAAACTGCTGAACAGCCTGCTCACGCATACGATCAATTTCCTGAGAAGTCAGAGCAGAAGGCACTTCCACCTCATGAATCTTCAACAGACCGTCCATCACCTGGTTCTTGACCTTGTTCTTGACAGCCTGACGAAGCTCACGCTCCATATTCTTGGACACTTCTTTACGGAAGTCTTCCAGACCACCTTCGGTTACACCAAAGCGCGCAAAGAATTCATCATTCAGTTCAGGCAGAGCAGGCCCAGCTACTTTGTGTACTTTGCAGGCAAACTCAACGGACTGACCAGCCAGCTCTTCTGCCTGGTAATCTTCAGGGAAAGTCAGGGAAAGCACTGTCTCTTCACCAGCAGACACACCAACCAGACCATCTTCAAAGCCTGGAATCATTCGACCAGAACCCAGTTCCAGAGTAGCGTTTTCTGCGCTACCACCTTCGAAAGCTTCACCGTCTTTAGTGCCAACATAATCAAAGGTGACACAATCGCCCAGCTCGGCAGCACGCTCAACATCTTCAAAAGAAGTGCCCTGCTTGCGCAAAGTCTCGATCATTTCATCGATATCAGACTCCTGAACATCAGCAACCGGACGCTCAACAGCAATGCCGTTAAACTCATTCAGAGCGATTTCAGGGTAGATTTCAAAGGTAGCAATAAAGGTAAAACCTTCATCGTTGTCAGACTTGGCTTCAACAGAAGGTGCGCCAGCAGGATTCAGCTTCTGCTCCTGGATCGCTTCAACAAAGGAAGACTGCATCATCTCACCGAGTACTTCCTGTCTGGCTCCAGCACCGTAGCGACGCTTAACCACTTTCATTGGAATTTTGCCAGGACGGAAGCCATCCAGACGCACGCGTCGAGACAGATCCTGAAGACGCTTATTGACTTCACCATCGATGTCTGCAACCGGCAGAGTGATTGTCAGCTTGCGCTCAATACCGGAAGTTGTTTCAAGGGAGACTTGCATTTTTGATCCTCAACACCAAAACCTGTGTAAACAATGGGCCAAAAGGCGCATAGACTAGTAAATGTACCCAGAATATGCACAAACACACGTTCTGCCACATCAGATCCAGGCAAGGCAAAGGAACTCTCTTTATTTCAGACATTCCAAATCCCTACAGGATTCGAGCCACTCTCACTTTTCTCCGGTAAAAACCAACGAATTGGACAGGCGTTATATAAAAAAGCACATTCGAGAGACCCGAAACACAGCAGCCCTGGCTCAGCTTTTGACACCTGTAATTCATATACGTTTCTCCGAAGCCAAGGACTAGTGGGTCCATACGCCCCCATCAGGGCAGTTTCTTTGGATGAAACATACAAAAACGGGGATAAGCATGCTTATCCCCGTTAATGATTGGTGCGGATGGAGAGACTCGAACTCTCACGCCTTTCGGCACTGGTACCTAAAACCAGCGTGTCTACCAATTCCACCACATCCGCTCACAGCACTTCTACGAAGCACGCAAAACACTGCTTTTTTCAGACACCCAGGAATCCAATCCGGGCATCTGTCAAACTGGGGTGGGCGAAGGGGCTCGAACCCTCGACCGCCGGAATCACAATCCGGAGCTCTGCCGACTGAGCTACGCCCACCAGTAAACGACCGAGAGACTATTCAAAATAAACCAAAGAATCAAGCCCGATTCAGAATGAATAGCCATCTTTAAAAATGGCGCACCCAGCAGGATTCGAACCTGCGACCATTCTCTTAGAAGCATTCCTAAGTGACACTTGTCTAGGCCGCACACTATAAGGATTTATAAAATTCTGTCAAGCCTCTGGACGCCGATTATACACAAATTCCGTCACTTTCGAGTCTGGTTGAGGCCGATTTTTGCGGAGTTCGGAGATGCTGTCCACCGCATTTTTCTGCTGGATTTTTCGCCGGTTCAAGTAGAGCATCGTGGTCTCAATATTATCATGATCGGCTAATTCCTGAACAGCTGGACTACAGCCTGACAACAAAAGTTCAGTAATCATTGTCGCCCTCATTCCCCAGTGAAAAGGTTTAACTGAAGGCAAATTCAATTCCCTGAATATCTTTGTAGCCAGCTTGGATATTTCACCCTGATCAAAAAACCATGGTTCTCCATTTCCCGTAACTGCTCATATTTAACTGGCAATAACAGTTTCCTGATGACCTGATGCTTGCAGTACCAGATCTTTTAGACGAGGTAACAGGTTTGTTCCAGAAAGCCTGTCTTTCAGATATTTGGCAAACGAAATCCCATGCTGCTTACAGGTCTTTTTCAGGCTGGCAAAAGTATCACGGCACATTTGGCCAAGGTCACTGCGGGTTCCACCGCTGACTTTTCGCCTTTTCACGTACTCCCTGATCTGCCTTTCCATCAGGTTGTTATGTAACGGTAGCCACGGGTATTCAAGAACCAGTAACAGCTCCTCCCTGACAACCATCAGCTTCCCCAATACCGTTTGCAAGTCAGGATAATCAACCCGGGTTGTTACCCAGTGGTTAAAATCTCGCTTTATTTGCTGCTTCTTAACCAGTACTGCTTTCAACACGCCTTCTGTTGCCCAGCGTCTTTGCTGAACAGCGGTCAGGCCAAGATGATCAAGGAAGGTTTCCCATTCTTCTAATGAATTAAAGGTCTGTTCGTCGCTGGCAGAGAGGGCTTTTACCCATTTCCCTGCCATCTTGACCTGTTTCATATAATCAATAGCCACAGAATCAAGCAAATAACAGCATTCTTTCCCCTGCAGTCGGGTTAGAAAGTTGATCCGACTCTTGCTTTAACATGTTCTGGTAGAGATGCTGACACTATTCCTTCAGGTGTCAGATAGTACTCACGCCTGTAAAGAGTCGTGACAAATTCGACAACCATCTCAGTATGAAGGGAATCATAGAAGCCCTTGAACCGCCAGCCTTCCTGTGGGTTGGGAACTTTGCAGATCTCTTCACGATCAACCGTAATGGGAGGTGACGCTGTTTCACCGGGATTTTGCCGTTTTGGCCGCTTACCCTTGGGAGGAGGGCCGCTGTTATTCTGAGTGGAGCCTTGAGCTTCGGCATCTTCTTCTGACGGGGTTTCACCCTGATCGGTTTGATCGGGCACATTAGGTCTTATTTTGGGTTTGCCCTTCTGCTTTTTCAGGTGCCGGAGTTCTGCCCGGAGTTTCTCATTGTCTTCGGAGAGCTTCTCGATCTGCATATTGTTCACCGTCTTTACCGGAAAGAAGATGGACTGGCAGATGCATGCGGGAAGTATACGGGAAAACCAGAAGCTCTTTTTTTGATCTGGCAGGCTTGTCTTGCCAGTTAAATATGAGCAGTTACCTTGAATCACATGCCCTTTCAGCCATTTCCAGATTGGTAATCAAATACCTTTCCAGACGATCAAGATCATCCAGTGCCAAAGTACGCATATCCTTTTTGGGGAGCTTTGGCATTTTAATCCGGTGCAGTGAATCAATAATCTGTTTATCCCGGCAGAACAATAAAAAGTTTTTCAAATGGCGGGCATGCGTATGTTTTGTGGTATCTGCCAATAACCGCCCCCGATATTTTGCCTGGGTGTTAAGATACCGCTGAAACACATTGTATTTGGTTTCATCGTAATCCAGCATTTCATGTTGGAATACAGCTCTGTTAAACGGAGGCTCCTTTCCAGATCGGTCAAATGCTCCAGCTCAGCAATAGAGCACAACGTCCGCCGGATACCTTTTCGCCCATTCTGCCAACCGCCTTCCGGGGGAAACAAGCCCATGTATTTCCCACGGCATTTTTCATACAAACTTCTGGCCATGCTTCATTCCCTGAATTTATTGTTTGATCCCGGCCCAAACCACTCGGCCAATAATGCTCAGATCCTCTACAGGGATTTTATGGGAACCATAGTTATCACTGATCACATCCACCAAGCCACCGGGCAGCCATGCCAATCGACGAACTGAAGGCCCGCCCCCGAAATCAACCAGATAAACACCATCCCCCATTTGACACTTTAAATGAACCAGCAACAGATCACGGGGCTGATACACTTTCAGTGCATCATTTTGAACGGTAAACGTACGACACTCAGCAGCATTGACGCCGAGATTGCTCAACAGAGACCGGTCAAAATAGAGCGGATTCAAACCATCAATATCCGCTATCGAGTCCGCCAAACGCTCCTCGGCACCAGCGCCCGTCAGTAAATAGTCCACCGAAACATTACCGGCCTGAGCAATACGTATCAGCTGTAAACTACCGGGATTATCATTCACCCCATTCATCAACCGGGAGAGATAACTCTGGCTTATCCCCGTAGCTTCGGTGAGATTTCGGGTCCCCCCCAATCGGTCACGAACCTCAGCGATTCGGCCAGCTAGACCTTTCTGCATACCTTTATCCATATTTGCATTGACCAAAAAATAATCACCAAAATTATGCATATTTACACATATTTGGCGGTATTTATAACGCTAACGCCAAATAATAGGCGCTTGCGCATATTTTTAACAGTTACCAACCACTATCGGAATACTTTCTTAGACTAAAGTGCATAAAAATGAGCCGAAATGCAATAGGTGAAATCCTGAGTGATCTGTTCCAGGCTATCGGGAAACTGGCTGATGACACGTCAACATTCGACATAAGCCGGGATGAATTATTGAGCCTGGATGACGTATGCCAGCGATTCAGAATCACCCGTACCACACTCAACAACTGGATAAAAAAAGGCGACTTTCCGGAACCGGTGATCATCGGCAATATGAAACGCTGGCCCACCTCCCTGATCAATGCCCGAATCTATGAAGACAACCCGCAATTACGGGCCCGTGAAAACCTGCTCCTGCAGGCCAGAAGGGTCTCCGGTTCCGATGCGACCAAAACCAAAGAACAACTTGAGCATGAACGCCTGCTGGCTGAAGCCCTTCGCATAGCAAAGTCTGAAAAAACCGGTGCAGCAGCATGAGCCTGGTGACCGATATTCTGAACCGGCTGATGGATGACAAACAGCTGAGATTCAAAGACACCAAAAGCCAAAAATATCTCCGGGATGGACTCTGTCCCCATTGCGGAGAGGATGGCCTCTGGGTCTACCGGGAATCACCGTGTTCATTGATCTGCTCCAAGATGAACCACTGCGGAGCCATCACGGATGTCCGGGATTTTTACAAGGATCTTTTTGAGAACTTCACTGAACGTCACCCGGCAACATCGGATGATCCAAACGCCAGCGCCCGGGACTTTCTTGAATACCGTGGCCTCAATACCGGGGCCATGGCGGGCTGGTACTCCCAGGAACAGATGAGGCTGGCCGATGGCAGCACCGCTCAATCCATCCGCTTTAAGATCTCGAATGACTGTTACTGGGCCCGCTTGCTCAATCAGGAAGATATACGCCGCAACAAAGGTAAGAAGGCCAAAATAGTCGGTCCATTCAAGGGAGAATGCTGCGCACCATCACAACAGGACATTAATGATCGGGAGACTGTATGGATTACCGAGGGCATCTTTAAATCCTGTGCCTTGTCATTTCCGGGAAAAAAGACCATCACCGGCTTGAGTTCCAATAACCTCCCTATCAATTTCATCAAACGCAATGCAGGCCGAAAGATCACCTGGGTCATTGCCCTGGATAACGATCACGCCGGGCACCGCCATTCACCGGAATATAGAAAACAGCTGCAGGATATGGGAGAAAAGGTTCTGGTGGCATTCCCAAGAGGAAATGATGACTGGGATGAAGCCTACCGCAAACGCCGGAAAAAAAAGGATGGTGAGTGGCAGGAATACCTCACCGATGAATATTTTAAAAAGGCACTCTGGCGGGGAACTTATCACACCGCAGCCACTGCCGTGGAAAAAGCGTTCTGGCTCTATGTGAAAACCGATCAGAAATACATGGTCATTGAACATAATCATCAGATCTGGAAATCCACCATCCGGGACAAGAAAGATGACAGCGCCATGGAAGGTTATAAAGGCCGCTACCTGACCAATTCAGAGGTACTTTATACCACCGCCAACGAAAACCCGGAGCTGTGTATCCAGGAGTTTAAAAGCGCCTACCAGACCACGGCCATCAGCAACTGTCTGCCCAAATTTCTCTATGCGGAGATCAACCCGCAAACGGAAGATAAACACTATTTCTTCCGGGTCACCTTTCCCGGCAGAAAACAGCAGGTACTGGCAGGGCTCTCATCCAATGACATCGACTGCCCCAGTAACTTTAAACGTTCATTGCTGAGTAAAGTGACCTGAGCCCGGTTCAAGGGTGTTCAGGCCGACCTGGATTATCTCCATGAAACCTGGTTTGACGCCATCGTGGGGCCGGAAGAGATCCGAACGATTCCTTTTGTGGGGTATGACAAATTCACCGGCGCCTATGCCTTCCCGGATTTTGGCTATTACCAGGGAAAAATGGTCAAAAAGAACCAGAATGGCTACCTGGCGTTTGGCAATCTCAGCCTGAAAAGCAACCTGAAGCTGATCGAGGACAACATCTATCACCGGGGCAATACTCACTTTGACCCAGCCTAGTATCAGGACTTCTATTTTGTCTTTGAACATCAGGGCCTGGCTGCCCTGTCATTCTGGACCGGCTCCCTGTTTGCCGAACAAATCCGCCAGAAACAGGAGGGATACGCCCTGC
Organism: Endozoicomonas sp.; assembly: GCA_965261315.1. Taxonomy (GTDB): domain Bacteria; phylum Pseudomonadota; class Gammaproteobacteria; order Pseudomonadales; family Endozoicomonadaceae; genus Endozoicomonas. The sequence continues at coordinate 161,376 of CBDHDM010000066.1, read as the reverse complement.
TGGAGATCCCCGGAGACCGTGAAACCGGTAAAACCACCCTGACCAAACTGCTCTGGCGTCTGCTGGGAGTCATTAAATATGAAGGGGGTGACCCGCTGAAAATGAATGACAGGGCACTGGCCCGGAAGTTTGCCCAAGCCGGAAATATTCCGCTGGTGATGATTGAAGGAGACCGTAATGAATCCAAAAAACGGAGCATGTTTGACTATGACTGGCTGAAAACCACATGGGAAGGTGGAACCATCCGGGGCACCGGTTTCAAAAACCACGGACTGGAAACCAATGAAGACCCATTCAAGGGTTCGGTGATGGTGGTTCAGAACATGACTATTGACGGATCAGACGCCCTGCTCTCCCGTTTTGTTCATCTTCATATGAGCGCAAAAGACTATAACGCCGATGTGGAAAAAGCCATCCACCGCCTCAGAGAGATAGACATTGAAACCATGGCCGCTTTCCGGAACCGGATTCTCTGCCATGAGCCGGAACTGCTGAAAGCCTATTTCCAACAGTACGACAGCGCCCATCGGAAACTCATTGAACGGGCCAACCGGGAACAGATCAAGTTCACCCCCAGGGTCATCCAGAACCATGCCCAGATCTGGCCTGGGCTCACGCCCTGCAGCCGGTGTTCAAGGGTGAAATTACCGATATGCTGTTGAGCCATTTTGAAAGCTACCTCTGGGGCCGCGGCCTGGACCGGCAACGTCGCCTGCAAACAGAACACCCCATGCTCCAGCAGTTCTGGGATTATTATGACAAGCTCAACTGGAAAACCGTTCATGAGCACGGTAACACCTACAACGTGGAGATTCTGAACCACCTGCCAGGCTCTGGCAGAATCGCCGTCAACCTGACGGACTTTGACGAACTGTGTGGCGAGCACAAACTGCAACAGATCGACATCAACGAACTGAAACATCTGTTCCCCAACAGCGTCAGCCGACGCTACATAGAAAACAAACCCATGCGGAGCAAACAGACCAACATGAACGGCAGAACGAGACGCTGCTGGATCTTTGATGAGGTAGTGAATGGATAACGCTAATAAAGAAGGGATAAAAAAATGGGGCAGGCCCAAACCCAACCCCATTTTGTAATGACTCCATTAAAAAGTCACCTGTCAATGCACTGCCATCATAACCAAAACCGCCGCTGAATCCAACCGTAACGGGCGCAATGTTGAGCCCGTTCTAATTTTGAGAGTGACACCGCTTCAGAATAGTCTCCCTGACTACATCATGAGGAATCAAAATTGCCTTACCGGATTCCAGTTTTGCCTGACGCCGCTGAGTTTCCTTGATAACCCACTGGTCATTGGCATTTAACCGGCCACAGCAAGTTTCACCTTTAATGCCCGAAGCAACCGATGAACTGTATCCCATTTGGGCTGAACGCCTCCACTGAACGTTTTATAAAGGCTCTCACGATTAAGCCCTGTCTCTTTTGCAAGATTACCTATGCCTTTGTGTTTAGCTACATTACCAAGCGCAATAATAAACACATTAGGATCATCGTCCATATACGCATCTGACAGAAACTCGGCAATTTCATCATCTCCCTGCAGCAGATCAACCGGATTCAATGGTGTCAGCTTCTCAACCATGATCTAATCCTCCAACATTGTTTCACCAAGATTTCCTGCCTCCGCCCGAACCAGTCGCATAGCAATGGCCTTTCTTGCCTGCCGATCCTTGATTTTGACAAGCCACCTTTTGAACGTGTCGGTCATTACAATGTCATATTTCATCGATTAATTGTAGCTTACAGGCTACATAATAACACCTACACCCTGCGTTACGCCCCTGCTACGCCCAGGTTACGCCAATGTTACAAACAGCGTAACCGCTGCCCCCCTTGCCAGCCGTGGCCTTCCAGCTTATTTAGTACGAACGTTACGCTCGTTACGCTATTTTTACCCCCACCGGCCATATAGTGTCTAAGAGAGTCGTTTAACAGTAGATATAGTCATTAAAACCGGAAATGTTCATATCGCCGGAAGGGTGCAAAACACCGTAACGTTTGTAACAGAGATGATTAATCACTCTCTATCTTACTAATACCAACCCCTCCCGCTGTTCCGCCCTTTGTAACAAGACCGTAACGACCCCGTAACGCCGTTACGGTGGCAGCATCCCGACAAAACGAACGTCACCGGGTTTTCAACCCCCTGGTAAATGGGGCTGTTACGCCAACCGTTCGGTTATGTTACGCCTGGTTACGGTGATGGCGTAACGGCCTGAAACCTTCTATACCAAGGGGTACAGTCCGGTTTTAGCCGTGCGTTACGGTCGTTACGGTGTTTTTCACCCTTCCGGCGATATGAGGAGAACCCATGACCCGTTTACCCAAAACCCCGTTACAGGATCAGGCAGATGACAACAGAGCACAGTTAATCCGGTACTTGTTACGGCAGAGCGAGGCCCGGCAGGTGATGTTCCTGCGCTCGCTCAGTTCGGATCGGTTGCGGTATGAGCTGGAGGCCCAGCTGAGGAAGGGGAGTCAGTGATGTGGGCTCAATTTTGAGCCCAGTAAGAAACGATCAGAAAACCCGTTTAATATCCCGGTAAAAATTCTCATGGCTGCCAACGGTGATCAGCTCCAGGATCAGCAAACCATCGTCAAAGCTATAGGCCAGCAGCGTGGGTTGTTTGGCCATTTTGAACTTGAATACCCGCATAAAAGAGAGGTCACCCTTTTTCTGTTCGCCCAGCAGTGGCGAGGCCATCAGCTGCCGGATCGCTGCGTCCAGATCCTTCTTCTGATTGGGTTTCAGCCGTTTAACCGACTTGCGAAAACCGGGGGTATCGACCACCTGAACAGAATCAGCCAAAACGGTAGGGCTCCAGCTTTCCGGCTTCTATTTCTGCCTTGGCTATCAGGGCTTGTTTGACAAACTCATAGGGTAAATCCGGATTATCTTCCATGATTTCGCCAATCTTTGCCCAGTGCTCTATTTGCTTGGGGGTGGTTCGGTTTAATGCTCTGGCAATAATGGCCGCCCGCTCCATCAGGGAAGGGTCAAGCCGGATGCTCTGGTTACTCATAGCAAGGCTCCTTAGCGTGTTTTCATCAGTGTAGCGCCTTGCTTGTAATGTCGCAAATTGCAGCATTTTGCCGTAAAATAAGAATGCATATCCGTACAATATTATGCACAAAAGCAAGTGATTGACAGGACGAAAAATTATCAGGCATTATGCATCTCGCAACGGCAAAATCCGTTGCCGGGCTTGGAACCCCGAATTTAAGTAGAGCACTAAAAGCGCTCTTTAAATTGCGCTTTTTTTTGTGCTATCGCTCAGCACCTCTTTATGGCGGGCTGGGTGGGGACGGCGTAAGCCGTGCCGATTTACTACTTAATCGGTGTTCCAATCCCATCCAGTCCGCCCCCAGTCAAGCTTGGAACCTTCTGGTGGCGGTAATACACCGTAAGTAGGAGGCGCTATGACTGCCTTAATGGAAATCACTCCAACCCCGGAACAACTGCTGAGTGAACTGAAATTTGAAGATCAGCAGATCACCTGCAGCTCTCTTGACGTTGCTGCTCATTTTGACAAACAACATAAAGATGTATTGCGAGCTATTCGTAACCTGGAATGCTCTGAAGATTTTAACGGGCGCAATTTTGCGCCCGTTAAATACAAAGACGAAAAAGGCGAACTCAGAGAAAGCTACAAAATCTCACGAGACGGTTTTACCTTCCTGGCCATGGGCTTCACCGGCAAAAAAGCCGCCGCCTGGAAAGAGGCCTACATTAATGCCTTTAACCAGATGGAAAAACGGCTCCAGCACATCTTTGACCCCATGGTGATCGAATACCGCAAGCAGCAGATTAACCAGATCGAACAGCTGGTCATTCGCATTGAGAACACCCTGAACCCGAACCACTGGGAGATTACCGAAATCCTCAAGGTGATGGTGCTGCAATTCTCCCGTGAGTTGCTGCTGGCCTGCCAGGATAAAGTGATGCTGGAAGACCGCACCAAAGCCCTGCAGGAAGTCGGGCTTTCCATCGAGTCAAAAAAGGTCGATCACCCCACCGTCATCCTGTTCTGGGACCAGATCCGCAAGATCGGCCTGCCACTGGTCAACCGTTCAGTGGAAGATGGCCTGATGTGCATCAGCCCCCGCTGGTATTTCCATTGGTGCAAAACCCTGGGTATGAAACCCGTGGCCAAAGAACAGGAGCTGGATGACACATTCGGAAAAAGCGTGGATCTGCGTTACCTGGGCAAGCAATTCCGATCCGGACCCGGCAAACCGGATTTTTGCTGGTACTTTGCCAATTCGCTGCAATGCCAGTGGATTAAGGAACACAAAGAACTCGGTGAGAAGCACTTTAAAGCGCAACACAAAAACCCGGTGAAGGATGACATTGCCGAGCTGATCAACGGGGAGGACGCCTGATGCATACGGTCAATAATGAGCGCCAGGAAACGGCCAATAAAACCACCATCACCCTGCCCCTGCACAACCTGGGGGATGAGCCACTGCTGCGGGTCAGCCATAAACATCAGGAGCATGGTCAGCTTGTGGTCCATGTTGAGACCCCGAAACCGCTGTTCTTTTCCGGTGAATGTTACGCCTACCACTGGGACTATAAGGTGAAACAGATGTTTTGCGGGGAGCATCTGGAGGAGTGCCTGCACCGGGCGAGGGAGTGGGCCAACTACCTGCTGACCTATGAGGAGGATCGCTGCTACTCAGCCACCGGGCCGCTGATTCAGCACTAACAGGGATAAGGCTGCCACCCCAATGGCCTGGAGTGGCAGCTTACGCAAAGGAACAGGACGTATGAAAACACCTTTACGCACAAACCATTATACCGGCTCCCACCGGGAAGATCTTCAAAAACTCATGGGCCTGATGCTGGCCGCTGCCAGCACCGGAGCCCTGATCATCACCCTCCAGGATCTGGTCAGCGGACTCATTGCCACCACTCTGGCCACCGGTTCCGGTCTCGCTCTGCAGGTTTGTCTTTATCTGTTCGCCCGTCACCCTGCCCACCGGGTCCGGTGGTTTGCCCATGGACTGCTGGGGCTTTCAGTATTGGTCACCGCTTGGTATATGGAAGCCACCTGGCAGCATCACCAGAGCGAACAACGGACCCTACAGCAGCAACAGGCCGGAGACCGGTTCCTGGTCAAGCAGCAACAGCAGCAGCTGACCCAGCTGAATCAGCAGATTGAGATATTGCTGGCCAGCGCCGAACAGGACACCGGCAACCAATACCGGGCAAGGGGGCTCAACACCCTGAACGATCTGGACACCCTCTATCAACGCCGGGACACCCTGCTGGCCTCCCTGCAACAACAGAACCAACAAGCCGCCACAGAACTCACTGGTCAGCCGCTGTTTGTGCAGAATGACGCTTTCCGGTTATCGCTGTTTCTGGCCCTGGCTCTGATGATTGATCTGGCCGCCATTATCGCCCTGCAGCCAACACAGGAACCACTGTTTCCAAAAACCAGCCCACCACTGCCGGAACCGGAGCTGATATTGAGCGACAGCGCCACCGATCCGGAACCCTCCCCACTGGAGGCGATTCTGGAACGGATCAGAAATGGCGATTATGGCGAGTTTGTTCCGGTGAAACAGATTGTGGAGAGTGAACCGATCCGACACCCGGAACTGAAATCCGGGCTGGAGCAATTGCTGGATGAGGGGGTGATCAGCAAGGTGGGGAACCGGTATCGTTACCGGGGGGTTGAACAACAGGGTGAGCTTTATTAACAGTATCTTTAAAAGAGCTTTTAAGAGTACTATTATTAATTTTCAATAAACAACCACAAAAGGAGCCCCTCATGGCCAATGTTCACCCTATTCTGGCGGATTTGAGTGCAGGCATATCGGAACTGAAGCGAGACCCCATGGGCGTCATTAACGCCGGTCACGGTGAGGCAGTTGCCATTCTCAACCGTAACGAACCGGTGTTTTATGCCGTACCGGCCAAGCTTTACGAGGCATTGATGGACATTGCCGATGATCTTGCTCTGGCTAAAATTGTTGAGGAACGTCAAGGGCAGAAAGAGATTCCGGTAAATATTGATGATTTATAATCTTGTTTTTCTCGATGATGCTTGGAAAGAGTGGAATAAACTGGACGCTGCGGTTCGCAACCAATTCAAAAAAAAGCTGAAAGAACGGCTGAAATCGCCACACGTCCCTAAAGACAGACTCTCTGGCATGAAAAACTGTTACAAAATCAAACTGATGAAAGCGGGTTATCGTCTGGTTTATCAGGTGATTGATGACAAAATTAAGGTCTCTGTCATTGGCGTGGGCAAACGAGAAGGGAATGCCGCTTATGACACAGCCAAGGACCGGCTTGAAGAGTAAAGGATTTCACCACCGACAATAAGTTCCGGAGAACCTGACAATGATTTTGGCGTTACAGTTTCCGGGAAAGGTATTTTACCAGGCTAAGAAATGACGTTTTGGAATAGCTTTCACTGGTGATGTAATCGAGTTTTGTATTAATGGTATTGAGGCTATGAAGAATACTATCGCCTGTTTCTGAATCCATCTGTTCAGGTTGGCTCCCGGTTTTTTCCTGAATATATCCGTGCGAATTATCTTTCACACTATCCAGATCCAGCGTGTACATCAATCGTCTTACAATCTCGGAATTTAATGAACGCCCGTTTTCGTTTGCAACCCTTTGTAGCTGCTGCCGCAAATCCCAAGCAATACGGATAGAAAGTTGTTTGGGTTCCGCCGGATTGTCTCTGCCCATAATAAACTCATTGTGTGGGAATGGAAGGTTTTTGATCCTCTTTAACCACTCTGTAAGTTATGGGAATTATTAGAATTATTCATGGACATAAAAAATCTTAATACATTACAAATAACTACTATAATATACGACAGTTTGTAGAATGAAGGTCAGATCATCATGCTCTGTCACAAACTGAACTACTGCTCACTGGATCAACTGATGACCGTAATCAACTATCTGGAGATTACAGAAACCGATGATGGGGTTCTGGTTCGCTATTCATTCCCTGAGATTCTGCTCTGGAGTGGAGATCATTTTGGTTATGTTGACCAGATAAGAATCAAAGAACTGGTGACCGCCAGGAGCAGAGCCAAAGCTACAGAAAAGATCCGTCAACGGATGAACGTCATTTTTACCTGGGAACACCGCAAGGCATACGATGGAATCCGTCCGGTTATTCCGGATGACTGTTTGTCATCATAGACAACAGCTGTTTTTTATCATCGGGTGATAAGCACCGCACCAGCTCAACCACCGCCTTTTCCATCAGTTCTTTCGGTGGTCGTGTGTCGTGTTTATAGGCCAGACTCATGACAAAACCGGCATCACACAGCGGATTATCGCAATGGCAATACAGCTCCCGGAGCGAATCGGTCACTTTTTTACTGCTGCTTATGCCGGATTTTTCGCCACAATGCGGGCAGGTGATTTTCACCTATTTCTCCCATGAATAGCCTGAATACTCAGTATAAACAGGAGATTATAGTGAATAGCAGTAATCAGCACGATCATCAGACATTAATGGCCGCAAAAGAGGAGGTGGACACCATTCTGAAAAAATACGATCTCTGCGGTTTTTTAGTGCTGGCAAGCCAAACCGGTGGAATACAAGGGTTCAGTTTCCGTGACTGGTCTGGCATGGACTGGGGAGTGAATGAGGATGGGCAGCCGTTTACCCATGTAACCATCAGTGTGAATCCGTCAGATCTGAGCACCTGTTACCAGAAGGTGACCAACTGCTACACCATCACCAATTACTTTTCCAACACCCTATCCTCCCAGTGCGACAATATTCAGCAGGTAAATGATGATATCTGCACTGCGTTTAACCTGGATCGGGAAGCCATAGAAACCGATTGTGACTGTAAAAACCTGCACTGACCATATTTCAGTTCACTGCCGCATAGGCAGCTTAGAAACAAATTATAAATAATTCCTAATGTAAATAGTACGAATAAGCCATTTATAATGATTGCCGTGGGAAATGACACCAGATAAAAAACAGACTATTATCAGATAATAAACATATTAAAGGAGCTGATAACTATGTCTGCACTATTGGAAACCGCTGACCAGGCATTACCGGTCACCCGCCTGGCTCGCCAGTTCAAACACTATCTGGATAAAATCTGCAATCGGGAGCAGGAGAAATACGTGGTCATGCGGAATAATGAACCGGCTGCCGTATTGCTCAGTGTTGAGCAGTTTGAGGGAATGGTGAATGAGCTTGAGGATCTTCGGATAGAAGCCATCGCCCGGGAACGGTTGGCCGGTTTTGATGGGAAAACCACCATCAGCCATGATGATATGTTGAAAGAATTTGAGGATTAATCGTGGCCTGGAGTATTCAGTATCTTCCCCAAGTCAAAGATGATCTGAAAATGCTGGGCAGGGCAGAAGCGCTCAGAATCCTGAAAGTGATTGATGCCCGCATCAAAGAGGGAGAGCCGGATAAATCCGGAAAGTTGCTGAGAGGTTCTTTGTCTGGCTGTCGGAGAATCCGGGCGGGCAATACCCGGATTGTTTATCAGGTGGACAAAGGAAAAATCAGGGTGCTGATTGTCGCCGTAGGTATGCGGCGGGACAGTGAGGTTTATCAGTTGGCAGAAAAGCGGGTTAAATCATGAGGGCGTCTGGTTACTTTAATCTGGTTCCCACTGAGGCCGTGTGAACAAAGATCGCTCCTGAACCGTTGGCCATATTGCCCAGTACTTAGACAAGAATTTAATCTGGTTCCCACGGTCCCCGTGGGAACCATAGCTTTTATTTTTTGCCAGATTCCTTTTGAGTAAACGACCTGATCCGGGCAAATTCAGCCTCAACCCGGGCATTGAGTTTTCCCTCTCCGGATTCTATTGACTCTCTGGCATCATCCACCTTCTGTTTCAAAAAATCTCCATAATCCTCTTCATGGCTTTTCTCCTGCTTCATTAAAACGGCTCCCCATGCTTATAATTGATAATTACAAGTTATGCACCTAATATATACGCATTACACATTATAGAGGATGAACAGCATGGAATCACAAATCAAGCCCGAAAAACGCCCGGTTAATCTCAGAGCCCGCTCCGACCTGCTGGATTCCGCCAAAGCCATGGGCATCAACCTTTCCGCTACCCTGGAAGAGGCCTTGATGGCGGAAGTAAAAAAGAGAAAAACCGAACAATGGCGCAAAGAAAATAAAAAAGCGATGGATGCCCTGAACCAGTTCACTGAGGAGCATGGCCTGTTTTCTGATGAGTTCAGGACCTTCTGATGCAACAGTTCACCGTTTACGAAAACAGTTCAAAACAATCCCGAAACAGCATCCCCTATCTTTTGGATGTCCAGAATGAACTGTTTTCCGATATTGGCACTCGTCTGGTGATTCCAATCACTCCTGCAAAAAATATCAGCATCCTTCCTGACCCGAAAATGTGCCTGCAGATCGAAATAGCTGGAGATAAATGTATTCTACTTACCCATCAGATGGCCAGTTATCCGGCAAGCCAACTGAAAAAATCGGTAATATCACTGGATCTTTTCCGCTATGACATTCTAAAAAGTATTGATTTATTGATTAATGGATTTTGATGGCGAAGTTATTGATGGGAAAGACGTATCAAGATGTTCAAAAGGGGTTAAAAGAGGCGTTAGAGTTCTCTAAAGGGAAGGATACAGGCGCAATTGTCCATAACAAACAAAGTAACCTGAAGGTTTCCACGGAGTTCCCGGGGGACCAGAACGAAGTAGTTGGAGCATCCATCTTGCTATTCAAAGTCGGTATAGAAACACCAGAAGACAGTGACACCGCCTACAGCATTATTATTCCGGCACTTTGTAACGACCAGTACACCACGGTTTCCGCTGCGGATACTTTTGAGGAGATCGTTCCCATGGCCAGAGAGGTGGGCCTGTTAATGATGGAAGAAATGGCATTAAGCGGAGATCTTGATAGGGATGCCATCATCATGGCCAATCAGCAGGATTACCGGATAAACCCGGAGTATGCTGATTTTGATCAGTGGATTGAGGTGGATATTGAGTGTTAATCCTGGTTCCCACCAAAACCGTGGGAACCAGACCCAATTCAGAGAACGGGGGGGGGGGGGGGGGGGAGAAGATTCAAGCCGCTGCCGGAGTCTCACCAATCAGCGCCGACTCGAAAAACGGCAAGTTAAAATCAAACTGAAACACCTCCGCCCCTAATTGCCGGTTCAGTTCCAGAAAGGGCAGAACCATGGATTTCACATCGGTTTCCAGATAGACCTTTAAGATCTTTTCAATATCCCCAAAACCCTGATTCCCCTCTGGCCGGATGCCTGCTAATGCTGGCTGCATTCCATGGCCCACAATCACATCATCCGCTGAAATGTTTTTGATCCGCTGGAACTCATCCCGCTGGCTGATGTCGCCTACGGGGATCACCTGCACCGCCTTTTCCTTACCACCGGGAATATTGATAAACAGGGAGCGGAAGTTCCCCGCCACCTTGCCCTCTTTCATTTTGTTGATCAGCATGGCCTCAGTTTTCGGGTCCAGGTTCGGGTCCGTGGTATAGAGGATATAGCCGATATGGCAGCCATTATGATAATAACGACGCCGGAACAGGGTGGCATCCTCATTCAATAGCAGCGCCTGCATGGCGCACAACCAGTCAGGGATTCCATAAATCTGCTGGAGCGTGTCATATTCCACCGTTTGCACCACCTCCCCCGGCTGAAAATCCAATGGGGTGAGCTGGTCCGGCCCCAACCAGCAGAACTGGCTCTGGCCGTTGTCGGCATCCGCTTTCCGTCTCATGTTCAGGGTGGGGAGATGTTGCAACCGTTGCAACCCGCCCAACCGGTTCCGCAACAACTGGAAATAACTCATTCCAAACACCTGATGTTCATAACAGGCCGCCCGGAAATCATTCATTCCGATGATCTCATTGGGCTGGAAAAAACGGCTGATGATGTTCCGTTTAAAGGTCAGGCATCGCCCATGCTGTGCATTGGCATGGCGCATCCGGGAGAGCCCGATCAATGAGATGGGGGGCTCATAATAACCGGCAAAAGGGCTCATAAAGACCCCGAGATAATCCAGCAGATGGGTCAGCACCGGCTCCGGATCGCCAAAGGAAAAATCCTGATGGGTGACTGACTGCTGTTTTTTACGCCGCTTGCTCATGGTTATCCCCGAAAACATAGCGGGACGGTCTCAGATTGCGGTAATTCAACCCCTCATTGATCAGCGTGTGCATAATGGCCCAGGCACTGTCTGCATGACCTGTTCTGATGGATCGGTCCGCCACATAGGTGATCTGCCCGCTGTTTGTGGTGGTACGGTGGATTTGCATAAATCCCGCCGCAATATCACTCCAGGCACTGTCCCAGAGTATCCGACCCTGACCGATCACCTCCTGGGCTTTCAGGACCAGCCGGGTTTTGGATTCCAGTGTGTAATGGATCGGGGTGGCTCTCGGATAGAACTGCTGAACCTGCTCAAAGACACCCGAACCGGGGCCGGTGAGGTCAATCCCGATATAGTCCACCGTGTATTTTTCGGTGAGTGAGCGGATCATCTCCGCCTGATAGAACCAGCTCTGGCCGTGCATCCGGATTCTTTCCAATACCCGGAACTGTCCGCCGAGCCGTTTCGGCGGTGCAACCACCACAATGCAGGCTCCATCCCGGGTTCTGGAGGGGTCATAACCGACCAACTGTGAAGAACACGGTATACGTCGTATTCATGTACCCTGGGCCAGAGAAGGCAGCAAGTTCACACTTTTATTTGAACAGGCTCTGTTGATGTTGGCTCGTGAAATGCCCGTCAAGGCCTGTGCAGAGTACATTGGTGTCGCGGATCCAGACCGGTTTGTTCAGGTACGGTCTGCCGTGGTCCGGATTGAAATCCCGCCAGTCTCCAATGTCAGCCAGACAAGGCTGAAGGCTGGCCAGCTGAAACAGGCTGTTACTGTCATCAATAAACTGGCAGCGGAACAGCTGGTCAAACTCCTCATCGGGATATTCCAGCTCGAGCTCCTCCAGATCGAACAGATCACAGCCCTTTGCCATGGCATCATGGAGGGTAATGATTTTACGGAATGCCCCATCCGGACAGATTTCCCCGTTTCTGAGCTGCTGCTCCGTGGGGAACTGTGGAACCTCCTGGTTCCGTTTTCTGAAACGCTCTTTGTAACGCTCGCCACTCCATAACTCATAAGCCGGGTGGCTCATGGCGGACGGGGTGGAGAAATAGGTTTTCCGGAACCGTTTCTGGCTGGCCATGGCTGCGGCCACCTTGTTCAGTTTTTCAAAATCCCGGGTCCAGAAATACTCATCAAAATAGAAATTCCCGTTGTAGCTCTGGGCCGTCATGGAATTGGTGCTTAGAAAGTAGAGGCAGGCCAGCCCGTTATCGGTCATCAGCTCAATTTTGTCTTTGCCTTTCAGCTCTTTATCAAACCAATCTAAAGCAAATCCTTTGATGTAATCCCGGAACACCTCCGCCTAGGCTCTGGAGGCGGAGATAAAAATCTGGTTCTCTCCGGTCTGCAGGGCATCCACTAACGCCTCCGCCGAGAAATAACGGGTGAACCCGATCTGGCGGGATTTCAGCAGGTTTCGCACCCGGTTTTTCCGGTAACCGTAGAGATCAAACTGATACTCATATTGGCTTTCCCGGAACTGCTCCATGAGCAGATTCTCATCCAGGCCGGTGAAATTGTTTTTGGCTTTCTTTGAGGTTCTGCGGGGCCGTTTCGGGGTTTCACTCTCGGCATCTTTTGCAACCGCGGCAACCTGCCGGTTCTGTTCCTGCTTTTCCAGTTTCTCCAGCCGCTCCAGAATGCCGGTGAGCAGCTCGATCTCCTCCCGTTCCTCCGCTGTTTTGCTCCCTTTCGCCACCAAGGCGGTGAGCCGCTGCTCCGTCACCTCTCTGGGGCTGCCCTCAGTGCGGAGCCGGTCCCAGCCGAACTGGTCAATCCATCGGTACACTGTAGCCCGGGTGATCTCCAGCGCCCGGGCAATATCGGTCACATTGCGCCGCTGAATATAGAGGGCTCTGGCCTGCTCAATGGTGGTTTTGTCGTTTGCCATAAATGGAGAGCGTAATAGTCACCCACCCCACTCCCCGGAATATCGTTCCTGATTATTCCTGAAACCCCGTTTCACAGCGGTTCCGGAACGAAACCCGCCGAAACCCTGCCCGCTTTGAACTAAAACAGGGGCTATTCCACTTTTTTCCATGGGGTTTCCCTATGCCCGCACCCATGCAACTGACCACCGACTGGATCACCATTGGCACCGCCGGGCCCACTGTGGACGGACGGAACATCAGTGAACAGATGCTGATGGATGCCGCTGAAACCTACGATCCGGATGAGTACACCGCTGTCATCAGTTCGGACCATATGCTCTGGATGTTTGGCAATTTCGGGGAGGTCTGCAAAGTGCGGACCGCTCTGGACAAAAAAGGCCGGACCGCCCTGCAGGCCAAGATCCACCCCAACCGCCGACTGATCCAGATGAATGCTGAAGGCCAGCGGATGCACACCTCCATGGAGCTGGATACCAATTTCGCCGGAACCGGCAAAACCTATCTGATGGTTCTGGCGGTCACTGATGAGCCTGCCAGTCTGGGCACCACTGCCCTGAAGTTTTCCAAAACCGACAGCCCCACCCTGATGATCAGTGACTCGATTGAACTGAGTTCACAGATTTTCAGCCGGGAAGATACCGCCAATACTGAAAAACCCGAAACAAAAGACCCCACCGAATCCTTTTTTAAATCCCTGTTTCAGAAGCTTGGAAGTGAACTGAAAAGCTCTGAAACACCAGCCAGAGAGGCGGATGAAATGACAGATGAACAGTTCAATGCACTGAAAGAGCTGCATGAAAAGCAACTGACCGCCACTGAAAATCTGGCCATCCTGCTGCAAAAAGGCGGTGAGGGTGATGAAAACAACGGGCAGGAAGATCAGCCCAAAGAAAAGGAAAATAACGGGGAAGCCATCCGCAGTTTTATGACCACCGTCACCGATCAGCTGAAAACCTTTGGGGAAAAACTGGAACAGGCCACCGCCGGGCAGCAGGGCACACAGGTTCCACCGAATACCGGAGCCGGAGATGAGGCCCGTTTTGTTTGATCATTTTGACTCACGGGAGTGGATGTCATGAAAGAGAGTACCCGGCAGAAATTCAACAAACTTCAGGAGGCCATGCAGCGAGCCTACGGAGTGCAAACCACCCGAAACGCTTTTGCGGTCACTGAACCCATGGAGACCCGGCTCAATTCCGCCATTCAGGACTCCAGTGAGTTTCTGCAGCGGATCACCATGCTCCCGGTCACGGATCGCAAAGGACAATCTCTGAAACTGGGCATCTATAGCCCACTGGCCAAGCGAACCGACATCAACATCAAGGATCGCCAGACACCCCCATGGCACCACCGGATGGCATCGAGTACGAATGCAAGCTGACGGAGTATGATATTTCCTTCAGCTATGACCTGCTGGATGCCTGGGCCCGGTATGACAATTTCATGGATCTGTATATGCAACAGGTTTACCGTCGGATCGGGCTGGACCGGATTCTGGTGGGCTGGCATGGGGATTCCATCGCCGAGGAAACCGATCGGACCACCCATGCCAACCTGGAAGATGTCAACATGGGCTGGCTTCATCTGCTGAAAACCCATAAGACCGAGCACTATTTAACCGAATCCAAACCCGGTTCTGGCCAGATTACTCTGGGGACTGCCGGTGACTATAAGAATCTTGATTGCCTGGTGTATGACATTTACAACCTGATAGATGATGCTCAGCGTACAGGGAGCGAGGTGGCTATTGTTGGCCGGAACCTGGTCGCCCATGATATGGGAAAAGCCTTGGCTGCCTACGCTCAGCGACCTACAGAAAAACGGCAGGTCTCCGTTTTGGATAAGGCTTATGGCGGGCTGCCCTCCATCACGGCTCCCGGTTTCCCGGATAAAGGGGTTCTGGTGACCGATACCGAAAATCTCTCCCTCTATTTTCAGGCGGGCAGGACCCGCCGACAGATGGCAGACTACCCCAAGCGGAACCGGATTGAAGATTTTATCAGCTCCAACGATGCCTACATGATTGAAAATCTCGAAGGGATCGCCGGAATCAATGCTGAGAATCTGGTGTTTAAAGATTCTGCCGCCCTCAAAGCTGAAAGCGAGGCTGAAGCCTGATATGTCCTCCATAGCCCTCCAGTTCAAGGAGACCATGAAGGCCAAAAAGGCCGCCGCCAAAGATGACCAACTGGCCCAAAGTTACGAGGCCGAGGCATCCGCCAGACTGCGGAAGATTATGAGCAGTTCCAGCTCCTGGTCAACGCTCTGGAACAGGATCAGAAACGGCTCTCAGGGCTGGCTCCCGGTGATAAAGACAAGCTGAGAGAAAAAGAGCTGATCCCCAAATACCTCCCCATTGCGGAGAGCTATCTGGAATCCGGTGACAGTTACCGGAACCCGGTTCTGGTGGAAGTGATCATCATGCTGATGGATGTGGGCGATATTCCCACGGCTCTGGAGCTGGCCTATCCGGCACTGGCTCAAAAGCAACCCATGCCCCCACGGTTCAAAAAGGTCAACCTGCCCACGTTTGTCTGTGACAACGTGCTCAACTGGGCCAATGCCCAGCTGGCCAGAGGGGAACCGGTGGAGCCCGGTTTCAGTATGACTTTTGACACCCTGCTGGAAGAGAACTGGAAGGTTCCCAGGGAGGTGGTGGCCAAGTTTCATAAAATCGCCGGGGATATTGACCTGAAAAATGATCAGCTGGAACACGCCCTGGAACACTATGTCCGGGCTACCGAGATTGATCCCGCCGGGACCAAATGTTCCACCAAAATCAAACAGTTAAAAAAGAAACTGGACAGATAGCATTAAGCGCCCAGTTGATAACTCCGCCCCACGGGCACTCCGGGCAGGCCGTAGAAAACCGTTTTTTGCATGGGCTGTTTTCTCCGGTTCTGACCCGGCTCTAATTCAATGGGAACGGTTATGACCACATTTTCCGGAAAACACCCCCTCCCGCCGGAGGGTCTGATTCCTAACCAGCCATTCTGGCCGGAAATGGATCTCCGTGAGTTTTCCGTGAATTTTCGGGTTCCCAATGACCTGACCGTAGGCACTACCCGGGAGCATTTGATTCAGGCCATGACGGATATAAACCTCCGGCTCTCGGAGTTTAAAAAAGAGAATCTGGCCGCCGGTTATGACCATCTGATGGATCTGGATTTCATCCCCCGGGAGAACCTGGAATCCAGGGTGGATCTCTGCACCGTGATTCCGACCAGCATGTACCTGGGTCATTACTATGAGCTGTGCAGGCTCCATCACCGCTGCACCCTATTTATTGAGCGTTATACCGGAGACTCCCATCTGATCACCGCCTGGATTGCCGCCTGGTTAAAAGACCATGACCCGGACCGGGACAGTGACCGGCTCCCCGATCCTGATATCGATATTGAAGCCCTGGACGCCTCCGGCACCCAGTGGGATGTGGATGTTTCCATTGAGTTTATGGAACCGGTACTGATTGAGCCGGGTGAACTCAACGGAAACATTGACTGGAACGGCCAGAAATGGCGACTGATAGACCAGCCGATGATCGATACCGCCGAAGAATTGGACCGGCTCGATCCGGCAGATCCGGGAGAAGCCGAGCCAGCACCGATCAATGGACAGGCTCGCCATAAAAGCCAAGCCGTGGGGGCTCTGCCATGAGTCTCTCAATCCGCTTTGATGCCCGCCATGCCAGCCGCATTCATCAGGATATTGGCCTGATGGCCTGGCCGTTGCCCGCATCGGGAACCGGCTACTCAACAGCACCCCACAATCCATCGCTTTTAACAGCACCTATTTTATGAAGCCCCTGCGGGAAATGGCCCATGGGGTGGAGATCAATGGCATTCCTTTTCCGGGGGAAATTGAGCCCCCGAAAGCCGGTGATATTGTCATCAGCTGGCCGACTAAATACGCCGTGGAGATCTATTTCACCCTGCGCCCGCTGAACTGCCCCAAAGACATCACGGCCAACATCACGTTGGACCTGAACAACTATGCCGACACCGGCAAAGAATCCATGAAAGTGGAGCTTTTTGGCTGCCTGCTGAAAATCGCCGGGCTGCTGGATATTGATTCCGCTGGCGGTGAGAAACACGCCACTACCCTCCCCTTTGAGGTGACCAGCCCGGACTTTGTAAAGATCAATGACACGCCCTATCTCTCAAGAACGGACACCGATGATCTGAGGGTGGCCTGATGACCTCCGCTGTCTCTGAAATGGGGCAGGTCTGCCGGGCCATCGTAAAACAGGCCCTGCAATGGTACGAACTGCCGGACAGTGAAAGTGCCATCCGGCTATTGTGCATGATCGCCGCCCATGAGAGCGGTGATTTTCACTACATCAAACAGGTGAAAGGTCCGGCTCTGGGGATCTTTCAGATGGAACCCGCCACCTATGACGATGTGGTGGTCTACATCAAGCGGAATCAGGAGCGGTTTGTGATGCTCGCTCATGACCTGCCGGAGCCTGCTGAATACATGGCATTCAATCCGGTCTATGGGGCTGCTATTGGCCGGGTCTATCTCATGAGGATTCCGGAACCGCTGCCTCAACCTTTTGATATTGATGGGCTGGCACAATACGCCAAAGACCACTGGAACACCTATCTGGGAGCCGCCCAATGGGAGGATTACCGGGACGCCTGGCTAAAACATTACTCCTGATTGCCCTGCTGATGTTGCTGGGCTGCAGCTCAAGCGGAGGCATTATGAGCGCCGAGAACCTGCGGGCCGCTCTGGATGAATGCCATGAGATGAAACTCTGGGTGCTGGTTTACCAGAGGCCGGACCGTTCAGTGATGGATGTCCGCTGCATTCCACAGCCGGATGTGGAGATCACGGTAAAAAAATACAAGACCGGGCCCGGCAAATTGAGCAGGACGGATTGACCCAGATGAGCACCCTGGCCAATCACTGGCTGCCCAACTGCCCACCCGATGAGGAGACCATGGCCCGGGCCCTCTGGCTGGAAAAAGAGTACTGGCAGCGGATGCGGGTTTGTGTCGCCAACGGGGTGGCAAGGGCTTTCAGTGGGAAAAAACGGTGAACGAGCTTGCATGAAAGTTTACGGGGCTAATGCTGTTTTATTCACGTAGCGAACGAATGAAAAACCATGAATGACTCCCTCAGACCGTTAATGTTTACCGTGGGACTGATTGACCGGATCAGCGGGCCCGCCTCCCGGGCAACCCGTAGTTTCGACGGTCTGATTACGTCTGCAAAATCCGGTTTTGAGGATATGAGATCGGGAGCCATGGGGCTGGCTGCCACCGGTTTTCTGATTTATGAAAGCCTGACACCGGCCATTGAGATGAACCGGGCATTAGCTGAAGTTCAAAGCATCGGAGTTCAAGAAAACGCCCTGAAACAACTGAACAACACCGCTCTGGAATTGTCCGCCAGTTATGGTTTGGTGGCTGCTGAGGTTGTTGGATCAGGGACACAAATCAGTAAGGCCATTAAAGGTTTGAGCGGTGATGAACTCTCCGCCTTTACCAGCGCCGCTGGCGTATTGGCAACCACCACTAAAGCCGGAATGGAGGAAACAAGCTTATACATCACTCAGATGTATGAACGGTTCAAAGGCACAGCAGACGCCATGGGGAAATCCCAATGGGTGGAAAAACTGGTGGGACAGACCAGCTACTTAAAAAAGGAGCTGGGCACCAATACCACCGATATTGCCGACGCCATGCAGGGAATCAACAATCTGGGAACCGGTTTAGGAGGCTGTCGCGAAACCCCGAAAGCTATTAAAATACCGCTATTCCAGCGCCAGCATAACCAGCCATGACAACAAAGCAAAAATTGGATATCAGTCGTACTTCCCAATACGACATTTTCTCCGAACTGTCTGACATCCCAGAAAAAGGATCGGTGAACCATCAGGGTATAGGCCAGCAAAGGCGCTTTCTTGCTCCGCAACCATCGGACATCACGATTGGACATACCTACCTGCAACAACACCTGGAACAGGCTGGTCAGAAAACCCCCATCATTGTTGCTGATTTCCTTAACGAACTGGACTGGTCGGAATTTGAAGCACGCTATGGCAAATCGGGTCGCCCACCCTATGCACCTCGCAACATGGTCGGGCTTATTCTTTACGGCATCATGCAGGGCGTAACTTCTCTGCGAGGGCTGGAGGCACTTGCCCGGCTTAATCTGGGCTGCATGTGGGTCAGTGGCGGTATCTTTCCGGATCATGCCAATATTGGCCGGTTTGTCATTATGCATGCCGAATCCCTGAGCCTCAGTTTTTTTGAGGATCTCGCCCGGTTGGCACTGAAAAAGACCCGCTCTTCAGGCCACTGTCTGGCCGGTGATGGCACCACCATTGAAGCGGCTTGTTCGAATTACAATCTGGTGAAAGAAGAAGCGGCCAGGGCTGCTCTGGAAGAAGCTCGGCGTCAAGCGGAGAAAGCGCCCGGGGATGAAGAAAAGCAGACAGTAGTCGAACACAAGACGGTGGTTCTTGAGACGCTGCTTACCCAAAAGGAAAAGCGCAAAAAACGTAGCCAGAAAGCCGCTGAAAACACCATGGTCAGCCCAACAGAGCCTGAAGCCATTATTCAGAAAATGAAACGGGGGCGGGGTTATGCGCCTGGTTATACCCCTTCGGTTCTGGCCAATGAGAAACGGGTGGTGGTCGCCGTGGCCGTTGATCCCACCAACGAAACGGCCGTTATTCCAGAGATGCTGGATCAGGCAGTACGCACTACCGGACAAAGTCCTGATGAATTGCTGCTGGATGGAGGTTATGCCAATGAAACCGTCATCACGACAACGATAGAGCGTGATATCAGCCTGTTGTGTCCGGAGAGTGGCAAGCCGGGCAAACCTAAAAAGGGCAAAAAATTCCATAAAAGTCGTTTCCGTTATGATACGACAAATGATGTTTACTACTGCCCTGGTGAGCAGACATTGGTGCTTCTTTATCAACCCGGTAAAAATGCAAAGGCTGATGCCGCAAGGGTCTATGGCGGGGCAGATTGCCAGAACTGCCCACTGCAAAACCGGTGCACAAGCAGTAAAAAGAAAGGCAGGCAGATCAGCCGGTTTACCATTGATGATGCCAAAGACGCACTACGGGAAACCATGCAACACCCGGCAGCTAAAAAGGTATTTAAACATCGAAAAGCGATGGTGGAACCGGTTTTCGGCCATCTGAGAACGGTACAGGGGCTCAACCGTTTCCGTCGTCGAGGCCTATCGGGCGTTAAACTGGAGTTCAGCCTCCACCTGTTGGCATACAATCTCAGCAGGGTAGTGGCCGCTGCTGCTTCAAGCCTGATTTTGCGGCTTTTTTACCGCCTTTGGTGTCAATTTAAAGCCGTTTTGACGGGCAGTAATTTTTCATCAGATTGCAATAGGCTTTTTATGTGGGCCACCATGGCTGCATGAGAGAGGTTCCCAGTCTATCAAGGTTGTCCAAAAACGGTTTTTGCAACAGCCTCTTGAGGGGCTTTGATATTACCCGTGTTTGTGTGTCCGGAAAACTATAACCACTTCAATATTATCTGGCCAGAATTCGTCGGCATAACCTGCACTGTCTGCTGACCCGATTTGAGCAACCAATAACAGCGAAGTGAAGAGAACGCAGGGAAATAAGCGGAAGCACAAGCTGGATACAGGCGAAATCATAAACTTGTCTCCCATCAGGAATGTAAGACTGAAACATAGCAGAAGAGACTTGTTTACTCTGTACCAGAACAGATGTTGAATACTGTTTATAAGTAGTTAACCACATGAAATCATATTTTCTGACTTTGAGACTAAGTGGACATCCACTCTGCGGCGTTACAACTCCAGTCACATAGCTATGGCTATGCTCCCTACGCTGCGCCTTGCATTGTAACTATCCACTCAGCCAGAAATATTCGATTCCATATGGCCAACTACTTAAAACAGAATTAGCAGCCTCAATAATGGTATAATCTATTCCTGTTTCACAAAAATGATTGGTTCTGTTTACACCCAGTAATCTACGTTACCAACCGTTACATTTTCACCCTCAGGATTTCACCAAAAGTGACTTGGATCAATTTTGGTATTCCAGGCCATCCTGTAACATCATACGTCCGTCATTTTCTTGTCTAAATTTTCATCCAGCTGTTGAGATATTGTCTGTGCCGATGAACTCCCCCTTGAACATGCACCTGATCAGCCAGATCCGTGAACGTGCCCAGCGCAATCCGGAACAGATCGCCATGCGCTTCGCCAACCAAAGCTCTGATCAGCGCTCACCTCAAGACGCTCATCAACAAGCATGGCTCGAAGTCAGTTGGCATCAGCTCGGCGATAAAATCGACCAGGCATCCAAAGCTCTGCTGAAGAAAAACCTGCACGTCCAGGCCAAAGTGGGTATCTGGTCACAGAATATGCCTCAGTGGACCGTGGCAGATCTTGCCTGTCTGCAGGCGCGACTGGTGACTGTTCCTCTTTACCCAACCAGCACGATTGAGCAGGTCAAATACATTCTGGATGAAACAGAAGCTTCTCTGCTGTTTGTCGGGGAGCAGGCACAGTACAATGGTGCCGTTGAATTACTGGCTCAGTCTTCCACATTAAAGACCATTGTTGTCTTTGATCGTTCGGTTGTGATTCAGGACTGCCCGCAAGCCATCTACTTTGATGACTTTATCCAGCATGGCGTAGAGCAGGCCATTCTTGAAGAAAGGCTCGCTTCCCGCCGCATGGAAGATCTCTTTACGCTGATCTATACCTCCGGCACTACGGGTGAACCCAAAGGAGTTATGCTGGACTATACCAATATGGCGGCCAGCTTCCATGGGCATGACCAGATTATCCACCTGGACAGTCTGGATACCTCCCTCTGTTTCTTGCCACTCAGCCATATTTTTGAGCGGGCATGGAGCTTTTATGCTCTTTCCCGGGGAGCCACCAATGTTTATCTTCGAGACCCTCATCAAGTCAGTGAAGCACTGAAAACCGTCAAGCCAACGGTACTCTGTGCAGTACCCCGTTTTTTTGAAAAGGTCTACACGACCATCCATGGCAAAGTCTCTTCTGCTCCATTTGCCCGACGCATGATCTTTAACACTGCCGTTAAAATTGGCATGGCGCATATGGAGTATCGTCGTCAAGGTACTGAAGCGCCGACTTACCTCCAGAAACTCAACAATATTGCGGACAAAATGGTCTTTAGCAAAATTCGAGAGGGATTGGGTGGCCGCATTCGCTTTATGCCCTGTGGTGGTGCTCGACTGGATGATGATATCAACCGCTTTTTCCATGCTATTGGGGTGGATGTCAAAGTGGGCTACGGTATGACCGAGACCGTAGCAACCGTTACCTGTTTCCGCGATACCGAGTTTGAATTTGGCTCCTGCGGCATTCCATTGCCAGGCATCCAGGTTCGTATCGGTGATGAAGGCGAAATTCAGGTTAAAGGCGACACAGTAATGCGCGGTTATTACAAAAAACCTGAAGAAACCGCCAAAACCTTCACTGCCGATGGCTGGCTGCATACCGGTGATGCAGGTCTTGTTGATGAAAACGGCGCTCTGAGAATGACCGAACGCATCAAGGAATTGATGAAAACGTCAAACGGCAAATACATCGCCCCACAGTATATTGAAGGCACGATAACCAAAGATCGCTTTATTGAGCAGATTGCCATTGTTGCCGATGCCAGAAATTATGTGACAGCATTGATTGTGCCTGCTTTCGAAGCCCTTGAGGAACACGCTAAAGCCCTTAATCTGAAATACCAGAATCACAAGGAACTGATTCAACACAGCAGTATTCAGGAGTTGATTCATGAACGTGTGGTTAAGGTGCAGGAAGGACTCGCAAAGTTTGAGCAGGTAAAAAAATTCACCCTACTGCCCAAGGAATTTTCAATCGAGCTGGGTGAGATCACTCCAACACTGAAATTGCGTCGTAAGATTATTATGAAGCGTTTTAAGAAAGAGATTGAAGCCATGTATTCGCCGAAAGCAAAGGCCTGACACTCGCCCGGGTTATAGCTCATCGTTTCAGCTCTACACCCTGATCTATACCTCGGGTACCACGGGTGACCCCAAAGGGGTTAAGCTGGACTATGCGAATATGGCAGCCAGTTTTCAGGCTCATGATCAGATCATCAATCTTAGTCCCGAGGACGTTTCTCTCTGCTTTCTGCCTCTCAGTCATATTTTTGAGCGGGGTGGAGTTCCTACGTACTCAGAATGGGAGCAACCAACGTCTACCTGAATGATCCGAAACAGGTCAGTGATGCTCTGAAAGCCGTCAAGCCAACCGTTATGTGTACTGTGCCCAGGCTTCTGGAAAAAGCTTACGATGACATTCATAAAAAAGTGACGGCTGCATCCCCGGTAAAACGAATGATATTTAATAAGGCCATGCAGGTTAGTGCAGCCAATATGGAGACACTCCGTGAAGGTTCGAACCCACCCGTTTTCCGTAAACTTGGAAGCCGTGTTGCAGACAAGGCAGTGTTCAGCAAGATACGTGACAAGCTGGGAGGGCAAATTCGGTTTATGCCCTGTGGAGGAGCCCGTCTGGATCCAGATATTACCCGTTTTTTCCATGCCATTGGCATCAATATAAAGGCTGGTTATGGCATGACCGAAACCTGTGCGACAGTCACCTGCTTTCCCGACAAAAAGTTTGAACTCGACACCTGTGGAACTCCATTACCGGGGATTCAGATCCGTATCGATGACACCGTTGAGACTGAAACTCCCGGGGCAGGTGAAATCCAGGTCAAGGGCGACACTGTCATGCGTGGCTATTATAAAAAGCCGGAAGAAACAGCCAAGGCCTTCACCGATGATGGCTGGCTGCATACCGGTGATGCGGGTTTGATCGAAAAGAGTGGTGCACTGCGCATGACCGGACGTATCAAGGAGCTGATGAAGACATCAACCGGAAAGTATATTGCACCAGGGCCAATTGAAGGCATGCTGGGCAAAAATCAATATATAGAACAGGTTGCCGTTATTGCCGATGATCGAAGTTTCGTTACAGCACTGATTGTTCCAGCGTTTGAGGCTATTGAGGAGTATGCCAGAGCCCACAACCTGAGCTACAAAGATCGTAGAGAGCTGGTTCAGCACAGCAAGATTCAGTCACTGTTTAAAAAGCAGCTGGACACTGTACAATCCGGGTCAGATCTGGCCAGTTATCAGCAGGTTAAAAAATTTACCCTGCTGCCTGCAGAATTTTCCATTGAGCAGAAGGAACTTACCCCAACCCTGAAGTTGCGCCGTAACGTTATTGCAGATATGTATAAACAGGAGGCGAAAGTCTGAGTTATCCCCTTCAGGTGAGAATGAAACGGCGGGCTATACCAGATACCCGTTTCATTCTCATGCCGTGAGACAGCGGTTAGCGTTTATGCCATACCTTCATACTTCCTGAAGGGCATCATTTAATGAACCAAAGAACTTCACAACCCCATCAACAGGTTTAACGCCTGCCCGGGCCAGGGTTCTCAATGGCTGGAACTGCAAATCACTGATCAGGAGCCGGGTATGATGCTTGTGGAATTGCTCAATCAAGCGAGTGAGCGCGGAGAGGCCTCCTGCATCCAGCAGGTAGACGTTTTCCATCTGCAAAATAATCGTATGTTTATCCTGACTTAAACGACTGACCTCGCCAAACACATGATCAGCAGCGGCAAAAAACAGCGGCCCCCTCCAGTCGCAGCACAGCCGTATTTTCTGCCATGGGAAATAACAGCACCACAAAAGCCGCCGTCGGACCAGAAATGCTGTAACGGGATCCACCCAGTAAGGCAATAATAAAACCGCTTATAATGGCCGTATAAAGACCGTACTGTGGTGGAACGCCACTGGCAATGGCCAGTGCCATGGATAATGGGATGGCAATAATCCCGACGGTTAATCCCGCCAGAAGATCGTTTGCAAAGCGCTTGCCAGCATACTTTTCTGCAATGCAGGCCTGACTTAGGGCATGGCAGAACTTTAGTGAGAGTAGATGGGCTCGATGTGGCACGGTAATGGCCTGTTTCAAGGTAAGAAGGGGAAGAAAGGCGAGGTATAATATTCCTAAAGCAGCTCTGCGACTATGCGTATGTTGTATATTGCAGAATGACAGCGACTTCCATAAAATCTGCGGATTTATTTTCACATGGCCCGATACCGATCTTATATGCCAAACATTCAGCAATACAATTTCACTTATAACGACATTCATAACACCATTCGCAATACAGCAAAAACCATTGCAGAAACCGGTTATGAACCCGATTATCTGCTGGCCATTGGCGGAGGAGGTCTGATTCCTGCGCGCATCATGCGTACCTACATCAGCCGCCCGATTCTTATCGTATCCCTGTCCAGGTACAGTGATGAAACCGGAACTGCCCCTGCAAGCCAACCCATCAAACTGCAATGGCTGGAAACAGATATTGACCTGACTGGTAAAAAAGTACTGGTTATTGATGAAGTAGACGATGAAAGAACAACACTGGAGTTTACGCTTCAACACTTGTTCAAAAGCCATCCCGGTGCCGAGTTTTCCGCCTTTGTAGTACACAACAAAAAGAAAGCGAAGAAGGGACAGTTGCCAGAACAGCTCAAGCACTTCTTTGTTGGTGAAGAGATCGAAGATTACTGGATCAACTACGCGTGGGATGCGGAAAATATCGGCAATTTTGGCAGGTAATACCCACGCTGCATGGGAAAAATACATCAGTGCGACAGTGTTAATTTTACCTGCTATTTTTCCTTTTACTGTTGAACAGATTTGTCCGGAGTTAGCTGGGACGCCTCTTTGTAACCGGCTTCTATGTAGACATAGCTGCTATTATCCGAGAAAAACTTTGCGTTACAATTGTTATTCAAATTAAGCGACGTAATCCGACTGCTGTGGGGCTGCCCCTTATAGTAATAAACGGGCGTAAAGAAAAGTATTTCTGAAAAAGGCTGGGTTGGGCATGGATGCGAAGCCCAGGCAAAATATTCATCAAACGCCACCACTGGCCCCCCCTCAATCCCGGTGGAAGATGGTACGGTAATAGTACCAATAAGCGTTGTCTCTTTGCTCTTCACATCATAGACATGGCCTTTCCAAGTGGTCCCACCGTCATCAGTTTTCGCCATGGTTACCATGAAGTCATAATCGTTACCAACCATCCACTCGTAGGGTATGTGACAACTCGTTCCAGCCCCCGTATCTGCACCGGGCTTGCAATACTGATCATCAGCACCGCCAGATGTGCCATCCCCAAAGACACTGAATATAGCGGTCTTACCGTACTCGCCCAAGGGTTGAAGTCCGAAATAAAAGGGATTGTTACCGGCATGAGTAAAAAAGGTGTAGAACGCCCAGTAATAAGCCATCGGTGCGTCTGACCAGGAGACTCCCTTATCAGTCAGTGGTCTCATTCTAAAGCTGACTGCGTCAAATCCTGCCGCCGGCTGGTCTTTCGTGCCATAACTGATATTCTGAGAACCTTTACAGCCGGAACAAACACCAGTAGCGGGTGTTTTCGGAGGGGTGACAGACGGAGGATGGTCTATTTGCGCAAGTGTGGTGGATGGTTTTTTCTGCAGGGCTGCGTTCGCAACAGCCGCCGCTTGCGCGGCGGATTCATCAGGCAGGTACTTCCAATAGTAATTACTGCTTTCATTGACAGGAAAATAGGGGCAGCGTCCTCCCGGACCGACTGTCGTTAGCTGAAAATAATCGGTCTTCCCACTGTATGGGTTGGGATAGATAAACACATCACCAACCGTATTACGACAGTTATCTGGCTCCCATTGCTGAAAAGTGAATGGTTGAGAGACGAATTGATGAAATGCAGAGCCAGTCACTTCTCCGAACCCGGAAACCGACACCATCCACAAGGGGCAGGCTAGCAGAAGGTAAATCTTTTTCATAACTAACTTCGTCCTTCGTCGTAACAGGAATAAGCTGATGAATCTTGACTTCAGAAGAGAGTGATCAGTACAACGATCAGTGGCTATTGTAGATCAATACATCAGCAACTGCCCGAATAGAACGGGCAGGAATTATCAGTCACTTGACGAAGATAAACGGGATCGTCATCCTTCTACTTCGAATCAAACAATGCGATATGCAGGACTAACCACACCCGCATTTTGCGCCCGATGTCTCATAAAATGATCCATCAAGGTAATCGCCATCATAGCTTCGGCAATGGGAACCGCTCGAATACCGACACAAGGATCATGACGCCCTTTGGTGACCACTTCAACCGGCTGCCCCTGCATGTCAATGGACTTGCCTGGTGTAGTAATACTTGATGTCGGTTTCAGGGCAATATGAGCAATAACATCCTGCCCTGAACTGATACCCCCTAACGTCCCACCACTATGATTTGAAAGAAAACCGCCTGGCGTCATTTCATCCCGATGCTCCGTTCCCTTCTGACTGACACTGGCAAATCCATCCCCAATCTCAACCCCCTTAACAGCATTAATGCTCATCAGTGAGTGGGCCAGATCCGCATCAAGACGATCAAAAACCGGCTCTCCCAGTCCTGGTGGTACACCGGTTGCCATCACGGAGACTCTGGCACCAACAGAGTTACCTTCTGAACGAAGACGGGTAATCAGCGCTTCCATCTCTGGCACCTTACCGGCATCCGGTGAGAAGAACGGGTTATTTCTGATTTCCTTCTGGTCAAACTGCTCAGTACGGATGTCACCTATCCGGGATAACCAGCCAATAATTTCAACACCCTGAGATTGCAGAAACTTACGGGCAATGGCCCCTGCTGCAACGCGCATGGCCGTTTCTCTGGCTGAAGATCGCCCACCGCCGCGGTAATCTCGAACACCGTACTTATGGGTATAGGTGTAATCAGCATGCCCAGGTCTGAACAGGTCCTTAATATTGGAATAATCTTTGGAACGCTGATCCTGGTTTTCGATCAACAGACCAATGGGGGCTCCGGTAGTGACACCTTCAAATACACCCGAGAGAATTTTTACCTCATCCGGTTCACGACGCTGGGTAGTAAACCTGGAAGTACCGGGCTTTCGTCGATCCAGGTCACCCTGAAGATCAGCTTCAGCCAACGGTATCCCGGGCGGGCAACCATCAACAATGCAGCCCAGGGCAAGACCATGGGACTCACCAAAGGTAGTAACCCTGAACAGCTGTCCTATACTATTTCCTGCCATACTTAAGCGATCCCATTCTTATTTTCAGAAAATTCTTAAAGGGCTTTTAACCGGTTCTTAAACAATGACTGATACTTTCTGCAATCCTCAGCGGACAGAACCAGAACGCCATGGCCACCTTTTTCAAAGTCCGGCCAGACAAAAGGTACTTCCGGATACTCATCCTGCAATGCCCATTGACTGTTACCTACTTCCAATACCAGCAAACCCTGCTCATCCAGGAAATCGCCGGCCTGAGCCAGAATGGAGCGGGCAAAATCAAGCCCATCATCACCGGCAGCCAACCCAAGCTCTGGCTCATGGGTAAACTCTTCCGGCATATCGGACATATCTTCAGCATCCACATAGGGTGGATTGCTCAAAATCAGTTGATACCTGGGCCGTTCGGGCAAAGCATCGAAAAATTCAAACAGGTCTGATTTTATTGCCTGTACTCTTCCCCACAGCTCATGACGATCAATATTAATATTGGCCACTTCCAGGGCATCCTCTGAAATATCCAGTAAATCTACCTGGGATTCAGGAAACGCGTGAGCAGTGGCAATACCAATACAGCCGGAACCGGAACACAGATCGAGCACGCGGCTGACCTCTACATCACCCAGCCAGGGTTGAAACTGTTGAAGAATAAGCTCTGAAATGGGTGAGCGCGGAACCAGAACCCGTTCATCCACATAAAAAGGCATATCGCAGAACCACGCCTGATTTACAAGATAGGCCAAAGGTTTACGACTGGCTGCCCGCTCTTCAATCAGATTGGCAAGTTTGTCACGCTCACGATGCGTTAAACGACTGTCAAGATAGTTGTCGGGAAGATCCCAGGGCAACTGCAATACCTGAAAGACCAGATGAAGGGATTCATCCAGGGCATTATCACTGCCATGGCCAAAGAACAGACCCGCTTCGTTAAAACGGGTCGCTCCCCAGCGTACAAAGTCTCGAATCGACACCAGTCCTTCGCAGGACTCATTGGAACCTGTCACATTTGCTCCTTCGGACTCGATAGAACTCTGTAGTTCAAGATGCATCGAATCCTTACTGCCTCATATAGGTGGCATAAAATAGCATATTAAGTGGTCGCGGTTAACGACTGTTTAAATGTTAACTAATACCATTTTCACCTTCCAACCATGAGCTGCAGGATAAAAAACACCTATTTAATCAGACAGATAGTACTCGACGGTAGAAACAACCCTGACTTTCTTGATATGGGGATTGTTACGATCACGGGTGCTGATAGAAAACTGCCCCTGGGAAGCTCTTTTGATTTTGCCAAGCTTACTTTCTGAGTCAGTAGCAAACTTCTCTGCTACCTCCCTGGCTTTTCGGGTCGCCTCTTCAATCATTTCCGGTTTCACATCATTCAATCGAGTGAAGAGATACTCAGGCTGCGAACCATAACCACCCGTAAAAACAATACCCTCTCTGCCCAGTTCAGAGAGCCGGCTCATTACTGAGCGCACTGCCACAATATTTTGTGAATAGACCGTAATCGTTTGCAGTGCCGTGTAGCGGAATTCGGGACGGCTGCTGTTGCCATACTGGTTAGCTGACTTATCCGTAATATCAGGTGACATCAGACTGATTTCATCAGAAGCGATACCACTCTTCTCCAGAAAAGCCTTAATCCTTCCGTTATTGCTATCAATCGAGCCATAGAGAGACTTCAGATCATTGTCTGCCGCTGAATACTGAATGGGCCAGACGACAATATCCGCCTGATACTCCCGCTCAGATAACCCCTTTACTGTGACACTTCGCTCATACTGCTTGTACTCAATGGCAGCATTCGCCACCAGATACCCCAGACAGGAAAGCCCCAGAAAAACAGACATGCCCACTATCAGGGCACTGACTCTATCGGTACTCATTGTTTACTCCACCGGATGCTCTTGTTTAAAAAATATTGTCATCAGCGCCTATTATATTGCCCCCGAACAAATGTAATTCGTCGCTTATGTCATCTCATTGATCAGATAATCAATGAAACAGCGAAGCTGAGTCGGCATATACCTTGATCTGGGGTACTGAATATTAATACAGCCCTGATAATTCCCCATCACTTTCCAGTCTGCAAGCACTTGCACAATTTTTCCGTCCCGCAATGCCGGTTCAGCCGTAAAGCTTGGCAAAATTCCAATTCCAAGCCCCTGCAGAATACCATTCAACCGCATTTCAGTGTGATTCACCGCATACTGACCATCCACAGCAACCCGGACTTTCTGATCCCCGCAAACAAACCCCCACTGGTTATCATCAGTTTTCTCCCCCCAGGTAGAGGCAGTTATGTCTGACCAGATCTTTGGGATGCTCAGGCGTTCCAAATTGGCGCAAATACTCTAGGCTTGCGCAGAGCTGCAGCTCTACCTGCCCCAGAGAACGGGAAACCAGCCCTTCTGTCGGGCTATCGGTAATCCGGAAGATCGCATCCACTTCATCCTTAATCGGATCCACATAATAATCAGTTATCTTCAGCTTGAGGCGAATATTGGGGTACTGGGCCAGGAAAGGAAAAATCAGGGGTTCGAGAATCTGTTTTCCAAATGCTTTTGGCACTGCTATTCGGAGATAACCTGCAGGATCGGATTCATCGTAACTGGAGGCATGCACTGCCTCTCTGGCTGAGTCCAGCATAACACGACAATAGTCATACGTTGCCTTACCGGATTCACTAATCCTGACCTGCCGCGTCGTTCTTTCCAGCAATTTTATTGAGAGGGCTGATTCCAGCCTCGAGATTTGTCGGCTCACTGCCGAAGGAGTAGTCCCTAGCTTCTTTCCAGCAGCAGTAAAACTGCCACAGTCAACTACTGTGACAAAAACAGCCAGATCTGGCATGTTAGCATAAACATTAAAATTACCGATGCTAACAGAACACCTCTGACTGAAGTCCAGCTGCCCCCACCCATTCGACCTTATGTTGGCCAATGATGAAGCAACCATGCATTCAGTGTCGTCAATTTCAATGGCCAATAGCGAACTGAGCACTGCATACCGCGATGTTCTGGTTATTGCTTTCACCCAACCATAAAAACAAGAGAGTCAGCAGGCTATGCACGCATTACTCGAATCACGATTTTACAAGCGTAAACGGCCCGTCGCAGAATGTTCACTCCTGATGGTCGCCATATTCTGGGGAACCAGTTACGGACTGACCAAAGAAGCCCTTGCTTATGTATCGATACTGGGGTTTCTAACCATCCGGTTTCTAATGACGTTCAGCATTTTATTCTCCATTCTTTCGAAAGAGTTGAAAACGGGTGCCGCAAAAGACTGGAAATATGCACTGCCTACCGGCGGGCCTACTGCTCACTATCTTCCTCTGTGAAACCTATGGAGTAGCCAATACCACCGCATCCAATGCGGCATTTCTGATCAGCCTCTGTGCACTGATCACCCCGTTTATAGAATGGGCGGTATTCAAAAGTTATCCCGGTGGTAAGATTTTTCTGCAGGCTGCCGGATGCCTGCTCGGTGTATTCCTGCTCTCTTATAACGAAGAGCTGGGAGCTACCATCAATCAGGGCGATGGATTTATACTCCTTGCGGCTGTATTCAGAGGCTTCATGGCCATCGTGACCAAGAAACTGATGATTGGACGACAGCTTTCATCCATTAGTTTGACCGCACTCCAGTCTGGAGTTGTCGGCGCCGGTGCGCTGCTACTGTGTCTATTGATCAACCCGGAAACCAATCTTCAGATTCCGACAGCACCGGCATTCTGGCTAACCATGCTCTATCTGGTTCTGTTCTGCACCATCTTTGCATTTTTTGCCCAGAACTATGGTGTCCGCAAAACCTCACCATCACGGGTTGCACTATTGATGGGTACTGAACCGGCTTTCGGTGCAGCCTTCGCTATTCTATGGCTGGGAGAACATCTGGCATGGTTCCAGATAGCAGGAGGAATAATTATTGTTGCCTGTGCCACTTACAGTTCAATGAGCAGAGCCAGCCATTAATCGTAAAGCAATGCATCTCTTGCACAGAAACTGAATCACAATACCCACGGGGCACCGTGGGTAATAATATGACCGGTCACCAATCGGGAGAATGCTTCAGACAACCTTCACTGGGGTTCAGATAACTGCAGGCGTTCTGTTTCTGCGACGATCATCGCCTCCAGCTTGTGAATGTTCTGCTCTACCCGCTGAATGCCAATCTGCCCACCTCTGGCAAACAACACCGGCATTTTTTCAATCGTCTTTCGACCAGTGGGTGTGCGATAGAAAGCATTCAACTCCCTGAGTTCATCAGCCGTGAACTCTTCGGCATACAGCTTCACCATTTCAGGCTTCAGGCTCTCATAACTCATATACTGTTCAAAGAAATCGGCAATGACATGCCGGAATGGCAACAATGCCGGGTTCTGTTGAATCTGCATCTCCATCACCTGATTCATGGACTGCTCAATGGCCGTCTCAGCCCCCATCACATTCAATAGTCTGGCGGCCTCCTTCTCTGCTTCACTATTGGCAAAAGAAAAGGAGCTGAATACGAAAAGCATCCCACACATCGTCATACGAGCCAGTTTCATAGAAAGTCCCTGTATTTATATTTTATGAAGTCAGAACTCTACCTTTTCCATCAAAAAATATAAACGGCAGGGGTTGGGAAGTTTTCAGAACCTCCTGAATGGTATTCTCTCACCTGGAAGGATGCTCCATTTTATAAGCGGCAAGGAAAGCGACCCCGGAGACAACAGCCTGCCAATGACGTTCTTTTACAAAATCAGCGTATTTTTCCTGTGTCATCTTACAATCTGCGGTCAGTAATCCAGAATCACCAAAAGCAATAGGCACCCGTTCATCCCACTCATTCCGATAGCCAGTGAAATAGTCATGGTGATAATCATAATCCCAGAAAAAGCGCCATTGCAGGGCACACCCGGGAATGTTCTGATCCAATGCATCCAACGTTAGCAGCGCTGTATTATTAACAAAAAAACAGAACCGGATTTTTTTATGGAAACACGACCTCTATTGGATGCAGGGTCGAGTAATATCACCAGCTCATTTGAAAGCAGCAGCTGGCACAGTCACATCTTCAATAAAATGGCAAGATCCGTACTGAACCGGTCAGCAGCTCTTATATCACCACTTTCAATATCTTCCAGCATATTTTTCATAGAGCGGTTAATCAAACCATATCTCTGCCTGTTTTCCAGGTGAGGGTTATAAAAATGCCAGTTAAACACCCTTTTCGGAGCCTTGCTAAAATAGGTATCTTCTCCAGCATCAGCATCAGAAATTTCCAAAGCTGCCTTATCATCAATGAAGAGATTGTACATTTCATCAGAAAGGCATTGATTATAGAGTTTGACGGACAGGCTTGAGATTAATTGATGCTGACCAGGCTCATAGGCAAATGACAGTGAACTGAAGCAAAGCTCCAGACAAAGAACAAAATAGACAACCTTCATTGATAATCATGACTCTGAAATATTTATTGTAAAAAGCTGACCAAATGAACTCCCTTTTCGAGTACAGCACCATGAGTCATTAAAGCAAAGAATTTTAATCAGGCAATCATAAATCAATTTCAAAAAATATTGATTCCAGATAGAAAAAACCCGGAAAGTAGTTTTCCGGGCTATCGATCAATGTGATTGGGCAAATTCGTCACACATTCATTAAATGGGTATCAAGAGCATGAAATACCTGCTCAGGCTCTTGTCGCAGATTGAAGCAGTTCTATACGTCTCTTCATCATATCCTGGAGTGAACCTTCCCGGATCACACTACCCAGAGCCTGAGCGAGATGCTCTTTTAAGTGCAGCCTTAAACTCCCGGGCGTCTCATCTGATGTATATCTGGCAACAATCTGCTCAATGGCAGTCGTTATCAGGCTGGCAGAATTCAGTATTTCAGCCGCAAATTTCGGTTCGCCCGCTTTGAGTGCTGCAATGGCCTGCTTCAATTTCTCCACCACTTCTCTATTCTGCTCATCCTTGGTCTCAGCTTCTCGCCGGGCTTCTTGTAACCTCTTTAAAAACTCAGCATTGGACAGCGCCTCCAGCGACAGGAATACCCCTCTTTGTGTTACAGCGATACCCTCAAGATATTCTTCCCGCGCCCTTACTAATGGGTTCAGATCAATACCCAACCGCTCAGACAACAGAGTTAACCGCACATGCTCTGGCATTCCATAAAGATCCGCATTATGCAGTGCATCGACAGTCGATGCGCCCTTACTACCGCGATTGAGAGAAACAATATCATCAATAACTCTTTGCAGTACCAGTGAGCCTATACTCCCTGCAGATGGTAACGCAGTGGAGGCAACGATACTCAGTGCCTGAAGTGAGGGTGATCGCTCTGCATCAGGTGCTTGCTGGATGGACTCTGCCAACTGTCTGACGTTACTTTCATAAATGCCCACTGCACCCTGTACACCTGGATCAGCTGCCTCTGCTAGCCCGGCCTGCACCTTCGCCGCCACATCCTGTAATGGAGAAGATGAAAGTCCCCTGACATCTGACGATTGTTGAACCGACGCTTCCAACTCTCCAACACCATTATTGTCAGAAGAAACAGTGGCCTTCTCCGGTGAAGACAGAAGCCCCAACAAATCTCTGGCTGCGAGAGCTTTCGTCTGAAGCCCCTGAATGTCTTCCGATGAAACCACCGCTGCATCTGGCAGAACTGCTGGCAGTGTTGGAACAGAAGTAGCTGGCGAATAAAGAATACTTTCAACCGAATCTGGACGACCTTGAGAAACAGAATTTGTCTGCTCAAAACCCGGTTTAATCTTGTCACCCGCCTCTTCTATCATCTCTTTGGCTACGAGTTCCGCCGGTGAAAGTTCCAGCTGCTTTGCCTTTAACTCCCCGGATCCTGATACTCCCCCCATACACAAACTCCTTTCAGTGCATTAAAAGCTCTGTCATGATTTTTTTAACCCTGCTGACATCAGGGCTGCTGATATCTGACTCTCTGACCATTAGCAATGAAGCCTGATAGGCAAGCTCTGCTTTTTGATACTGCAGCAAAGCGACATAGCAATCACCCACATAAATCATTGGGTGTGGGTCATTGGTGTCCAGGGAGACTGCATAAAGATAGGTATCAATGGCCTGGCCATACAGGTTCAACATTTGCTGGCAAGCACCAAGGCCAATGAAAAAGCGAGAATTCCATTGACTGTAAAGGCAGAGGTATTGGAATAAACGAGCGGATTTTACGAACTGACCATTATTATATTGCAGATAAGCCAGCTCATAGACGGCCTCCTGAGTCTCATCACTGATATTGCTGGCTTCAGCCAGACTTCCCCCGCGATCGAGATAGTCCCCCACAATAGCCATTGTCTGAGTATCGGAGGCGCTGAACAATGAATCATTCATATACTGCTTCCCTGCAGATTAGAAATATGAGTTATTCTATATAGGTATAGCATTTACCTGTAAGAACACTGTTTCTACTGACACTATCTAACCTCCCCCTCTTCACTCTTTATAATCCCTAACCCACTGAAAAAAAACATATTAAACCAGCATCAAAAACAGAGCAAAAGTAGTGATTTCAATCCGCTAAAGCCCTATCGACCCCCTGAGATTCACACTATTGATGACTTTTGATCTAACTTGGAAAAGAAGACCTAAACAAAGCCATAAGACTAAACCCATTATGTTGAATGGACACATCTTGTGACACTTCAGGAAAACAGAGAAAACTTGCAAGATTAAGAAGAGAATAATGAGGATTCAGGAAGGATATATGGCGGTGAGGGAGGGATTCGAACCCTCGATACGGGTATAAGCCGTATACTCCCTTAGCAGGGGAGCGCCTTCAGCCTCTCGGCCACCTCACCGGGAACGAGGGCTATATTACCGTGAACACCTTGAAAAGCAAGTCTTTTTTTAACCAAGCCCGTTGTCGGCCCCTTGGGGTTGTAGCAGGTACAAGCCCTACCATTTTAATCCGGCCAAATAGTCAGAAAGTTTTCCATTTAACTTATTTCCCCCTACCTGGCAGGCACAGGCCTTATACCCCAACCACTAGAACTGCTCCCATTTATAGCCTTGCATGAGACTTTCGAGCTGAGCTCAATCATCTGGCAAACATTATACCCATTAAATTTTCTAACCCCGTATTAGCATGATGAGCTGGGCAGAAAGGCGAAGTGACGAGTCATAGCCTTTATGCCCTATGGGTATTAGCTATGGCGAGGAGCTTCAACGCAGAATCTCTGTCCAGCTCGGCAGCGCAATGGGATTTAGAAAATGCAATTGGTATTACATCAACGGTCACAGTAGGAATGGCGGTCACCCGCCACCCCCTGCGGTCGAGTCACCCAAAGGAACCTCCCCTTCAGGTGCTCACAGAACCGTACTTGAACCTCTCAGCTCATACGGCTCTTCTCATCCAACCGCTGACACACAACCAATACGCCAGTGTGCCATTAACAACGGAGCCCTTTTGGTCACTCTTCCCAAACAGCGGGAAGCTCGCCATTTTCGACCCCTCAATTTCTTAAATTTGCCCATTGCCCAGCGCACCAGCGTTGCTTCCACATAGTTCAAAGCTTTCTTCAATTCTGACGGGTAGAATCTCCCATAATAATTGATCCACCCTTGAACCATGGGATTAATCAGCTTTGCTAACTCTTCGAGCGAGTAAAGTGATCTTTTGGTGGGTATTTTAAGTTCCCTGATTTCATCCCGAATAGACTGGGCCGAAGCCTTACTTATAGCGGGCAGGAAACTGACAAAATATCTCCCATTCCGGCTTCTGGCCATCCGTGGGCGAAAGGTGTAGCTAAGAAAGTCAAACGACGTATTTTCATGCTTTCCCGGCCGATCATCATCCTTGCAGTAAACCAACTTTGTCTTTATAGGATGTAGTGTCAGACCACAGTCTTTCAACCGTTTTCTGACCCTCTCCAACAAAGATTCAGCCTCCTGCTTTGTACGACAGTGGATTAGCGCATCATCAGCATAGCGCTCAAACCAGATATCCGGAATGTGCTTTTCCAGCCAATTTGCTATTGCCTGATGAGCATTTCGGTTGGGGCGATATCCGTAGGAGTTTTCATGAAAGACTGCTTCCACTAATGGCTCAACAGTCATCTTCACCACGGTTTGGGCTATGCGGTCTGCTACTGTCGGCACTCCCAGCGGTCTCGTGCCTCCATCCTTCTTGTCGATGTCCACACGCATGACGGGGGGAGGAAAGTAGCTTCCCGATGACATCCTGTTCCATAACTTGTACAGGTTTCCGCCCAGATTGACCTCAAAATCAGCCAGCGACTGACCGTCAATACCGGCAGCTCACTTGTTCGCCTTCACTCTCTGCCAAGCTTGCCAGACAAGCCTTTTTGAATATGCCGGACACCACTCAGGCAATAACCGGATTTCCCCTGAGCTCATCATGGAGTGGATCTGCCCTCCACTTTTGATGTCGATGTACACGCTTACGACACGTCATTATTGGTTCACTTGCGTTCATCTTCAGATTTCATACCTGACACAATCTTGTTGCGCCTTTTCTGTGACGCTCACCACCCTGACTCTTAATCAGCGCAGCTCACAGTGGTTTGGTGGTCGCTTCCAGAAGCCACCACCGGAGGGCCCTCCTCCATCTCAATTGCAGTTACGAGCAGACCGACTCTGCTCTCGTGGCACACCAGATCCGTACATGCACTGCTAGCGCATACGGCTCCTACCTCGAGTATTTGACGTCAAACCGTTGCTCCGGCCATGGATGAAGAACTTTTACCTTAGGCAACACAGTGTTGATGAAAGCACCGAACTTCTTCCAGTTCAGTCGGCTTCTCTGACTGCGCCGCTTCAAGGCTTTGTACCAAATCTTTTGCACTGCTGTTCTGAAGGCAATTATTCTTAACCCATTGCCGGGTACTGAAAAGTAGTTCATGAGGCTGTCGCGAAACCCCGAAAGCTTAAAATACCGCTATTCCAGCGCCACCATAACCAGCCATGACAACAAAGCAAAAATTGGATATCTGTCGTACTCCTCAATACGACATTTTCTCCGAACTGGCTGACATGCCAGAAAAAGCACCATCAGACATCACGATTGGACATACCTATCTGCAACAGCACCTGGAACAGGCTGGTCAGAAAACCCCCATCATTGCTGCTGATTTCCTTAACGAACTGGACTGGTCGGATTTTGAAATACGCTATGGCAAATCAGGTCGCCCACCCTACGCGCCTCGCAACATGGTCGGGCTTATTCTTTACGGCATCATGCAGGGCGTTACTTCATTGCGAGGTCTGGAGGCACTTGACCGGCTCAATCTGGGCTGCATGTGGGTCAGTGGTGGCATTTTTCCGGATCATGCCAATATTGGCCGGTTTGTCATTATGCATGCCGAATCCCTGAGTCTTGGTTTTTTTGAGGATCTCGCCCGGTTGGCGCTGAAAAAGACCCGCTCTTCAGGCCACTGTCTGGCCGGTGATGGCACCACCATTGAAGCGGCCTGTTCGAATTACAATCTGGTGAAAGAAGAAGCGGCCAGGGCTGCTCTGGAAGAAGCTCGGCGTCAAGCGGAGAAAGCGCCCGGGGATGAAGAAAAGCAGACAGTAGTCGTGCACAAGACAGTGGTTCTTGAGACGCTGCTTTCCCAAAAGGAAAAGCGCAGAAAACGTAGCCAGAAAGCCGCTGAAAACACCATGGTCAGCCCAACAGAGCCTGAAGCCATTATTCAGAAAATGAAACGGGGGCGAGGTTATGCGCCTGGTTATACCCCTTCGGTTCTGGCCAATGAGAAACGGGTGGTGGTCGCCGTGGCCGTTGATCCCACCAACGAAACGGCCGTTATTCCAGAGATGCTGGATCAGGCAGTACGCACTACCGGACAAAGTCCTGATGAATTACTGCTGGATGGAGGTTATGCCAATGAAACCGTCATCACGACAACGATAGATCGTGATATCAGCCTGTTGTGTCCGGAGAGTGGCAAGCCGGGCAAACCAAAAAAAGGCAAAAAGTTCCATAAAAGTCATTTTCGTTATGATACGACAAATGATGTTTACTACTGCCCTGGTGAGCAGACATTGGTGCTTCTTTATCAACCCGGTAAAAATGCAAAGGCTGATGCCGCAAGGGTATATGGCGGAGCAGATTGCCAGAACTGCCCACTGCAAAACCGGTGCACAAGCAGTAAAAAGAAAGGCAGGCAGATCAGCCGACTTGCCATTGATGATGGCAAAGACGCACTACGGGAAACCATGCAACACCCGGCAGCTAAAAAGGCATTTAAACATCGAAAGGCGATGGTGGAACCGGTTTTCGGCTATCTGAGAATGGTACAGGGGCTCAACCGTTTCCGTCGTCGTGGCCTACCGGGCGTTAAACTGGAGTTCAGCCTCCACCTGTTAGCATACAATCTCAGCAGGGTAGTAGCCGCTGCTGCTTCAAGCCTGATTTTGCGACTTTTTTACCGCCTTTGGTGTCAATTTAAAGCCGTTTTGACGGGCAGTAATTTTTCATCAGATTGCAATAGGCTTTTTATGTGGGCCACCATGGCTGCATGAGAGAGGTTCCCAGTCTATCAAGGTTGTCCAAAAACGGTTTTTGCAACAGCCTCTGAAGGCGCGCGAGCCAGCGCCATTTATTACAGCCTGATCGAAAGCGCCAAAGCCAACGGGCTTGATCCATACCAGTACCTCTATTATGTGCTCAAGCACCTGCCGTATGCGGATACGGTTGAAAAGCGGGAAGTGCTCCTTCCCTGGAATGTGAAAGCTTCCAGCGTGCTTTCCAGCAACACGTCCCTCCCCCAGGCTGCCTGACAAAACAGGTCAGCCTTCCCTTATACCGGTTGCCTGGAACTTTACCGGGATGACAAGGTCAAAAGTTCTATTGTTGTCATCCCCAGACTATTCTCCTACTGGAAACAGGGAAGCCCCCAAAAAACCATGCAGTCCCCTTCCTCCTCAGTAACCGCAGACACTGTATCCCCGTTAACATCCACTGAAGCAGGAAGGGGCGAGCTGACAACCAGCCGAAATGGCAAAAGAAAGCGAACCATGGCAGGTTCCACGGTGGAACAGACAGCAACGGGCACTGGAGCGTTTCCACCGCATCAACAGCAACCTGAATCCGGGGCCATTCCACCCATAAAACTCAGGCGTGTTACTGAAAAAAGCTGGGGTATTGTGTGTTCTTCTGCTTCGGTTCAGGAGAGTCCAGAGCCGATGGAGACTGAACCGGCCATGCCTGCTGACGCTGCTTCCAGGCTTCCGGGGATGATCAACTCCATATCAAGAAATCTACCAACAGCCAGCGACAATAGGCCATTAACTGGCAATGAGCATACCTCAGCGATGGTACAGGATATGCCAGAACCAATGGAGGATGTACCGCTCACTACAGGAATTAACAGTGAAACATCAATTTCAGCATTTTCTGTAAGCCAGCAAAATGAACTACGAACACATTTAAATAATCAAGAAATACAAGCAGTACTAAAGAATGCCGGGATACTGCTGAAAACCCTCAATGACAGGAAAATCCAATTAGCGCGAGACAGGAGTAAGCCGCCCGCACACTCCCTCTTTTCCAAATTAAAAAACTTCAGCATTGTTAAAGATTCTCAGACTTTCACAGGCTATTTTGCTAAGGCCAACACGTTCTTTTTAGCTGTAAATACCCAGCAGATTAAAAATACCAGCTGCCTTACGAGCATGCTCAAATCGAAGACCCAGATAAAGAAGTTTGCAGAAGAAAGCGAGGAAAACATTCAGGCGGTTGCTGCTAACCCATGCTTGAAACGGATTTCCTCCATGTGTCATGGCCGAGGGATTCCCACCGCCAAGGAGGTGAACGACTTTGTCGGGCTGGAGGTCTTCAAAGGCGAGGGCCGAACGCTATTGCCCTCCATTTCCTCCATGTGTAATGGCCAAGGGATTCCCACCGCCAAGGAGGTGAACGACTTTGTCGGGCTGGAGGTCTTCAAAGGCGAGGGCCGAACGCTATTGCCCTCCATTTCCTCCATGAGATGCGGAAAAGGGATTCCCACCGCCAAGGAGGTGAACGACTTTGTCGGGCTGGAGGTCTTCAAAGGCGAGGGCCGAACGCTATTGCCCTCCATTTCCTCCATGAGATGCGGAAAAGGGATTCCCACCGCCAAGGAGGTGAACGACTTTGTCGGGCTGGAGGTCTTCAAAGGCGAGGGCCGAACGCTATTGCCCTCCATTTCCTCCATGCGTAATGGCCAAGGGATTCCCACCGCCAAGGAGGTGAACGACTTTGTCGGGCTGGAGGTCTTCAAAGGCGAGGGCCGAACGCTATTGCCCTCCATTTCCTCCATGTGTCATGGCCAAGGGATTCCCACCGCCAAGGAGGTGAACGACTTTGTCGGGCTGGAGGTCTTCAAAGGCGAGGGCCGAACGCTATTGCCCTCCATTTCCTCCATGAGATGCGGAAAAGGGATTCCCACCGCCAAGGAGGTGAACGACTTTGTCGGGCTGGAGGTCTTCAAAGGCGAGGGCCGAACGCTATTGCCCTCCATTTCCTCCATGTGTAATGGCCGAGGGATTCCCACCGCCAAGGAGGTGAACATGGCCAAGGCGATTCCCACCGCCAAGCCAAGGTGAACGACTTTGTCGGGCTGGAGGTCTTCAAAGGCGAGGGCCGAACGCTATTGCCCTCCATTTCCTCCATGAGATGCGGAAAAGGGATTCCCACCGCCAAGGAGGTGAACGACTTTGTCGGGCTGGAGGTCTTCAAAGGCGAGGGCCGAACGCTATTGCCCTCCATTTCCTCCATGAGATCCGGAAAAGGGATTCCCACCGCCAAGGAGGTGAACGACTTTGTCGGGCTGGAGGTCTTCAAAGGCGAGGGCCGAACGCTATTGCCCTCCATTTCCTCCTTGTGTCATGGCCGAGGGATTCCCACCGCCAAGGAGGTGAACGACTTTGTCGGGCTGGAGGTCTTCAAAGGCGAGGGCCGAACGCTATTGCCCTCCATTTCCTCCATGAGATCCGGAAAAGGGATTCCCACCGCCAAGGAGGTGAACGACTTTGTCGGGCTGGAGGTCTTCAAAGGCGAGGGCCGAACGCTATTGCCCTCCATTTCCTCCTTGTGTCATGGCCGAGGGATTCCCACCGCCAAGGAGGTGAACGACTTTGTCGGGCTGGAGGTCTTCAAAGGCGAGGGCCGAACGCTATTGCCCTCCATTTCCTCCATGCGTAATGGCCAAGGGATTCCCACCGCCAAGTGAACGACTTTGTCGGGCTGGAGGTCTTCAAAGGCGAGGGCCGAACGCTATTGCCCTCCATTTCCTCCATGAGATGCGGAAAAGGGATTCCCACCGCCAAGGAGGTGAACGACTTTGTCGGGCTGGAGGTCTTCAAAGGCGAGGGCCGAACGCTATTGCCCTCCATTTCCTCCATGAGATGCGGAAAAGGGATTCCCACCGCCAAGGAGGTGAACGACTTTGTCGGGCTGGAGGTCTTCAAAGGCGAGGGCCGAACGCTATTGCCCTCCATTTCCTCCATGAGATGCGGAAAAGGGATTCCCACCGCCAAGGAGGTGAACGACTTTGTCGGGCTGGAGGTCTTCAAAGGCGAGGGCCGAACGCTATTGCCCTCCATTTCCTCCATGTGTCATGGCCGAGGTCTTCAAAGGATTCCCACCGCCAAGCCAAGGAGGTGAACGACTTTGTCGGGCTGGAGGTCTTCAAAGGCGAGGGCCGAACGCTATTGCCCTCCATTTCCTCCATGAGATGCGGAAAAGGGATTCCCACCGCCAAGGAGGTGAACGACTTTGTCGGGCTGGAGGTCTTCAAAGGCGAGGGCCGAACGCTATTGCCCTCCATTTCCTCCATGAGATCCGGAAAAGGGATTCCCACCGCCAAGGAGGTGAACGACTTTGTCGGGCTGGAGGTCTTCAAAGGCGAGGGCCGAACGCTATTGCCCTCCATTTCCTCCATGTGTCATGGCCGAGGGATTCCCACCGCCAAGGAGGTGAACGACTTTGTCGTCGGGCTGGAGGTCTTCAAAGGCGAGGGCCGAACGCTATTGCCCTCCATTTCCTCCATGTGTCATGGCCGAGGGATGCCAAGGAGGTGAACGATTTTGTCGAGGGATTCCCACCGCCAAGGAGGTGAACGACTTTGTTAGATGGCTACCCTCGGATGAAAAGAAGAGTCTTCTGAAACATTCTTGCCGCATATTTGCAGGCTTTGGAGTACCCTCAGGAGAAAAACTGACTGAAAATGAGAACAAACTCCGCCAATGTCTTAAACATCAAGGTTATTCTACGGACATTGGAGGCGACAGCAGTGATGAAGAAGATGAACTTTTAGAATCAAGTCAAATGAAAGCACTGGCTCTATTCTTCTCTGCTCCTGCAAAATGGAACATGACCATTGCCGAATTCCAACAATATCTGACTGCCCACAA
This sequence comes from Endozoicomonas sp., assembly GCA_965261315.1. Classification (GTDB taxonomy): domain Bacteria; phylum Pseudomonadota; class Gammaproteobacteria; order Pseudomonadales; family Endozoicomonadaceae; genus Endozoicomonas. Next base: position 117,803 of record CBDHDM010000066.1, on the reverse strand, counting down.
AAGTCCCCGAAATGAAAGAGTGGCTGTTTGTTCTGCGCTGAAATCCTTGCTGCCGATATTGGCTATCCATGGAGGTTCGGGCACCCGGTTCTGGATTGAAATGCATTCTAAAAATCCACGGGATAAAGAGCCCCTCACTAAGGCATTATCCATTCCGGCACCATTGACTGTAACGAAATTTACACTGACGCAGCTCCCTGTATCCGAGTGGCAGGAATACCTTGAACTGTGCAGAAACCTGAAGCCTGCCCCAACCCGTGAACAGTGGCATGCATTAAAACCACTCCGCCAACAACTTGGCCAGCGATTTGACTACACACCATCTAAACGCATGATGCTAGAGATTCTCTGGCAACAATCAGCAGATATCCGCTCAAAATACGTGGATAAGATGGACGAGCTATTCAAAACCGTGCCCACCATCTCACAGTGGTACCGGTTACGTCGGGTACTTGGACCACAAAAGATGCAGCAATTCATGGATGCCTGTCTTGACTACCAGGCTACACCTGAAACCGCTCCTGATGTCACGATTCAGCAACGGTTGCTGGAAGGAATGCTTCTGACAAACCACTATCTACCTGAACACAAGGATATACCGGAACTCTGCTTTTCAAACCGAGTGTCAACGTATGATAAAACAGGAGTGATTGTCGATGGTGATCACGTCATGTCGAGTCAGATGCGCCTGTGGCACTTCATCACGGCGATGCTGATTGAGCTTGAGCAAACAGAATATCAACTCAAGAATCAAAGGCTCACTGTCATACCACCCGATGGCGATCCGGTTGTACTCAAAAAACCGGAGTTTACCGTCACGGATACCGGTTTTGTTATAAAGAACTGGACCCTGGAACAGTTGACCGCCTTTTTCAAGGCAACCGAATTCACAGAACAATGGTATGAAAAGCCTCAGGACAAGCGCGAACCCTATGCGATCAGGTTGGAGGCAAAATTATGCCAAATGAAAACAAGAACCAAAGAGCCCAGGAAAGCCGAGCATAAAAAAACAGCACCTTCGCTGCCACCTTCTGTGATTATTAATATCATCAAATCCAACATACCATTAAAGCCTGCGGTCTGGTCATCCCTGGAACACTATGCCAGTAACGGCCAGCTAACCGCCGGTTTATGCACGGCACTCAACCCGGTGATCCAGGATGATATAGACGGCGTTGTTCCAGACCTCGTTAAAAACGCGGTGGCTGCAAAGTTGGTACAGATTGAGGCAACAAAAACACCAGTAGTAACAGCAATCACTCTGCAACAACCTCCGGTAAGCATGCCAACTCCATGGAACCAAGTTTCCAACAGTAGCATTCAAGGGCCGGTAGCTACCTTTGAAACTGCAATGGAAGCGCTGGATCGTTTTCCGGTATTGGGAAATGCAGAACTTGAACTGCTGAAACCCTATCGCGGAGAGATGGGGACTACGCACTTAATGAGTATTCTCATAAAAATAAACCAACATAGTGTGGATAAACAGACACAAAACGCTTGGCGCACAGCCTTTGAATGCAGAAGTAAAGACCCTCTTGGACTGAACGACATTTGGGAACCTGATTTTGATTTATTGGCGACAGAGTCAGAACTGGTCAACAACAACCATGATTGGCTTGAAGAACTCCTACAGTAGAGAGTTGAGCTATCAATGAGCAAAGGATAAGCCAGTAACCCTTTACACAAGCATTTTAAGGATAAAATGGCAATATACGCAGGTTAAATTGGCGCTTACACATCAATCCTTTCACAGCACTACTCAAGGCACTTCTGATTGCCGGTCAACTGTGAAACAAAAACTCACACGGAAGATAAATCAGGTTGTACAGAATATTCCCAACTCAAACCGTCACTTCCCTGAAATGCAAATAATCAACCTGCAAGACTCCTGGGTTTATTAGGTCGGCTCAAGCAAGCAATGAATATTGAACTCAGGTTAAAGCTATCAGTGAGATAAAATGGGAAATAAAAATATTTCAAGGTTTTATAGAAACGAAAATGCCTGACATATTATCAGGCATTTTATAAAAACTGTCTTAAAGGATTATTTACGGTTCAAAAATTCAAACCAGAGATATAAACGACAGTTTTAGAATTATCAGTAAGATTCGTAAGATTCAGATCCTGATTCTGATTCGTATCCAGATTCATAACCTTCATCTTCCTCATAAGAGCGACCAGTTCCGCCTTTCTTGTGCTCTTTCTCTTTTTGAATTCTCTGGTAAATCTCTTCCCGATGAACGGCGACTTCTTTTGGTGCGTTGACACCGATACGAACCTGATTGCCCTTTACACCCAGAACAGTGACAGTGACCTCGTCCCCTACCATCAGGGTCTCTCCTACGCGGCGAGTCAGAATCAGCATTTCAATCTCCTTATTTACATCTCTGTTAAGTCAACAACCGTCAATTCTGAGCACGCTGGTGCATTGGTTAGAAGCTGATGAAATCACCCAATTTAATCGCGTGATATTATACGACACCAGCCCCAGTACAGACACTATCAGATCTAAAATTGCCTGACCTTCAAACTGCTTTAGTACTCAGTTTAAAGTATTGAAGTATATGCCAGCTCTACCGTTCATGCTTAAGAATTATTCAGCAAACCCAGTCTAGTCACCAAGTTCAAGATTTCCATTCGTATTTTTACCTGTCGGAAATGATTCGAGGGCTTGATAACTATGCTCCCTACCAATCTTGCACATTCGGCTTAAGAGAAAACGGAGCCCCTCACGAGGCCCACGGTTTTGATTATATTGACGTTTTAGACCCCATTATCTTCCATTGGTTCCCTGTCCAGCTCAAAAGCGGAATGGAGCGCCCGGACAGCCAGCTCCAGGTACTTTTCAGCAATAATCACGGAAACCTTGATTTCAGACGTCGAGATGATCTGAATATTTATTCCTTCAGCAGCCAGGGCTTCAAACATCTGAGTAGCTACACCGGCGTGCGAGCGCATGCCAACCCCCACAATAGACACCTTGGCAATTTTCATATCACCATCGTACTCACGAGCTTCAAGCTCTTGTACGATCTGTTCAACCACCACGGTGGCCCGGTCATAGTCATTCCTATGAACCGTAAATGTGAAGTCAGTGGTTTTGTCTTCAGCAACGTTCTGGACAATCATATCCACTTCAATATTGGCACGACTGACCGGCCCCAGTATTCTGGATGCCACGCCGGGAATATCCGGTACGCCCTTAATCGTCAGCTTGGCTTCATCTCGGTTGAATGCGATGCCGGAAACTACCGGTGACTCCATGGCGCTACCCTCATCCAGTGTAATCAGTGTTCCAGGACCATCCTGGAAGGTATGCAGAACTCTCAGATTAACGTTGTACTTGCCAGCAAACTCAACAGCCCTGATCTGCAGAACCTTGGAGCCCAGGCTGGCCATTTCCAGCATTTCTTCAAAAGTAATCTTATCCAGCCGACGAGCACCTTCCACCACTCGGGGGTCGGTGGTATAAACGCCATCAACATCGGTATAGATCTGGCATTCGTCCGCTTTAAGCGCCGCCGCCAGTGCTACCGCCGTGGTATCAGAACCACCGCGCCCAAGCGTGGTGATATTGCCGTCTTCATCACGTCCCTGGAAACCAGCAACCACGACAACACGTCCCAACTCCAGGTCTTTGAAGATGCGTTCACTATCAATTCGCTTGATTCGGGCTTTGGTATGGGCATTGTCGGTAACAATGGCTACCTGACTGCCGGTATAGGAAGTAGCTGGGCAACCCCGCTCATTGAGAGCCATGCTCAGGAGGCCAATCGTCACCTGCTCACCAGTAGAGAGTATGACATCCATCTCCCTGGGCGTGGGTTTCGATTGCATTGAATGGGCAAGATCAACCAGCCGGTTGGTTTCACCACTCATGGCAGAAACCACAACAATGATGTCGTGCCCTTGCTCTCGGAACCCCTTAACCTTATCAGCCACGCCCTGAATACGTTCAGGAGTGCCTACCGAGGTGCCGCCAAATTTCTGTACTATTAGCGCCATTTTATTCGTTCTACTTCAATCAGCCATGACCAGAAGCTAAGCTTTCCCTGTACCAGCTCCCTGCTAACGCCCCACTATATCTTACAGAATACTCTTATAACAAAAGACATTCAGGCAGGAGCCAGACAGCGTAAGCTGCCATCTCTATCATTCAGTGGATGGCAGAATGTACCATGAATCGCTTTTGGGTTGTATGCTTGACAGCAATAAAAAACGGGCTGTTCCTTGAGGAACAACCCGTTTTTACACTTGCTTGTCAGAATAGCTGACAACGCTGATCGTACTGCTTACCAATGACCTTCCAGCCACCCTTCAATAGACGACAGTGCTTTTTCAAGATTTTCCGGCTGAGAGCCTCCACCCTGGGCAAAATCCGGACGACCACCGCCTTTACCACCCAGCTGTTCAGCCACCATCTTCAGCAGATCACCCGCCTTGACCCTGCCTGTCAGGTCCTTGGTTACACCGGCAGCCAGAGGCACCTTGCCATCCGCTTTAGTGGCCAGGAAAACAATACCGGAGCCCAGTTTGTTCTTCAGCTGATCCACCATATCCCTCAGGGACTTTGGATCAATGCCTTCCAGCTCAGCAGCCAGCAGTTTAACACCATTAACCTCGACCGCCTGGGAAACCAGGTCAGAGCTACCAGCACTGGCCAGCTTCTGCTTCAGCTGCTGCCTCTCTTTTTCGAGACTCCGGCTCTGATCAACCAGAGCCTGCAACTTGGCTTCAAGACTTTCAGGCTTGGCCTTCAGCATGCGACATGCGTTGCTCAGTTCAGCAAAGCGTGATTGAACAAAGGATTCAGCACCTGCTCCGGTCACGGCTTCGATACGGCGTACACCGGCAGCAATGCCACTTTCAGCAACAATACGGAAAGAACCGATGTCACCCGTTCGGCTCGCGTGGATACCACCACACAGTTCAATGGAGAAGTTGTTCGTACCCATGGTGAGTACACGCACTTCATCGGCATACTTCTCACCGAACAGGGCCATGGCCCCGCTTTCTTTAGCCGCATCCATATCCATCAGTTCGGTCTGAACCGGTGTGTTGGCACGAATTTGTTCATTCACCAGCTTTTCAATAGCTTTTAACTCTTCCGGCTTGACGGCTTCCAGGTGAGAGAAGTCAAAACGCAGACGTTCTGGGTTAACAAGGGAACCCTTCTGAGTCACATGATCACCCAGCACCTGCCTCAGTGCGGCGTGCAACAGGTGAGTTGCGGAGTGGTTTAAAGAGGTGGCATGACGCTTTTCAGCATCAACACCGGCAGAAACCTCTTCCCCCTGACGCAGCTCACCGGACACCACTTCAACCATATGCAGGTGATGATCACCCTGCTTACGGGTATCCACGACTCGCAAAGAGCCTGTGGCAAAATTTAACAGCCCGGTATCACCCACCTGACCACCAGATTCTGCGTAGAATGGTGTCTGCTCCAGAACGACCATCGCCTGCTGGCCTTCACTGATCAAGTCAACCTGCTCACCTTCCACATACAGGGAATGAACGCGGGCCTGGCCAGCCGTATTGTCATAACCGGTAAATGCCGTAGCCCCTTCAATCACCAGCTGGTTGTTGTAATCAACGCCAAACTTGCTGGAGGCACGGGCGCGCTCACGCTGAGCTTCCAGCGCTTTTTCAAAACCTTCGATATCAACTTTCAGATCACGCTCACGGGCAATATCTTCCGTCAGGTCAACCGGAAAGCCGTAAGTATCGTAGAGAGTAAACAGGGTTTCGCCCGCAATAACATCACCTTTCATGGTGGCGATGCTCTCTTCCAGCAGTTTCATCCCCTTATCCAGGGTACGGGTGAATTGCTCTTCTTCCTGCAGAAGAACCCGCTCAATCTGAGTTTGGTTCTTCGCCAGCTCCGGGTAGGCTTCGCCCATCACCTTAACCAGTGAGCCCACCAGCTTATAGAAGAAAGCATCGTTGGCACCCAGCTTGTGTCCATGGCGACAGGCACGACGAATAATCCGACGCAGGGTGTAACCACGACCTTCATTGGAAGGCATCACACCATCGCTGATCAGGAAGCTGCAGGAGCGGATATGGTCAGCAATAACTCGCAGGGATCCTTCGGTTGTGGCAACACCACCCAGCAAGACAGAAGTATCGTTCAACAGAGACTGGAACAGGTCAGTTTCATAGTTACTGTTCACATGCTGCATGACTGCAGCGATACGCTCCAGCCCCATACCGGTATCAACAGACGGCTTCGGCAGTGGCTGCATATCGCCATTGGCCTGACGATTGTATTGCATGAACACGATGTTCCAGATTTCAATGAAACGGTCGCCGTCTTCTTCCGGAGTCCCTGGACGTCCACCCCAGATATGGTCACCGTGATCAAAGAAGATCTCAGTGCATGGACCGCAGGGGCCGGTATCCCCCATCTGCCAGAAGTTATCCGATGCGTAAGGCGCACCTTTGTTGTCGCCAATGCGGATAATATCTTCTGCAGCAATACCAATATCGTTCAGCCAGAGGTCGTAGGCTTCATCATCAGACTCATAAACCGTAACGCAGAGACGATCCTTCGGTAACTGGAGCGTGCCTGTCAGGAAGTTCCAGGCGAAGTGAATCGCATCTTTCTTGAAGTAATCACCAAAGCTGAAGTTACCGAGCATTTCAAAAAAGGTGTGATGCCGGGCCGTATAACCTACATTGTCCAGATCGTTATGCTTGCCCCCGGCACGTACACATTTCTGTGATGTGGTTGCCCGCTTGTAGTCGCGCTGTTCACGACCCAGGAAAGTATCTTTAAACTGGTTCATCCCGGCATTGGTAAACAGCAGGGTTGGGTCGTCATGGGGCACCAGAGAGCTACTGGCAACCACTTCATGACCATTTTCCCTGAAGTATTCCAGAAAAGCAGAACGTATTTCGTTAGTCTTCATATACAGTTCCCACCGGGGGAGTTATCTCTAAATTAAGGCAAAACGGGCATTATATAGGAATGGCAGAGAAAAATGATCATTTCACAGTACCAATAAAGGGCTTTTATACTGTTTTTTACCAGAAAACGTTCTACCACCCTTCAAGAATTCGCATCGACCGTGAGTCTTCTTCACGCTTCTGCCCTTTGCGGGCCCACAGATATCGGTCACAGTACACCTGAACAACAGCCTCCAGCAATTGCCGGTGATGGCGCTCTCCCAACTGCTCAAGCGCCTGCGCGGCAACCTCTGCGGTACACAGGTGCTGACTCTGACGATTTCGCCTGAGGCTGTAGATGGAAGGTTCCTCAGGCTTCAGGCTGAGCAAATCCAGATTTTGCAGATAAGGGCTCTGCCGATACATTTTTCTCGCCTGCTGCCAGGTCGCATCAATAATAATAAAGGCAACTTTCCTGCCATCCATCGCCTGTCGGCTCCAACATGGTTTTTCACTTTGTACTTCAACTGCGTATTCCGCTGGAAAGAGCAGTACTGGCTGATAAGCCGGATCATCCAATAATGACACAAGCTGCTCATCAGGTGCTGTGCGACTCCAGTTAAATAACCGGGTATCTGGCATCATGGCTTGAATCAACTTGCCGGTATTGGTTGGCTTATCAAACTCCTTATCATGGGTAATCAGCCAGAAACAGGCAGATGAGTCTGCTTTCGGGATCAATGAACAGATACAGGCACGCTCTGGCAGTCGACATTGTCTGCAGGCACCATCAGTAGAAGGATTTCGAGGCTGACACTCATTTTTCATCTAAATACTTTTATCCAGTTTACTGTGGTCATTAAGCTGATAACCCAACAAATATCTCACTATATATGCTTAAGTTAGGGGGGAGTTCTCAATCCACATTCATGGTGAATAATGATGGCTGAACACGCCAGTACAACAGCCTCGTCCAGGGACAGCTCACACGCCTATGCATTATCCAATCGCTGGGAGCATGCAAAAGAGCGGCTTACCGCCCTGCAAAATGCTTGTGATCAAACAACGCAGTCCTGGCTGAAATTTATCAAACCCGGTGATCATTGTCTCGAAATCGGACCTGGCAATGGCAGCATGGCGGAATGGATCGCTGCCAAAGTAGCCCCCGAAGGCCAGCTTGATGTTCTGGATATTGATGACCAGTGTTTAACCGATATTTCCAGAAAACAAAACAACATCAAAACAATTCATACCGATGTCCTGGCTTATGATTTGGGTGTAGAACGATATGACGTGATTTACATGCGATTCGTTCTGTGCCATTTGATGGGGGCAGACTACCAGGCACTGATAGACCGATGCACCAGGGCACTGAAAGCCGGTGGTATTTTATTTATCCAGGACCTTATCGACCTGGACTACCTCGATCACTTACCCGAAGTCAGCGATGAGTTAAAAGCGTATCTCCATAAGCTGGCCGCAGCCGCCAATAAAACAATGGATTTCAGTATTGGCCCTATACTCCCCAACCTGATGCAGAAGTCCGGGCTCAAACATGTTCAGGCACAAATTCAATCCGACTGGGCCACAGGAGGATCGCAAATGGCAAAAATGTCCTGCCTCACTATGAAACAACTGGACTCATCCGGTCTCTTTGATAACGTCGAACATCACAAAACCTTATTCAAAGAGCTTATGGCTTTCTACGAGAACCCTTCATCAGGCTGGTTTGGCTCCTATACCGTTTCATCCATAGGGAAAAAAGAGCGCTAACTTTACCCTTTGAAATGAATTTCCTACCAAAAACCAACTTGAGGAACCCGCTTCATGAACATTAAGATGTCATCGGGATCATTAATTAGCCTGAAAGCTTCCCTTTATATCTGGACCATTGTCCATCTCAACAGCCTGATAGAGCCGTATGCAACGTAATTCTAAATATCCAATCGGAACGCCCGGCAAACCATGGGGTGAGTCAGAGCGCCATACCTGGCGTGAGCAAACCACCATCAAACGTGAATACCAGCAGGAAGTCATTCCAAAAATAGAAGCACTCGGGCAGCGTTTTAATATTCAGCAGTATGGCGCACTTTCTTACGATGAAGCGCGTTACCCCCTGCTTTGCATTAAAAGCAAAAACTGGGATAACAATAAACCAACCGTCCTGATTACTGGTGGTGTACATGGCTATGAAACCAGCGGTGTTCATGGTGCCATCAAATTTATGGATACTCAGGCAGAAAAATATCAGAAAGACTTTAATTTCATTGCCGCGCCCTGCGTAAGCCCCTGGGGTTACGAAACCATTAACCGCTGGAACCCCAATGCGGTTGATCCAAACCGTTCTTTCTATAAGGACAGCCCGGCGGAAGAGTCGTCGAATTTAATGAAGCTGGTTTCAGCACTGGGTGAAGTACTGGTTCATTTTGACCTGCACGAAACCACGGATACTGATGAAACCGAGTTCCGCCCAGCACTTGCCGCACGGGATGGGGTCAGTTTTATCGAATGCACTATTCCTGATGGCTTTTACACTGTTGGTGATATTGAAAACCCGCAGCCAGCGTTTCAGGCAGCCATTATCGAGTCAGTAGCCAAAGTAACTCATATCGCCCCGGCTGATGAAAAAGGCAATCTCATTGACTCGCCCATGGTTCAGTACGGTGTTATTAACTACCCAATGATCAAGCTTGGCCTTTGTGGTGGTGTAACTAACTGCAAATACGGAACGACGACGGAAGTCTATCCTGACAGCCCAACAGTTACCGATGACGAGTGTAATGATGCCCAGGTTGCTGCAGTTACTGGTGGGCTCGACTATGTAATCAGTAAACGGTAATCACCACGAAGGCACAAAGCTATAAAGAAGCTTGCAAAGAATCTCTTCAGATCGACGGCAAGGGGACAAATCCCAGGTATTTTTTCTTTAAAGCTTTGAGCCTCCATCCACCGGTCAAACACCAATATCCTCATTCCATAATTCTGGCTGCTGACGAATAAAGTCTTCCATTAATGTAATACACTCAGGATCATTCACCACGGCCACGTTAACACCACGACTTTTTAACAATACCTCTTCTCCCATGAAGGTTTTGTTTTCACCTACCACGACGTGAGGAATTTCATAGAGCAGCATAGCGCCACTGCACATGGAGCAAGGTGACAACGTCGTGTACATGGTGCACTCCCGATACACAGAAGCCGGCAACCGGCCCGCATTTTCCAGTGCCGCCATCTCCCCATGCAGACAGGGACTGCCCTTCTGGATCCGTTGATTATGCCCACGCCCGATAATCTGGCCTTTATGGACGAGGACAGCGCCGATGGGAATACCACCCTCATCACGTCCAGCTTTGGCTTCAGCAATGGCGGCCTGCATGAATGCATCGGTCATATCTGTGTTCCTTTGTGCATGATGACGTTATCCCTACCAACAATAGCGTTACCCTGCCGTCTTTAAAAACAGAAACTCATTCTTCCAGACCTTTTGCGCTGCATCCAGAAACCATTTTTGATAGCCTCTACTTATTTCCACTGAAATAGCCAGTCAGTTCTGATGGACATCCCCATCTTAGCAAGGACATAGATCATGACTACGGAAACCCGTTACATCGTTGCATTGGATCAGGGTACCACCAGCTCGCGAGCCATCATTTTTGACCACACCGGCAATATCGTCGATATTACTCAACGGGAATTTACTCAACACTACCCACAGCCAGGCTGGGTTGAACACGACCCCATGGAGATCTGGGGTACGCAAAGTTCTGTTCTGACTGAGCTACTTGCCAAAGCGGGCATCACTCCGGATGAAGTCGCCGCTATTGGCATCACCAACCAGCGTGAAACCGTTGTCATCTGGGATAAAGCCACTGGCAGACCCATTCATAATGCGATTGTCTGGCAGTGCCGGCGAACCACGGACATTTGTGAAGAGCTAAAGCTCCAGGGACTTGAAGAATATATCCGGGATACGACAGGCCTGGTTCTGGATGCCTATTTTTCAGGCACCAAAATCAAATGGATCCTCGACCATATAGATGGTGCGAGGGAAAAAGCAGAAAACGGCGAACTGTTGTTTGGCACCATAGACACCTGGCTGATCTGGAAAATGACTGAAGGCCGCGCTCATGTTACTGATGTAACCAATGCTTCCCGTACCATGATCTTTGATATCAACCGACTGGAGTGGGATGACAAACTGCTGAAGGCTCTGGACATCCCACGGCAGATGTTACCTGAGGTGAAATCCTGCTCCGAGATTTATGGCAGAACCACCATCGGCGGCACTCGCATTCCCATTGCGGGTATTGCCGGTGACCAGCAGGCAGCCCTGTTCGGCCAGATGTGCCATGAAAAAGGCATGGCAAAAAACACGTATGGCACGGGTTGTTTTCTACTGATGAATACCGGTCATGCACCGGTTAAGTCCGAGCATGGTTTGCTGACCACAGTGGCCTGCAAACTGAATGGCCAGGTCACCTATGCTCTGGAAGGTTCTGTTTTTATGGCAGGCGCTTCTGTCCAGTGGTTGCGCGATGAACTGGGTCTGGTTCGAGACGCTGATGATACCGGCTACTTTGCCAGCAAAGTTGATGACACCGGAGGTGTTTATGTGGTGCCTGCGTTTGTTGGCCTGGGTGCACCCTATTGGGATCCATATGCCCGTGGCTCAATCATTGGCTTAACCCGCGGAACCAACCGCAACCACATTGTCCGTGCCACCCTCGAAGCCATTGCTTATCAAAGCCGCGATGTTCTGGAAGCCATGCAGCAAGACTCTGGCATAGAGCTGGCACAGTTACGGGTAGACGGTGGTGCCGCTAATAATGAATTCCTGATGCAATTCCAGGCCGATATGCTGGATACACCGGTCATCTGCCCGGAAGTGACTGAGACCACCGCAGCCGGTGCAGCCTATCTCGCCGGTCTGGCCGTTGGCTTCTGGAACAATATTGATGAGTTAAAACAGCGAATTTCTGTCGACCGGCAGTACATACCAACCATGGAATCTGAAAAGCGTTCAGCGCTATATAAAGGCTGGAAAAAAGCAGTGGGGCGTTCACAACACTGGATTGACTGATTTTTTTTAACCACAAAGGCACAAAGATAGAACTTTGTTTTCTGTGCCTTTACGGTTTATGGCGAGTTAAAAAAATAGAAGATCATACAGCTGGATTCATTGTATCAATGACCGCCATACTGAAGATTTTCACAACTAAACACGCAAATCACCGGGCAAAAAGACTTTGTGCCTCTGTGCCTTCGTGATGAAAGAAAATTACGCATTACTGGAAAATGTGGAATATATCTGGCTCATGGAGAACCCACGCTGAGCCAGGAATCGCGACTGCCGGGCACGCTCTTTAGCGTCGCCTGAAGGCTGAGAACCAAACTTACGCTCTTTCACGTCGCTGGCCAGCTCATTCCAATGCTCTTCCTGCTCCAGCAGGTACTGACCAATCAGCTCGCTATCGATTCCTTTCTGAAAGAGCTCCGACTTGATCCGAACCGGGCCATAACCTCTTTGCTGTCGGCTGTAGACATAGCTTTCAACAAAACGCTCATCATTCTGCAACCGCTCTTCCCGCAAACGGGTCAGTGCTTCAATCACTGATGCCTGCGGAAAGCGAACCGATAACTTACGAACCAGTTCTTTAAAGCCATGCTCCCGTCTAGCCAGCAGGTCCATTGCCGACCGACGGATATCCTTAGCTAACTGAGCAGCTTCGGCAGACATTTACTTACTCTGCCAGCAGCTCGTCCTGCTGCAGACTTTCAGCAGCGGTTTCGCCTTTTTTGCCAGAATCTTTTTTGGCTGCAGCCTCAGTTTTTCTGGCTTCAGCTTCAGCTTTCTTTGCTGCGTCTTTCTCTGGAGTACTCATTAGCTCATCACGGATCTGAGCTTCAATTTCAGCAGCTATTTCCGGATTATCAGAGAGGTACTGGGCAGCATTGGCTTTACCCTGACCAATCTTGGATCCTTTATAGGCATACCAGGCACCGGACTTATCGATCAGCTTCTGCTTCACACCCAGGTCAATCACTTCACCCATATGGTAGATGCCCTGACCGTAAAGGATCTGGAATTCTGCCTGGCGGAAAGGAGGCGATACCTTGTTCTTCACCACCTTAACGCGGGTTTCATTACCGATCACCTCATCCCCCTGCTTGACGGCACCGGTACGACGGATATCAAGACGGACAGATGAATAGAACTTCAGAGCATTACCACCCGTGGTCGTTTCCGGGTTACCAAACATCACACCGATCTTCATTCGGATCTGGTTGATGAAGATCACCATACAGTTGGTCTGTTTGATGGAACCGGTGAGCTTACGCAAAGCCTGGGACATCAGACGAGCCTGCAGGCCAACGTGAGAATCGCCCATATCACCTTCGATTTCAGCCTTAGGTACCAGGGCTGCCACTGAATCAACAACAATCACGTCTACCGCACCGGAGCGCACCAGCATATCGGTGATTTCAAGCGCCTGTTCACCCGTGTCGGGCTGGGAAACATAAAGATCATCCACATTAACCCCCAGTTTGCCGGCATACAGCGGGTCAAGGGCGTGCTCGGCATCAACGAAGGCACAAGTTGCGCCCTGCTTTTGAGCCTGGGCAATAACGCTCAGGGTTAATGTGGTTTTACCGGAAGATTCAGGACCAAAGATTTCTACAACACGGCCTTTTGGCAGACCGCCAATACCCAGTGCGATATCCAGCTGCAGAGAGCCGGTGGAAATAGCAGGAATCGCTTCCTGTTTCTGGTCACCCATGCGCATGATGGCGCCTTTACCAAACTGGCGGTCAATCTGGCCCAGTGCTGCCGCCAACGCTTTTTTTCTGTTATCATCCATTATTCACGCCCTCAGTTCGATTCTGACTTCATCAGGAACAGCTTAAAAAGTAATACTGTATATTTAAACAGATACTGGTTATTTGTCCAGTATATTTATTGCTTCGACAACATCGACTGTTTTTTCAGGTCAATAACGTCAGGATCCCCTGCAAAGCCTGAAACACGATCTTCTCCCGAATCTGATCACGGTCACCTTCAAGATGAAAGTGTCTGGCGGCGGTCTCCTGCCCCGTACTCCAGGCAACCCATACCGTTCCGACCGGTTTTTCCGGTGTGCCGCCACCAGGCCCCGCAACCCCCGTCACGGCTACAGAAATATCGGTTTCCAGCAGTTTACGAACACCCTGAGCCATGTTGATGGCTACCTGCTCACTGACAGCACCGTACTTATTGAGAATCACTTCAGGCACATGCAGCAGCCGGCTTTTCACGCCGTTGGCATAGCAGATGACTCCCCCTTCAAACCAGTTCGAACTGCCGGGCAAGGCGGTCAACGCATGACCAATCCCTCCGCCGGTACAAGACTCCGCCGTAGACAGAGTCCAGCCTCTGGACATCAGTAGTTCAGCAATCTCGTGGACAACGGGGGACGTAGCAGAATGCAATGTAGGTTCCATGGTCACTCGCCAATACGGTTATCAGGGGAGCCAATCGGGAGAGGATGTTATAACACGATCAGGGCAAGTCTTCACAACTAATCGTGAGATTGCTGTGCTCTGGTTAACCGGAGCACAGCACTTTATCTATTCAAACTCTTTAATACTATCCACCGTCATGGCATACACCATATCGGTATATTCGGACGTGTTGCTTTCAACCTTGATCACCCCTTCCAGCCAGTAGGGTGTATAACCCGCTTCTGTCACCTTAATCCCCTTGTCATAGCGGATAAAGATCGTCTGGTTTGGTGGTGGTGGCACATGTACACAGGCACCCAGGGTTGGGACCAGCAGCAGCTCTGTTGCGGTCTGATCCTTACCAATATTCAAAGGCACAAGATAACCCGGAATTTTTACCCGTGACTGATCAAGGCTTTCAACCGGAACCTTACCCAGCTGCATCTGCAAAACTGGCTGAACGATAAATAGCATTCCATACATCAGCAGGAATCCCAGCACCGTACCCGCAATGGCATAGATCAGAGACTCCGTAATCATCAGAGCAAAAATATGCCCGGGTCATGCGCCCACTGACCGCAGGATAGCCATCTCTCTGCGTCGTTCATTAAGCGAAGTGAGAATCGTGGTCAGCATCCCCACCAGTCCAGCGATCACCACCATCACCGAAACAGCCAGCAATGCCTTTTCGGCAGAGCCCACCAGCTGCCAGAGTTCACCCAGCGCAACACCCGGCAAGATAGCGGTCAGTGCTTCCTGGCGATACTCATTCACCTGTCGCTGATAACGAAAGGCCACTACACGAGATTTCAAACCAACGAAATAGGCCGTAATACTGGAAGGCTGCAACACCATGGTTCGCGCTTTATCTGCAGAAACCGTGAAGAGTGCATTGGGAGCCGCACCATTTACCCAGTCAATGTACAGCGCTTCAATACCCTGCAGAGAGATCATAATCACTCTGTCCATGGGCGTTCCTGTAGGCTTCAGCACACCAGAGACCCTGAACGGCTTATCCTGATGTTCCTGCAGACTTCTGCTTTGTACACCATGACTGAGCACAACATCCTGACCAACCTGATAACCGAGAACAGCTGCGACGTCTGAGCCAATAACGGCACCATAAAGATCATTAAACGGCTGACCGGTGTTAAAACCCATCGACTGCTTATCACCAAATTGGTAGTGCTCGAACATATCCAGCGATGTACCCACCACCCGATACCCCCGATGGGAATCACCCAATGCAACAGGGATGGTCCAGGCTACCGCCGGATTGGTTGCCAGCTCCTGATACGTCTCCCAGGTGATATTGTTGGTCGCATTACCAATATGGAACACAGAATAAAGCAGCAGGCTCAGAGGGCTATTGCGCGCACCCACCACCAGATCCGTACCCGACACAGTACTGGTAAAACTGCTACGAGCTTCAACCCGCAGCCTTTCTACGCCCAGCAACAATGCAACACTGATGGCAATGGAAAAGATGGTCAGCAGTGCAGTGGTTTTCCGATTTTTCAGGCTTTTTACTGCCAGATGGATAATCGACATCAAACCACCTCCCGCTCTGAATCAAGCAGAGGAGGCTGATACGGGCTGGCCCTGTTCATTTCATGCAGAGCGATAGAACGATCAAACAGTTTTTCCAACGTGTGGTCATGGCTGACAAATACAAGCGTACTGCCAGAAGCGTCACACTCATCAAATAGCAAACGGATAAAGGCTTCACGGGTGTCAGTATCCAGCGCTGACGTTGGCTCATCCGCAATCACCAGATCCGGACGACCAATCAGCACCCTGGCGGCAGCAACTCTCTGCTGCTGGCCAATACTGAGCTCCGTTACCGTTCGCTGTAACAATTGTGGGTCGGTTAACTCCAGATTGTGCCGTAAGGACACCACCTAACAAGCCCAGCAGTGTTGTTTTACCGGAACCCGATGGCCCACGAATAAACACCTTCTCCCCTTGATTGATGATCAATTCGGGTATATCCAGAACGACAGCACCTGCGTTCCAGCCAAATAGCACATTGCTCAGATGAATCACCGGCGTTCGGAGATTACTCATATCAGAAACGCACCTCAGGCTGTTTGCGAGTCATTTCTCTGGCTATTTGGCCTGAACCGGTAAAACCCTGAACTTTTAGCTTTTCACTGTTGCCAAACCACTGAAACAGTCGCGTTGAGATACTGTTCAGATTGGCAATTTTTGCACACTCATAAACATAGGTTGCCGAGATATCCATATGTACTGTTTCATGGTGCGTTTTATGTTCATGATGATGATGATCATGGTGTCCACTGTGTTCGTTGTGATGATCGCCATGATCTTCATGTTCATCTGCACCAGCAGAGACAGTAACTGATTTAAATTCACAGGCCGCGGAAGCCGTAAAAAACCACAGCTCAGGTTTTTTGAGTTCACTCAAAGCGTCTTCGAGCTGGTTTCGCTGGGCTTCCGAAGTGATGGATTCAAAACCGAGAATATCAAACCCCGGTGTTTCCAGTCTCAAGGTGAACCTGACTGCCTTCTACTGCAAAGTTCAGATGCCCTGCCCCATGAACATGGGCATCTGCATGACGAGTACTTTCAGCCAGAGCACCCGTTGAAATCAAAACACAGGCGACAGCTGCCATTTTTGAAAAGTGACGCATAAACCAATCCTGAAAAAATAATGCTTAAGAACCTGTTCACAATCTTTTGCGGATGGTGGAAGCGGGGGAGAAAAGCAAGAGAGCTTTATCGCCATTTTCAGTTCGCAGAAAAATCGTAAAAAAGCGCTATTAACCAGTCAACATCAGGCTTGGTTTACAGGCGGTGCACGGGTCCGTCTTTTGGTTGGGGTGGGAGAGTCAAAGGATAAGAGGTAGGGGCTGTCGTTATGAATAGCTCCGAACGGTACTTTTATTTTGAAGAAATGAATGGGCGAAGAGGCTTGGGACACCAGCATACAACCCGATGTATGGTGGTTGCCAGTATTCCGGTTATCACTATAGTCATCAGCATCTGGAACAACCTGTTTCTGCCAGGATATTTCTGGCTGGTTATTATCCGATGCTGCATGCACGTGGCTCAGGGTATAGTTAACCACCAGCAGATAAACAGCCACCATTAGACTGGACAGAAAATGGCTGAACATCCGGAACTGAATGAATATGCCGGTAAGCGTAATCAATGGTTTCACCATGCGGAAACCTTTAACCCTCAACGATGGTTAAACCCGGAGCAGTTTCAACCTCACTCGCCGGAAACCATGATTCCATTCGGCAGTGGCCCCCGCTTCTGCCCGGGCCGTCAGCTGGCACTGATGGAAATCAAGGTAACGATGGCCATGATCTGCCATTACTTTGACTGGCAGCTGACCACACCGGTGGAAGATATTAAAGAGTAACTGTCGTTTGTCGTTCAGCCCACCGCTTATTCCATACCGCTGAAACCCGTTAATGCCACCAGCCGTGCCTGATTACCATGGTAAACCGATATCATTAAAATGAACGTCGATCTATAAATGGTAGAGGCTCTCCTTCTTTGCTCAGGCCATTTTTCATGGCAATTCGCTGATTTTTACGCCCCAGCAGGCGAGCCTGCACCCAACGCTCCCAGCGCAGCGCTTTCCAGGTATCTGCCTTCCAGGTTTTCTTGAACAGATACTTCGCCGCAGCAACCGCATCCGGTGACTGCCTGCAGATAGATTGGGCAAGCAGCCCGGCTTCAGCCATCGGGTCATCAGCCAGCCGACTGATCAAGCCATATTCATGCCCTTCCTGTGCATTGAACTTACGTCCAGTCATGGTCAACTCCTGGGCAATATCAATTCGGGTCAACCGGGAGAGTGTGGCCATGCCACTCATATCCGGAATCAACCCCCACTTCATCTCCATGATAGCGAGGTTGGCATCAGGCCGGGCAATGCGATAATCCGTGGCCAGAATAATCTGCATACCACCACCAAAGCAGTTACCGTGGACGACGGAAATGACCGGCACCGCAAGGTCACGCCAGCAATGAGCAATCTCCTGTGCAATATTCTGCTTGGTCCAGGGCAACTTCAGAAAGACTTTCGCCACAATACTCGGGTCTTTATTGACCGCCTGAAAATCCAGCCCTGCACAAAAAGAGGGCCCATTGCCAGAAAGAATCACACAACGAATCGAGCGGTCCTTCCGGATTTTCTTTGCGGTAGCAATCATCTCACGAAACATGGCCATATCCAGGCCATTATGTTTCTCGGGGCGGTTCATGGTGACGTAGGCAATGTGATCTTTGACTTCACAGAGCACACGGGGTTGATCAGGCATGGGAACCTCAACAGCATCCGGTAATTATTATTATCGAAGCGAATCATTCCATAAATCGGATGCTGTCGCAAAATGACAATGCTAGCAGGTCAGACATTAACCAACTCAGTGATCACAGAACAGCCCCGGAATCGGAGCCTGTGTAATGCTGTACTTTCCTTCCAGATCCCGATACACAATGGCACTCCAGATCGTGCCATTCTCCAGCTGATACTCCAGTGCGTAATTCACGCCATTTACAATCTGGGAATAAACCGCAAGCATCTTTTTCAGCTTCGCTGGCTTTTCCATTCCCCTGATCACCAGCTCCACCGCTTTCTGAACCTCAGGAGTTACTTCAGACTGAGTCCACCCACCAGGCATACTCTCTCTGGCCTTACAGATCGCCTCGGCTGTTTTATTATCAACCTCCGGTTTTTCTTCGGGCTTGTCACAACCCGTAAGAATGAGGACCGCAGCCATAGCACAGATCGTTTTTACTTTCATCGACAACACCCCATCTAGGTCAGTAACCAGAACAGTTTACTTCATAAAGCAAGATCCAGTTCTTGATATGGGGAGCATTGTGGTATTTTCCGGCCTGGCTAATCATGATGCGTATTGAGACATGCGGTTTGCTGGTATTGGCGACCAATATTGCAACGATGATTCAATTTATAAGACTCCGTAATCATCACTGAAGCAAGAGTTAGCCAGATCGATGCCTGGAAGAAACGCTATTCTTTATCACCTTTCTCCGTTTCAATTTTCATCAGGGCTGCTTTCAATGCCTTTTTTACCGAAGCATCATCACACATAAAGTCAGTAAGGAAGTCATGATCCAGTGCGTTTGAGGCATTAAATCGGTCACCCGGTGATGGATGAAGGTTCCGATTAATAAAGTCGACAACCGACGTTGCACCGCCAGCGCCATGAAAGCCACTCAGGAACCTGGCTCTCAGTTCTTTAAGGTCCACATTAACCGTTTCAAGCATGATATCGAGGGGGATCGCTTCATTTCCGGGCCTGGAATATTTTGCCTCAAGCAGGGCATCAAAAAGATCAGAGTCATTTAACTTCAGGTCAACTGCATGGAAATCCACGGGTTTAAGTGCTGTCTGCCATTCTCCCGTCTCTTCATCCCGGGCCTGATACTTTCGCATCGATTGTTTTAGCCGCCACATAAGCGACATCCTTGATGACAGCGTAATATCTCCATAGTCTGCACCGGCAGTGAAAAGATCATCACCTCCCGGGTTGGTAACGTTGGAAAAAATAGAGTACAGGATTTGCCCGATACTGTAACAATCCACCTTATCGGAAATCGTTGACGTTCCGTCCGAGGCATAGAATTCCGGTGAGGTATAGAACTCTGAGCCAGCATTCTGCTGTTCCCCTATTTTATCAAGGCTGCCAAAATCAAGAACGAATACCTTCAGGTCTTTGCTGGATATTCGGATATTTTTCGGCTTTATGTCCTGATGGCAATACCCGTGCGTTTCCAGATGACGAAGCACATCAACCACTTCCCTGATGAGATGCTGAATCGTTCCCCAGAATCTTGAATGCGTTATTTTTCCAGAATGGTATTGCTCAATCAGTGTATCAATCACCGTCGACAAATCGGCTCCAGGTATGTAATCCAACAACATGCCTGATTGACCATCAATCTCCGTCATACCATAACATTTGACAATATTTGGATGCGATCCGATCAAGTGCATAGCCTGACACTCTTGTTTAAGCTGATCTGTGTCTTTTAAAGCCATGAACAATCTCCGTCATACCATAACTTAACCCAACGGGTTTCAGGGCTGCACTGCGTTTGATCTAAACCAACATGACCATCATCAGCATTGTCGATTTTCATGTCCGACAAAGCACGCTGATAAGAGCCGTTAGAAAGGTCGCACTGTCGCGCATAATTTGGGGGGGAAGGTAAGGAGATAAAACTGGTTACGGAATAGTCTTGATAGGAAGCCTTATCCCTGGCCTTATAGACTGGGCTGATATATGAATTAAGCTCACAATCGATTCGATTAAACCGCATACTGCCTCCCTGGCAAATTCAAACGTCTATTTTGTCCTTTATTGGACTTGTTTTGCGTCAATCTACCACAAAACCGTCCATTAACATTTACTACTTAGGTCATAGAAACAGGTAAAAGCACCTTGGGCAAACGGAAATCAAAGGTCAGGGTATTCTCGACACTCCCTGCTGGCACTGGCCTGATTAAAAATTTCCAGCCCTTTTTTAACCACAAAGATCACAAAGCACACATAGAAAGATTAAAAGACTTAATATTAACAACTTTGTGGCCTCTGTGATCTTTGTGGTTCAAACCGCCCGCTCTTGCACCCACCCTGCGAATCAACCAACATAAGAACAACAGCGTCTGCTGGAACATGATGTAGTCGTCTTTATGTTTCCTCTCTACTGGTACTCCACACCGGCTATTTTGAAAGAGTGGCAGGATCTGGTGCTGGAATACGGCTTTGCCTATGGCCGTGATGGCATTGCATTAAAAGACAAATTGTTTCTATGTGCCCTTACCGCAGGTGGTGCTGAAAAAGCCTATCATGCGGAAGGCTTTAATCACTTCACCATTCGCGAGCTATTGCAACCACTGGAACAGACTGCCAACCTGACGGGGATGCGCTATCTGCCACCCTTTGCATTGTTTGGTTCCCGCACTGCGGCAGAAGAAAACCATATTGAGCACCATATTCATCGCTGGCAACAGCTACTGCAGGCACTTATTGAAAATCGGATCGACGTTACGAAAGCCAGCGAATTAAATACACTGACCGAACAGCTTGAATTCATCCTCAAGGACTGACCATGACCGCATATTTTATACAGGCATTTATTTATCTATGCGCCGCAGTCCTGTTTGTGCCTCTGGCCAAACGACTGGGCCTTGGCTCTGTCCTGGGTTACCTGATTGCCGGGGTGATCATCGGTCCATTCACCGGCATCGTGGGGCAGGAAACCACCACTATTCAGCACTTTGCCGAGTTTGGTGTAGTAATGATGCTTTTTCTGGTCGGTCTGGAACTACAACCTCAGGCCCTTTGGTCCATACGTCACCGGTTACTGGGTTTGGGAGGGTTACAGGTAAGCCTCACCGCTGCCGTGTTCACCGGGGCAACCCTTGCCTTTGGTCTGCAATGGCCTGAGGCACTGGCTGTTGGCCTGATCTTTTCTCTCTCATCCACAGCGATCATACTGCAGACATTTAACGAAAAAGGCCTGTCCAAAACCGAAGGGGGAAAGAGTGCCTTTTCCGTACTGCTATTTCAGGATATCGCTGTTATTCCCATGCTGGCCTTTATCCCACTGCTGGCACTGCCAGAACTGCAGGCAGCTGCTGCACAACTGTCTCAAGCAGCAGAACATCACGAAGAGCTCAGTCTGGTGGCCCACCTCCCCGCCTGGGCAACAGGATTGATTGTCCTCGGCACCGTCGGTGTCTGGTAATCGCTGGTCATTTCCTGAGCCGGCATCAATTTTGAGATTCTCTCCAACAGCCTGGTGACCATCGTTGGCCTGACCATCGGTTTAATGGTCACCAAACCCTTGGTGCTTTGGGCTGGCCATCCTGTTCCGTGTCCATCACAGTGACCGCTGGCTATTTACCCTGAGCCTTGCCCAGGCCGGTGAGTTTGGTTTTGTCCTGCTGAGTTTCACCGTTGCCCAGCATGTTATCCCACAGGATCTGGCACAGGTACTCTCCATGGTGCTGGCACTCTCCATGTTCCTGACCCCTGCCCTGTTTATCCTGTTTGAAAAGGTTATTCAGCCCCGCTACCAGAAAAGTGACAATGCCAGAGAACCTGACACCATTGATCAGCAAGGACCAGTGATTATTGCCGGCATTGGTCGCTTTGGCCAGATCGTTAACCGCCTGCTGGTTGCCAATGATATTCCCACCGTGGTGCTGGATCATTCAGCCGCACAGGTGGATGTGATGCGCAGCCTGAATATCAAAAGCTTCTATGGTGATGCCAGTCGCCCGGACCTTCTACATACGGCAGGCATCCACGAAGCCAGCCTGATGATTGTAGCCATTGATGATCGTGTTCGGGCACTTGAGCTGGTTGAACATGTGAAGCAGCACCACCCTCATATCAAAGTGCTGGTGCGCTCGTTTGACCGTGCCCATAAGTACGAACTGCGCGATGCCGGTGCCGACCTGATCGTCAGTGAAACCTATCACTCCGCCCTGAACATGGGCACCCAGGCACTGGAAACCCAGGGCTTTCACCCATTCCACGCGGAACAGATGCGACTGAACTTTGCCGAGCTGGAAGACAATCATTGTCGGCAGCTCTATCACAGCTGGCGGGGCGAAGGCGAATCGCGCAGCTTTGGTGATCACTACCGTGACCTGTTTATCAAGCTGGAAGAGTTGATGCGGGATTCCATGAAGAAAGACCGGGCCGACCGACATACCAAATCCGAACGGGACTGGACACCACCGCCGAAGGACTACCTGAAAGATTTCGATACTGACTGATTTTTTTAACCACAGCGATCACAGAGCACACAAAGTATAAGATTTTTCTTTTAAATACTTGCCGTGAAAATCCCTGAATTCAGGACGCAAACATCCGCCCTGCGCAGAACAAGGAACCATCGTATTAATCAAAGACTCAGGCCAACCGTTGAGCCTGAGCCAGGTAGCCGTAATCCTGTAGTTTATTCAACCAGCGCGCCGCATTCTTCCTGACCATCAAACCCTCGTAATCAGTGTCAGGATCAATATAAGGCTGTCGTCGCTTCAGTAAGGTATAAATCACACGGATGAGTTTGTGGGCTATGGTAATCAAACTTCGCTTATGCCCCTTGCGAATAACCAGACTCTGGTATTTGCCCTTGAACTGGCTCTTGGTCTTGATGGCAGCATTGGCTACTTCGCACAGGATTGTTTTGACCGTCTTATTCCCTTTTCGGGTTCGACCGCTTTTACGCTTGCCTGCACTCTCATTGTTGCCCGGACAGAGTCCCGCCCATGAGGCAATTTCTTTTCATTGGCCATTTGCTTGACCAGTGTGTCCCGCCGACGAGTCAGTAAGCGCAATTGTTCCTGATCCGGATGAGGTACAAAGCTCGGGCGAACCAGGCCGCAATGGGCAAGGTGGGCGAGCCACTGACTGTCCAGTGTATCCGTCTTGCGACCGGGCACATTCTTGACGTGCCGGGCATTCACTACCCAGGGGTTCAGGTGGCAGCTAATGATGGATGCATAAATGCTTTTCCAGTAAACACCGGTGCTTTCCATCACGACCAGGTCAATCTGATGTTGTTGCAGGAACTGGCACATCAGCTCCCGGTCTTTCCGGAAGGTGCCAAACTCACGGGTTAATGTTTCGATATTGCCTTCTGGCAATTCCTTGCGAATGGCAACCATGACCATCATTTTATGGACATCAATGCCTGCGCAGTTTTTCACAATGGGTTGCATCGTCTATGCTCCAAACGTTCACTTCGGTCCGGCAGAGCCTGGCGGACTGGATCGGATCGCCACTCTCCCCAAGAGAATCTCACCTGGAGAACAGGACTGTTTGCCGTGCATTCAATGTTTCAGAAATGGAACCTTGATGGTGCCAGTTCAGAACCATGAGATAAGCGAGGGTGCGAACGATCCAGCCCGGGTCAATTTGTGTTCAGGGTCTAAAAGCCACTGAAAAGATAACGACCACTGTCAGGCTCTGCACCATGATGATTGTGGCAGAGCCTAATTTTCATGGTGCGGGGTGACCGAAATATCGGTCATGAGCATTTGTGGTGGAGACCAAAAATATGAAGGGCTGGATTTTTGGATCTGAGCATCAGAAGCAGTGGACCCAGAAAATTTTTAAACACACCTCCCGTTTTCAGAATCCACTGCACCAGAATTATAAACATACTAAAACACTGTCTTCCTGTCTGGATATGGACGACAGCAAACTGTTCTCGGTGGTGGTCTTTGTGGGTGACTGTACCTTTAAAACCCCAATGCCTGAGAACGTGACGTATGCGGGTGGCCTGATTCGGTATATCAAATCAAAAACCAAGCCCTTATTTTCTGACCGTGAGGTGGCAGAGTTGGTTGAACGTATTCAATCCGGACGACTGGCACCCACTTTGAAAAATCACCGGGCGCATATTCGGCATGTGCAGGTGATTAAGCAGAAGAAAGCGACTGAAAAATTCTGCCCCAAATGCGGCAATACAATGGTATTACGCACCGCCAGAAAGGGTACACGGGCCGGTACCCTGTTCTGGGGCTGCACACAGTTTCCCCGATGCCGGGCCGCCATTCTGTATAAAGAGGCCGTTACTTAGCCTGAAATAAGTAATGAAAAAGCCTTACCACATAGGCACGGAGACCTAAAAAAACCTTGCCTCTGTGTATCCGAGCCTATGTGATAAAAAAAGTTCTTCAGGGAACGACAAACAGCCACTAACAAGCCGTCCTTAAGCAGCCTGTGGCTTGCTGCCCCCCCCCCCCCCCTGGGGAGGGTTTATATAGTCTGGTTACTCAACGTGACTTTACAGCGTTTAAACTTTTTGTTTTTTTAAGTGAATCCGAAAGTACTTGCTTCGTAAATTCCCCTCAGATGTACCGTCCAACCCGCAAGTTAAATGTTCGATCTGCCCCTGACTCCTGGCAGTTCCGTAATAACCTCTCAGTGCTCTGGCAAATTTCTCATAAGTCATGCCTGGATTACTTTTATAGTCTCCCCACCGTCTGGCTAATTCAGCATTGGCTTTTTGCTCCCTGATATAAATCCCATCCTGTTTACTGTGCCACTTCAGCCCCTTAATTCGCTCAGATTTTTCTTTATCTAACTCTTTTATCAGAAAATCAAGAATACCCTTACCTTGCTTTCCAGATGTCTTTCTACACTTTCTTTCAATATTTCCTGCAAACTCTACGGTTCTTGATCGTCGTCTTTTTTGTGGTTGCACAACAGTGGGGATGATCGCTGGAAAAAAAGGAATGTCTTCTCTGTCACTATCATTGGCACTGCTCACAGGTGATACTGGAGGCGCATATTGTGGTGAATGTATGTCTACCGCCGGTCGAGCAGGATCAGACATACCATCAACCAGCTCGGAGAGCCTTCTCGCCTTAATCATGGCCTGACGCTCAATTAACTGCCCCTGGTAGGCATTTACCATGTCAGGAAAAGAGCTATTTACGCTCATTGATACTTCAGAATGGGTATCACCATCAGAATACAGTGACTCAGAATCTGAATCTTTCTCTGAAAATTTCTCTGAAAAAGAGGTGGTCGATCCCGATGAGGTAGCATCTGGCACAGGGGTAGTCGGTGCTTTTGGTTCAGCCCAGTACGTACTGCATGATGGCATCGACTCATAGTCTGTCAGTGGTTGATCAGTAACCTCCCAGGGCTCAACTTTTACAAACGGGTTATCAAAAGTGCTTTTGTCTTTACCCTCATGAGTTAACAAAGATACTGAAGACTCTGTTTTTATCATGCTATCCGCAACGCTTGAAGTAGCAGGCTGATCATTCCACGCATCTATATTATTGGACAGACTTAATGCAGTCGGTTGATCTAAACCGGCCGGATTTTGATCCAGAAAATCGCCGAGCAGAGTGATTAGCTCCTGAGCTATAGCGGGTCCTCCAATATCATCCATCATCTCCACGTACCTGCTTGAGTCATAGTCATCAAAGGCCACTGTTGATGATAGCGGATGATTTGCAGTCAGGGCTGTATCAGCACCATGAACATCAGATCCCGTGTGTGATCCAATCATCTCTCCAACAGGGAAGCGCGGCTGAATATGATTGGCGGACAGCGCCCCATTGAGTAGAGCAGTCTGTTGAGCACTCATTAACAATGAATATGCCTCTGGAGTACCTGAGCCCCCGCCAATACCGGCATCAGCTGGCTGTTGAATCAGAGTCCGAGTGGGTTTTATATCCACTGCGTACTTTGACTCTTCAGGTGCTACCGGTCTCTGAAAACTATCCATCGATATAAATGGTTCCGGTATGGGCAATTCCACCTTTGGTTCTACACTAAATTCTTGATCATTTTGCTCAACCACAGGTAAAGGTAAGCAAGGATCAGTAGTTTGAACCGGCAGGCGAGTCAAAGGGTATTGTGGCAGTCCTTGCTGCCCTCTTGTGATTTGTAGTCCCCGTGGCACGTAAGATACCAGAGCTGATGCCTGCGGTTTAACCCTGCCAACATTCGCATCTACTCTCTGATTAATCAGAGTTTGAATCTTTATTTGCAGTTCAAACGGCATAGCACATGGTTGGGCCAGAATATTGCACAAACTATTGACAGGCATGTTATTAAGAATTGCTTGAACAATATCCTGACGTCCTTTTTTATCTCTTTCAGACCATGCATACTCGAAAACGGTTTTACCCTCACCATTTTCAACCATAGGATCCGCTCCAAACTCAAGCAGCAGCTTAGTGAGTTTTATGACTTCTTGAGCACCAATGCCATTTCCACGACGCACTAGCTGATGTAAAACCGTATTTTCTGACTGCAGTCTTCTCATCATTTGAGGAAGTACATTTTTAAAAGTCCTGGCTTTGTCAGGACTCAGTTTTTTATTAATCAGTCCAACCAATTGACCTGGTGACTTCTTTTTCAGGGCTGATAACAGCGTTTGAAGTACTTCATAGCGTGTCCCTCCCCAGGAATATTTTTCTTCAGAAAGCGCTTCGTGCAATGCTGTTGACCCGCGCTCCCATAAAGGGGTTGCCCCAGCGTCAATTAACGGTTCGATACAACTCAGAACACCATGCACTGCAGCATTCATCAGGGGGGTAAAGCCATACCCATCCTGATAGTTTATCCAATTCTCATCATCTCTCTTTCCTGCCATTTTCATAAGCTCAGGTATAAACACGTTGTGCAACTGCTGATAAGCAGCATATTCCTGCTGATTACTCGAAGGGTTAGCTGATTGCCTGATTGCAATACTGAGAGGGCACTCCTTTTCTGTATCTTTTGAAGGATCCAGAAGCCAGTGCACCTGATACTTCAATTCCGATGGTTTAGCGGTATATATGGCCGAACATTCGGGTGTATATTGTGAATAGCAATCAGGAACTTGAGGAGAATACTCCTGCTGCTGTCGCCGGGTAGGCGTGAAATTTGTATTGGATGGAGCGGGAATCCTGCTGTCAGCAACCTGCCTGGGTAATATCGGTACCGGATCAGGACGCAGACTCGTATTTCTCTGGCCGAGGGTTACCCCTTGTAGAACAGGGGTGTCGTTTGCCATTAGAAGATGGAATGGCCCGATACGCGAAGGATTACCTGGATTATTTACATTATATTGCCCTGAAGCTTGCCCTGAAGCATTGGGCCGAGCTGCTGCTGGCTCCATAGTTACTCCTGCTTTGATAATATGGCCTGCACTTTTCCCTATGCCTTGTAGCACTTGTCTTATTTATTTTGATGCACATCTTTGGACTGATAAAAAGCCATTCCGTTCCTGAAGATAACCAATCGGTCAGAAAAATAGAGCAGGTCTTGAGTTTTGCTCTTATGAATAATGAAAGACCTGCCCCTCATTCTTCTCGTCTTTCCTGAAAGCAAAAAAAAGGCAGTACCCGAAAGTACTGCCCTTCTTTACCTCACCGAGTGAGGTTAGAGACTACAATATTGTAGCCCGACCATTACAGTGGTCGAATATCTTCAGCCTGTGGGCCTTTCTGGCCTTGAGTGATTGTGAACTCAACGCGCTGACCTTCAGCCAGTGACTTGAAGCCATCACCTGTGATTTGACGAAAATGAGCAAATACGTCTGGTCCGCCATTATCCTGAGCGATGAAACCAAAACCTTTCTCGTCATTGAACCACTTAACAGTACCGGTAGTAGACATAATCATATCCTGAAATTTAATAATAAATGTGCCTTATAATAAGGCGGTAAAGCTAGAAGTTTATTATTGCTTATGAAGAATATGGCGAGCTGCTACACCCGGAACATCAAATCTTTGCATAAAAAATAAATCACACTTTTAACGTTCACCCATTATACAGAGCCCCCCTATGATGACCATGGGTAGTTACAGCAAACAGGTCGAGAGATACACTTACATCAGCATGCATAAACACCTAGAGAACCCGGAGACAGATCTTGCGTTTTGTCATTCAACATAAAAAAGTCCATCCTTCTGCGGCACCCATGACTTCTCATTGTAGATATTAATGAACTCTGGCCATACTCTGTCCAAAGTGATAAATGTATTCACTGTCTGATGACAAATACGACAATCATAAAAAGGTGTCTTATGCAGGTACGCTACGGATTGGTATTTTTCATGGTTATTCTTGGCACGGTAGTGGATTATATCTTCTGGTTTGGTGTGTAGACGAACATTACCAGCTGTTGTTCGTTTTGTGTTTCCGCACAGAGGTCAACTCCTGAAAAGCCCATATGGGCGCAACTCAAAGGATTACTGCAGAGCAGACTTTAAAAACCCGGGGCAGGCCTTGATTCTTGAATTGAATGCCTCATACCCTCAATTCATACTGCGCCAGATTCGGCGCAGCGTCTTGAACCTCACCACCTTCAACAAATGCCATAAAGCCAACCAATACAGGCTCACCCTTTACTACGGTAATCACCGGCCACCACTTAACGGTACCTGGCGCGGGGAATTATTGATGATGATGGCTCAAAGCCCCTTAGTTCTTAGCGCTTTGAATTGCAGCCAGATGGTGTTAGCCATAATGCACTTTTTCTTTTTGCTTTTCTGAAAGCCAAAAAAAAGGCAGCACCCGAAAGTACCGCCCTCCTTTACCTCACCGGAGGTGAGGTTAGAGACTACAATATTGTAGCCTGACCATTACAGTGGTCGAATATCTTCAGCCTGTGGGCCTTTCTGGCCTTGAGTGATTGTGAACTCAACGCGCTGGCCTTCAGCCAGTGACTTGAAGCCATCACCTGTGATTTGACGAAAATGAGCAAATACGTCTGGTCCGCCATTATCCTGAGCGATGAAACCAAAACCTTTCTCGTCATTGAACCACTTAACAGTACCGGTAGTAGTAGACATAATCATATCCTGAAGTTAAATAATAAATGTGCCTTGCAATAAGGCGGTAAAGCTAGAAGTTTATTATTGCTTATGAAGAGTATGGCGAGTTACTACACCCGGAACATCAAATCTTTGCATAAAAAATAAATCACACTTTTAACGTTCCGCCATTATACAGAGTATTCCCCTGATTACCATGAGTAATTGCAACCATTCGACACAAGAGATACTCAGCCACCAGAGTATAAATGCTTAATAATGCCTTTCCAACTGAATAGTTTGCATAAATCTCTCCATCCAGTCGTGACATTAACCATGCCTTCATTATACACAAAGAAACAATCATACGAGTGTGTATCACCAACCATTAGGACACAAAGGCTCTGAGCCAATTTTAGTACTAGTGCCTCTGTGGCTCCCAGGGCGGCGCCCTACTTGCCAGCGACATTTATGGTGGTCACGATGGCCAATAATAATACAAACACCTTTCTTCAGTTTATTGAATAGTAGCATTCGTTATTTGCAGAAACACCGCCCCGGAACAGCCTGAAAATGCATTATCCCTTGCTTATGACGCTTGTAATCACCGATCCGTCCTTTCTGTATGAGTATTTGTGTGGGCAACCCGAAGAGCTGCCCAGTTGAGCTTTTTAAAGCACGGAGGCACAGGGACACACAGTTTATTTTCTGGTGCCTCTGGCCTTGCTTCACGAACGATGATGAAAGAAATCAAGATCACTTCGGCATATAGCGCCTAAAATCTTCAACCGACGGTGTTGGAATATTGCCAGCCTGGTCAGGTCTTAGATTCGGATATTGCCCAAAGACTTTTCGGATATTAGATTCTAATACCCCTACCTTATTTTGCTCAGATACATTTTTTTCCCGAATCTCAGCAAACTCTCGCGCAATGGGGCCTTGCTTAACGACAGGATAGGGCTTCAATGGAAAACCAGAGAGTATGTCGTTAACTTTCTTATAGTCACCCTCGCTCAAAACCGGTTCCAGCGCCCTGAGCAGTCGCTGTTGAGAAAAGGATGAATAATCCTGCTTGTCTATGAAGCGGGATAACTCAATTCCGGCCTGGTAGTTGTTGCCATGATTATTCTCACGCAAGTTTTCTCCCTGACTTATTGGACGAGATGACAACACGCTATCAACAAAGCCTTTCAATTGGCCTGCTTTACGATCAGCATCTCGCTGATAGCATGCAAAGCTCCTGCTATATTGCTCGTGAGAACGCTGCCGGTTTTTTGCCTCCTCTGCCGGTAAATAAGTCTTAAGTTCCAATAGATTTTTCTGGTATTGGGAAATAAGCTCCTTATGACCTCTAATATTTTGAAAGTCCCTATGTAACTGATGCCTCAACTCGTCTGTAACAAGGGTTGATCAAGTGTTTTCTCAGACCAGAAATTAATGTTGAACTGAGCACTTTCACTCAGTTCAATGCAATGCCAGTACTGGGGTGGACTGGTTGCAAACTCTCCCGCCTTGATCACCACTGTCAGCTCTGGCTCAGTCGCTTCCTGATCTGGGAATCCATAATAGGTAACAGTTCCCTCCATAACGCATATCTGACCAAACACACCGGCTGCCGTGTTGTGGTGAGTCAGCAAAGCTTTCGGTACGTTCTTTTTTGTGAAAAACGGTGTAGACCGCTGGATGGTCCAGTTTACCGGAATACGTAAATGGCTCATAACAGCTCCTTTTCTTGCTATTGAGTGCTCGCCATATAATTTATTAACCATAGTCTGTTACCGGTTTACTGGAGCTATATCAATCACGATCACTCTGAAAAACTCTGTACCTCAGCACCTTTATGGTTATACCCAAAGGATTTGGAGGCGACGGGTATATAAATGGTATGCCTCCCGCTAATTTTCATTTCCCCTGCATGCACCTTGAGAGTATTGATGAATACAGACAGTTTTTCCTAAACCATGGCTTTACTGCTATTACTCTCTATATTAAGGAATTTGAATACCATCTTTCCCCAGATGACTTTTTAAAGTCTTCAAGTCTGGAGGGTTTAAGGCGTATGGTTATGAACACTGGTTTGATATCCCCCTTCCTGAAAGCTATACACAGAATCTGCTGCACTATTTTGAGCATTTGCCGACGGGCCTGCCTCTCCTGTTAATGCAGTACATACGGTGTTGTCTGAGTACTTTGCCATGAAGAAGACATTCAACATTTCTCGTCATATTGGGTGGATTGCCATTATCTGCTCAACACTGGGATCTTTTTTACTATTTGTTGTGGGAGCAACAAAAACTTATGCCGCTTTTGCGGTTGTTTTCCTGGGCAAGGTTTCCCACAAAAGTCTTGCTCACCTGGATACTGCGGATATTGCTACGTCCTATCTGATCAAATCTCTGGACACCTTTCTGATTGCCTTTGTGCTGTTTATTTTCGCCCATGGCGTGTTCACGCTGTTTATTTCCAACAAGAAGCCAGCAAATGACGACGGTACCAGTGTGCTTGCCTGGATCAAAACACCCAATATTGGCCACTTGAAGAATGTCCTGGCCGAGGTGATCGTTATCATTCTGTTTGTTAAGTTCCTTGAAATTGTTTTGATGAACATCGACAACCTCAGCTGGCAGATACTGACGCTACCCATCGCCATTTTACTGTTAAGTCTTGGGTTGAAGTTTCTGAATCTGGCAGAAGGTGAAGAGTAGCCCCCCATACTTTAAGTCTGGATTACTTTACATCAGGAGCTGTCTCAAGGTTTTGACTCCCTGCACTCGCTCAGTCTCACTGGTATTGGCAAATCCCATTACTACCCCCTTCTGTTCAGGCGATGAATAGTAGTAAGCACTGAGAGGGGTGGAACCAAATCCCCTTAACCTGAAATCAGCACTGATTTTCCTGTCGTCGACCTGCTGCTCACCGAGCGCTAACGCCAGATGCATACCTGCACTACGGGCAATGGGATTCATCTGCCCCAGTAAATACTCTTCACACAAGCTACGCATATGTTCCCATTTTTGCTGGTAGAGTTTTCGACTTCGGCGAAGATGGCGATAAAAATGGCCTTCCTCAATAAAGTCCGCGACCACTGACTGAGTTAACAGCGGTGTTTCACCACTGCCGAATGCTTTGGCTTCCGCAAATGCAGAGGCTAAATGTTCTGGCACCACCAGATAGCCAAGACGTAACCCTGGAAACAATGTTTTACTGAAACTCCCCATATAAATCACCGGCGTTTTTTCCGCCATACCCGCCATGGCAGCAATAGGCTGGCTGTAGTAATGAAACTCACTGTCGTAGTCGTCTTCAACGATCCAGCAGCGGTTACGTTCCGCCCATTGCAACAGTTGCAAGCGGTCACTGGCCGGTAGAATGCCCCCCAAAGGATACTGATGAGTTGGCGTGCAGTAGAGAAGACGATATTCACCGGTGTCAGGCAATGCTGTAATCTTTATGCCGTTCTCACCAAGTGCTGCTGTCTTCAAAGCCGCTCCAGCGGAAGTAAAGGCCTTTCTCGCACCAATATAACCCGGCTCTTCCACCAGAGACGCATCACCCGGATCAATAAGGAGCTGGGCACACAATGCCAGTCCCTGCTGTGCTCCCTGGGTAATAACAATTTGCTCAGGTTTGCAATTCAGCCCCCGGCTGACATTCAGATAATCAGCCAATGCATGACGAAGCGGAAAATACCCCTGATTGCTGTGATAGCCCATGAGCAACTGCCGATCACTGTGTCGTCGAACCAGTTGTTGCCAGATTCTTATCGGAAAAGCACGCAGGTCGGGAAGCCCAACGGTGAAGGGTAAGTTATCGTTTTTATCGCCATTCCTGAGCACATCCCCCCCAGTCAACGCCAATAAATGCTGACCATAAGATGATAGCGCTGGCCACCGGTGAACCGGTTTTGTCCTGGCGCTTTCAAGTGTGAAGTCAGATGGAGGCAGTTGCTCGCTGACAAAGAAGCCACTGCCACCAAGACTTGTTAAATAACCCTCTGCTCGCAGCTGCTCATAAGCATTGTTCACCGTATTCCGGCTAACACCCAGATCATTTGCCAGAACCCGTGAGCCCGGTAAACGACTTCCCACGGATATCTGGCGGGCAAGAATTTTCTGTCGAAGCGACTGGCTCAGCTGCTGGCTCAGTGAAAGAGCTTTGCCATGATGCTGTTGCTGCTCCAGATGAATATTGCGCAAGTCCAAATTGGCACCCTGTATTTTTATAAATTGGATCTTATGGGAGAACCAATAGAGTAAGATACTTTTCCCAGCTTGAGTAGATCACAACCTCTTAAGGAAATGGGAAATGAGCCAGAAGACTCAATATGAACACACAGTAACAGACGGTCAGTTTTCTTCTGAACCTCGATCAACGGTGCGTCGAGGGAGCAAGAATGCCAGCTATAACAAATCAGCAGTGTTCAAACTGATTGATGACTTAAAGCTGGGGCATATGGCATTTAATGATCCTGAGAGCAGCTGCCCGGTCGTTATTCCCATGACATTCTGGCGTATCGATGAGCACCTCTACTTTCATACTCTGAATAAATCACGGCTGGACAAACTGATTTCCAGTGGATCAGAAGTCTCTATTTCCTTTGCCGAAGCCAGTGAATGGGTGCTGTCCAAATCCGCCTACCACACCAGCGTTAACTATCGCTCCGCCGTACTCTTTTGCAGTGGTATGCGCGTAGAATCATCAGAAGAATTTGATATCGCCTTTAAACACATTATTGAAGATATCGAACCCGGTCGCTGGAACCAGATTCGCCCCCCCAATAACAAAGAACGTAAGGCAACCGCACTGCTTAAGCTCACAGTCAATGAAGCATCTTATAAAAGTCGCAGCGGTGGCCCCAACGAAGACGAGAAGGATTTAACGCTACCCGTATGGAATGGCACTTTACCCATTGCAGGACCAGGGGGAAAAGTTTCTTTAAAGCTTAAGAGTGGAGGTTGTCCGTTTCATAGGGAATAACCCGGTTAACTGTTGCTGAATCGTTCTGGTAAGGGAGGAATTCTTCTCCCATTCCTCTGATTGTCCTGCCCTGAAAATAAATTCGAACAATAAACGGTAAAATATCTCCATGGACTAAGCTCAACTCATTTCCTGACAGGAAGACATGCTCCCTGATCGGCTGATACTATATTGGACAGTCTTTTTTACTTCATACCTCTTTAATAATTACTCCTGAATCTGCAAACCATCACATAGGGTTAATGCATCAGGAAAATGGATAATCGTTTTTGCTCAATGACCAATACTGACCTCTCCAACCACACGCCGATGATGCAGCAGTACCTGCGCATCAAACAACAACACCGGGATCAGCTGGTGTTTTATCGCATGGGTGATTTCTACGAGCTGTTTTATGATGATGCCAAAAAGGCCTCACAGCTTCTGGACATCACGCTGACTAAACGAGGGCAGTCCGGGGGCGAACCGATTCCCATGGCAGGTATTCCCTACCATGCAGCAGAAGGTTACCTGGCCAAACTGATTCGCCTCCGTCAATCAGTTGCCATTGCCGAACAGATTGGCGATCCCGCCACCAGCAAAGGTCCGGTGGAACGGAGGGTGGTCAGGGTTCTCACACCGGGCACTGTGAGTGATGAAGCGTTACTGGATGAACGTCAGGATAATCTGCTGATGGCGGTAAACCAGCGTGAAAACCAGTATGGTCTGGCCTTTCTGGATATCAGCAGTGGTCGCTTCAATGTGCTCGAAGTGACCGGTGAAGAGGCACTGCTTTCTGAAGTTGAACGTCTGAGCCCGGCTGAAGCGTTACTGAATGATGACCGCAGCTGGCCTGAGGTGTTACTGCGCCGACCTGGTTCCAGCAAGCGCCCTCCCTGGGATTTTGATCATGAAAGTGCTGTTGAGCAACTGACCCGACAGTTTCAGACCCAGGGCCTTGACGGTTTTGGCTGCAGCCATTTGACGTTGGCCATCGAGGCTGCTGGCTGCCTTCTGCAGTATGCACGGGAAACCCAACGCACTGCCCTGCCCCATATTCGGTCCCTGGCCCAGGAAAACCGGGAAGAGAGTGTAGTTCTGGATGCAGCCAGCCGGAAAAACCTGGAGCTAACCACCAATATGAATGGTGGCAGGGAGCATACAGTAGCTGCGGTACTGGATCGTACCGCTACCGCCATGGGCAGCCGACTAATGGGGCGCTGGATCAACCGTCCGCTCCGTAACATTGATAAGCTTCAGGCACGACAGTCTGCCATCACCGCGTTAAAGGAGGGATTCCACTTTGAATCCCTCTACCCCATTCTTAAAAACATTGGCGACATTGAACGTATACTTGCCCGCATTGCCCTGAAGTCTGCCCGCCCCAGAGACCTGGCACGACTGAGAGATGCCCTGCACCAGCTGCCAGAACTGCAACTCCAGCTCGCCACCATCGATAGCCAGACGGTACATCAGCTGGCAATCAGCATCAGTGAACACCCGGAACTGTCTGAACTACTGACCAGGGCTGTTATTGAGAATCCACCCGTGGTGATCCGGGATGGTGGCGTCATCGGTGAAGGTTATGATCCTGAGCTGGATGAGCTTCGTTCCATCAGCGAAAATGCCGGGGACTACCTGGTTCAGATGGAATTACGTGAACGGGAAAGAACCGCTCTTTCAAGTTTGAAGGTGGGCTATAACCGGGTACACGGCTACTACATTGAGTTGAGTCGCCGTGAGTCAGAAGACGCACCTGTTGACTATATCCGACGCCAGACACTGAAAAATACCGAGCGATTTATTACACCGGAGCTGAAAGCGTTTGAAGATAAGGCGCTGTCCAGCAAAAGTCGTGCACTGGCGCGTGAAAAAGCCCTCTATGATGAGCTGCTGGACAAGCTGGTTGAACAATTGGGGCCGCTTCAGGAGTGTGCCATGGCGCTGTCTGAGCTGGATGTGCTCAGTAACCTGGCTGAACGGGCTGAAACACTGAACTTCTGCCGCCCTGAAATTCTGCAAAGCCCCGGCATCGAGATTACCGAAGGTCGCCATCCCGTAGTCGAGCAGGTGCTCGATGAGCCATTTGTTGCTAACAATGTGACCTTCAATGTTCAGCGCCGCATGTTGATTATCACGGGCCCCAACATGGGTGGTAAGTCGACCTATATGCGACAGACGGCGTTAATTGTGCTGCTGGCTCATATTGGTAGCTTTGTCCCCGCTTCTCAGGCACGAATTGGTCTGGTAGACCGGATTTTCACCCGCATCGGTTCTTCTGATGACCTGGCCGGTGGTCGCTCAACCTTTATGGTGGAGATGACCGAGACAGCCAACATTCTTCATAATGCTACCGAGCAGAGCCTGGTGCTGATGGATGAAATTGGCCGCGGTACGAGCACATTTGACGGACTTTCACTGGCCTGGGCCTGCGCTCAATACCTGGCGGATTCAGTACGTGCATTCACCCTGTTTGCCACGCACTATTTTGAGCTGACCCAGCTGCCCGAAGAATGCGATACCGTCGTAAACGTTCATCTGAATGCAACAGAGCATGATGATCGCATTGTCTTTCTTCATGCCGTTCAGGAAGGTCCTGCCAGCCAGAGTTACGGTCTGCAGGTGGCACAGCTGGCGGGTGTACCACGACATGTGATCAATCAGGCCCGACAAAAGCTGTCGCTGCTGGAACAACAGGAAGCAACAACACAACCGATGACCAAACCTGCTGCCAAAACGTCCAGGCAAGCAGCTGCCACACCTCAGGCTGATCTGTTTGCCAGCCCTGAGCCCCATCCAGCCATTGAGGTTCTGGATAAGACCAACCTGGATAACCTGACGCCTCGTCAGGCTCTGGATCTGCTTTATACTCTCAAGGACTTGGGTCGGTGATGCTATTTTCTTATACCCTGAGCCATATACTGATCACTCAGGGTATAAGGTTATGGTAATCCCGGCTATCCAGTGGGTTTACAACTCTGTTAAACTTGCGCGAACTTTTTGTATTGCCATCGTAATGTTTCAGGTCTCATTATGAAATGCTTCCGGGAGAGGGGCTGTTCTTATAGACAGATCTCACGGACATAAAAGCAAACCCGGGCAGTACTTTTTCTTATTCAGATCAAATGGAGTTTAACCACCATGACTTTCGTAGTGGGTGAAAACTGCATCAAGTGCAAATACACCGATTGCGTGGAAGTCTGTCCTGTGGACTGCTTCTATGAAGGACCAAACTTCCTGGTAATTCACCCGGATGAATGTATTGACTGT
The DNA here is from genome assembly GCA_965261315.1 of Endozoicomonas sp. Taxonomy (GTDB): domain Bacteria; phylum Pseudomonadota; class Gammaproteobacteria; order Pseudomonadales; family Endozoicomonadaceae; genus Endozoicomonas. The sequence goes on along the minus strand of CBDHDM010000066.1, from coordinate 79,912 downwards.
GCTCTTTGTGAGCCAGAGTGTCCGGCAAACGCTATTTTTTCCGAAGATGAGGTTCCCGAAGATCAGCAGGAGTTTATTGAACTGAATGCTGTTCTTGCTGATGTATGGGAAAACATTACCGAGAAGAAAGATCCTCTCCCCGATGCGACAGAGTGGGACGGTGTGAAAGGCAAGCTGGATCAGCTGGAACGCTGAGTTTAAATATGTTACCAACAAAAAGGCCATGAGTTTTTAGCTCACGGCCTTTTTTATTTACAGGGACGTAATGTATCCCGGAAATGCAGGAGCAATTTCCGGGATTTTTACTAAGAGATGTATGTATCCCGGACATCCCACCCAAGAATCAATTAAATAACGACTCTCCAGATAACCCCTGTTTTTCAAGAATGGAACGAAGTCTTTTCAGAGCTTCAACCTGAATTTGCCTTACACGCTCCCGGGTCAGGCCAATTTCTTTACCTACTTCCTCCAGGGTGCTGGTTTCATAACCTCTAAGACCAAAGCGCCGTGCAACGACCTCTCTCTGCTTTTCGGACAGCTCGCCCAACCAGCGGTCAAGGCTGTCATTCAAATCAAGATCCTGTAACAGCTCTGCCGGATCGGCCCCTTTCTCATCTGAGATCGTATCCAGAATCGACTTATCAGAGTCAGGCCCTAAGGGAGTGTCAACCGAAGTCACCCGTTCATTGAGGCCAAGCATTCGCTTAACATCAGCGACCGGCTTATCCAGCAATTGAGCAATTTCCTCAGGGCTGGGATCATGATCCAGCTTCTGGGTCAGCTCTCTGGCTGCCCTGAGGTAGACATTCAGTTCCTTAACTACATGGATAGGCAGACGGATCGTTCGAGTCTGATTCATGATCGCCCGTTCAATAGTCTGTCGTATCCACCAGGTAGCGTAGGTTGAAAAACGAAATCCCCTTTCAGGGTCAAATTTCTCAACGGCACGAATCAAACCAAGGTTGCCTTCTTCAATCAAATCAAGAAGAGTCAGACCACGATTGACATAGCGCCTGGAAATTTTCACTACTAAACGCAGATTACTTTCAATCATGCGCCGTCGGCCTGCTTCTACCCCTTTTCGGGCGAGTCGGGCATAGTGAACTTCCTCCTCGGGTGTGAGAAGGGGAGAAAAACCGATTTCATTGAGATACAACTGAGTTGCATCAATGGACTTGTAGAAGCCATCGTCTTCTTTTCGACGACCCGTCGTATTGACCGGTGACACAGCAGTAGGCTGCGGCCGCTCGATATTATCAAGATCGCTTTCGCCAACCGCTTCACTGAGCTCACCGGCATTACCATCCGGGCTCAATTCATCCTGTCCCTGGATTACATCGTCAGCATAACTGCTTAGCTCTGCGTCATCCCTCTTCGATGCCATAAGAGTTAGTCCTATCCGGAAAGTCCCACTCTATGTCGAGCAACTCCAGGTTGCCTCAACACCCGTGAGATCCCTCTACTACAACAGCCACTGACTTTCGTCATCGGCGCCCTGGCAGGTACCCCATTGGGTCGACCGGTTTACCATCACGCCGAATTTCGAAGTGCAGCTTAGGCTCCGTCGTTCCTGTAGAACCTATTTCGGCTATCTTCTGGCCCGCTTTAACTGAGTCTCCCTCATTCACGAATAGATCCTTGTTGTGCGCATAAGCGCTCAGATAGCTACTATTATGTTTCAAAATGATCAGCCTGCCATAGCCAGACAGGTCGCTCCCTGCGTACACTACCTCACCATTGGCTGCTGCCTTTACAGGCTCTCCTAATTTGCCATCAATATCAATCCCCTTGTTAACAGGCATTTTGAGCGAATATGCGGAAATAACTTTACCGCTGGCAGGCCATTGCCAGCCACTTCCCGTAAAAGGAGACGTTTTTTTCGCTGAACTACTGACTGTATACTTTTTGACCGGCTTATTATTTTTCGGAGATACCTTCTTGGGCGTTGTCACTACAGCCTTTGATGAGCTGACAACAATTGGCCGACGAACGGATAAACTGATTTTCTGACCAGGATAAATGGTATAAGGATGACGAATCTTATTATTATCTGACAACTCTCTGAAATCCCTGCTATAGAGCCAGGCTATTGAGTAAAGAGTTTCACCTTTTTGCACAGTATGCTGACCTGAAGTCACTCTTGGTGGAGACCTCAGGTCAGTTACTGCTACACGGGCCGGGTCATGACTGCAACTGGCGATCAGCAGGCAGGTCATCAGAAAAAGTATTTTTTTTGAGCAATCACTCATATTAATTTGAGCGATTTTCATGAAATCCAACACTTTATCAACTCCGCAAGCCTTAATGACCACCAAAATACAATATTCGAAAAAAGAATATAAAGAAAAATTATTGATTAAAAATATTATACCTAAATCAGTTATTTCACCTACAATCACGAGTCACATTAGTGCTTTTTACTACCCAGCCACTCGATCATCGCCACCAAAGCAATGGCAAAAATCATGAGCCCAATCGATTCAACCAGATAAGAAGGCTCCCCGGTAATCATCTCATAGTTCATTGGAGAAACATTGGCCTGAATCAGAGGAACCTGCTCTCCTGAGCTATTGACCCGGCTTTCCAGTGTTTCTTTCCAGGGCCAGACTTTACCCAATGCCCCAAGCATCAAACCGGTCAGAAGCGAAATAGCCAGATCCCGGTGCTTTTTCAGCAGCCAGGACAATACATGAGAAAAACTCAGTAAGCCGCCGATACAACCCAGACCAAAAATGATCAGCACACTGAAATTCAAACTTTTGACGGCATCAATGACCGGACCGTAGAGCCCCATCATCAGTAGAATAAAGCTACCCGAAATACCTGGCAAAATCATCGCACAAATAGCAATTGCACCGGCAAAAAAAAGGGTTACCGGCTCTGGTTCAAGACTGGTTGGCGTCAATATACCCACTGCATAGGCAATCACAACACCCACCAGCAGCGAAACCATTGCCGGAATATTCCATTGATGCACCTGACGAATCATATGCAGGCCGGACACCATAATCAGGCCAAAAAAGAATGCCCAGAGCATTTCCGGATAGTTTGCCAGAAAGTAGGTAATCGCATGGGCAAATGACAAAATACTGGTCAGCACCCCGCCAAAAACACACACCAGAAATGTGCCATCTATTTTCCGCCAGGCTTCACCAACACCTTGCTGACCAAGCACTTTGAACAACGAAGGATTTATACTTTTCAATGCATTTAGCAACCGATCATAAATACCGGTAATAAATGCAATGGTACCACCAGATACACCCGGTACCACATCAGCCGCCCCCATGGCCATTCCTTTGGCAACAAGCGCAAAATAGGGAGAAAATTTCGACATGTTCTGACCTTTCGAACAGAGATTGAGTAAAACGGGAGTTGTACCCATCGAGCATTTGATTGGTATAACTCCCGAAAGCCAGCCATCCCGGGCTGACAAATTGGATTAAAGCACTTCTTCAAAAAAGAGAATGTCTTTTCAAAACGACGAGTGCAGGAAAGCACTAATACCCATACAGTCAACAGACTCGTTCCCATACAGAGCAGGAAGCCAAGGCGTGTTGTAAAGATACAACGCTTATACGTACTATCGTATAACACCAGTCAGCAATGGTACAAAACGCACTGCTTCAAGTATCTTCCGCTGGTATTCATCTCCCTTCCGGGTAATCAGCACCAGGTTTTGTACTTCACTGCCGCCCACAGGAATCACCAGCCGCCCCCCTTCAGGAGATAATTGGTTCAATAGCTCCCGGGGAACATCACCAGGGGCTGCAGTCACAATAATCCCATCAAATGGGCTTTCTTCGGGCCACCCCATACCACCATCGGTGTGGCGTAATCTCACATTATTTAATGACAGTCTGGAAAGCCTCTGCCTTGCCTTTTCCTGTAATGGTCGGATGCGCTCGACGGAATACACTTTCCCTACCAGGGAAGCAAGTACTGCAGTCTGATACCCAGAGCCGGTACCAATCTCAAGCACCTTACTCAGCTCCCCCTGTGCCAGAAGTACTTCGGTCATTCTGGCAACAATATACGGCTGGGAAAGCGTCTGATTATGACCAATAGGCAGCGCAGTATCCTCATAAGCCCTGTGAGCCAGAGCTTCATCGAGAAAAAGGTGTCGGGGAATGGTACGAATAGCGTCCAGTACTTTTGTCGACTGGATACCCTGATCCACCAGACGCTGGATCAGGCGCTCTCGGGTTCGGCGTGACGTCATACCGATACCATCGATTTCAAAATCCCTCATACACAGGCTCCAAGCCAATCCTCCACCAGTGATAATGTTGCATGGCCAGTTTTATCGTACTGCAGCGGGGTAATGGAAACATAACCGGATGATACCGCATGAAAATCAGTCCCCTCTTCAGCTACCAGTGGTTTACCAACACCACCAATCCACCAGACTGTATTTCCTCGGGGGTCAGTCATTTTAACGGGTGGCTTGGACCCGGCACGGTGTCCCAGGCGAGTGACTTTCATTCCCCTGATGTCATCATAATCACAGTCAGGCACATTAACATTAAGAATGGTACCTTCTGGCAGGTTCAGGTTATCCAGACGAAACATTAAATCGTTAAGGACTCTGGCACTGATTTCAAGATTGCGATCTTCCCTGCCACAGGAAGAAATCGCAATCGCTGTTTTTGCCAGCATACGCCCTTCCATGGCCGCTGCGACCGTTCCGGAATAGAGAACATCATCCCCCAGGTTCGCGCAACTGTTAATACCGGAAACAACGCGCTCAGGAAGCCTGCCAAATAATCCACTGGCAGCAAGATTGACACAATCAGCGGGGGTACCGTCTACACTGAAAAAGCCATTATCATGCTCCTTCATACGCAGCGGATGGCTCAGCGTCAGAGAGTGCCCTCGGCCTGAACAATCGTTATCCGGAGCCACAACCCAGCATTGACCATGCGACTTCAGTGTTTCGAAAGAAAGAGCCAACCCTTTGGCAGTGACACCATCATCATTGGACAGCAATATGGTCATTATCCATAAACTCCCTAATCCTGAATTATTCAAAGCGCTACTTTATGTTCATCCCATGATCAACATTACGCACTGTCTTCGAGCCCTTCATGACGCTCTTCATCGCAAGAAAGCAACTCCCTCAGCACAGAAGTCGCAAAGCAGCCTTTGGGTAGCCTGAACCGTAACACCAATGAGCGCTCTTCCCGGCCATTTTCCCAGGACCACGTCATCTGCTCAGGGATCAGTCGATTTATTCTACGCTCCTGCAGAAGGCCAGCTCTTTCAAGGCCATCACAGAGTTGAGAATATTCATCGACTATTGTTTTTTCCAGAGACAGTATCTGATCGGACACTTTGGGCAACCCTCTTCCCCACTGTGGAGAGGTCGGGCTCAACGCCCCTCTGTCAAGACGCGCCATTACATCTTCATCAGGGGTATCAAAAATCAGACTTTTACTATCGGGAAAGCCCAGAACATCACCCGGTACATATTGATTCCATACTCCCTGTTGAACCTTATCGGACAGTACTCGATTAAAGAGCCAGGACCGTGCCGCTGAAAGGTAAACCGATCGCTTGTTACGTTGGACCCGGAATTTTCCAGTCAGCATGGCAACCGCCTTTTCAACATTTCTACCCTGATGGCCAAAGCGCTGTTCACCAAAATAGTTAGGCACACCTTCCTGAGAAATCCTTTCCAATCGAGCTTCTACCAGGGCAGGTTTGACATCAATATTCCGAAGGGTGATACAAAAATCATTGGCTTTCAGTGCTCCGGTTTTCAACTTTTTCCGATGCCTTTCCTGACGGATAATCCGAATGGAATCGCTTTCCAGTCCAGCCCAATTCGGATCGGCCATACCCGGCAGGGAAACACAAAACCATTGACGTGTAACACCATGGCGATCCTTCCTCCCGGCATAACTGACCGACTGCCTTTTAACACCAGCGTATCTGGCCAGGAGACCGGCAACCCAATCGGTATTCTCCCCCTTTTTCTCAATCAACAGGAAGAGGTGCTCCCCCTCTCCTTCTGGCTCAAACGGCAGCAACTCATCAACAAGAAAATCTTCGTGACGGGATTTGAAAAGACAATGGCCAAGAGGCCCACCCAGGGCATAATGCCAATCAAGTGAATAATCGGCAGGCACCGGTACATCTGCATCCATGATGCGCACTCAACTTAAAAATATTAACGATAAACAATACCGCGTTTAACGCGGTTATTGAATGGTCATACTGGAAAATCCACGGGAAAACCATCTGCCCTGATTTAAGAATTCTGACTCCAAGGAGCCGGAACTCAGGGTGTCTCTACTGAGAGTAAAACAACCGCATGTACGGCAATACCTTCTTTCCTGCCGGTATACCCCAGTTTTTCCGTAGTGGTTGCTTTTACATTAACCAGAGCGGCATCAATACCCATATCCTCACTGATATTCTGCCGCATCTGATCAATATGGGGAGCCATCTTGGGGGTCTGGGCAATAATGGTGCTGTCTATATTAACCGGAGCAAGACCTTGCTCTTTCAACAGCGCAATCACATGTCGAAGCAGCTTACGGCTATCGATGCCAGCATAACGTTCATCAGTATCAGGAAAGTGCTTACCAATATCTCCCAACCCAGCTGCACCCAGTAGCGCATCACAGAGCGCATGAAGAAGCACATCACCATCTGAATGGGCTATCAGACCATGAGAGTGAGGTATCTTAACCCCACCAAGAACAATATGATCCCCTTCACGCTCACTATCAGAAAAGCGGTGAACATCAAAACCATGACCAATGCGCATCAAGAGACCTCAATTAGTTTCGACTGCTGTTCAATATATAGAGAAGCCAGAGCCAGGTCAGTTCCCCGGGTTACCTTGATATTATCCGCATGCCCTTCGACCATAACCGGTTGTTTACCCGAATATTCGATGGCACTGGCTTCATCGGTCACCGGCATTTTATCTGCTATCGCTTTTGCCATTGCATCATGAAGCATTCCCAGCCGGAACATTTGTGGCGTCATTGCATGCCAGAGCCCCTGACGATCCACCGTTTCTGAAACAACATCATCAGACCCTGCTTTTTTAATGGTGTCAGTGACCGGGCTCCCCAGCAAACCGCCAACCGGATGCTCATGAAGCTGATTTACCAGCCAGTCCAGATCTGAGCGGCGAATACAGGGACGAGCCACATCATGAACCAGCACCCAATCATCAAGGTCAGCCATATCCAGCAATACTCTCAACCCCCTGAGAACCGAGTGATAACGCTCATCACCGCCTTCAGCAAGCTGTATTCGAGCATTTCGCAAGAGTTCAATAGATTGGTGATACTCATCCTCACGATCCAGAACTACCACTATTTTTTCCAGATGGGGGAAATCCAGCAGTCGCCCAAGGGTATGCTCAATCAGAGGTTTTCCCTTAATTTCAAGGTACTGCTTTGGAATGTCGACATTCATTCGACGCCCGACACCCGCAGCAGGAACAACCGCCCAGTAACGAACCTTATTCATGGCTTCTGCGCTACTCACTCTGACACCCTTTTATTGGACAGCAAAATCAAAACAGGGATTACCACTTAATCGTACGTAAGAAAGAACGTTTCATCGCGCCGGATCATGCCCAGTTCCTGTCGCGCTCTTTCCTCAACCGTTTCCATCCCCTGCTGGAGTTCTACCACTTCTTTGGCCAGCAGGCGATTACGCTGGTACAAACGTTCATTTTCCAGCCTGAACCTCTCAAGGCTGTCTTTTTGAGTCAGCAATTCCGCCATACTGCCTTCACCAATCCAGAGTCTGGCCTGAAGATAAACCAGCATCAGTGTCAGCAGTGCAATCGCCAGTTTTTTCATAATCAGTTCCGCTTTTAAAACCGTAACTATCCAGCAGTATGGTCAACACCCTCATAAAGAGATGTTTTGAAGCTGAAACCGGCCCTAGGACTTAATGATGAAGTTTAACAGTTGTACCTGTGGTTTAACATATGATCAGTTATCAACAACATTACACTTTCAAGAAGGGGGGTATCGACAGTAAAAGAATTAAAAAAGAGGAATTTCAGCCAATAAAAAAGGGAGGCTAATGCCTCCCTTTTCAATCAGCAACTTATGCTAATCAGGCACGCTTGAATTCAGCGATACCACGGTATGGAGCCTTACCGCCCAGTTGCTCTTCAATACGCAGCAGCTGGTTGTACTTGGATACACGATCAGAACGACACAGAGAACCGGTCTTGATCTGACCAGCACAGGTGCCTACCGCCAGGTCAGCGATGGTCGCATCTTCAGTTTCACCGGAGCGGTGAGAGATGACTGCAGTGTAACCTGCATCTTTAGCCATCTTGATCGCTTCCAGAGTTTCGGTCAAAGAACCGATCTGGTTGAATTTGATCAGGATAGAGTTAGCGATACCCTTGTCAATACCTTCTTTCAGGATCTTGGTATTGGTTACAAACAGGTCGTCACCTACGATCTGAATCTTGTCGCCCAGAATCTTGGTCTGGTAAGCAAAGCCGTCCCAGTCAGACTCATCCAGACCGTCTTCAATAGAGATGATCGGGAACTCTTCAGTCAGACCTTTCAGGTAGTCAGAGAACTCATTGGAAGAGAAGGTCTTGCCTTCGCCTTTCAGATTGTACTGACCATCGTGATAGAATTCGGAAGCAGCACAGTCCATAGCCAGAGTCACTTCTTCACCCAGCTTATAACCAGCAGCAGCAACGGCGTCTTTAATAACAGACAGCGCTTCGGCGTTAGAAGACAGGTTTGGAGCAAAACCACCTTCGTCACCCACAGCAGTGTTCAGACCTTTGTCGGACAGCACCTTTTTCAGTGCGTGGAAGATTTCAGCACCCATACGCAGAGCTTCAGCAAAGGTTGGTGCGCCAACTGGCTGAATCATGAATTCCTGGATGTCGACATTGTTGTCAGCGTGCTCACCACCGTTGATGATGTTCATCATCGGAACCGGCATGGTGAACTGGCCAGCAGTACCGTTCAGCTCAGCAATGTGTGCGTACAAAGGCATGCCTTTGTCAGCTGCAGCCGCTTTGGCAGCAGCCAGAGACACGGCCAGAATAGCGTTGGCACCCAGCTTGGCCTTGTTGTCAGTGCCGTCCAGGTCGATCATCTTCTGATCCAGACCACGCTGATCATTCGCGTCAACGCCGAGCAGAATTTCACGGATAGGACCGTTGATGTTGGCAACGGCTTTCAGAACGCCCTTGCCCAGGTAGCGTGACTTGTCGCCGTCACGCAGTTCCAGGGCTTCGCGGGAACCAGTGGATGCACCGCTGGGAGCACAGGCAGTACCAAAGGCACCAGACTCAAGAATAACGTCAGCTTCAACAGTGGGGTTACCACGAGAATCGAGGACTTCGCGAGCCTTGATTTCCTTGATAGCGGTCATGAGATACTCCGGGTGAAGAATTCGGAAATTTCAAGTGAGAGGTAAGCAATACCGTAAAGCAGACCCGGCATTGTTACGGGAGCGGCAACTATACCATCGGAAAATCCTGTGTCAAAGCCTTACAAATCCGCTGAAAACCGCGTCATTATTGAGCTTCGTAGATTTCTGATCGTTACTGTGAATTACTGTAAATCACCTGTTAATCATCGTTTAAATAAGGCGCCAATGGTCAAATAACCATCAAACAGCAAAACCAATGTAAGTAAAGTTACTACCTTAAATATAATTCAAAAATCAGTTTTTCCGCCGTGCAGTCAAAATCAAACATGGCATCAATGGTCACACTGCCTGGTTGGTGGTTAACCTTCTTCCGTATTATACAATGATTGGAAATACTGTTTGCTAAAGCTTCCATTTTTGCAAAATGGTCTGTTGCCTGCTGCTCTGTGCTCTCCTCAATGGTCGTTTCGAAGTGGGTATCGCCAGGAATAATGACCTCGCCAATTTCAACACAGTGATCAGCAGCGACCTCCAGTTCAACAGTAGTATTCTCCATTTATGCTCTCCTGTTAAAAGCCTGCTCATGATATTTCTGTAGCCTGCAAACCATGAGGTTCAGGAAATACAATAGGTAATGGGTAGACATATCGATCGGTTAAAGCGTAGATCCTGATAAGTTGTTGGGCACTTAACTTCCTGAACGGGAGTATCCCAGAGAAATAACTCGATCCAGACCGCCCATGAGAAGATGTCATCCAGTCATCATAAACTACTTTCACCACTCCCTAATAACATTTTGATTTTAAAGAATTAAAATCCACAGCAACCAGGCATTTTGGTAGTAAAAGTGAGAGATACAAAAAGAGCGAATCTATTGGCTGCGCACCGAAGTATCGTCAATGACGAATTTGAACTAAATGATTACACAAGCACAAAACCAAAAAAATTGAACTATATTACCAGCCAATTGTCATAGGAAATACACGATCAGATTTAAATGGAAACATCTGAACAATGACCTAGCCACAGCCGCATGTGAATGAAAATGAAGAAGATTATGAGCTTTTTACAGACTATCAGACTCTTAACCACAGACTGGTAATCAATCAGCGCTAAACCAAGAGCATGCATTAACACATAGCTGGACGTGGATTAGTCATATGCGAATCAGCAAACAGGAATGACCATATGTTAGGCATCATATCCAATTACATTTCATCTGGAAATATTCGTTCTCAAGATCAGACTGACTGTATTGCAGCGAAGTTCTTAAAAATGACAGCAACTGCTCCAGCTGATCTTAAAAACTATTTGTTCTCTTCTAAAGAAAGTAATCTCCATCATTCAGCTTCTTTGGACACCAAGTCTGTGCTTCACTTGACCGGTAAAAGTCTGCCCTCTACCACCCCTCCAGCTAATATGACAGAACACAACGTTGATGGTTTTTGCTGTGTTGATATATCAGATAGTATACAGCCAGATGCAGCTACTACTCGGGAGCTATTATCAGCTTGCGGCTCAACTCGATTCCATAGAAGCTTTATCGATGAGGACCCCAGGCGTTTTTATTCGATTAAGCCCGATGACTATGATCAGGGTCTGGTATCCCCAAGTGAGCCTGGTGATAGTAAACATCCATCAGTAGAATATGATCATGCATTATCAGGAAATATGCTACCTAACCCTGCCGATGACCACTTTCCTGAAGAGGATATGATGTCCTGTCACACTCCAATGAGCATCCCTCCAGAAAGCCTTCGTTGTTTTGAAACTCCAAGCATGGTTTACGTTCCAGGTGAAGCTGAGCACCTGGATATTTTTGCGATTGAAATTATTGAGGGAAGTGAACTTGCACGCCTACTCGGTGTATCTGGTGAAGTCAGGGTCGACAAGGTCTTTTATGAAGCAGGAACTGGTGCAATTATCGCTCAGGTTTTGGTCAAAGAAAAAGCACAGTCATTTACTCTTTTTTCTATAAAGTCAGAAACTAACCTTGAGTTTGCATTATCTCAATACCAGCTGGATACGTATCTGGCTGAGGTCAAAAAGGAGTATGATCCCCACTATGAGTTCTTCAGGGAAAAATTAAAAGAAAGTAATAGCAGACAAGTAATGGGTAATAGAGAAAACAACTGGCGGCGTGATCTGTTAAAAAAGAAGCTGCCAACATACATGCACCCGAAAGCTATGACACCAACCAAACAGTATTTGTGCAATAGTGGTGTATGCAGCGTAACCAATAAGGACGGAATTGATATTTGTGAAGCTGTAAAAATTAGAATGTATCAACAAGAAGAGAAACTAGCCTGCCCACCAAAGCCTGTAACACACAGCAACATAGAATCAACACTCAAAGATATTGCACGACAAAAAAGTGCATGGGCGGCTGCTCAGCGCGATGCTTCAAGGCTGAATATACAGTTTGACATCAAACCTGAAGTAAGTTTGACCGCAAAGCAGGCTGAAACAGTTAAAATGTTAAAAGATAAGAGAGCGTTGACAAAAGCAGCAGGAGCCAATTTCACAGCTAATGATGTTGTGTCTGATCAGACCACTCTACCCGAAAGCCCGGTGAGTAAATGACGTCAGCATTCCCTATTTTGTCGGCTTTCAGGCGTTAGACACATGATACCAATTTAATATTTTAAACCTGTTATGAGAATGATGGCCTGGATATAAAGACATGACAAAGTGAAGAGTCATGGCCTATACGCCCTATGGATGTTAGGCATGGAGAGGACCATTTAATCCAGGCTTGCGATATTTCCCAAAACAAATGCCACCACAACCTGTCGCTTTTAAGTTGTTGGCGCTGAAAGCCTCTAACTCACAGCCTCTTACTTTGAATAAGCTCGAGGTATGAATAAACTGTCATATAACTGAAACATTCGAGCAATATTTCTGTAACAGTCCCGCCCTATTCTTTCCCTCATCAAACACAAACACTCTATCAATGAGTTTTCGGGGGAAAAAAACCATGACGTTCATAAAGTCAGTTGTCGCATCCTCAGTTTTAGCTGCCGCCGCGTTTTCCACCGCTGCCAGCGCAAATTCAATTAATGGTGCTGGAGCGAGCTTTCCTCACCCGATCTATGCCAAATGGGCAGAAGAATACCATCAGGAAACTGGCAATCAGATTAACTATCAGGCCATTGGTTCTGGTGGTGGCATTCGCCAGATTACTGCAAAAACGGTTGACTTTGGTGCAACCGATGCGCCTCTGGACGAACAGAGACTCAATGATGAAGGTATGATCCAGTTCCCGATGGTGATGGGTGCGATTGTTCCCGTCGTCAACATTCCTGGCATTGAGCCAGGTGCCCTGAAACTGACCGGCGAGATCGTTGCCGACATTTATATGGGCAACATCAAAAAATGGAACGATGAACGCATTACCAGCATTAACCCGGACCTGAAAATTCCTTCTCAGCCAATTTATGTAATACACCGCTCTGACGGCTCCGGCACCACTTACAACTTTACAGATTACCTGAGTCAGGTGAGTAATGAGTGGAAGCGTTCCGTCGGCACCAATACCGACATCACCTGGCCCAAAGCAGCCACAACTATCGGCGCTAATGGTAATGCCGGTGTCGCCAACTTCGTACGCCGCACCCGGGGTTCGATTGGTTATGTAGAGTATGCATTTGCCAAACAGAACAGACTTAGCCACACCCAGCTGGCCAGTGCCGACGGTAAGTTCCTGCAACCCAACATGGAAACCTTCCAGGCAGCCGCCATGAATGCTGACTGGAAGAATGCACCCGGTTTCCGCCTGCTTCTGAACAATCAACCCGGTGCTGATTCCTGGCCAATGACTGCCGCCACTTTCATTCTGATGCATAAAGACCAGGCTGATGCAGGTAAAGCCAGAGAGATCATCGAGTTCTTTGACTGGAGCTACGAGAATGGTGCAGAGATGGCTGAATCCCTGGACTTTATCCCAATGCCAGAGAGCGTGATTGAGCTGGTTGAAAACACATGGAAACAGCAGCTGTCCCATAAGGGCGCATCCATTATCAAGTAAACCAGCGACGTTTATTCAATTAATAGGAAGGAATTCAGGGTGATGAGCTTGTCCGCTCATTGCCCTCCTGACAGTTATGCATTCCACAACCAGTGCTCTTACATTACGACCTGGCGCAATAAATGGCGATTCAATTTTTTATCGCCTCAGCTTTGCCAGCGCCGTATTAATCTTTCTGGTGCTGATCGGCATCATTATTTCTCTTATTGATGGGGGCTGGGAGGCTCTGGCCAAGTTTGGCCCAGGCTTTATTTTCAGCAATACCTGGGACCCGGTGGGTGGTGAATTTGGTGCGGCCGCGGCCATCTACGGCACGCTGGTTTCTTCTTTAATCGCCATTTTAATTGCTATTCCCGTTGGGCTCGGTACTGCAGTATTCCTGGCAGAACTGGCTCCGGGCTGGATCAGTAAGCCTGTCGGTATGGCCATTGAACTGCTGGCCGCAGTTCCAAGCATTATTTACGGTATGTGGGGACTGTTTGTTTTTGCCCCCTGGTTCTCTGATGGTTTTCAATTCTGGGCTCTGGAAAACCTGGTTACCCTGCCTCTGATCGGCCCCTGGTTTGACGGTCCACCCATTGGTATTGGACTTCTCACAGCCGGCATCATTCTGTCATTTATGATCCTGCCCATTATTACCGCTCTGACTCGGGACGCATTGAAAACTGTACCTAACGTGGTCAGAGAGGCCGCTTATGGTATTGGCGCTACCCCTTACGAGGTCATTACACGAGTACTGTTGCCTACCATCAAAAATGCTGCTGTCGGTGCCGGGATTCTTGGACTTGGTCGCGCACTGGGCGAGACCATGGCGGTTGCTTTTGTTATTGGTGGAGCCAACCGAATTGAGACCTCCCTGTTTATGCCCGCCAGCTCAATTTCTTCAACCATTGCCCAGCAATTCAACGAAGCGACCAACGAGCTGCATATTGCTTCGTTGATCAGCCTCGGACTGGTGCTCTTTATCCTGACCTTCGTGGTGATGGGTGCCGCCAGACTGCTGTTAAGGAAGCGGTGAGGAATCAATAATGACGTTAAGAAAACTCAAAAATCAGGCCTTTATTGGTTTCTGCATACTGTCTACCCTGTTTGGCCTGCTGGTACTATCCAGCGTGCTTTACAGCCTCATTGGCCAAGGCATTGCCGGAATGGGCCTGCACATTTTCACAGAGCTGACTCCAGGCCCTGGCAGTCAGGGTGGCCTGAAAAACGCCATTATCGGCAGTTTAATATTGACCACCCTGGGCATCGTGATTGCCACACCATTGGGTATTCTGGCCGGCACCTGGCTATCAGAAGCGAACAAAGCCTCCAAAGCGGCTGAAGCCCTGCGCTTTCTGAACGGGATGCTGATGAGTGCGCCATCCATTTTGATTGGGTTGTTTGTCTACAAAGTTGTGGTGGTCTCCACCGGCTCATTCTCGGGCTGGGCAGGCGCTACTGCACTGGCCATTCTCGCATTACCGATCATTGTCAGCACCACAGAAGAAATGCTGCGCCTGGTACCCACCACCCTGAAAGAAGCGGGCAGTGGCCTGGGTGCCCCTCGCTGGCAGGTAATCACCAAACTGTGCTATCGCGCCGCCGGCCCCGGTATCGTAACCGGCATTTTGCTGGCCATGGCACGGATCACCGGTGAAACCGCGCCACTGTTGTTTACCGCACTGAACAGTAACTACATGACCACAGACATGAGCCAGCCTATGGCCAACCTGCCTGTGACCATCTATCAGTACGCCATGAGCCCCTATGAGTCCTGGAATGAACTGGCCTGGGCAGGCGCTCTGCTGATCACCACATTTATTCTGATTATTAATATTCTGGCCACCGTGTTACCTCGCTGGCTGAAAGCAAGAAAGGCTGCCAAATGACCATGAATGTAGCAATCGAGCAAACCCTTGAAGCACAGAACCATCCACTGGTTGAGCCGGCTTCTGTCACTGAATTAAACAGCACAAACCTGATGCCTCGTATGGAGGTGAACGGGCTGAACTTCTACTACAACAAAAATGCAGAGCCTGCGCTGAAAAACATCAATATGCCTGTTTACAATAATCGGGTAACGGCACTGATCGGTCCCTCAGGCTGTGGTAAATCAACACTGTTGCGCACTATGAATCGCATCTACGACCTTTATGGCACTCAGCATGCGGAAGGCGAGGTGTTACTGGATGGCGAAGATATTCTCAAGAACAACGTGGATTTGAACGCACTGCGCTCCAAGGTGGGGATGGTGTTCCAGAAACCAACGCCCTTCCCCATGTCCATCTATGACAACATTACCTTTGGCCTGAAAATGCAGGGCGGCATGTCCGCACCACAAATGGCCGTACGCGCCAAAAAGGCATTGAAACGTGCCCACCTCTGGAAAGAGGTTAAGGATAAGCTGGATGCTGATGCCAGCAGCCTGTCTGGCGGTCAACAGCAACGCCTCTGCATTGCACGCACCATTGCGCTGAAGCCGGAAGTGATTCTGATGGATGAACCCACGTCTGCTCTGGATCCTTTAGCGACAGCAGCCATCGAAGAGTTGATCACCGAGCTCAGGGAAAAGTACACCATCGTCATCGTGACCCATAATATGCAACAGGCGATGCGCATCTCTGATTACACCGGCTTTATGTACCTGGGTGAGCTGATGGAGTTCGGCCCGACAGACAAGATTTTCCACAATGCTGACAACCAGAAAACCCGTGACTATATCGCGGGTAATTTTGGTTAACCTTCCACCGCTTAGACAACGGGAGGGGCGTTCAAGCCCCTCTACAGCATCCCCCATTGGGTATACACCGACTCTCTTCCTTGTACTTCCTCCACCCTCTGCCTAAATTTTCTCTGTAACGTCACAACATAGACTTATTAGGAATCAGCAATTCCCGCTCAGTTGAATTGCATATTTTTTGAGCGAATCATAGGGTATTCTACAGCCCTTGGAGACCCTGACTTGCCAAGGATAATACATGTTGTGCACAAAATTCAGGCAAAAAAGTCTGCGGTACTCATAACCTTGAACTCGCCTGCAGCCCTTTAAATTCAAGGGTTTTAATTCAGAGCGGGAATTGCCGAGTTACGACAATGCTTGATGCTGAAACTTATCCAAAAACTGAAATTATTGCTCTGTACCTCAAGCGCTGGAATGTAGAACTTGATTTTGATGCAATACAGGAGACCCTTGTTTCGTTTCATCAAACATTACTGATGGCACCAGTTGATTCATTGGAAAGAAAGGTCAACAGTATGCTGAAAATTATTAGTCAGCACATTGTAGCCAATCGTCCGGGAAGATCAGAACCACGAGAGGTAAAAAGACGACCAAAGCCACATCAGAGGTTTCAGCACTCAAGATCACAAGCTCGGAGGCTCAATAAATACAAGGGGTAGGGCCTTAAGTCAGTGCCATTGGCTTAAAGATTCTGTCGCCAAGTACGGTGAGTCGCCGGACGGCTGCAGCGCCTTGAGGGAATCAGTCTCCTCTTTGTCATCGGTGTTAAGCCCTTCGTTGGTGACTTCCCATCGGGAAACCGACTATTAATCTGTTAACGACATTTGTCGACCAACTACTATGGCTTATGCTGACTTCTGTTCAATCACCAACAGGGTTACCCCTGCGGCGCTATTGGTTGTCATCGAGTTTGCTCGAACAGGGTGATGAATCGCTGTTCGCCGAGCCTGTTGTAACCAGTGGCTGAGAACTGGGAAATTACCAATCGCATGTTGAACAGATCTCCCCACTCTATTATAAACAAGAGAGAACATGGACTTACAGTGCACAAAGCTTCCGCGTCCTGCTCACGCCCCTTACCTACATCCATGTAGGCAACCGCCGCATTTACCGTGTCTCACGAACCAGAGGGCTTCGCAATCTTTGGCTCACTCGCCCAGAGACTCAGCCTTATATGCGATTTCTGTACGTCGGCTCGCACCTTTGCACTCAGACTGCCTCCGCACAGCCCCTCGCGGGACTGCACTTGCCTTAAGCTAGTGGTTGTCATCAGCAGGCGTCTTTACCGCCAGTCAGATGTAGGTTCTCCCACAGGGGACTTGCACCCCATAAGTTCATGCCCATGCCGGGCGTACCAAAGATGTAGTACTCATGCCTTTAGGCAGAGATCGACTTAAGGAAATAATAGATAACGCTGAGCTTCCAAAGCTTCCACCGCAAGTATTATCTATTAACCCCCTACCATTATAGGTAACACTGTCTACAGGCATAACCGGTGTTATGCAATCTGAAGAAACCTTTTACTGCTTCCGGCATTTTTTGCAGTGCTCTCATTTTACTTCGAACGAACTCTATAAAGTCAGCCTTGGTCTTCAAAGCGGTTTTCCCTGGTTTTTCTTTAAGGTGATTCCAGACCTGTTCATCAGGATTCAGCTCCGGGGAATAGCTTGGCAGCAAGTGTAGGCCCAGCAACTTCGGCTCTTGTTCTACATAATCTTTCGTATACTTCGCTCGGTGTGCAGGATGTCCATCAGTAATGATGATCACTGGCTTATCAACGCTGCGAACCAGTGACTTTAGATATTTAACAAACATAAACCGATCCATTTTTCCGGTGAATGTCTTGTACCTCAGGCTACCTTCTGAAATAAGGTTTAACCGATGCCTGGAGCCTGGAGCCTGGGCTTGGGTCCAGTTTTACCTGTCCGGGTTTTCAAGCCATCCCAGCCTTCTTGGTTATAACGATCAATCCATTGATAGACGATTTTTCTTGAGGTGTCATACTTTCGAGCAAGATTTGTAGGATTCATGCCTGAATGCCAGTCTTTTATGGCTTTGAATCGAATCTCCTCCCTGATGGAGTCGGAAAGTCTGCGTCCGTCAATGCTGTCCATTACTACCTCATTTATAAGGTAGAGGATAATATCATACGTCAATAGCTACCTATAATTATCACAGATCAATACGACACATAGTGCGTAATTTCATAAGCCGAAAATAGTACCACCAAACCATATTACTTAGCATTGTTTCGTAACATATTTTTCCGGGAGCACCACTGCTGTGTGTCTCGTGGCCGTAAAAGAAGGAAAAGGTGAATAGTGAGGCTCATGCGGTCTTGCCCTGATGAAAAGATTTACAACGTCTGAAATGGTGCTTTACTGAAGTACTCACGGAAGAACTAATCCCGTTGATGAGTCAGTAACCAGCCTCGACTCAATCAACCCGCAATATTTCCATTAAATAAAGCAGCCTGTTCAATTCACCTATAACTATCATAAATGAAGGCAATATAGATTTTTATTATGGACATTCAAGTATGCCTAGTCTCCCTCCAAACCCTTTTGATAACCATGCTCATGCTCCAGCCCCCTTTATTGGCTTCCCCGCTTCAGGTTACCCGGTTACCAATCAAGGTGTATGGCAAACGCACCAGGTATCGCCAGTAAAGTATCCAACCCAGATGGTTAATCAGTGCTGGCAGCCGCCTGTTTCAGCATACCGCACGGTATCGTTTGCCCCTCAAATGGCGTCTATTTTTACTGTGCCACCAGCCCTTCAACCGGTGCCCATTTATAATGTTGTCAATGGGGTTCCCCCTCCGACACAGCAAGGGCATTATGCGCATCAATCGTATGGTCAGAACACTCATCAACCGGTTGCTTATTGTACTGAGCCTTTGAATCAACCGTATTTTCCGTCCCTCGAGGCGACAGATCCCACTTACGTCTATCCCCATTCACCCATCGATCCGGCCTCACGGGGTAACCCGCGATATAAAGAAGTCTATTCAGTTTCCGGGGCAACCGCTTACGTGGATGATACCGGTTTAGTCACCTTTATTCAGGATCAGAATCCCCAGCCCAACCCGGCATTACCTCGGTATTTAGAAGCCCCGCCACCCTACATTCAAAGCCACGAAGCTCAACCTGAGCCATCAGTAGCCAGCAGCCTCAACAACACGCCACCCACCGCTTCCGCTTCACCAGGTCAGGAAACAGACCCGGAGGAGTCTGATTTTGCCATTGCGATTATTGAATACAGCTATGAACAGCTCATGTGGGAACCGAACCCTGATAATCATGACAATACACCACCTAACTCACTGCCTGCTCTATCCATAGAGCTGTTCTCGCCACAAATCAGGCAGCCAAAGGAGGCTGCTGAACGGCAGCTCGACAAAGATATCAAACCGCTCTTTGTGAATTGTGGATCTGCAGCAGAAAAGGAACTCATGGCAAGCTTGACGAAATGTATGGAAGACAGCCCTTTCTTCGATAAAATCATCAGTACGCACAACTCATTAGCCTCTGAACTGACAGGGAGGAAAAAGAAAACCTGTTACAGGAAGCCGAAAACCTCAACCATCTTTGCTGCACTAACGCCCGGACACTACCTGAATAGAGTATTACTGCCAGAACTGAACTCTGAGAAAGTGGTTCAGGAATTTCCCTCCGGACCATTTGAGTCAATGTTTCTACCCGCGAAAAAAATACCAAAGAGAACAGCACGCCAAAAGGCCACCGACAACAATTATATAAAGAATTTCGGAATGAGCGTATCCGCGGGAGGTGATGGCGAAACCAGGATCAATGGAAGTTTCTTACCTGCTTTTGAATTGTTATCCGATGTATTTCGCAGAAAACTAAAGCTCTATATGCAACCTGAACAAATCGAATTAAGCATTCCAGTCACTGATGAAGACCTCAGACTTCATATCAATTTCGTGAACCACTTGCTTTTAAAGGCTTTACAGATCTTTCACTCTGCTCATTTAGACAACTCGGAAGAAAACATCTTCAATTTGATGACGATGATGAATCATCATATGTACACAGCGTATAAAATTTATGTTCATTTAACGGAAACGCCTTCTTCAGAAAACAGCCATCACACATTAATGGAGGCACTTTACCTGGAATGCACTCGAGGGCTCATTGCATTATTAAGCTATAACAACATGCACATTCCCTGGCTGGTTACCAAATACTCGCGACCTATTCCCCCCAGGAAGTCGCTTACCAATAATGCGTTCTTTGAACAATGTCTCAACACTCAGATATACATTCAGAACCACGTGTTAGCGGTACTTAATTATCTCTACAACAAGCCTGACCATCATGATATCTACATGGCGCTCATTCAGCTGGCATCACGATCTGATTTATTCAGCCCTGTATCTCAACCCATCATCGAATATCTCAGCAATGAAGAATATCTGGAGCGAGTGAATGGAGTGATGCCTAATCAAACGGCAGAGTTTATCCGCCATATCGCAGAAGTCATTGCCGGAATGTCAGGCTTGATAACAACCGATATGACAACCGTCAGACGGCAACGGTTTCTCAATTGCGCCAGAGAGGTTTGGCTCCCTCTGTTCTTTTGCAATATACCAAAAGAGTTTGGTGACCAGTTTCCTGTGGAGTCACCCGCCATAGTGGAAGAAAAAATAACCAGAGAGTACCAGGTGCTGCTGAAAAAAAGGCAACAGTCAGATTACCAGCATCGCCCGGTAGACTTGTTTATTGAAGGAATTCACACCCTTTCAAAGCAGGTAAAAGGTTTACTGCTTAACCAAAAACAACTCAAATCAAAACTGAATAAAGAAATACAAGCACTTGCAGAAGAGATTGGAAAAAAAGCGCACTCTACGGCCTCAGAAAAACAAACCTCGTCGAAACAAGCACCTCCGAAAGAGCTTCCTGCAGCGGACAACAGTAATGACGCAGCGCTGGCTGATGAGCCCAGTGATACTTCTGCCCTGACTCTGGCAATCCCGGTGGGGCCAATAGCAAAAACAGACATTCAATTATTTCTGGAAACGATAAAACCCGACATGACTCAGGAAACCGTGTGGGATTTGTTGTCCTGCAAACTGAACGAGTCAACGCATCAACCAGCGGAACGCTTCACCCTCTGTGCAGAAACAGCCCACCGTGTTCTATTTATAAACAGGCGGGTATTGGCAAAGGCCAGAGTTGCCATCCCAAGAGTCAGCAGTATTTACAGCAGGGTAGAATCTGCGGCGAAGCTGCTTCCCGACAAGACACCGGATGAGCACACTGCACGCAAATGGCTCAATCAGCATTTTCCGGATAGAGAGCTTGAATCGTATAATCTTGTGCCTCTGTTGAAAAAAGTGCGTCAACAACGGGTAGATCAGGCTAAAAAGAGCATCAATATCGCTTATGATTTATTAAATCATTGCCTGAAGATGGTAAAACCATTGGCGGGTTCAGACCACAGTTTGGAAGATCACAGCTTGGAAGATCACAGTACAGAAGAACATGAATCAGCTTCATCCAAACGCCACGCAAAGTTTATGCTGGCAACCAGCCGGGAGGCACTGGCAAAAACGACGCTGGCAAAAACCGCCGTCGCTTCTGAAATACGGGTTAACGAGCTCCTGAAGCGCCGTAAAAGCATCATGCAGACCTTAGGATTTGGAACACCGGGTTCTGATCATGAATCTCCCCTGAAAACCCTGGCAAAAGAGTTCCAGAGCGAGACAGGCTATTTTAAAAAACACAACAGAGCGCCCGGAGAATTCTGCACCGTCGACAGTTCACTGTTAGAAAATCAGTTTGATCAAGTTGGTAAAACCCTTACACCGGATGAGTTAACGACTGACCAGGACAGTCCTCCCAACACAAAGCCGACAGGCTAACCAGAAAAAAAGAAGCAAACGCCAAGTCTTTCATTTTGCATTCATGCAAGATGAAAGACTTAATGGAATGGTCCGCCCCGCTCCCAAATCGGCTTCAAATGAGCCATGATAGAATGAGGCCTCCATAGCCAATATGCTGGGCAATTCGGTTGCCATGATCCTTCTGGCTGACTGTCTGCCTTTGGTCTGGGAGCGCTCATACTCACATCATCCACCCTGTTTGCTCTGCTCATGATCCTGGGCTGTGCTTACCTGGTTTATCTTGGGATTAAGGCCTGGCGATCGCCCTGCACAGTAGAAAGCATCAACACCAGAATAGGCTGAATAGCACCGTTGCTTTTCCGTCGGTGTTTAAAGAAGGTTTTGGTGTGGGCATCAGCAACCCCAAAGCCATCGCTTTTTTTACAGCACTGTTTCCCCAGTTTATTGATGTCTCAAGCGCCTTTGTGACTCAATTCATGACACTGATACTGACGATTGAAGGCATTTCCTTTGTCGTCCTTATGGGATACGCCGTGCTGTCTTCGCTGGTTTCTCACTGGTTGTCCACCGAAAAGGCCATGAGCATCTTCAACAAACTGACAGGTGTTGCGTTTATTGGTTTTGGTATCAGTCTGATGTACACCAGGTAAACCCAGGTATCAGACTGGAGAGTAGACCGGCGGAACTTCCCCGCCAGCCCCTCGCAGAACGGTACGTGAACCTCTCGACTCATACCGCTCCCATCAGGCAAACTTTTATCATACATACTGAAAGCAACTTAAGATGCGCATTGCACTCCAGCAATGCGCGACCTTTCCTTGCATCTATACGACAAATGTTCTGCTTTCATCAAAACCTCCTACCAACTATCTGGTTGCTGGCTACACTTTCCACAAATTGCTGGCAACGTCCCTCGCGGGCATCCAGACAATGTTTCAGCATCCAGTCAAGATCCTTCAAGTCGGGTGAGTCTTTCAAAAAGCCACCTGACGCCGCCCCTTCGCTCCACTTCCATTACAGAAGCTTCAACACTACTACGAACGGCTCCGCCCCAGTGCGCAGCATCGGTACTCAAGCCCTTGTGGGTTCGCCACCTGGGAGTCTCCCTTAACATCCGCACGACTGGTTCCCGCAGTTCCATAGGAAAGCCCAGTACAGAGTCATGCCTTCTATACGCCGGACACCGCCTACACAGCATTCGGAGTTCACCTGTAGACTGATCACTGGAGAGGAACGGGCCCCAGCTTTTGATGTCAAAATTGGACCTTTCGAACGCATCAACGAAGATTCGGTTTTACTCATCTCTCTGCACCACACCTGACGACTCATTGTTCGCCTTTTCCTCAACGCTCACGACCATCACTCTTAATGACAGCCGCTTGAGGTGGTTTGAAGCCTGCTTCCGACAGCCGACTTCGGCGGACCTACCGCCATCTTTCCTACAGCTTCCCCACATCAGGAGAATTATCCTTTAAACTCCTTCTGTGTGCTGCGGCACACCGTTCCCGCAGTCTTCACCTTGTCCATAATCGAAGTGTATACCGTGGGGGGACCGTATGTTTTCATTGGTACAGCCCTTACCGGTTAAATTAACCGCCTCGACAATGAACTATACCGGTGTAAATGAGTCTAACTGTCGCTTGTCATTAATGGCGGAAGGTGTCATTTAACCATTAAATTTCCGGGCATGCTGTTTAAAAAAAACAGGCAACCCTCTGAATGGCAAGGCTACTTTTCAGGAAGTAATGATAATAAAATGGAGTCCGATAAATGGAAGTGCACGCTCACCCCTGGTCCACTATTCTTGCCAATTTAGAGATAGCGAAAGCCACCAGCATTGATTCTGGAGCGCTGACGAAAGCGGTTCGGGTTAAACCCGAAGTCAGAAAACGGTTATTGGCTGGCGTTCACTGGCAAGAGCTGCAAAATATAGGGCGGCGGAAAGTATTTGCTGTGAAGTGTGGCTTAAGCCATGGAAAAGAAAAAAACAGTGATATATCACGCCATATAGAAGCTTATAGTCCCTTCCTGTGGCCTGACGAGTCTCTTCATATAGAATGCGGTCAGGCGACCATACCCGGCCATGACAGCAATAAAGTCTACTGTGTCACTACGGGTAAAAAGCCCTCGGGTGTCTCTTATTGCAGTCTTCAGCTACCGTCATTTAACAATACGGCAAAAGGGACAGAGTTTGTTATTAAGAATCAATCGAAGAGTTTTATCGAGTGCTGTTCACGTGAGCGAAGGTATCCAATTCCGGCTTGCAGCCAGTGGCTTGGGGCAGGGGAGGCCATCATTCTGCACAGGGCGGAAAAGAAGTGGGAGTGTCTCGGCAGAGCGGGTGGGCATCGGTCTGACCGGGTTGCAACAAACCCTCTACTCAGAGAGTCGGGTTCTGTTGTGGACTGTAATCAAGGGGTCATCAATTACGAAAATGATGGTGAATACTTTCTCACTCGCCCAATTATTGAGCACACGCTGAGTAAAAAGCTGGCAAAACAGGAGGGTACTTTCCGGTATCATTATTGCACCTCTCCTGATGAATTGGGGGCTGCCATCAAAACCACAGAAAAGAGTCCGTGTTATTTTGTCTATGAGAACACAGAAAATAACCATGTCACGGCCGGTTGTGTCCAGGTATCCGGTGATGACGTGCAGTGCTACCTGCATGAAACCCTGGGTGCTGAAAGCCGCTATACGGAACCTCTGGTAAAAACCATCCGCAAAGAAATTGAGACCGCTTTTCCGGGAAAGCGTGCAGGCATATTGTTACCGGAGGAGGGGCTACAGATCGATTATGTCAGTTGTGGTGTTATGGCGATCAAGGGCATTGGTTACTTTGCCAGACATCCTGAATGGTTGGAAGCGCTATTCAAACAAGAGAAGGTGAACGACGGTAATCATCTGTTCGACACCGTTAAGGTGAGGTCGTTGCCGGTGGGAATAGTCAAGCTTTGTCAGGATCGCTCGTTGATATACAGTCACCCGGATCAACAAGACAACGTCAACAGCAAGGAGACGCTGCGGGAATACTTAAGCCTTTTTGATGCGATAGCGGTTAAAGAAGGCAGTGGTATAAAAACGCGCGTCAATGCTGCCGCTTATGTAAAACGTTATAAATATCTCATGGATTATATTAAAGATCATACCGTGAGTAGGGCGACAGCCGATACCATTGTCCAGCTCCCGGAGCCTGGGAACAGTAGGAAAAGGCGTATTGCAACGCTATCAGGGCCGCTGAAAAAAATGCAGGTTCTGGATAAGGCTGAAATAGAGAAACCCGCGCCGTGTCCGGAAGAGCATTTATCGTTTGCTTTCCTGCAAGACCACGATTACTGTACTCTTCACCCCGATTTTCAGTCTCAGGCCTCTCGAGATAGTTCGGGTTATGGCTCTTCATAGGTAAAACGACGAGAGTAGGTCTTGAATCTTCCGCTTATGCAAAATGGAAGACATAACCCCTGTCTTTGATTCTGTCTCTTAGTTACATATCCACACCTCTCGTCATTCGGTAGGTGTGGAGCGGTCTTGCAGTTTTGCCCAGCCTTTCCATACGACCAGCCATTCAGGTATGCCAGTGCGTTTTGAATCACACCAGCCACCCACTTTGGCAATGGTATGGAGAAGCCAGGCCAGTGTATTCTCATTCCAGGTTTTGTCGTCTTTTTTCTGTCTTTTATAAGGTAGCATCAGGGCCTCTCTGATCTGCAGCAATCTAACCGCTACAAACATCAGCATGACTGCCAGGCGTTGCAAATTGTCAGCGCAGAGCAGCCTTAACCGTTATGGGTTCAAGCCGACCACCTGGCCTTTGAGGTGATTGTATTGTTACAGTTTTCTTCTTTACCTGCAGAGTGGCTTTACGTGCTTTTCGCCCACCTCGCTGAGGAACATCAACTGTGTATTTTCCCAGGACAGGCTCCGCAGCCAGAGCATCAAAAAGTAGTCGTTCATCGTCTATTAAAATCCTGTTTTTGTGTTGCCCTGACAACAAACCTTCTGCAATGAGTCAACTGGAATCGGATGTACTCATAAACATCAGCTTCACGGTCACAGACACTGATAACCTTTGATATTTGCGCGCCCAGCCTGTGCTCAATATTTACTCCAGCGTTGCTGATCAATCAAGCCTATAGTTCGTTCACTATCTACATCCAGTAACATCACTGAGTGTGCCCAAATGCCTTTGGATATACTGTTTTCTGGTCCCCCCGATGTCACCCAGCCCTGACCTGACTGAGTGTTCTCCCAAATTGGCACATCCAAAAATTTGTTCAGACCAATGTTGAGGAGGTAAAGGAATCATGATCTTGGTTTGTCTCGGAAAAGGATAAACCAAGATTAGGATTTGTGACTAAGAGACAGGTCATTGATTAGGGGTATGATTTAGTGAAACCACATTTTACCAAACATCGATAAATAGCTACCGCCTGTCATCAATCAATGAAGAAAGTTAATCAGAATAATGACAGCTTATCATTGAGAGTAAGTAAGTAGTTAGCCATTTGAAATCATATAAAATGACTGGTCGATTGGATATTTAAGTCAGTACAAACCACCTTTGTTGTTTTGTACTATTGATTCCTTACCATTATAGGTAACACTGTCTGCAGGCATATCCGGTGTTATGCAATCTGAAGAAACCTTTTACTGCTTCCGGCATTTTTTGCAGTGCTCTCATTTTACTTCGAATGAACTCTATAAAGTCAGCCTTGGTCTTCAAAGCGGTTTTCCCAGGTTTTTCTTTAAGGTGATTCCAGACTTGTTCATCAGGATTCAGCTCCGGGGAATAGCTTGGCAGCAAGTGTAGGCCCAGCAACTTCGGCTCTTGTTCTACGTAATCTTTCGTATACTTCGCTCGGTGTGCAGGATGTCCATCAGTAATGATGATCACTGGCTTATCAACGCTGAGAACCAGTGACTTTAGATATTTAACAAACATAAACCGATCCATTTTTCCGGTGAATGTCTTGTACCTCAGGCTACCTTCTGAACTCACTACTGAAATAAGGTTTAACCGATGCCTGGAGCCTGGGCTTGGGTCCAGTTTTACCTGTCCGGGTTTTCAAGCCATCCCAGCCTTCTTGGTTATAACGATCAATCCATTGATAGACGATTTTTCTTGAGGTGCCATACTTTCGAGCAAGATTTGTAGGATTCATGCCTGAATGCCAGTCTTTTATGGCTTTGAATCGAATCTCCTCCCTGATGGAGTCGGAAAGTCTGCGTCCGTCAATGCTGTCCATTACTACCTCATTTATAAGGTAGAGGATAACATCATACGTCAATAGCTACCTATAATTGTCACAGATCAATATATAATTAATGAATAAGTTTTCTAATTGATAATTTCAATTTTAACTAAAAAATAATGTCAAACATTAGTTTCTGAACGAAATTATCAGTTTCTTTGTTAATTGCATGATTATTTTGTATGTGGGTATTTTTATGTTTAACAAGCTTAAGAGCTTCGGTCTTTTATAGCGAGCACAGCAGGAAATATGATGGACAAAGAAAAAGCCCGGAAGTCCGGGCTTTTAATCAATTCACTCCCTATCAGACATCAGGATTGTCTGACTCTCTCAGTCGTTCCTGTCGTTGCTGCTCTTCGGCCAGAGCGGCCTTGATTTCTTCCATGACTGAATCAACATCCGCTGATTTTTCAACCTCCTCGAAGTGTCCGGTCAATTCAGTCTCCGGCGTCAGTTCACCCTCTTCATAAAGGGCCCACATCTCTTTGGCATACCGGTTGTTCTGCAAGTCTGGCGCGAACTGGGCGTAGTAGTCCGTGATGTTCTGGATATCCCTGGTCAACATTGCGCGTGCATTGTTGTTGGCAGATGCATCCACGGCCTGTGGCAGATCGATGATTACCGGGCCATACTCATCGACGAGCACATTGAATTCCGACAGGTCACCATGAATCAGACCGGCGCAAAGCATCAGCATCACGTAATGCATGACGATGGCATGGTCTTCTCTGGCCTGTTCGGCAGACATGGTGACTTCGCCCAGTCGAGGAGCAACCTGACCATCATCATCCGTGACCAGTTCCATCAGTAGTACGCCATCCAGGCAGATGTAAGGCTTAGGGACTCTTACACCAGCTCGTGCCAACCGGAACAGGGCATCCACCTCGGCGTTCTGCCAGGTTTCTTCCTGCTGTTTACGGCCAAACTTTGAGCCTTTCTCGATGGCGCGTTGCCTTCGGCTGTTACGCTCTTTACGGCCTTCCTGATATTGGACGGCTTTTTTGAAGCTGCGTTTGGCGGCTTCTTTATACACTTTGGCACAACGGATCTCGGATCCGCAGCGTACCACATAGACATCGGCTTCTTTACCACTCATTAGCTGGCGGAGTACTTCATCCACCAGACCTTCATCAACCAGGGGCTGTATTCGTTTCGGGGTTCTCATAAGGAACTTGTACCTTATTTGTAAACCCGATGGAATAGCGTTTTTGGAAATAAGCGGTGGTAGAACGCACATTGAGGTGTGCGCTTTCGGGTTTTACTCATGATTTACTGTTTTTTCTGAGGGAGCATCACCGTTATTGGCTCATTTTCAACCCCGGTAAACGTAACAATCAGGTCACACGGTGTTTTACTGATGCAGCGACCATTGTGTGCCGTGTTCACCACTTCATAAATGGCTTCTCCCGCTTCGTAACGGTTTTTCTGGCCATCCTTGAGGGTTACTTCCATGGTGCCGGAGATGGTATAGCCGTACCCCGGGTAGGGATGGTAATGCCAACCTGCCTCACCACCGCTGGGTATGGTGATTTTCAGCGTTTTGACCATGGTTTTTTAGGCTTTTGGATAGCGCATGGGGCTGCCATCATCGGCGACTCCCTGTGCTTTGACAGTGTCTGCCTTAAGCTTGCCATCGTATGACTTGGTCAAGATTTTTCCAATTATTCAAAGTGTGTATTGTACAATCAGGTTCTGGTTACTTTACTCAGTAATTTCTACTTTGTCTTTTAATGAAACTCCAGGTAGTGGACGCTGAACAGTGCTTCCTCATCCACCCAACTATTAACTACCCGAAAACCTGCACTGGCCACAAGCACAGAAAAACTCTCCAGCGTGTATTTATAAGAGCTTTCGGTATGAATGGTTTCGTTCTTGCTGAAAGTAATGGTTTCACCATCAATACTGACCCTATGATCCCGCTGGCTTATCAGGTGCATTTCAATACGCTGTTCATTGGAATTGTAAAATGCGTGGTGTTCAAAGTTCGCCAGATCAAAATCAGCCTCGGCTAATTGATTAATGTTATTCAGTGCGTTCAGATTAAACTGCGCGGTTATCCCTTCCCTGTCATTATAGGCAGCATTCAGCAGCGGTTCTGGTTTGTGCAAGTCGATCCCGATTAACACTCCACCGCTTCCATTCAGAAAAATTTTCAATTTTTCAAGAAAGTCCAGGGCATCTTCAGGCTGCATATTGCCAAACGTTGATCCCGGATAGAACACCAGTCGTTTACCTTCCGGTATTTTCTCCGGGATCCAGCCGGGTTGGGAAAAGTCAGCACATACTGCGTGAATATCGAGCCAGGGAAACTGCCACCCCAGTTTAATGGCCGATTCCAGTAAAAAATCCCCTGCAATATCCATCGGTACATAAGCCTTTGGACGCAGGGTATTCAGCAGGATACGAACTTTTTCACTGCTGCCACTGCCGGGCTCCATTAAAATGGTCTCAGTACCACAGTGATCGGCGATCGACTGAGCATTGTCTTTCAATATCTTCCGTTCAATTCGGGTCGGATAATATTCCGGCAGCTGAGTAATTTTTTCAAATAACACTGAGCCATGATGATCGTAAAAAAACTTTGGGTTCAGCATTTTTTGTGGGCGTAGAAAGCCTTCCAGAATCTCTTTTTTGTCATTATTGACGGGTTGATGGTTTTGAAAATTAACATTTTCAATCTCCATAATGGCAGGTTCAGACATAAACGGTTCCTTTGACTGCAAATCAAAAATGCATGTGAGATGGCAATAACGGGGCTATTGATAACTGATTAAATACCTCTTGCCAGGCGAAGTCCGGAGAACTGCCAACGGTCACGAGGGTAGAAAAAATTTCGGTAGGTTGGCCTGAGATGGTTCGCTGGGCTGACGCAGGAGCCACCGCGTAATACCCATTGGTTGCACATGAACTTGCCATTGTATTCGCCAATCGCCCCAGCACCCACCTTGAAGCCAGGGTATGGACGATACGCACTGGATGTCCACTGCCAGCAGCTGTCATAGAGTTGTTTTAACCGGGTTGAATGAATGTTATTTTCAGCGGGAATGGGCTGAAATGTTTTTCCAGAAATGGATTCTCCCTCTCCTTGCTGAACCACAGCAAACTCCCACTCGGCTTCAGTGGGTAGCCTTGCATTGGCCCAGCAGGCATAAGCATCAGCCTCATAGGCACTTAAGTGACATACCGGCTGGTTGGCCAGCCTTGGCTGCAGCCCATACAACGTGAACTCCATTGACTGCCCATCCTTTTCGCACCAGTATAGCGGTTGGCACCATTGCCCCCGTTGAACTTCAGCCCAACCATCAGATAGCCAGAACTCTGGACGATGGTAGCCGTCATCATGAATAAACGTCTGAAATTCAGCATTGGTGACCAGCCGGTCCGATAATTCGAAGGGCTCGATGTGTACACGATGAGCCGGACTTTCATTATCAAAAGAGAATGTATCTTTATCTTGATCAACACCCAGCTGAAACAGACCACCTTGATATTGAAGCCATTGTGAACTGATTGAATGAGCTGTTTCATACTCATTCCAATTACTCTCAAGGGGTGAGTAACCAGGGTAAAGCGGATTTTTGGACAGTGAATATTTCAGATCTGTTAAAAACAGTTCCTGATGCTGCTTTTCATGCTGAATTCCCAGCTGTACCCGGCGAAAAACGTCATCCCTTTCGGCATAATGTTCATGGCATACCGATACCAATAACGCATGCAATTCCTGATCAACGTGATGACGATAGGCCATCACTTCGTTGAACGTAGGTCTTGATAACAAGCCTCGCTGTGGTCTTGGGTACTGCTCGCCAATCGAATGGTAATAGGAATTGAACAAGACTTCATAAGCGGGATGAAAAGCAATGTATTCTGTGGCAAAAGGCTTCAGCAAAAAGGTTTCAAAAAACCAGCTGGTATGAGCCAGGTGCCATTTTGGTGGACTGGTAAAAGCGGCTGCTTGCAGGCCATAGTCTTCAATCTCAAGTGCACTGCACAGTGCAACCGACTGCTGTCGGGTTTCAATGAAGCTCTTTAACAACCCACTGCGATCAGCGGCCGGATGAATTTCTGTATCATTATCGAGTTTGATCAACTCTTCCACCGAAGGCATTGGTGTTTCCTTATGTGGTTTCGAACAGTGCTTTATGGCAAATCTGCATTAACACATGTCGCACAGCACTCTCCCCAATAAAAATCTATTGAAAATAAATGACTGAACCTTGCTAATATGCTGCAGAGGAGTGATTTTCAAAGCTGTGATTAGTTTTAAGGTAGGTCTATATGACGATCAAAAATAGCACATTGCTTAGAGTGTGGTGTTATTTAGTCACTTTTTGTCTATAAAAATAAATTCATATAAAAAATACTACTTATCTATTCATTTTATTCCATGACCAGGTTATACCTTATCCATAACCATCTGGAAATGCCCTCTTACACAACCGCTGAATTAAGAACAAATAATATGCAGCTCCTTTTTAATACACTTAGCATCCTTCTTTTGTCACTACTGCTCTCAGCCTGATAATAGACTCAGGGAAAGAGAAGTTATTTGTGAATGTGGTTACCCTCAATCGTCCCCTCTATCACCAGGCTGCTTATAGTTTTATAAGTGATAAAGAGGGTAACTGGTTCTTATTGCAATATATGACTGACTCTTCCAAAGGGTTTAATACAATAAAATCTTTCGAGGAAGATCAGGCTGGTTTTGTTATCGATATTTGTCTGGAGGCTTGCGACTGGTGGGGGCATTACGGGGAAATCAGGCTTGATACTCTCCACCAGACCGTTTCACTGATTCACATGGCTGACGCGTAGTAAACAAGGGCTGAACCAGAACCTTGAATTTGACATTAATTCAAGGCCCATGGCTCGTTGTCAACGCCCCCTAATACATATTTGGTGATGGACGATAAAAATAAAGCCAGAAAACAAAATTCAAAGGACTGACCATGATCATCAGAGTTGCTACCACATTGACCCTCATTGCCGGATTAGCCATCAGTGCAGCATCAGCCATCGCGGATGAGAAAAGAGTAACCGGAGGCGATAATGCCTACTACATTTCAGACCACTCCGGACAGACGTTCAGCTCAGTCGATTTTTTCCTGGCCTGAAAGTCAATTCAAGGGCGGTGATGGCTACGATGGACCGGCAGAAGAAAGCAAACCTTTTAAGGTTTATGTCATCCATGAAGAGAAAAAAAGTGGTGATAATCAATAACTGATCAACGTTATTGAAAAAAAGCCCTCTATCGAGGGCTTTTTTATTATGCAGGCACAAGGTGCCCATCTTCCAGACGTAATGCCCTATCCATCTGCCGGGCAAAATCCATATCATGAGTCACCACGATAAAGCTGGTTGTCAGTTTTTGACTGAGAGACTCCATCAGTTCATGAATTTTACTGGCTGTATGAGGGTCAAGGTTACCCGTTGGCTCATCCATCAGCACAAGGTCTGGCTTGGCAACCAGTGCACGGGCAATAGCAACCCTTTGACGCTCTCCACCGGAAAGTTCTGCAGGTTTATGAGATGCTCTTTTCGACAACCCGACCATGCCAAGCATTTTCTCGGCTCGATTTTTCGCCTGCCGAACGGATACTTCCTTGCGCAACAACAATGGCATGGCCACATTTTCCAGAGCCGTAAACTCTGGCAACAGATGATGGAACTGGTAAACAAAGCCAAGATGGCGATTCCGCAGTTCACCCTGCTGATGTTCCGAGACATTCATCAGTTGATGACCACAGAGCAGCACCTCACCACTTGAGGGACGATCCAACCCTGCCAGCAACTGCAACAATGTCGTTTTACCGGACCCCGATGAGCCAACAATAGCCACTCTTTCTGAAGGCTTTATCAGAAGCTCAATCCCTTTCAGGACTTCCAGCTTTTCAGGCCCCTCTGAAAACTCTTTGGTGATTTTCCGGCATTCAAGTACTACTTTCTTCACGGCTGGCCGTACTTCAGGATTATTCATAACGCAGAGCCTCTGCAGGCTGGATTTTTGAGGCACGCCACGCCGGATAAAGGGTTGCCAGGAAACTCATCAGTAGACCAGATACACTGATCACCATAATATCCTGCCACATTAATTCTGAAGGCAGATAACTGATAAAGTAAACATCAGGGCTCAAGAAGTGAATACCCAGAAGCTTCTCCAGGGCATTGACTATCTCAGAAACATTCAGTGCGCCTGCAATACCCAGAACAACGCCCAGAAGTGTACCAATAACCCCAATCAGAGCCCCTTGCACCATAAAGACCCCCATAATCATTTTCGGGCTGGCACCAAAGGTTCTGAGAATGGCAATATCGCCTTGCTTGTCTGTCACCACCATCACTAATGTAGAGACAATGTTAAAGGCAGCAACCGCAACAATCAGGGTTAACAGAAGTCCAACCATGGTCTTTTCCATCTGGATAGCCTGAAATAAACGGCCATGGGTGCGAGTCCAGTCCTGAACGTAGTAGCGGCCAGGCAAAGTGACGGCCACATTCCAGGCCAGTTTTGGCGCAGCAAAAAGGTCATCCATTTTCAGGCGAATACCGGTAACTCCTTCAGGTACCCTGAGGAACCGTGCCAGGTCTTCCCGGTGTGCATAGGCCAGATTGCCATCCACATCAGCACCAACAGAGAAAGTACCCACGACGGTAAAGCGTTTGAGCCGGGGTAAAACACCCGCCAGGTTAACACTGGCTTCCGGGAGCACCATGGTCACTTTATCACCCACAGAAACCCCCAGATAATTGGCCAGAATCTCGCCAAGTAAAATGCCGAATTCTCCGGGCTTCAGGTCTTCCAGAACGCCCTGTTTCATATGATCGGTGATAATCGATACTTTTTTCTCATACTCAGGGTCAACACCGTAAACCAGTGTCCCACGAACCTGATCACCATTGGTCAGCATCCCCTGGGCATCCACAAAGGGAGCGGCTGCTTCAATACCCTCTTTTTCAGGGATAGTCGTCACCAGCTCTTCCCAGTCGTCAATACCACCACCCGCTGCGGTAAT
Organism: Endozoicomonas sp.; assembly: GCA_965261315.1. Taxonomy (GTDB): domain Bacteria; phylum Pseudomonadota; class Gammaproteobacteria; order Pseudomonadales; family Endozoicomonadaceae; genus Endozoicomonas. The sequence goes on along the minus strand of CBDHDM010000066.1, from coordinate 45,645 downwards.
CGTGGCATGAGGAACCATACCCAGCACTCTCTGCTTGAGCTCGCGGTCAAAGCCGTTCATCACTGACAACACAATAATCAGGACAGAAACACCCAGAGTCAGTCCCACCATGGACGTACCGGATATGAAGGAAATAAAGTGATTCCTTCGCTTTGCGCGGGTATAGCGCAAACCTATAAAAAAAGGTAATGGTCTAAACATTTATGCTGCCAGTTCTGCCTGTTTCCCTGCTGCAATGTACAAAAGAGAACACGCTGTGCCTGTATCAGTAAGGACAAGATGCCTATTATGCCATAAAGGCTGCCGAATCCTGTTGAATTTTCCTGCCCTTTGCATCTATTTCTGCCAACTGCCTGACAACATGAGCAAAATGACCGTCTGTACCTTTCCTGTCCGGCCAGACCTGAGATAAAGTAGCCTGATTTTGAACGAATGTTCGTTTATAAGAGTATATTGAATGCTGATATTTCCCAATGGAGCTATCAGCACAGGGATAAGGCAAATTCACACATGACCAGAATACTTTTGATCTTTTTATCAGCAGCCCTGATGACCATTAACTTGCCCTTTACTGCCAAAGTATCTGCCAATAACGATTCGTCTCAAGAAATCCAGCACTTTGATGGCTCTATCGTAGTCCCCGTGGGTAGCCAGTCCAACCAGCTACGCCACTCCCAAGCCTTACCGGAATATGGGCAAACCATGGATGACGTCAAAAAACTGCTGGGCACTGCCAGCCAGACAGATACAATTGGTGAGCCTGCAATTACCCGTTGGTATTACCCAGATCAAAGACTGACCGTTTACTTTGAAGGTGAACGAGTATTGAGGTCAGTAATTCATAACACGCCATAATTTATAAAAGCTTCTTGCGAAACTGCCCCGGCGGCATGCCAAAGTAACGCTGAAAAGCCTCATAGAAGCGACTGAGTGAACTGAAACCACAGGCATAGCCAATATCCGCAATGGGACGTTCACTGTCCATAAGCAATAGCTGAGCCTTTTGCAAACGTTGAAACTGCAGATACTGCTTAATGGATACCCCCATCACGCCGGTAAACAAGTTCGTCGTATAGTTTTTATGCAAACCAAGATGAGCAGCGACATCCGCCGTTGAAATGGGCCGGTGCAAGTTTTCTCCGATAAAATGAATCATGGTGGAAACATGATGAGCACCTTTAAGTCGAGCACTGCCAGGATTAACGGACATTTGATCCGTTACTGATGGTGATTCCTCAAGCTGTACTCCGGGGAAAAAGCTCTCGGGGTGATCCCATCCCTGAAAGCTAATCTTTTTCAACAGCAGTGAAAGCTCACCAAGGATAATCTCCTTCAGCTCCGGATGATCACGCTTAAAATCCTCATACCATCGGCTCAACCTCATGACCAGATAATCATGGTCCGGTTTCGCCAGAGCAATAAATCCAGCCATTACTTCCTTCCTGAGTTGTTCCGTCAATGGCCACTGAAGAAACTCGGGTAGCGGTATATAGAGGTTATAGAGTATGCCTTCCCCCTGTTTTTTTTCCCCAAGAGCCACCAGGCGATGCGGCATATTAGCCCAGAAGATTGCCAAGCGGTTTTCAGGAATGTGCTGCTCCCGCCCATTGACAATATAAGTGGCTGAGCACCCGAGCAGATAGTTCAACTCTACATGGCCATGAACATGACCACTGTCCATAATATAGGGTGCCCGGTTTTCGATATAGAAGATGTCACCCTGAATATCGGAAACCGACCCGGGCATGGGTACCACACCTTCGGTTTCTCTACCCTGCCTGACTGGCAATAGTTGACGACTGCCCACAAATATTGACCCTTATCAAAACACCCAATAATGATACCTGTTGCTTCTGCACAAATCTTTGTTTTCGGGAAAAATGGATAAAAAACCGTAAAAGAAATATCACTCATACTGTTCTTAAAATGATCGTAAGCGATAAATCAACAGGCATCTTAAAAATGCCTGAAACAGCCATGAGCTGAACATGCAGCTCTCCCCTCCTGGGCATGAAAATGGCCAGGAGCCTGATAGAGCTGAATTTTCAGAATAAAGAGGTAGACTATGAGTATCCTGATCACCGGAGGCGCTGGCTACATTGGCAGCCACACCTGCCTGGAATTACTGAATGCCGGTTATGACGTGGTAGTGGTCGATAACCTGTGCAACAGCCATGACACTTCTCTTCACAGGGTTGAAAGCCTGACGGGAAAACAGCCTGCTTTTTATCCCGTTGACATCCGTGACACCGATGCGCTTCGCACCGTATTTTCTGAACACTCCATAGAAGCGGTTATTCACTTTGCCGGGTTAAAAGCGGTGGGCGAGTCCACCCGGATACCACTGGCTTATTTTGATAATAATGTCAGCGGTACGGTAAAACTGCTGGAAGTCATGGAGGAGTTTGACGTTCGTCATCTGGTCTTCAGCTCTTCTGCAACCGTCTATGGCGATCCCCATGAAGTCCCCATTAAAGAAGACTTCCCGGTTGGTCAGGTCACCAATCCCTACGGTCGTAGCAAATTCATGGTGGAAAAGATTCTTCAGGATACCGCTGCTTCAGACCAGCGCTGGAATTTCAGCATCCTTCGTTACTTCAACCCGGTTGGTGCCCATGAGTCTGGCCTGATTGGAGAAGACCCCAGCGGTATCCCCAACAATCTGATGCCTTATATTGCCCAGGTGGCCGTTGGCAAGCTGGAGCAACTGAACGTGTTTGGCAATGACTACCCCACTCACGATGGTAGTGGTGTACGTGACTATATCCATGTGGTGGATCTGGCGCTTGGCCATCTAGCAGCATTGAAAACTCACTGGACTGATCATGGAGTCCACATTTACAACCTGGGGACAGGCAAAGGCAGCAGTGTATTAGACATGCTGCATGCCTTTGAAAAAGCCTGCGACAAACCGCTCCCCTATCAAATCCAGCCCCGCCGTCCCGGCGATATTGCCCAGTGTTACGCCGATCCTGCCTATGCAGAAGAAAAGCTGGGCTGGAAAGCCACCCGCACCGTTGAAGATATGACCAGAGATACCTGGCGCTGGCAGTCAGAAAATCCAAACGGCTTTAATAAATAACATTTTCTCTATTTGAGACAGGCAATAATAAAGATGAGTCAATTCAACCCTGTGGATCATCCACACCGCCGATTCAACCCACTCATTGGTGACTGGGTTCTGGTGTCACCCCACCGTGCCAAGCGCCCCTGGCAGGGGCAGGTGGAAAAAACGGCACCAGACGTTCGCCCAGTGCATGATCCCGAATGCTTTCTCTGCCCCGGGAATGATCGTATTACCGGTGACCACAATCCCGACTACACCGATCCCTATGTATTCCCCAATGATTTTCCAGCGCTGCTGACGGATACCCCGGATGCAGCCAGCGAGTCAGACCTTTTCCGGAGCAGCCCAGCCAGAGGTGAGGCAAGGGTTATCTGCTTTTCGCCAGATCACAGCAAAACACTGCCACAGTTGTCTGAGCAGGACATTCGCAAAGTAGTCGATACCTGGGCTGAACAGGTCGTTGAGCTTGGCCAGACTTACCCCTGGGTACAGCTGTTTGAAAACAAAGGGGCTGTGATGGGTTGCTCCAACCCCCATCCCCACGGCCAGATCTGGGCCAGCAGCTTTCTGCCCAATGAAGCCCGCAAGGAAGACGATAACCAACGTCAATGGCAGGACGATAAAGGGGTAAACCTGCTGGTTGAATATGCGCTGCGGGAATCTGAATCCGGTGAACGCACCGTCGTCGAAAATGATCACTGGATTGCCGTAGTGCCTTACTGGGCAGCCTGGCCATTTGAAACACTGTTGCTTCCCAAGCGCCATGTACTGCGCATGCCAGATCTGACCGAAGTCGAACGGGATGCTCTGGCCGACATTCTGAAAAGACTGACGACCAAGTACGACAACCTGTTTCAAACGTCCTTCCCCTACTCCATGGGATGGCATGGTGCTCCCTGCCATCAGGGCGATGCTTCTTCTGACGACAATCACTGGCAGCTTCACGCTCATTTTTATCCACCACTACTGAGATCTGCCACGGTTCGCAAATTTATGGTGGGCTTTGAAATGCTGGCTGAAACCCAGCGTGATCTCACAGCTGAGCAGGCTGCTGCCCGTCTACGGGAACTGCCAGAAAAGCACTACCTGGAAAGTGGCCATGAGCCTGAAAGCAGCCTTTAAGATTGACTCGAGTTTATGGAAAGTAAAATGAACCAGAAACAAGCCCTGACCGAACTGTTTGAAAAGACCTTTGATCATCAGCCAACTCACTATTTTCAGGCACCTGGCCGGGTCAATCTGATTGGTGAGCACACCGACTACAACGATGGTTTCGTTCTGCCCTGCGCCATTGACTATCAGGCAATGATTGCTGCATCACCCAGAGATGACCAGAAAATTGTGGCCACCGCTCACAGTTACAATGGACAGGTGTCAGAGTTTGAACTCTCACTTCCGGTATTTCATAGTGAAGATGCCTTCTGGAGTAACTATGTCCGTGGGGTAGCCACAGTTCTGATGGAAAAAGGAATGAGCCTGAAGGGTGTAAATATTGCCATCATTGGTAACGTTCCCCAGGGAGCAGGGCTCAGCTCATCCGCATGCCTGGAGGTTGTGACGGGCCTGACACTGACCAGAATGTCCGGACTGGATGTCAGCCTGAAAGAACTGGCACTGATCGGACAGAAAGCTGAAAACGAGTTTGTCGGCTGTAAGTGCGGCATTATGGATCAGATGGTTTCAGCCTGTGGTAAGGAAGACCATGCCATGCTACTGGATTGCCGCTCTCTTGATACCCGCCTGGTTCCCATTCCACAGAATGCGGCAGTAGTGATCATTAACTCTAATGTGAAGCGTGGTCTGGTAGACAGTGAATACAATACCCGTCGCGCACAATGCGAAACTGCAGCTCACCACTTTGGGGTCAAAGCCCTGCGGGATATTACCCTTGACCAGCTGGAAGCCGGTCGAAATGAATTAGATGATCTCACCTATCGCAGGGCCCGCCACGTAGTCACCGAAAATGATAGAACCCTGTCGGCGGCGGAAGCCCTGGCCAGAGGTGATCTGGAAGCAATGGGGCTGTTGATGGCAGAATCCCACCTATCCATGCGGGATGATTTTGAGATCACCGTACCAGCCATTGATGGCATTGTTGAGATTGTGAAGGACGTGATTGGTAGCGAGGGTGGTGTCAGAATGACCGGTGGAGGTTTTGGTGGCTGCGTAGTAGCACTGATACCGGAAGAAAAAGTGGATGCCGTCAAACAGGCTGTTCACGAACACTATCCGAAATACGCCAATGGACTTACCGCTGACATCTACATCTGTCGAGCTTCTCAGGGTGCTGGTGAGGCATAAGCCACCGTCTCATGCGGGACTCCTGAAGGGAGTCCCTCTCCTGAAGGTCAATATATTTCGGCCTCCCTCCTGAAACTAAATTGCCAGAAATGCAGTCTATAGCATCCGACTATCAGAGACTTTTAATGACCTGGCATGAATATTAAAAACCTGGCGGTATTGTTTCTCCTGTTTTCAAGTGTGAGCAACGTTGCCTCTGCTACCACTGGTAATGACCAGCCACCTGAAAAAGCGCATGGAATTATCCTGATTGAAGATCTCTTTACGGATCGACTGGGACCTTTTTTCCCATCCCATGGTCAGCTTATGAGGGATATTATTGTTGGTAAGTACCACAATGAACTCAAGATAAAAGATAAGCGCAATATAAGGTCCTGGGCTGCTACCCTGAACCTGAATTCTATGAAGGGGAATAACAGCGACCTGCCTCCAGCAGAAGAGCTGAAAAGTCAGCTGCCAAAAGCAAACAAGAAAAGTATCCCCGGCTGGTTATGGCGTAGCTTTTTAGACTTACCTGAAACACTGATCAACGTATTTCTGGGACCATTAGATCGTCCCCCGGTACTGAATCTGGACACAGAAAGCAATATTATTATTGTCAATCAGAGCTATATTCTTGCGGACTATTATACGGCTAGAGCAATTCTTCAGGAATATATAAACCGGCTTCCAGAATTGCCCCTTTTTATCAGTGCGGCGGGCAATGACACTAACCGTTGTACAGAGCAGGCCGCCACCATTAATCGCCATATAGGCTCTACTGAAGCCCCCATCAAATTCTATTTTTTTAATGAGACACAATATACCTGTGAGCAGTTTTACCATGCCTGCAATCTTCACTTGCTGGTAGCACAGGACCTTGGGTTGGAAGAATATTATATTAATGTTATCGGTGATATGGGCAATGACAAGCCCAATAAACCTGCGGGAGTATTAAAAGATAGAACGGTCGCAGCACCTTACTATGCAGGCATCTTCAACATCTATGAAGGCACCAGCGGAGCCACTGCATACGTAACCGCATTAGCGGCAATGATTCACGAACGGGCACCTGAACTGACGCCGCCAGAAATAGCCAGTATCATTTTTCTGACAGCCGATAAAAAGGGAGGGAATACTGTCAATGAAACATGGGGGCATGGTGTCGTAAATCCCGGGGCCGCCATGGCCCATATGGACTTACTGGGTTACCCAAGACTTTAAAAATAGCGACCTGAAATGAGATCGCTATTTTTTACAAGTGCCAAATCGCTTATCTTGATTGCCGGGCATACGTTAAAAGTCGTAACGAACCTGGGCCTGCAGACTGTCAGACTTAAATCCTGATGCCCAGCGGTGCTCATAGTTAAGCATCAGGCTCAGATTATTATCCATCCAGTAATCAACACCCAGACTGGCCTTATACGAGGTTTTTTCAGGATCGACACCAATGGTCCGCAATGTCAGGGTCTGATTGAAAACCTCTGCAGTCACGCTGGCATCAACCGCATCACCGATAACATCGTGGTAGACCATAAAGCTCGCTTCCGGCAGCAGGATTCCACGATCCAGCTCCACCAGATGACTGAAACGAACACCAGCCCCCAGCTCCAGAACGTTAATATTGTCCGATGATATTTGCTCTGCAGCCGACCCATCACTGTTGCTCCAAGAATAATCTTCCGTGCTCAGATGACTGTATTCAAGGCTGAACCGAGGCTCTACCAGCGTGTCATTATTGTTGTACCAGAACTCTTTACCACCCGTTGCCAACAGGCCAAACTGTTTGCTGTTATAGTCGGAAGTACCCCGGACACTGCCATTGTAACGAACACTTTCTGTCTGGTTAAAACCGACATTGACTATGGAATCAAAAAACCAGTCACGATTCTGCAAGTTACTGTATACACTGAGTTGATAGCTTTCGATATCACTGCTGGCTGAAGAATCCTTAACATTGACATCAGCCTCGGCATAACTGAAGGAAGCCCCCAGCGTATAGGTATCGCTTAAATCAGTATCACCACCGAAGCTGATACCTTTCAAACGACTTTTATAACCACTGTAACTGGTACCATTGCTGCTTTGACTGTTTTGATCCGCTTCAGAACCAATGGCCTTAATCCAGACCGCACCCTGTTCCACTAAATCACCGGACGACACACCTGAGCGACCACCGTCACGAAGACTGGCCAGTCGTGTCAGTAGATTGTTGAACACCTCACCCTGCATTTGCTCTACAGCGGCAGCAACCGCAGCCAGAGAAGCCGTATCCCCATTCGGATACTGCTGCTGCAGATAATCAATCAACCCATCAGCGTCAGAAACGGTGAGTAGCTGTTCACTGTCAATAAAGTCTGCTGCTGCCTGCTGGTTAAGACCTCCAAGGTAACTTTCCAGAAAACCGGCGACCTGAGTGACCAGGGCATCACTGGTATTTTCTGCAACAATGCCAGAGAGATCAGTGGTAGACACGGTGACATCAAGGTGTTGATCATCAATAACCGAGGAGTCTCCAACGGTATAAAGAATAGATGCAGAGGAGACGGCTGGCGTTCCTGAAATGCCATTTCCCGCACTCAATACGCGGTATTGTTCTGTATCCCCATAGGCAAAGTCACCGTCGTAATCCGGAGTGACCAGTATTGAAGCGCCATCCGCAAACATTATTGCAGAACTACTTAAATTAACAGGCTCATCCATTTGAGGAACAACTTGAGACTGCAGGGTTAACCTGGCTGTTGTGCCCTCATTGTTGAGATTATTTTCGGCACCAAGCAACACCGTCATCTGTCCCTGGTGATCGAGGTTAATATCGTAGATAACATTACCGCTTCCACCAATTATTAAGTGACCAGTGTCGTAAATACTCAAAACCCCGGAGTTAGAACTGGAAATATTACCAGTAAACTCTGCGCTACCTGTGACATCGATTGTAGAAACGCCTTCTACATCACCATTCACCAGACCGCCAGCCAAAATAAATGAATTGCCCTGACCGTTAAAACTGACCAGTCCTTTCATCGTGCCGCTGTTGATCAACTGATTTGAGTCACCATAAACTTCAACCGCATCGCCACTTGACGACGTGATCGTGCCATTATTAATAAAAGTATGTGAGTTGCCACCGATCCAGACTGCATCATCATTGACTGAAGTGATGGAACCTTCATTTTCTATGGTTCCGATCGTGCCACCCACTTCACTTCGAATAAAAAGGCCATAGTCGTTCTCTGAAATCAATGTCCCTTGGTTTAAAACATCACCAATGACTCCAGTATCCACAGACACAAATAAGGCATCTTCTTTCGCAGTAATAGTTCCCAGATTAGTGACATTCCCAATTCGGGCGTTGTCTTCTGAATCAGCAACTAGCCCCCAAAAACCTGACTGAATATCACCACTGTTAATGACATTCCCAACCGTACTGTTCTCACGAGCATAGACCTTTAAGGCATCATCATCGTAACCACTCTTTATAGTACCGGAGTTAATCACATCCTGAACAGAACTGTTGCCGTATGTATCAACAAACAGGCCAAACCTGTCGGTAGTCTCAATAGTACCTCGGTTCTCAATGATGCCAGCCTGGCCATTCCCATCAAGCTCTACCTCAATGCCATCATTTACTGAGTAAATTTCACCGGCATTGATTATATTTCCTATAACCCCTGAGGCAGATTGGTCTCCCCCCCCAATCTGAATACCTTCCTGGGCTGATCTGATAGTGCCGCTATTAATAATATTGCCGACACTTGACTCATTGTCATCAAATTGCCCAATGGCATCAATAGAAAGCGCTGCACCATCACCAGCGCTATCTATAGTTCCTTCGACAGAGATATTACCAACACGACCATTCCCGTCCTGGTCTGGAGAAGCATCAACACTGACCGCTTCACAGGTTTCACCCTCAACACTGATGACAATATCCCCACCCTCAGAAGCAGGGCTTCCTGAGCATTGAGCATTTGATGCACTGGAAAAAGACAGGGCGGTGATTGCAGTAATAGCAATGCTTAACAGAGAGCGACTAAAATCCATTTTTACAGTCATAATACTTCTTCTTTTTATTAATATTTTTTCGAGTATATAAAAAAACCCGAGAAATCTTCAAACAATTGTTTGATCTAAGGTTATCCAGTTACGCTTATAAACAGAAAAGCCAGAAGCACTCAATGCGCTTCTGGCTTTTCTGTTTATATCAGGCTCAGAAGTAATCAACCGAACTGAACTTCACCTGACGTTTTGTCATTATTCTCAACCGCCACATCCGAGATCTGGCCTTCACTTTTGGCAACAATGGTACTGACCGCGGTATCACCAACCACATTGGTTACGGTGCAGGCCGCATCCAGAATACGATCAGTCGCAATGATAATACCCAGCGCTTCAGCAGGTAGACCAAGCGTGTGCAGAAGAACACCGGTCGTCACCACAGCACCACCAGGAATACCGCCGGTGGCAATGGCCAGCAGGAATGCAGTGAAGCCCAGAGTAAACAATGCAGTACTGCTCAGCTCAACACCATAGGCGTTGGCTACAAAGATAGTAGCAACCACCATATAGATAGCGGCCCCGGACATATTCATGGTTGCGCCCAGTGGTACAGAAAATCCTGCCACCTTCTCAGAAACGCCCAGCTTCTCGGTCAGCGTTCTGAAAGTCACCGGAATGGTCGCATTTGAACTGGCAGTGGACAGAGAGAACATCATCTGTTCACGGGTTTGACGAATAAACTGCAGTGGACTGATACCTGTAGTCAAGCCTACAACTGTTGGATAAAAAACAAACAACCAGACCACCATCACCGCCAGAGCGGTTAATACATAAGTCATCACACTGACGATACTGCCCGCATCCAGAGTAGCACCCAGCTTGGCTGTCAGGAACAGAACCCCGAGAGGCGCCATGCTCATCACCATGGTGATCAGTTTCATCATAACACTGCTGGCCAGGGAAAATGCATTGCTGACACTGTGGGTTTCATGGTTTTCCAGCTTCTTCACCGCAACGCCGGTGATGATTGCCATAAACAGGATCTGAAGAATATTGCCTTCAGCAAATGCCTGAAAAGGGTTTGTCGGCACAACCGCAATCACCATATCGAGCAGATTCGGAAGACTGGTACGACTCAATGTCAGGGACTCATCAGCCAGCCCAAGATTAGCCCCGATACCGGGCTGAACAACCATTGCCAGACCAATAGCTGCAGTAATAGCAACAACGGTGTTGACCAGATACAGGCCAAAGGTTTTAAACCCCAGGCGTCCAAACTGTCCAACATCTTCCAGGTTACAAACTGCATTGACAATGGAGATAAAGATTAGGGGAACCACCAGCAGCTTAATCATTCCTACGAATATGCTGCCGCCAGCATGGAACAAACCACCAACCAGGTAGGTCTGTAAAAATCCATCGGGACTGGCAAAGAGCTGAATGGCGCTGCCGAGCGCAAGACCAATGACCAGAGAGGCAAGAATACGGGTTGCCAGATTTTGATTCATAAACTCAAGTACTCCTTCACGGGCCATCCTAAACGACCTGCTTCTTGTATTTATTGGAACCATCAGAAGAGCAGAAGGCATTCCGCTCCCCCTTCAGTGAGGAGCAAATCTAACTAATACAGGACATAAGTACAAGTTCTAACACACTGACTTATCAGGAGAAAAACCCTGAAAAACACAAAATTTAAATTTTAATTCTGTTTTCAACCAGTTGACGCAAAAAAAAAACCAACAAGATTAAAAAAAATACAGCGTATGATTGGGAATATCATTTTATTGAAAGAAAAAAGCACCACAAAATAACATCTAATAACAACTGCTACACAAAATATTCGTCACTTGCTCTAAGCTGTCCTCAGGCAGGAATAGATTCATTCCTAACCTATCTTACGGCTATAAAACCAACTGAAAGTTTTATGGGCAGGGCAAAATGCAAGTACTTAGCAATTTCTTCACATGCTGCTTTAAATCCAATGTGGATACAGAGTTCACGAAAAGCATGCAACCGTCTCGTTCTTCCAAAGAACCTACCTGTTATTCAAATAGAATAGTCAGCAAACATCCGCCATCTCACAATAATACTGATGAAGCATGCCACCTTCACCCAGAACCAAGAAAACTGGTAGATAGGCAGCCTTCAATTTGCCATCTCTCACAACAAGGCGACGAAAACCCCTTTACCAGATACAAGGCATTCATGAACAACCCTGAAAGTTATCCCTGACCCGGAATTCATTCAACAAAGGCCTATGATCACTTCTGATGCGGGCTTTGATGGATGCCTGAAGAACATAGGAATCCTGATCGATGGTGGCGTCGCTTAACCTGAATTTTTTATTTCACTTCTTCTGATTATCGCTTTAACTTACAATGAACGAGCAATAAATCATCGAACAATTATTTTAAGCTGTAGGGATCGCAATGAAGTTTCGCCGTATTCCATTTCTATTCTCACTTGTTCTGTCATTCTCCAGTATCACGCAAGCATCCAGTTTCCACCTGGTAACAGAAAACTTTCCACCACTGAATATGACCAATAATGGCACCTCTTACGCCAGGAATGATCGAGTCTCTGGCTTTGCCACTGATATCATGAGAAAGCTGTTTGAAACATCAGGGTACGAAGTAGACTTCACGCTGATGAGTGACTGGGATGAAGCCTATAACAGTGCAAAAGACACGTCAGGCTATGGGGTCTACTCAACCTTTCGAACACCAGAAAGGGAAGATAGCTTTCAGTGGGTTGGCCCACTGTATGAAGAGGACTGGGTCATTCTTGCACCAGAAGACAGCGACGTAGCAATAAATTCACTGGATGAACTTAAAAATTACCAGGTCGGATCCTACGAGTTTGATGCAATTACCGATCACTTGAAAAACAACCAGATTAGTGTAGTTCCAGCCAAAAGTGATTCAATCAATGTCGTCAAGTTGAAGCTGGGTAAAATTGAGCTGTGGGCTTCCAGCTCACTGACTGGCCCCTATACTGCGGCAAATTTTAATATACCTGTTAAGCCCATCCACACCTTCAGTGAAAGTGGTTTGTGGCTGGCCATGCATAAAGATACCGATCCAACCATTATCTCTACACTGAATGCTAAATTACAAAACATGCACCAGTCTGGTGAAATTCAACAAATGATTGAGGTCTATAATCAATAACCAATAACATCAAAGACAGGGAGTACATATGCCTGTACTCCCCCCTCTTCTGTATTCTACTGTTCTTCCACTAATACGCGACGATAAGCTGATAGTTGACCGCCAAACTTGTCAATACCTTCCTGACGAAGCGCTGGCGCCAGGTGAGCCAGATAATGATCTAACGAACTCTGATCCTTCACCCGGTAGCGAATAGAAAATCCTTTGGAATAAGGTCTGTCTGCCAAGTGTTCATCATCAACCAGGGTCAGTATTTCGGCACTGATGAACCCATCCGTCGCCAACACTGCATCTGCATGAGTTTTCAACCAGGCCCTGAACTCATCGGCAACACCATTATCCACCAGGCAGTTGACTTCATAGATAATCATGAACACTCCTTCAGCTAACTACACTTTTTTGGTTCTTTTGAAAAACAAGTGGATAATAGTAAAAAAAGACAAGTACATGAGTTCAATCAGACTTTACGAACAATATTCAAACCATGTCGAATGGGTAAAAGAACACTTTCCAAGTTTGGATGTTCATAAATATAGCGATTCAGGTCTGCAATCACCTGGTCTCTTTCTTCCTGAGGATCAAGTACCTTGCCTTTCCAAAGAGCATCATCAATAACCACAAGCCCTTGTGGACTCAGCATGGGAAGTACCAGATCCACATATTCACGATACTTCTTTTTATCCGCATCAATAAATACCAAATCCAGTTTTTCTCTGATTTCCGGGATGGTATCCAGTGCTCTGCCGAAGAGCACGTTTATTTTATTGCCATGAGGCGACCGGTCAAAAAACGCCTGACCAATATCAATGGAACGAGGGTTGGTTTCACACGCATAAACAACGCCATCGACGGGTAGGCCCTCTGCCATAGAGAGCGCCGCATATCCTGTGAACATACCAATTTCCAGCACCGTCTTACTGCGGCTGACCTGAACCAGCATTTTCAGAGTCTGCCCCACCAGCCGGCCAGAAAGGTTTACCGGGTAACGGGTTCTGTCCACTGTGGCCTGAGCCAGCTCAGCCAGAATCTGAGACTCACCGGACGTCATCTCCTGACAATAATGCTCAATCGCTGGATCAACCATTGAATCCATGCACTATACCTGTCTTGATTAAAAAGGATCTTGATAAAAAGGGCTCTCTCTATAAAGATAAAGCCGCAAATTCTACAGAATGAAAAATAAGCTGCGGATTCTAAGCGAGGGAGTCATGACAGAAAAGCCCATTATAGAGATTGAGTACTGCAGTCAATGCCAATGGTTATTACGTTCTGCCTGGCTGGCGCAGGAGTTACTAAGCACTTTTACCACAGATATAGGGGAAGTACGGCTGAAACCAGGAACTGGTGGTATCTTTACCATTAAACTTAATGGCGAAGAAATCTGGGAAAGAAAAAAGAACGGTGGTTTCCCCCAGCCCAAGGAAATCAAGCAGAGAGTAAGAGATGTGATCGATCCCGGGAGAGACCTTGGCCACAATGATCGTTAGGTTCTGTTGATATGAGCTTATCAATAAAGCCTGGGAGGCTGTCCTCAACGTGCCCCCCAAGCACAAAATATTAACCTGATTAATTAAACCCAGGCACTCTCTTTTTTACGAATCTTAAGCATAGGCAAAAACAAACCTAAAATAATGCCCAGCAAGATCGTTCCACCACCGAACAGATACCAACGCAAACTGGTGTCTCTGACCAGTTGCCGGTTCTCTGCCTGAAGGACCTGTAGCTGATTTTTCAGTCGTTCATTCTCTTCAACCAGTTGCTGATTTCTACGGTCTATAGCCAGGGGCTCTGCAGAAATATCCTGAAGACGCTTCATTTCTACCTGCTGGCGATTCAATTTATCTTCTGTCTTACCCAGTTGTGAAGTCACTTCTTCCAGCTGGCTGCCACGCTCCATCAGCAGTTTTCCAAGCTCTTTATTTTCAGCTTCGACTTTTCTGGTGCGATCCAGTGCGGCAGGCAACTGACGAAATGCCGGTGGGCTCTTCATCAGATACTGGGTAGGGACATAACCTTCCTGATCACCATTTTTCACCTTACTGAACTCATTACCGGAATTCTCTTCCAGCATGACCAGGGCGGTACCGGTTTTCAGGCCTCGATGAACAATTCGATACTCATTACCGGGCCCGGTACGCATGGGAACATAGGTAATATCAGTAACGTATCGTGTTTCTGCAGCTGCATGGCCGATCCATAAAAGGCCGAGCAGAATAGTTAGCAATTGTTTATGCATTTTCACAGGCATCAAAATCTCAAATCACGGCAGAACTTTTTTAAACGGCTTGACGGTTACCTGTTGATAAACACCCGCTTCAATATAAGGGTCAGCATCTGCCCAGGCTTTTGCTTCTGTCAGGCTGGCAAACTCGGCCACCACAATACTTCCGGTAAATCCCGCTTCACCCGGATCATTGCTATCAATGGCCGGACAAGGGCCTGCCAGCACCAGACGCCCGCCATCTTTAAGTTGTTGCAACCGATCCAGGTGGGCTGGACGAGCATTCATTCTCAGAGGCAGGCTATTATCAACATCCTCACTGATAATGGCGTAGAGCATTTACTTCTCCTCGGTTTGAATATGCCTTGAAATGATTAGAAACTGACCAATCACAAACAGGAAGGTCAGAATAAGGCTACCAAACACTTTAAAATCTACCCACATATCGTGGAAGGTAAAAGCCACAAAAAGGTTGGCAGAGCCCAGAAAAATGAAAAATATGACCCAGCTGATATTCATTTTCAGCCAGATATCATCCGGTAACGTCAGCGCATGCCCCATCATTCGCTCAAGCAGCGTTTTTTCCCCAATAAACTGGCTTCCCAAAAAGGCAACGGCAAAGACCCAGTTAACAATAGGAGCCTTCCACTTCAGAAAAGCTTCATCATGAAAAGCCAGCGTCATCCCCCCAAAAAGGACGACTGCGGCCAGCGTGACTACATGACTTTTCTCAAGGTGACGGTTTTTTAAAAACAGGCTGCCATAAATAACAATAGAAGCAACCATCAAAACCAGAGTGGCACTGAATGGGCCGCCAAGCTCATACTCAGATGAGCCCAGGCTGACCACTCTTGGGTCCATTTTATAGACTACAAAGAATAAAATTAGAGGAATAAAGTCAATTAATTGCTTCATATAGGGCCGATAAGAGTAGAATAAGCAGGCACCAGCTCCCAAAACGGGCACCGAAAACTTTGTAGCAAAGAACAGTTAGCCAGTTTGAGCCTGCAAAAGATAACAGTCAAACTACATAATAAACTAATTGAATTTCAGGGTAAGTGACAATTTTGATTTCCATTGATTTACACAGCCACACCACCGCTTCTGATGGAACTCTTGACCCCGTTGAACTCTGTCTCAGGGCACAGGAACGCAATGTCGATACCCTCGCCATCACCGACCATGATACGGTGGCAGCTCACCATTTTCTTAAGGAACACATGCCTGCCGGTGATCTCAAGCTGATCACCGGCATTGAGCTCTCCACCACCTGGTCTGGCGCCGAAATCCATATTGTCGGCCTTAACTTCCCCCTTGATCACAAAGACCTTGCAACCATTGTCAATGCCCAGGGAGACGCTCGCAGAAAGCGCTCGCACCATATTTCAGAGCGTCTTGCCCGACGGCTGCCTGAATGGAATGCCGAACAAATATTCCAACAAGTACTTGAGGGCGCCATCAATCAGCAAAAAAGCAGTACTTATGGTTTTACTCTAAAACCTGAAGACATTCAGGTTGGACGGCCACACTTTGCCCGATGGCTGATCAGCGAAGGATTTTGCCAGGATATGGATGCTGCTTTTCGTAAGTATCTCGACAATAGCAAAATTGGCAACCTTAAAGCCTTTTGGCCAAAGATGAGTCAGGGGGTTGCCTGGATCAGGGCTCTAGGTGGAACGGCCGTTCTCGCTCACCCAGGTAAATACCGAATGACGGCCACCAAGCTCAGGGCGTTGATTAAGGACTTCAAACTGGCTGGCGGTCACGCCATGGAGGTTCAGGGCTCCAACCACCCATACAGCCAGGTTGAGCAAATGGCTCGCTTCTGTCGTGAGTTCAACCTGATGGCATCTCAAGGGAGTGATTTCCACAACCCGGACTACCCATGGGTTGATGTGGGTCGCCTGCCTCCCTCTCTACCAGAGAATATTACACCTGTCTGGCAGGTCTGGAGCCAGGGGTATTCTTAACTCGCCCATGAATATGCCAGCCCTTCTATTACCAGCCTTAAACCGCTTCTTTCCTGTCAATCACAGTGGTATGATGCGCCACCGCTTTCGCGCAATCACCACTGTGCTCTTTCGCTGAAGGCCCTTACCTTCATCACTTCGATCTATGGCCGACAACCTCCTGTACTAAACAGCACGTACACCTCCTGGAAGGCCAGGCCATAGTAAAGAGTGAATCACCCTAATGCTGACGATTGCCATGAGCCAGTTCTTTCAGATTCACCCAGACAACCCTCAGTTGCGATTAATCCGGCAAGCCGTTGACATTATTCATGAAGGTGGAGTGATAGCCTATCCCACTGACTCAGCCTATGCTCTGGGTTGCCATATTGGTGATAAAAAAGCGGTTGAGAGAATAAGGCAAATAAGAAGGCTTGATGAAAAGCATAATTTCACGCTGGTCTGCAGGGATTTGTCGGAACTGGCGACCTATGCCCAGGTCAATAACACTCAGTATCGAATGATCAAAAACCATACACCCGGCCCTTATACCTTCGTTCTGAAAGGTTCCCGGGAGGTACCACGGCGACTGATGCACCCTAAGAGAAAGACAATTGGCATCAGAGTACCTGAATGCCCCATTGTGCAATCACTGCTTAGTGAACTGGGCTGCCCCATTATGAGTTCCACATTACACCTGCCTGGTGATGAATTTCCAATGATGGATCCTTACGATATCCGAATGACCCTTGAACCCCAGCTTGATCTGATTATTGATGGCGGATACCGGGGTATGGAGCCTACAACGGTCGTGAACCTGATGGATGATATTCCTGAAATTCTCAGGGTTGGTAAAGGAGATCCTGTGCCTTTTCAAGCGGACTAGTTTTTGTTGAGGTAAAGTATGGGCTGCCAGTCTACATTAAAAAAATACGCGGAACCGGCAGCTACTCAACAAAGCTATAGTACAAAGTTGAAAATTCATCATAAGCTATAAGCACCACAGAAAAAGCAAGATGCAATACTTCAAACGGCATTAGACTTGTCAATCACACTATTTTTTCTCTTATTTAAAAATATCGTCTAGGATTGAAGTTTTGATTTCAAAATCAAACTCATGCTTTAAGCAAACAGAGTTCAAGAATTAAAGCATGAGAAATCTAAAAACCGATCAATTAATAAACCAAGAAAATATCAAACCATGCAACAATCAGCAGTAAAAAATAATGAAATCACAGGAAACAAAAAAAAACTATTCATAATATTTATTGGATTTCTTATACCAACTTTAAATATTAATGCTGAACTTGGCATACAAAATACTTATCGAATATCACAACAACACTTTTCTCAAGCTTACCCTGTCTCTGAAGAAAAACCAGAACCTGAAAATAATGAAACAGAGCTTCCCGAAATCATTCTCACCTCTGGAGAAAAAAGAAAGATCGTATTAAATGCGCTAACCAGGCAAACAATCAACCAGGAAAACTCAAAAAACAAGATTCTGACTCAATATGCCGTCAAAGATCTTGATCTATTAAACGGATCAACACTTTCTCCAGATCATAGTATTTTAAGAAGCCTTGGAAAAACAACTACCATATCCGGGGAAATCATGCTGGCTAACATTTTGATTACCCCAACAACAGACATTAATACACTAAAGAGAAGACAGGCCGTTATACAATACCTGATCGATAACCCGGTCGTAATGAGTGAACTGGAAAATAATTTACGGAATTTTTCCGTGAATGAAGATGGTATTATATCTCTGTTTGACCCTTCAGATACTATTTATAAAGGCCTCTTTCAGAGTCTGGATGCCACAACCCAGTTCGGTTTAAATCCAAAAACCAGTAATGGGAAAGAAGTTTCCCGCCGATTTATCGAAAGCCTGAATTTACTTAGCCTGGGATTTTTGCCAACGCTCCTTTACTACTATTCATCACATCCATTACAAATAGCTACCGGTCTAACAGTTTATGGCCTCTCACTTTACGTGGCACAGAGAAGCGCGCGAAGAGAAAAAAATTATTATTCATACGTAATGGAGCGCAGCAGACGCCCTGGCCTTGCATTATTTGAAGCCAGAAAGCTCTGGTTGACACTTGAAGATCACCCTATCTTTAATAGTGTTTTTTTATCCTATCCAGAATTTTCCAAACTTGAGTATTCCAGAGAGCTCCGGGAAATGCTCACGCTGTTGAAGGGCACTCCTGAAAGCCCAGTTACCTCCACTTGGGAGTACTATACCTCTCATATGGGGCGATACCATATGGCATTAGAGCTTCTGCAGATGCATAAAAGTTCTATATTACCTATCATCCAGGCTGTGGGGGAGGTCGATGCCTGGCTGACTATTGCCAAGCTAGTCAGGGAGGGGCAGCAGCGGGAAAATAACCCCATCACCTTTGCAAATTATATTCCGGGGCACCACTCCCCTTACTTGCGACTTGACCAGTTCTGGAACCCTCATTTATCTCCGGAAGTTGCCGTTCCCAACCACATAGAAATAGGCGCACAACTACCTCTGAACACCATCATTACCGGCCCCAATGCCGCAGGAAAATCAACCAATATGGAAGGTATTGCCATTGCCGTTCTTCTGGCACAGACCTTTGGCATTGCTCCAGCCCAGAACCTTGAAATTACCCCGTTCTCGCTGATCCATACTCATATGGATATCAGCTCAGAGGTTGCGGCTGGCCTGTCAACATTCAAAGCGGAATCAGTCAGAGCGATTGAACTGATGGATCATATTGAAAACATGGAAGAGCAACAGTTCAGCCTGACATTAATGGATGAGATCTTCAGCAGTACAAACCCAATAGAAGGTGAAGCTGGAACCTATGGCTACCTGAAAATAATTTCAAATAACCCAAATTCTATCAATATCTGTACAACTCACTACCCCAGGCCCACACTATTGGCTGACGAATACCCGGGAGTTTTCCAGAACATGCATGTTCGGGCTGAAATAACGGATGGCCAATTGCTCTATGATTACCTGCTGAAACCTGGTTATTCGGAACAGCATATTGCCATCAAAATTCTTGAGGATGAAGGAATCCGATCAGAGTTTCTTGATATTGCTACAGACATCATAAGACATCCCGAAAGATACCCTCTACAAGACAGGCCACAACAATAAAGTCAAAAAAATAAATGAACCTGACTCAAACAATTTCAGGTTGTTACATATATTTAACCACCTGAAACCTCTCCATAAATATTGAGATCATATAATCTTTGTCTTTTCCGAACTGGCTTTACAGTACCTTCGAACAAATAATTTTTCAACTTAATAACATAATCCTTAGCACTTGGATTATATACATCCTCACACTTGGAACACTTTTCTAACCAGTTATTTATTTCTAATAGAAAATCATTGAAGTAGCGATGACTTCGAATTGACATCTTGAACTGATTAAAAATCATGAAAAACCTATTAACTATTCCATGCTCTCATTAAAACACCAAACCATCCATCAGTAACAGTTTCAAACTTATTAAAAATCAACATTCGAACAAAATCAATATCCCTGATACTTTCATCTGAACCATTCAATACATCCAAGATTACTTCCATACTCTCTGTCCAGAATTTTATTTCATTCACTATTGTAAGGCAGGGAACGCGATACCTTAGATGAGTCAAAAAATCATCAGAATATATATTTGCCTGTATATCGAGAACCTTTATCCTACTATCTGTAAGAAATACTTTAATAACCTTTGATTCAGGAACATTAAAACGCTTTATTGGAGGTATAGCTGCTTCGTAACTGCTCATATTTAACTGGCAATAACAGTTTCCTGATGACCTGATGCTTGCAGTACCAGATCTTTTAGACGAGGTAACAGGTTTGTTCCAGAAAGCCTGTCTTTCAGATATTTGGCAAACGAAATCCCATGCTGCTTACAGGTCTTTTTCAGGCTGGCAAAAGTATCACGGCACATTTGGCCAAGGTCACTGCGGGTTCCACCGCTGACTTTTCGCCTTTTCACGTACTCCCTGATCTGCCTTTCCATCAGGTTGTTATGTAACGGTAGCCACGGGTATTCAAGAACCAGTAACAGCTCCTCCCTGACAACCATCAGCTTCCCCAATACCGTTTGCAAGTCAGGATAATCAACCCGGGTTGTTACCCAGTGGTTAAAATCTCGCTTTATTTGCTGCTTCTTAACCAGTACTGCTTTCAACACGCCTTCTGTTGCCCAGCGTCTTTGCTGAACAGCGGTCAGGCCAAGATGATCAAGGAAGGTTTCCCATTCTTCTAATGAATTAAAGGTCTGTTCGTCGCTGGCAGAGAGGGCTTTTACCCATTTCCCTGCCATCTTGACCTGTTTCATATAATCAATAGCCACAGAATCAAGCAAATAACAGCATTCTTTCCCCTGCAGTCGGGTTAGAAAGTTGATCCGACTCTTGCTTTAACATGTTCTGGTAGAGATGCTGACACTATTCCTTCAGGTGTCAGATAGTACTCACGCCGGTAAAGAGTCGTGACAAATTCGACAACCATCTCAGTATGAAGGGAATCATAGAAGCCCTTGAACCGCCAGCCTTCCTGTGGGTTGGGAACTTTGCAGATCTCTTCACGATCAACCGTAATGGGAGGTGACGCTGTTTCACCGGGATTTTGCCGTTTTGGCCGCTTACCCTTGGGAGGAGGGCCGCTGTTATTCTGAGTGGAGCCTTGAGCTTCGGCATCTTCTTCTGACGGGGTTTCACCCTGATCGGTTTGATCGGGCACATTAGGTCTTATTTTGGGTTTGCCCTTCTGCTTTTTCAGGTGCCGGAGTTCTGCCCGGAGTTTCTCATTGTCTTCGGAGAGCTTCTCGATCTGCATATTTTGCTTTTTGAGCTGCTCATTCTGTTTTTCGATCTGCACACTCTGCCGCTCGACAGTATCGAGTATATTTTGGACGAATGAACGAAGCTGTTCACCGTCTTTACCGGAAAGAAGATGGTCTGGCAGATGCATGCGGGAAGTATACGGGAAAACCAGAAGCTCTTTTTTTGATCTGGCAGGCTTGTCTTGCCAGTTAAATATGAGCAGTTACTCTCAAACTAGACAATCAAACACATCTGAAAAATCTTCTCGTTGCTGCAGAAAGACCATGTATCGAAGAAACAGAGAGTCAATCAGGTCATGGGGATGAAACAGATGAGTTAGAGCGTAGAAAACTGGCAATGAGAACTACCCAGAAAGAATTAGAAGCTCTTAAGGGTCTGTTAGCAGCCCGCCAAACGTCAAGCTCAGCGGAGTCCGTACAAAGAAAACGCGAAGTACAGGCTCAAGCCTCTGCACAATTACCGGAAAGCATTCAGAATTGGCTTACCGAACCTGAAGCAGAAGTTAAACGGTTACAAGCATGTATAAAAAGCAAAGAACAGGAACTAAAAGAGAAAGCAGGATGGCACGAGGACCTTACTAAGAAGATAGGCCAGAAGTTAGCCAGAGAAGTTAGCAGGGATACCAGCAAAGTAGAAAATATTTCTACAAAAACACGACCATCGGTTTTACAGGAAAAGTATAGCCAGCCTACATTTCAGACTGCTTCAACTGTAAAAAGTGCTCACTTAAGAGGCAGTGCACACACGAGAAATGAGGCAATCATGGAAGTCTATAGATTTTGTTATGATCAATTCAAAATCGGGAGTCCAGCCTATCAAGAATTCACTGTACGTGCATTAAGGGAAGCTATAGGCAAAACCAATGCACCAACAGCATTGGGGTACCACAACCTGGCAGAGATCTGTAGAAATCCGAGAGCTTTTGGGCTATGTCCTCCTCATTCACCAACGCCATTGCAAGTCACCAGAATAAATGAAACGGCACCAATGCAAGCGCTTAAAGGCTCAATGATCAGCAATCTCGATGAACCATCCAGTAATACCAAAATATTAGAAAAATACAGAGAGGAACGTGTCGCCTCAGTAAATGCCATATTTAAAAAGGATGCCCCGCAAGGTGTTTTAACAACGGACTCACACGGTTTTATTGAAGAAGTATTACTGTTGTGCGCCGGTATGCAAGCACAGCAGCCTCCAATGGAATTGGAATTTAACCTCCCTAAGGAAGCCATAACAAATCCAGCCGTCTTTGTTGAGAGGGCTCCTGTAGATAGAACATATAAGCTATTACCCTTCCGTGGAATGCATGATAGAACTGTTAAAGTTTTTGTCTTCCAGTACTTAGAGCCAACATTAAAGCATCGTGAAACCGTCTTGGAACGAGGCCGAATCCAGTGTATTCCAATAACAAACGATCATTTTAGAAGCCTCCAGTTGCATATCGAGAAGGGACAAGTCTTTTTCAACGATGACCTGAAAGCACTCACCTCTCTGGATGAACGTTATTATTTTGCACCAAATAACGATGGAGGGTTCTCTACCAGCCCTGCAAGGGCACAGCTTCCAGGTTATGAAGAGATAAAGAGCCAGTATCATCGCTGGGAAAATATGCCTGAAGCCATTGCACAAACCTCAAGATCAAAACTCTCCTTTACCGCTAAACAGCCTCAACAGGTTCACTCAACGACACTATCAAGCAAAGGAAACCCGGATACATCTGGCAGCACCAGAACCTCTGAACCACTGAACAGAAATACAGAGAAGCGCCCCACCCCGGAAGCTGTCGTCAGCTCACGTCCAAGCTCCTCAAAAGCCGTTGTAAAAGCAATGAGCCCCATGCCCAAAACGACCGCAGGACAGATTGAAGTAGCCAAGAAGGAGCAACAGCAGCCAGTTGTGATTCGGCATTACTTTTCTGACTACAAAGGCTCTTATCTCGAGCTAGTTCAACAGTCAAAAATAGCAACCATCTCTAATCTTCAAATACGAGACGGTTGCTAAATCAGCCTCCGGGAGCTCGCTTTATGTTTATTGCAGGAGCGCTATCATGCAGTACCAACGTTCTGTGAACTGTTGTTTGGTTGCATGTTATCCGGGCAGGTTTTGTCACACAGGCTCTGTTGTCTATTAACTTTCAGTGTGTGTGGAGCAGCTAGCCAAGGTAAGTGGCGGTGGAAACACTTGGCATGTCGCCTGATTCGGCTGGTATGTTCAAAAGCACCACCGGACGAACCTTTACTTTGGATCTTGATGACAATCGAACGCTTTTCTGATTCCGGCTTGCCGTACCCACCATTTTCCTGACAATGCTGGGTGTCTTTGGCTGTGGTATTTGAACGAACTATGGATGAAGTCTTTACTGCCATTCCCGTTATCTCATTTCCGGCACCGGCTTCTGGCAATACCAGCAAACTGAGAATCGCAGTTGCCATGCTCAAGGTGGTTCGACAAGAAGTACAGGAACGAGCTTTGCGGCTGCTTGCCGACTGCTGGTATATGAACTGGACACTGATGCAACCCGCTATAGATATGGGCTATGAGGTGATTGGTCAAATACCATCGAATCGGGCTCTGTATGCATTGCCCCCTGCGATTACTGTTAAGAAACGAGGTCGTCCAAAAAAGTACGGTACCAAAATGATAGCCGCAGAGGTGGAAAAACTGCCAGAAGACAGGGTAATAGTATGGATGTACGGCAGATTTCGTACTGTACGTTACCGCACCCTAATTTGTCGTGCCCGGTTCCTTAAGGGGCAGAAAGTTCGGGTTGTCTGGAGCCGGTTTGAGAATGACAAGGGGCTCACTGAAAACCGGATATTTATCGCTACCAACGTGGAACTTGAAGGGATAGAAGTTCTTCGTGCCTATGCCAGAAGGTGGCCGGTTGAGTCCATGTTTCATCAACTCAAACACGCTTTTGGCTGTCGCCACCTGTGGCAACAAAAGCTGAGAACACTACTGAGATGGATGCATTTGAAAATGGCAGGCTATGCGTTATTGCAGTTGTTGACCGTCTGCAAAAATCAGGCGTGTCTGAATATTTCCCGAATACCCTGGAGAGATCCGGATACAACAACCGCAGGCATGATGAGAATTGCCCTTTCAAGAATTATTCCGAGGTTCCCTATTCGTAAAGGCTGGAACCGATATAGCCAAAAATATGAGTTCAATTTTGGTGAACTGATCGATCAGACGATACCTGATAAGTCGGAAGCCGCATAAATAAAGGCTTTTAGACAAAAATTGGTAATAAAAGCGAACTTAGAAAAAGAGATCGCCAGTATTGGCTTTTTTAATTTATATAAAATCAACCAATCGTTCGTTTTATATAAAGTCTAAAGTCGAGGCTCTTATGATAGCTTCAAAAAAGAACATAAAGAGCTGTGCGACTTTATGAGAAAGAGAGACGTTCTTGGGAAAGCCAACTACCCTGACCACTGTAAATCAATTTTTGAACACCGTGGTTTTTTTGAACACCACCTTTATCAAATGTTTATGGTTGAAACATCCAGAGCAGCTTTATCACCCTTAATGGCAAGGTTCCGCTCAGCAGATGATCTGCAGACAAAAACCGATATTGCAATAGAGATTGCAGAACAGTGCATTCAAAGAAGTAATGACACATCCAGCCACCTGCTTGCGAACAAAGACTCTTATTACGAGGCTTACGACTCCACAAAAACAAATAAAGACGACTCACCTTTAACTGTTGCTGTAGAGGACACATCTGCAGCGCAATTTTTTAAAGAGGCAGTCCGTGTTCTTAGAGGCCATCAAAGCGATGCTGCAGAAGCTCGACGTTTCTTAGATCAAAACTATGATACACCCGACTTTGCGTTTAAATTCGACATGAAAAAAGCCGAATCCGATGGAAGATACCGTCGCGAAGGCGGCCCAGCCGAAGCAAAAGAGAAACTCTTATCCGGATTTCAAGCTTTAATAAAAAGTGGCAAAGTTATCGATATTGAGTCAGGAAGCTTGAAGGTGCCAGCTGCAATAGCTGCCAGCCCGAAAGATATGGCGTGCTACAAGACCTATGCTCAGCAAATGTTTAGCCTACACAAAAGAGTTGAGGCATCCCTGGCGACACAAGATAGCGCGAGCTTTCAAGACGCCGATTTCCTTTTGAGTATATGCCAGGTAGCACTGCAAACCATGGAGCTGAATGACCAATGCGCTAAAAAACAGTTAGCCTCACAAGCTGAAAAACCAGCTTTGCGCTAGCTTTCGAAACCAGATTAAAGAAAGCGTCCCGGCTTTCTTATTCTCCTTTTTTAACAGATACCATTATCATCTGTGTATAATGGCATCTGCCCCCTTCCAAAAATTTAATAGTCTTCTCAACAAAACCAGCAACTATTGCCAGCCCCGGGTAAACACTTTTATCGATGTTCACAGAATCCCAATAAAATCTTAAATGTACGAAAGCCCTGTAAGGCCTTATCTCATTACCATACGCACAAACTTTTAGATTACCGTTGTTGAAAGCAGCATAATGACCATCAACAACTGTTGATCAGGAGCTCTGGTTTTATGAACGTCCATATTACTAACCAATTTTTTAATGACGGATATTATATTGATGGACAATGTCTCAACTATTCAGTCCAAGGAATTAATGGCATTAACGACTATTCAATCAAGGAATTAAACAAATGGATTCATCACTCAGAGCGGCACTAATTTTAAGCAGCCAGAAGTCAATCGAATATAACCTCCATACTGGTGAATACAACGTAGAACAAGCAAATGGACAGCCTTCCCGACATACACAAGAACGATTTCATTTAACAACCACACACGACGTACCACTCACTGAAGAACAATGCAAAATTCTAAAAGCACTTTTTGAAAATACCACTGACGGCGCTTTTTTTAATGATGAGATAAGAGCTATCACATCATTTGATGAGCAGCTTTATTTCCAGCCAGACTCCTCAGGCGGGTTCACCCCCAGTCATTCAGGCAGGGAACTTCTAAATTACGAAGCAATTAAAAAACAATATGCACAATGGGATGAAAAGGCTTCAACCGCTACCCAGCCTCGCTCTTATTCACGTGCGGCAGCAAGCAGTACATACGCATCCTCACTAAGACCTACTGCCGGATCAGGCTCCACAAATCGATTAACAGCTATCACTTGGCCTTACCATCAATCAGGTGCAAGATGCAGCCCACAACTTGAACATCTACCAACCCCTGATCTAAAACAGGATGTAGCCAGTATTGGAATACTCACCGGGCATGTTCAGAATGGATATAAAACATTAGTAGTTTTGGATGTTGATGAGACGATTATTGCTACTGACATAATTCATGGTAAAAGACAAAAAGTCTTGATCGAAGCAGAAACCCCGAGAGTAATAAGAGAAATAAGACAAAAGGCTCCCGACAGCCATATCATCTTACTAACCAAGGCCAGCAAAGAAGAAACCGAAATTAAGATAAGAAAGGCAGGTCTTAACCCCGACATGTTTGACAGCATAGAGAGCGCTTATGGCACAAAAGGAGCTGCCCTTGAACAATATATAAATGAAAAGTTTCAAGAAACCAGGCACGTTTGCTTTATTGACGATATCCGTGAAAATTTAGAATACGTTGAAAGCACTTGCCAAAAAATGAATATTCACTGCAATACGTTCCACTTTTCAGGGGCAGAAACAATGCAAAAAAGAGTTAATGCTTTTGACTTTGGGATGACACCAGACCAATACGAAGACTATGTTAAAGCACAAAAAACCGAGTTCGCCATGTATGATAGATAACCACCATGAAGATATAGTGATAATTATATTTAGCCAGTTAAGAGAGCAGGAGTAACCACCTTTAAACCATCCGACGTCTGCACAGCAACAGATACCCTCATATGAGGTATCTGTTATCAAACATACAGAGTAACCTTACCTATCTACCCCATAGCAACCAGAGAAAACTCTGCTAGTCAGCCAGTACCTCTCGACTCTCTTCCTTAACCGGCTCAAAGTCTTCTTTCTTCAACTCTGGCAATGGTCTTACCTTACACTCAAGACCATTGTCCTTTAATACCTGACATAATGTATCAAAGCGGGAATCCACCTCATGGAGGTGATCAAGCATGGCCGAGATAGCATGCGCTGTCGGGTCAGGCATTTCAGAGGTGACCGCATAAGCATCAAAACCCATCTTTTCTGCCATCTTTTCAGCATTGGCATGACGACGATCATCCTTGTCATCTGCAACCTCAGGCTTTTTAACAATCCTACCGGGAATACCAACGACAGTAGCGCCAGGTGGAACTTCGCGCACAACCACAGCGTTGGATCCAATCCTGGCCCCCTCTCCCACAAGGAATGGCCCCAGGACTTTGGCACCAGCACCAACAACAACCCCATTTGCTAACGTCGGATGCCGCTTACCTTGATTGGCTGGATGTTCCTTACCTTTATTCGGAGAAGTCCCCCCCAGTGTCACACCATGATATAACGTGACATCATCATGAATCACCGCCGTCTCACCAATGACCACCCCCATTCCATGATCAATAAAAAAACGACGACCGATGGTTGCCCCGGGATGAATCTCAATACCGGTTAACCAGCGATTAAACGTTGAAAGTGTTCGCCCCAGCCAGAGAAAACCGCCTTTCCACAACTTATGAGACACTCGATGGAGCAACAGGGCGTGCAGCCCGGGGTAATTGGTAATCACTTCAAAAGTACTGCGAGCGGCCGGGTCCCGGGCCATTACGGTTTTAATATCTTCTTTTATTCGCTCAAACATGGTCTGCGCCTGCCTATTATTATCCTTTCCTGACCACGGGAAGTTCAGCACCAAAACTCAGTTCCACAAAACATCCCGCCGTCTTAGAAGCTTCCGATGCACAATCAGCAACAGACAGAAGCCTCCATCGTTTATTCACTCTTTATTGTCTGACGCAAGACATCGCTGAGTTTCTGATAAAACCCCTCTCAAAATACTCAACTCGACACGGTCTGGTCGAACCCGGCCATAAAGACGACGCAGTTTCGCCATAATCTTCTCATGACTGCTGTGATCCAGAAAACCAATCTCCATCAACACCTGATGCAGATGATCATAGTAACGTTCCATATCATCCATACTTGCCAGTTCATGACTACGGGGCTTAGGCATTTCCAGCGCGTCCGCATTAATAAGCTGCTGCATTCTTAATTCGTAGCTCATCACCTGAACTGCTGCACCGAGATTCAACGAACTAAAATCTTCGTTAGTGGGAATATGAACCTGAAGATGGCAACGTTGTAGCTGTTCATTGGTCAAACCCTTGTCTTCACGACCAAAGATCAATGCCACTTTCTGAGTTAATGCCTCACTGATGATATTCTCGGCACAGGTACGAGGATCAACCAGCGGTAAAGACACGCCTCTTACCCGGGCACTGGTACCGACTACAAATTGGCAATCAGCCAGAGCCTCGTCCAGCGTTGCACAAACTCGGGCATTCTTCAGAATATCATCAGCGCCTGAGGCCAGTGCTGTCGCGGTTCCCGACGGAAAGTCATCAGGTGACACCAGACATAACTGGCTCAACCCCATGGTTTTCATAGCCCGAGCCGCCGCCCCGATATTGCCGGGATGAGAAGGATTAACCAGTACAATGGAAATATTGTCGAGCACCACAGGAATCTCTAGCGTTATATAGTATCAGTCCGCCAGTGTACTCAAATTACGGATAAAGCCAAGTCCATAGTAAAACTACCAACAAGTAAGGGAGCTCGATCCATTGCAAGTTGCTCTGCATCCTGTCAGAATTCGCACCCTATTTTCATTATGAAACGTATTGTGAAAATACCGACATTCCAAACGATGCAGGTATTTTCATGGTTTCGGCGGTTCGGTAGTCTGATGTGCGCATACTCCGCTCACGGCTGTCGGGATACAGACGGATCATTGAATCCCGTATAATCCCGCCCCACCCCGATTCGATCTTTCACAGTTCAGACGTAATTTAAGCCTATGCAACCGATGGTTAATATGGCGCTGCGTGCAGCGCGCCAGGCTGGCGAAATCATTGCCCGCGCCTATAAAGATCTCGATCACGTTAACGTGGAGTTCAAAAGCCGTAACGACTTCGTAACCGAGGTGGATAAGGCTGCAGAGAAGACCATTATTGCCTCTCTGAGCAAGACCTACCCGGATCATGGTTTTTATGGAGAAGAGTCCGGCCATCGCGAAGGGACAGGTGCAGGCAAAGATTACCTCTGGATCATCGACCCACTGGACGGTACCACTAACTTCATTAATGGTATTCCCCATTTTGCGGTTTCCATTGCTGTTCAGTATCGCGGACGCCTTGAGCATGCCGTCATTGTTGACCCTCTCAAAGAAGAAGAGTATTGCGCCAGCCGCGGCCATGGCGCCACCCTCAACAGCAAGCGTATGCGTGTAGGTAATCGCAGAAATCTTGAAGGCGCCCTGATTGGTACTGGCATTCCATTTATGAATCCCGGCATCAACCATCTGGACAGTTACCTCAACATGATGAGATCACTACTCGGAGATACTGCAGGTATTCGCCGTGCCGGATCCGCAGCACTGGATCTCGCTTATGTTGCCGCTGGCCGCCTGGATGCATTCTGGGAAATCGGACTGCAAGACTACGACATGGCAGCCGGCATACTGATGGTTCAAGAATCAGGCGGCCTGGTTGGCGACTTCAGAGGTGGGCACACCTACATGAAGAACAACCAGATCGTTGCTGGTAACAGTGGCTGCTTTAAGGAAGTACTGAAACGCATCAGACCTTTTGTTACTGAAGGCATGTTCCGCTACTGATTGAAAAAAATAATAATCTGATTCAGTCAACAAACTAAACTGCAACCATCTAGAAAACGTGGATTTTGTAAAACCCATCCATGATGAGTACAGCATTGCTGACTTATAGGAAAAATCCACGGTTTCAAACTGGACAGGTATAGTACAAACAAATTGCCCCCCCCCCTGTCCCTGTCAATGGAACTCAAGCTTCCCGGCTGGCTTGAAGTACTCCAGTGACTTCGCCCGATAACCGGCAGCAACATAAAAATCTTTCATGGCTTCCTCCCCTCCCGGCAACAAAAGTTGCAGCTCTACAGCAACAGAGTTTATGGGAATACCATCAGCTGACAGAATCGGCACTTTAACAATATGCACCTGAACACCTTTAGACCAAAGAATAAAACTTGCTTTATTCTCGTTGCTACTCTGATAAATAGTGACTTCATCAATATTATGACGCGACATTGAGCTCAATATTGCTCTAACTCTATTATCAATTTTTTTTTCACCCTCACCAGTATCTAAAAAATTTCTGATCACTTGCCTGCGAAACACAGCTGAACTAGAAGCAAGAACAGAAATACAGCGCCTGGCATTGTAATAATCCAATATCCTCTTACCTCGAATACTTTCAACCATCCGACTCCAGTATTGGTCTTCAGATTTACCATAATACAAAGCCATCACTTCTGTTTTCGCAACCGCCTGAAATTTCGCAAATAATTGACCCTCATCCATATAAGGATAAGGCAATTCAACAGAAACATCTTCTTCATCATCACTCCAATTGCCAACTCCTTTATCACCATCAAAATACCCATACCCTCGAGGGAATTCTACACCTACTCTGCCCTCATGGAATAATTTGAAAAACTTATCCTTAAACTCTCGAGAGAAGTTAATTCTCCACTCTTTGGTAGCAGAGAAAAAACGGACAAAACTAATAAAATCACCTTGAGTCCATTCTTCTGGAGGTTTCTCTGGAACTCTGTTCGGATACCGTTCCCTTGCTGCCTGATAACGAGCATTTAAAATAGCACCCACCAACAAGCTCTCGTATTCTGGAATTGAGCTTTGCCCCCCATCAATTCCTGAAACAAACACATTACCAACTGATTTTAACGCTGATTTGCACACCGACACATGCTCATCAGACAATTTTACCGAACGATCAATAATAACATTCAATCGATTCAAAAAATTTTCAACAACTGAAAGGCGTGCAGAGCCAGCCCCCTCGGCTTCTATCTTCTTGATAATCATCTCTCCAACATGAACACACTCTTTAACCTGAGCCTCTAACTCGAACCCCTTCCCAGTGAACTGAGTTTTTCCAGCCTGATCATTCAAGCGCTCGATTAACATTTTTAATTTTCCTGCATTGTATGTCGTTTTCAATCTTCCCAAACTTACTTTCCATAGCACATCCTTCATCGAGTCTGAATAACTTGAGAACTTTTCATCAAAATTGGAAATAAATCCATCAAGCACCTTATGAGAACCACCTTTTGATTTAAAACATTGTTTTAGTCTTTCGAAAAGCTTCTCCATTTTTTCATCAAGGTAATGCTGAAAAAAACACATCACTTCCTTTTTCAAACACTTCAATTCATTTTCTTTTTGTCCTGAAACACTTAACTGGCAAATTCTCTCGATATATTCACTGACTGTAGTTAGAACTTCCGAAGATGGTTTCGCTCCTAATGCACTAACAAGCAATGACTTATAAAAATCAAATTGATTATCGTCATTTTGAATTAATGGAGTAATATTGTATGTACTAAGAGGTCTCGCTGAAAAATCTTCTGACCCGGCATCATTCGGCACATATCTTCCACCCTGCGCCTCTTCACCTTCTGCATTTTCTGCATTATTTCCTTTACTATGCAGATTAATTGTAAGTTGACTCCCTTCTGATCCAGAAATATTCATAACAAACACTCACCGCACAAATAACCCTGTTGAGGGTACATAATAGGATGCCTACAGACTAGACTGAACAAATATTGTGAATTAATTTAATGAAAGCCATTCCAGTAGAACAAAAGCCTACCTTTCATTTTCGATCGATTATCATAAATACCAAAAATAAAAAAAAGGTTCTGAATATTCATCCAGAACCCTGCAACTTTACATCTACTCAAAAAACGATCAAGGAATTAAATCAAGCTCATCATTTTCCTTAACAGGAACAACAAGGTCTTCCCTGCTGATCTTCATATAGATAAGCATATTGGAAGCAATATAGATGGAGGAATAGGTACCCACACCCACACCCACAATCAATGCCATGGCAAAGTTGTGAATCATATCACCACCGAACAGGAACAATGCCAACAGCACCATCAAGGTGGTACCAGAAGTTGCCAGTGTACGACCCAGTGTCTGGGTCAACGAGACATTAATAACTTCTTCTGCATCACCCTTTCTCAGCTTGCGGAAATTCTCACGAATTCGATCGTAGACAATAATCGTATCGTTGAGCGAGTAACCGATAACCGCAAGCAGAGCTGCCATAACCGTAAGGTCAAACTGCAACCCCAGAAGCGCAAACAGGCCGAGCGTAAAGATCACATCGTGCGCCAGCGAGAGGATTGCACCAATGGAAAATTTGAACTGAAAACGGAAAGCGATGTAGAGCGTAATCAGGAGCATGGCAAACAGCATACCCAGACCACCCTGCTCACGTAACCTTTCACCAACCTGTGGTCCAACAAACTCAACCCGGACAGCTTCAACACTGCCCTCGTAGTTTTGACCTAACAGGCCGGCAACCTCTGCCCCCATTTTTGGATCATCACCAGGAATTCGAACCAGGATATCCTCTGCGGAACCAAACTCCTGAACGACAACGTTCTCGTAACCAGCCGTTGCCAGCTGCTCACGAATCTCAGAAGTTTTTACCGGCTGATCATAAACCAGCTCAATCAACGTGCCACCGGTAAAATCAAGCCCCCAGTTAATACCCTTAACTGCGAGCGCTCCCATTGAGCCCAGCATCAAGATCAGCGACAGCACCGAAGCATAGGAGCGCAGTCGCATGAAATTTATGACTTTTAAATCATTCATCACTGCCACCTCAAATATACAGTTTCTTCAGGTTACGACCGCCGTGGGTCAGGTTAACCAGAGCACGCGTGAAGACAATGGCGGTGAACATGGACGTCAAAATACCAATACACAGCGTGACCGCAAACCCTTTAATTGGACCGGTACCCACTGCAAAGAGAATAATGCCCACCAGCAGCGTTGTGATATTACCATCAAAAATGGAAACAAACGCCCGGTCAAAACCATCATGAATCGCACGCTGAATAGGGCGACCACCCCGAATTTCCTCACGGATACGAGAGAAAATCAGTACATTGGCATCTACCGCCATACCCAGGGTCAAAACAATACCAGCAATACCCGGCATGGTCAGCGTTGCGCCAAACAGGCTCATCACAGCGACCAGCAGGACAAGGTTGATTGATAGCGCAATATTCGCCAGCAAACCAAACACCCGGTAAACCACCAGCATAAAGATGGTCAACAGAGCAAAACCAATCAGGGTAGAGTGAACACCCATCTGAATATTTTCCGCACCCAGACTTGGCCCAACGGTTCTCTCTTCCGCGAAATACATGGGCGCAGCCAGAGAACCAGCTCTCAGCAGCAACGCCAATTCAGATGCTTCAGCTGAAGAGTTCAAACCAGTAATACGGAACTGATTACCCAGGGCACTCTGAATCGTCGCCAGACTGATAATACTCTCTTCCTGCTGGAAGCTTTGGGTCGTTTCCTTAACCGGCTTGCCATCAACCATTTTGGTGACTGTCTTGGTGACAGGCTTCTGCTCAATAAAGATAACCGCCATGGCACGGCCAACATTATTACGCGTGGAACGATTCATGACAGTACCGCCATGGCTGTCCAGATTGATATTGACCTGAGGCTGCCCGGTCTGGGTATCAAAGTTGGATTGAGCGCTGGATACCTGATCACCGGTAATAATGATGTCCCGCTCAAGATCAACAGGCGGACGACGGGAATCCCGGAAACTGAATGATTCAGTACTGGCTCTGGAGGCACTGGGCAACGCTTCCAGACGGAACTGCAGGTTAGCCGTTTTACCCAGGATACGCTTGGCTTCTGCGGTATCCTGAACACCAGGCAGCTCGACAACAATACCGTTCCTGCCCTGGCGCTGAACCAGAGGCTCGGACACACCCAGCTCATTCACACGATTACGCACCGTTGTCAGGTTCTGACGCACCGCATAATCTTCAATCTCTTTAATGGCTGTTTCAGAATAACGGTAAGAAAGGATAGAGCGACCATTAATTTCAGAATCTTCTACCGTCAGGTCCGGAAAATCCTTACTGATCAGACGAGCAGCCTTATCACGGGACTGGGCATCATTAAATGCCATTTGTCGTGCACCATCCTGACGTTCAGGCATAGTACGATAACGAAGCTTATCTTTACGCAGGGAAGAACGAATTTCAGACGTAGCAATATCCATTTTCAGCTGAAGGGCTTTTGCAGTATCCACTTCCAGCAAAAAGTGAACGCCACCGGAAAGATCAAGCCCCAACTTCATTGGGTAAGCACCAATGGAGGTCAACCATCCCGGTGTTGTCTGTGCCAGGTTGATGGCAACAATAAAGTCATCCCCGAGCGCTTCTTTAATCAGCGACTTGGACAGCTGCTGCTGGTCAGCTCGATTCAGTCGAATCAACAGTGCATTATCGTCAAGTTCAACGGACTTAACATCAACACTGGCAGCTGACAGAGCCTTTTCAGCACGCTGCTGAACACGCTCATCCATCACTCTGGACGAGCTGGCACCAGTCACCTGTACAGCGGGGTCTGCGGGATAAAGATTGGGAAGGGCATAGAAAAACCCGAGACCTACGACGACCAGAATCAGCAGGTATTTCCACAATGGATAGCGATTGAGCATGGCTCACCGGTTCCTGATTTAATAGTGAAGCGCCATAGCGGCATTATTATACGACTTTTGGCACAATCCGTTTCGCCAGACAAACAGCCCGAAAAAAGCTGTCTGCCTGCCATCACATTCGGAAATCTTATTTGATCGCCTTAATGGTACCTTTAGGCAAAGTAGCTGCGATGGAACCTTTCTGGAAATTCAGTTCCATATTATCCGCAACCTGCAGAGTGACAAACTCGTCAGTAACATGGGTCACTTTGCCCAGAATACCACCGGTTGTTACTGCTTCATCGCCCTTGGTAAGCCCGGAAATCAAGTTCTTGTGCTCTTTGGCACGCTTACTCTGTGGGCGCCAGATCAGCAACCAGAAAATCAGTACAAAGCCGCCCAGCATAACCAGCTGACCGATCATTCCCGGACCACCGACAGCGGCAGCTACACCACTCTCTTCAGCAGCTTGAGCCTGACTGATGAATGGAATCATTCCAATACTCCTAATCGTGTTATTACTGTTGACGCAGCAATTTACCTGAAAAATAACCAGCCCGGAACCATCCACTTTGCAAAAAAACGCATCAGTACCCGACCATGAAGCCATCAACGGAGGGATACTTCAGGATTGGGAGATGGATTCAGACGTTTGTAACCGTTCTGTTATTGGGACTGTTTCAAGAATATCAAGCCCCAACTCTCAGAGGACCTTGCCCAGCATCGCTACACAGGCCTCATCCCCAATCGGGAATGTCCTGTCCGCGCTTCTGGTAAAACTCAACCACAAATTCATCCAGCTTGCCTTGCTCAATCGCAGACCTCAGCCCTTCCATCACTCGCTGATAATAACGCAAGTTATGAATGGTATTGAGCATGGAGCCAAGAATCTCACCACATTTGTCCAGGTGGTGAAGATAGGAGCGACTGAAATTCTGGCAAGTATAGCAATCACAATGCGCTTCAAGCGGACGCTCATCTTTCTTGTGAGCCGAATTACGAATCTTGATAACGCCCTCATCCACAAACAGGTGACCATTGCGGGCATTACGGGTTGGCATAACACAATCAAACATGTCAACACCACGACGCACCGCCTCAACGATATCTTCCGGTTTGCCGACGCCCATCAGATAACGGGGATGGTCTTCAGGGATTTTATGCGTAATGTGAGAAAGGATACGCATCATATCCTCTTTACTCTCCCCCACCGACAAACCACCGATGGCATAACCGTCAAACCCGACCTCAGTCAACCCTGCCAGCGAAACATCCCGCAACTCTTCAAACATACCGCCCTGAATAATACCAAACAGTGCGGATGGACTATCGCCATGAGCAGCCTTGGAACGAGCGGCCCAGCGCAGAGAGAGCTCCATGGAAGTGCGAGCCTGCTCTTCAGTCGCATCGCCAGGTGTACATTCGTCGAAAATCATGACGATATCAGAACCCAGCTCCTTCTGAACCTGCATGGAGATTTCAGGGTTCAGGAAAACCTTCGAGCCATCCACCGGTGACTGAAATGAAACCCCCTCTTCTGTGATCTTGCGCAACTTGCCCAGACTGAATACCTGGAAGCCACCCGAGTCCGTCAGGATCGGACCATGCCACTGATTAAAATCATGCAAATCGCCGTGTTTCTGAATAATTTCAGTGCCGGGACGAAGCATCAGATGAAACGTATTGCCCAGAATAATTTCTGCACCAATCTCTTTAATGTCCCGTGGCAACATACCTTTTACCGTGCCATAGGTACCCACCGGCATGAAACATGGGGTTTCAACAGTTCCGCGTGGAAACGTCAGCCGACCACGACGTGCTTTGCCGTCGGTTGCCAGCTGATCAAATTTCATAAAGCATTCTCTGGTCATGAATTCTGTTTAGCTCTTTCTTTCTCAGTCAGTTTTACGAGTCAGCAGCATGGCATCGCCATAACTGAAGAAACGATACTTTTGTTCAACCGCTTCTTTATAAGCATCCAGTACATGCTCTCGTCCGGCGAAAGCACTGACCAGCATTAATAAGGTGGACTGCGGAAGATGGAAGTTAGTCACCATCAAATCCACACTGCGAAACTCATAGCCGGGATAGATAAAAATTTTGGAATCACCCTGGAATGGCTCAATCTCACCGGAGACAGAGGCAGACTCAAGACTGCGAACAGACGTGGTTCCCACAGCCACCACACGATTACCTCGAACACGTGTCTCCCTTACCGCCTGGCAGACTTCCTCAGAAACCTCGATGTACTCCGCATGCATCACATGGTCTTCAATCTTATCAACCCGAACCGGCTGATAGGTGCCAGAGCCCACATGAAGCGTAACAAAGACTTTCCTGACACCTTTCGCCTCAAGGCGCGCCAGCAGAGCTTCATCAAAATGAAGACCCGCTGTTGGCGCAGCCACTGCACCATCCCTTGCGGCAAAAACGGTTTGATAGCGCAAACGGTCACTATCACCATCTTCACGATCAATATAAGGCGGCAATGGCATATGACCGTGTTCGAGCAACAAAGGCAACACAGATGTTTCAAAACGAAGAATAAACAAAAAGTCCTGGCGCCCTTCTACCACAACCCGAATAGCACCATCGGCCAGTAACAGAACAGAACCAGGCTTTGGCGACTTACTGGCCCGCACCTGGGCCAATGCCAGGTTATCTTCTACCACCCGTTCAATCAGTACTTCAATCTTGCCACCTGTCTCCTTTTGCCCATACATGCGGGCAGGAATAACACGGGTATTGTTCAGCACCAGCAGATCACCCGGCTCAAGAAGGCTTTCTATATCCGAAAACTGCTGATGCTCAATCTCACCGCTATTGCCATCAAGGCACAGCAGGCGGCTCCCTGTTCTATCTTCCGCAGGAAACCGGGCAATCTGCTCATCGGGCAGATCAAAATCAAAATCACTGACTTGCATGGACAATCCGGTGGGCAGTTACTTCATTTCCGTCTGCAAACCACCCCTTGCTATATAGGAGATGGAAAAATCAGGAAAATCTGTCGCTATAAAAAGCATCGAAGGATACTGCAAAAAGAGAGAGGTGTCAGGAGGACTATCCCATGAGAAGTTACGGACTTACCTTACTTTTTTGACTTCACTGCTCAATAACCGCTTGATATCAATAATCTCTTTGATATACTTCGCCGCACTTGAGCCAAGGTCATTTCGCCAAAGCATCTTAACGATTCACTCGATGAGAAAATGTTTTGAAATCAGCGAACAGATGACATAAGCTCAGCAGCACAACTCTCTGCTAGAGAAAACCCTGCCGGTGTGATGGAATTGGTAGACATAGGGGATTCAAAATCCCCCGCTTTAACGAGCGTGGCGGTTCGAGTCCGCCCACCGGTACCAAACTACAAATTTTTGTCACTATCTGTTGTGACTCCTAGCAAAAATTTCTCTTTTTTTGTCTTTATGGTGGTAACCACCAAATCCCCCTCCTGAATTCTTGAACTTTCGGTAACTATTTGCTGGTTCGCTTGAACTTTCATCTTCTCATACCTGCACTTTCACAAACTTTATGCTGGGAACTTTCACGATATTTATGCTGGTTTTTCCGTGATGAATTTCACCCTGAGATACCAATGAAAATTTTAGGCGCACAAAAAAAGCACTCAAATATGAATGCTTGATGAGATTTTCTTTAAAAAAATTGAGGAAGGTGAAAAGAAACGCTCAGAGGAGAGATATGAGCTTAACTGTCTTGCCACTCCTTCATGGCCTGCCCCCATAATCGAGTGAAATCTTTGTATCGAAATCCATGATACTCAACCATACGACACCTGACTTTATTATAACTGGGCACAACTCCTTCCTTCTCGAGACCTGCGATGGTTTTCGATATCTGGTCAGTAAATTGATGGTATCGCTTATCACTCTCTACCTTTCGCAAGCTCTGATTCTTTTGCACCAGAGCACGAGTCAATTCAGGAAAATGATAAGAAAGAAAACTAACACCCACCTCCAGCTTGCTGGCAATTTCCGGCAATGGCGTAATTTCTTCTGATAAAGCATAGATCTGAAGTCGTTTTTCAATCTCCTCCATCTCTAGTGACGAGCTAAACACTTTTCGAACAGTTAATCTGGCCTCAGTCAGCTGCGGTGCAATATCCTGATGATTCAGCAGTAACTGTGACGGCAAAACATTCACTGCCAGGCAAAAATCAAGAAAACTGGTAAGGGTCGGTCGATAGCGACCAGACAGCCATTGTGCTATCGTTCTATCCGAAAAACAGACAGCTTCAGTTAACTTTTTCACCGTCCCACACCCGGAACGTTTGACGACCTTCATCATTCCATCTTTAAATGCCTGACAGACACCAATACCCGGCAGCTGATAACGGCACTCAAAAAGGTCATAAAAATATTGCTCCCTGAAAGTCACCTCTCTCGCTTCACCCCCTATATAACCGAGAAAACCACCGCACTGGGTACACCAACCAATTTTTCTTGATGAAGGTAGCGCTTGCTGGGTAGCACCACAATCCGGGCATTGACTCACGAGCGCCAACTGATGAACAGGACAGCTTTTTACCTCCATCAGGCAGAAAATCAATGGA
Source organism: Endozoicomonas sp. (assembly GCA_965261315.1). Classification (GTDB taxonomy): domain Bacteria; phylum Pseudomonadota; class Gammaproteobacteria; order Pseudomonadales; family Endozoicomonadaceae; genus Endozoicomonas. The sequence continues at coordinate 5,823 of CBDHDM010000066.1, read as the reverse complement.
TCATAAACAGGCATCGATTGTCGCATAGCATCCAGATAACACTCAGGGCACCAATGCTTTTTATGCCGGATAACACCTTTACCCATTGAGTCGAACAACTCCCTGAACGGCATCATCGTGTGTTGCTCCAACCCCTTCATACCAGTGAGCCTCGATAGAGCCTCACCGTATTTTTTGGCATGCCCCCGGTAACTATTGAGCACCGAAAGCCCATCCCTGGCAAATAACGAGTTCCGGGCAGCCCCAAAACCCGCCTCAGGATTTAGCACAAAATCAATGAAAAACCTGGGACTACAAAAGTTTTTCACAGAAACCCGGTTGACCAGACTACTCAGCGCCTCAACCAAAAGAGCCCCTACTGATATCCCTTTAACTGGAATTAAACGACTGCTCGAAGTCTTCATGAATTAGATATCTCCTTACGCCACCTTATCCCTGCCAGGTCTGCGCTCACCGGGTTTTCTTGAGCCTTGTTTCGACTTTCCCTCTGAGCCCCCCATCAGAATACTCCAAACCTCATCCATACTTACCGAATTGATCAAATCCTCACCCGCCCTGATATCTTTGGCAATGCGCTTAAGCGCCATTGGCTCCAAGCGCTCTACCTCAAAATCTTCCCAGCTGACATAATCTCTGTTGTCGTTAAGCGCACGGTTGAGCGCTCTCTCCATCCACTGCTTCAATATCCCCACACAGCCACAGGAACCAACAAACAGGTTTCCCAGCCTACCCATAACACCGTCGGATAATTTCGCCGGATAAAAAGCAAACAAAGAAAGAAATGCTTCTTCAAACGCTTCAATATCGCTGCTTGAACTGGCAAGGTAAGGTGAAAAATTAATGACCTTGGTTCGCCTGGCAAGCTGCCCACTTCCTTCCAGAAACCTCAATAATTCATAATTCCCATCCAAAACCAGCTTGACCTCCCCCTTATTGGAGATGGACTTCAGGGTTTCCATATAGAGATTCATGAGGTACTCATCCCTACAACTCAGGAGAAAATGGTGCGCCTCATCTACAAACAAATAGCGCACCTGGCGAGACTCAATCGCCTCCTCCATCGCACTCATCAACTCCTGCTCCGAGTTTTTGCGGGCAAGTACTTTCTGCACTTCTTTTATGGGAAATTTTGAGCTGTCACTCAGCATCAAATTCCGTCTGGTCATACCAATATCGACACACTGAATCAGAATCGATCTGGCAAAAGCGCCCCACTCGAACTTCTTACTGCGAGGACTTCTCACCTCTTCATACAATACCGGTATTTCTGGGCAATTCTCCTCCAGGGTCGCTGCATAATGAGCTTCCAGCTTTTCATACTTCCTGCGATGCACCATTGATTTACCGACCCCGGTAGCACCTGGGATAAGGATGATCTGATTTGCATCAGATGCCAAAGCCAGGTCCAACGCTTCTGACACCTCCATCAATCTTGGATGAGTGACAATACCCTCCGTTTTGAAGTAATTTTTCTTACTCTGCGAATCGCTGGCAAGAATACTTTCAGGGACAGCACACTTAGGTGATAAAGCAGCTTTCTTTGCCATTAAAATTTCTCCGGTTTATGGCTTGATGGATCCATCTTCTTATTGAACAACCCTTTTGAGGGTTTTAATTCAGTCTGAACAACAACCTCAGCTTCACGCTCAATCTCCCCCTTCAGCTGAGCCTCTTTGTCATTCACAAGGGACTGAGCGGCCTGATGACTTTCTACGACATCATTTGCAGATTTCGTCTGAAAGAAACGTGCAGCACTGATCTCTTCACGAGAAAAAACATCGTGATATTTATCTTCCTGCTCACGGCGACGGGCAAGCATTTGTCCCATTCCGCCCCTAAACAGACCGCGATATAGCTATTATCCATTGGGTCATAACGAATCGGGACACTCTTCCCAACCCACTTGGGATCATTAAGCTTCTCATGCGAAAAGAGCTTGTTATTAAATTTCACCCCTCTGCTAACCAGAATTTTTCGCATCAGCTGACTGTCTTCAATGAGTGTCAACGCTAGGAATTCTTCACTGTATTCAATATTCCTGACATCTCTGACGCCATGTTTTTCAATACTCTCACTTAGAGCTGTGGCTGGAGAAATCCCCATGGCACTATGAGTTTGGTTTATATAGAGCTGAAAAAGAAAACGCTCGAGTGCTTCTTTAAGCCTCTTGATATTCCAAAGGGCCAATCGATAAGGATTAACCTCTTTGCTCATCTGGCGAACATTTCTGGTATTCTGTGTATTGCCCTCCATTTTATAAAAAAAGGAGGTATTAAGAGTGCCGAACATCCGCTCAATCAACGAACCGACTTTCGCCTTACCTGTTCGATCTATGATTGTTATGCCATATCGGGCACAAAGTTTCTGGAAGTACACGCTTTTAAACTCAGCTCCACCATCCACTACCAGCTCTTCAGGGAGCCGCCCGTTACGTCGCACACAATCTCTAACCACCATCATCAAACTGGCTCGTGACGGATTATCAAAAGACAGGTACACCCCTAGAGGTGCACGACAATAGGCATCAATCATTAACGTCAGCCAGATTCGATTCACATTTTTTTTCTTTGCTTTGATATGTTCTCTGGCCTCTTCAGCACTCAGAACTCTCAAAGTAGACAGGTCAATCAAGGTATGATCGGTATGCGCTCTCTGAAAGGCTCGTTCACCATGAGGATCAGAAGTATCAATTGAGGGATCCAGACCCGGCCGCAAATTATTGGCAGCTTTTGAGCCATGACGAGGCTGTGCTAATTCATGCGGTTGATGAGCAAGAATTCTCTGCCTGAATGTTTCCAGACAAACAGTACCAATACCTAACTCCGCACACTCAGCATCAAAGCTCGCATGAACATCACTGACATTTTTAACCGTGGGCGTTTTGAATTCGGTCTCAATATACTTTTCAATTAGCTCCTCAGTCTGCTCAGAAATCCTCTTCGATCGATTACCCTTGCCAGCATCATCATCCAACAGGCCGTAATAACCACAGCCGAACCTTATCTGTGCCTTTTTATAGCGCTTATGGTAATTACGTACAGTTTCACGACTTACACCCATAGAAGCTGCCGCCTCTCTTGGTCGCATACGTTTTTCTTCTAACTGAACAATTACCTCCATACGCTGATTAGCTTTGGTAATTGTCTCGGGAGAATACCCCCTTAAGTATTGACGGTGAACACTCGCCTGATCGGCCTCGTATACCTGGCGCAGGACTCCGGTCTTCACCTGAAGGGTAAAATTGCTATATGAATAATGGTCCATACGAGGCTGATCATTACCAGTAGCCACTTCAACCATGACAGAGTTGCTGGGGGCATCAAGAGACAGCACCTTCCAATAGCTATCACCATGACGGTATTGGTTACCAACTTTTATTTCATGGACATTCGAAAACAACAGGTCAGAAGCAACCATCGATCTTTGCTTGTTAATGAAACTTCTTTTCACCTCATCAGAAGCAAACAAATGGCACTTAGCAGGCCTTGATAAACGCTCATTATCCAAATCTGCAAGCAATCGTCCCTGCCCAACCATCCATAAAATGTCTTCAACCTTAACTGAATCGTGATAACCCAGAAGATCTGATACCGAGATCACTTGCTGCTTACGAACAGTTTTAAGCACAGCTTCCTGTCGTTCCTCATCAACCGCTGATGATCGTCCTCTTATAAAATCAGCAACATGACAGGCGTTATCAATTCTAATAGTTTTCTCACGGTTCCTGATGAAGAACTTATGACCAAGACCAGTGCCTTCAAGATCTTCATCAATGGCAGGATACATCCAGTCGCCATCTTCCAGCTGATAACGTCCCGGATGCTTTTGACTAAGCTTAATCATTGTTTCATCAGAGTCCTTACACTGAATGAAACCAATAAAGTCTTTACTGATCACAAAAAAATCGGGGGTGTAGTCAATTGGTCTCAACACTCCATTTTTATCAGGAGCCTTGATTTTGAATTTACGAGGCTGGCACCTGAAGAGAGTGATGTCAGGATTAATTTCAGCCAACAGCAAATACGACAGCTCAACGTGAAGACTCTCAAACTGGATGATCATTCCATTCTTATGGCTGACAAATCGTCCAGATGTGGTGTATGCGTTGCTTTTGACAGTCCGAGCAGGATCGGAAGACAGGATAAGCGCTACCATCGCCAACCCGGATTCAGTCACACCTCTCGACTTGCAATACAACAGTATTTCTTCATCTGATAGCAACGCAGACTCCTATTTTTTATTTTTGATATCCTGTTTTTCAGATTTCACTTTTTTTAAAATCATCTCAACTGCCTTTTTTCAAAACAGAAGTTTGACTTTAAAATCAAGCAGATGTTAATATGGGCTATTAGCCCATACGTTAATTTTTTTTAACAACAAAAACAGCAAGTTACACATTCACTGTATATAAAGACAGTAAACTCCACCTAAAGTGTAAATGTTAGGTAAATGGACTTAATGTCTTTAATAAATATAACTTTCAGCTTTTATGCTGAAAGTATAGACCCTGTATGAATATTGACCAGCCAGGCAAGAGTAGGTTCATCAAAACCGTTCGCAGCAACCTCATTTCAGCATTAAAAAAAACACCCTCAACAGAAAGACCCGGCTCATTTATGACTCAGTCAGAACTAGCCAGACTGCTACTCATAACTCCTCAACAGCTGTTCAAAATTCTCAATGAAGGGAATCCAACCCTTGGAACGATCTGGCAGATTTGCAACACATTGAGTATTTCACCACAATCACTTTTTGAAGGTACTGAGCTGGAAGACATGAATCGTATAGATCCAAATGATGAGCAGATATTGAAAGACAGGGAAAAGAACAATTAGGTCAGATGACTACCCATCAAAACAACTCCAGACATATACTTCCCTCAACTCAATAACACCAATATTCAACAAGGATGACTGCTCAACATGAGCCGCTCAAAGATCGCCGTATTTATTGATGTAGAGAACCTGACTCATTGGCTCAAGGAAAAAGGACCTGAAAAACTGGTCACAGAGCTGAGTTCAACCGGCCAGCTTATTGTTCGCAAAGCCTATGGCAACTGGAACACTCCTAACATTCAGGGTTTTCAGGCAGACCTGAACCGCCAGGGCTTTGAGCTGATGCACAACTATCACCCTGTAGCCGGCAAAAATTCATCAGACATTCAGCTCACTGTGGATGTGATGGAGAGCGCTCTTAGACTGGCCGACGTGGAATGGTTTGTACTCGCTACTGGCGACTCCGACTTTTCACCGCTATTCAGAAGATTACGGGAAATGGGCAAAGAGGTCATTGGTGTTGGCCCAAGATCTCCTCTTAGCGAGTCAGTGAAAACCTCTTGTACCCGCTATATCTTTACCGATGCACCAGAAAGCCTGGATGAAGATACCCGTTCTGAAGAAATGAAAAAAGCGATAAAGCTAACCATCAGTACTCTCAAAACATTTGATGGTGCCGCAGACTGCTCTGTTTTGAAAAATCGGCTAATTTCAATAGACAGTGCCTTTAATGAAAAAGCCTTTGGATTCACCTCATTCACCGACTTCCTAAAAGCCATCGACTCCATAGTGGTTAGTCAGCATGAAAAAAGAAAATGCTGGCAAGCAGCGTTGGCCACTGAAAATAAAGAAGCAACAGCTCCAAATCCTGAATGCCAAACAAGGAGCCAGCCTGTAGAAACAGATAACGGTATTGAAGAGCTGAAGAAAAGCTATCTTCAGCTTCTGAAAAAGCAAAAATGGCCGCAAGTTGAAAGACACACTCTGACCAAGGCTCTGACCTTAGCCACAACACTGCCCGCCTTACCCAAAAAAGAGCTTCCCTCAA